>JBNGCP010000015.1:29553-64201 GCA_049974845.1 Anaerolineae bacterium | reverse complement strand
GCTCCCCTTCGAGATACTGGTCTATGTACATCCCAGGCTCTTCCGCCTCCGCGACTTTGGCGGTACTGAGCCCGAGCATGATTTCACCGAAGCCGAGGCCGTCATCGCAGAACCAGCCCATCACCATCTCGTAGTCAACGTCGTACATCTTGGCAAGGGCGCCGCCGACAGGATGTTTCGGGTCATCCGCCTCGTCGTATCCGTCCTCAAGAACGGTGCAGAAGTAGCTGATAACGTCGTCCTCCGGCTCCTCCCCGTCTTCGGCCAGAACCGGGAACGCGCTGAATGCCCCGGCGACGAGCGCTACGAGCGCCACCAACCCCGCTATCCGTACCCACCTTCGTTTTTCCACCATAGATTGACCTCCTGACTCATCTGTTTTCGTACATCAAGACTCGTGAAAACGCTGAAAGAGGTAAGAAGCTTTCGCCCGCCTCTACATGTTATGACGCAAGAAAGTGGAAAAGGATACGGTGGGTTGGCGAATGGTTATAGGAAAAGTTGTGTCACCGACGCCCGCCCCCCTCCCGACCGCCACGGCGGCCCCCACGCCCGTCACGGTGGAGGCGGAGCCGGCGGCGCTGGAGGGCGAGGCGCTGGGCAAGCTCGACTTCGAATATCCCGTCCAGATGGCGCCGCTCTCGAGCGACACGGCGATCCTGCAGCTCTTCGTGCCCGAGCTGCTGGCGGCGGCTGAGCCTGTGGCGGTGACGCGGGTCGAGACGCGGGCATCGGCCGAAGACGCAACGGCCCTAGGGCGCTTTGACGCGGTCGTCTACCTGGCGCCGCAGATGCGCGCGGAGCTGGCCTCGCCGGGCCTCGACATCACGGCGATCCATCCGGCAGCGCAACCCGTCGTCCTCGGCACGCCGAATCAGCCGACCTCGTGGGCCTGGACGCTCAGGGCGCCGGAGACGGTGGGCAAGCAGGTGATGACGCTGAGCCTCTTCCGCGAGGGGGAGGCGGCGCCGCTCTGGGTGGGCAGCTTCCGCGTCGACGTTATGGCGTCTGGGGCGGAGGCGGCCGCGGCCGTCGATCCTGCACCCCCCGAGGGCCCCATCTCCACGGCGACACCGCCGTCCCGATTCGCGGTGTTCCAGCAGCTCAGCGACGCCGCGTCGCAGGAGCCCGTGACGGTCCTGGTGGGCGTCCTGGGCTTCATCGGCGCCATCGCCGGGGCGCTGATCACGGTCTTCGCCGACCGCGAGAGGAACGAGCGTCCGATGTCGGCATCGGCGTCAACACCGCGGGCAAGATCCGGCCTGAAGTGGCGTCTGCGCGCGCTTTGGTTCCGCATAAAGGGATGGTGGAGCGAATAGGCCTCTTGGCTCTTCTACAGGCATAGGGGCGCCACGAACGGTACGATTTATAAGATACACATCGTCTATATTCGTAGAGCGAGGAACCAGAAGCGAAAGGGGGTATAGACGATGGCAGAACATAAGATGGTTTGCCCAGTATGCAGCGATAAGATCACGGCGAAGGATGAGACGACGTTGATCCAGAAGGTGCACGATCACGCGCGCGACGCGCACGGCAAGCATATGACCGAGGCGCAGATTCGGGAGTTGATCGCGAGCCAGCGAGAGTAAGATTCGGGTTGGCAATGCAGTTGCCGAGGGGACGGCCCGGCGTAACGCCGGGCCGTCCCTGTGCGTATTCAGGCAAGGCGGCGTCTAGGGCAGGTAGTCGACGGCCCAGCCCACATCGAGGGCGTGGAGAGTCTCCGCTGTGGGCACGCCGGTCTCCTTATCCCACCCCATCATCGCATAGTAGGTGTGGATCGCCTCATTGAGCGCTTTGGGGTCGATGCCGCCGTCGGAGAGGGCGCCGCTGCGCTTGGGCTCGTGGCTGCGCGGCGCCAGGTGATCGTCCTCAGGGCCGAAGCCCTCACGGACGTTGAAGAGCCGCGCCAGCGTGAAGGCTCGCGCGCCGACTTGAAGGAGCTCATAGGCCGTCACGTCCCAGCCGGTGGCGGCCCGGACGAGCTGCACCAGCTCCTCGGCCTCCCAGGGCACGAAGAGACACATCGGCAAACAGTTGTTGCGCACCTGCATCAGCGTCTGAAGCATCGTCGCCCGCACCTTCTGCGGCCCCAGGCTTTCCAGCGGGATCGGCTCCAACAGCCCCAACGCCCGCAGGCCACCGTTCTGAGTGAAGCCGTCCTCGTCAGGGTTGACCAGGCTGGTGTCGTGGAGCGCGTGGCAGTGGTCGGCGCCCGTGGGCGAGATAGCGTAGCCAATCGCCAGTCCGCGCTTGAGCCGCGGCTCGTGCATCGGGTACTCCTGGCCCTTGGCCTCCACGGCGAACTGCTCGGCGCCGTGGCCGATCTTGGCGGCGGCACGCCGCGTGCCCTCGGCGAGCAGGTCGCCGATACCCTGGCGCCGGGCAATCAGCTCGACCATCGGGACCAAAGCGTCGGCATTGCCGAAGCGCAGCTCGATGCCGCCGGTCTCCTCGATCGAGAGCAGCTCGTTCTCGAAGCACTCCATCGCAAAGGCGATGGTCACGCCGGTGCTGATCGTATCGAGCGAATAGGCGTTGCAGAGCTCCGTGGCCTTGGCAACGGCGATGATGTCGTCGACGCCGCAGGTGGAGCCGAGCGCGGCAAAGGACTCGTACTCGGGCCCGCCGTAGTCGGGGTCGAGCGCGTAGGGCTCGTCGGCCTGCACCTTCTTCTTGCAGCGCACGGCGCAGCCGAAACACCCCTCCATGCCGACACCAATCTTCTCCATGAAGTTCTCGGCGCTCAGATTCGCGACGCCCTCGAACTCGCCGTCGCGGAAGTTGCGGACCGGCAGGTTGCCACTCGCCAAACCGCCATCGAGGCCGACGCCGGTTCCATATTGGTGCAGGCTCTGCGCCCGCTCGCCATCGTTGACGGCCTGGGCCATCCTGCGAGCGAGATCCATCAGGGTGTCCTGATCCGCTGCCTCCAGGTTGGCGCCGCCCTCCACAGCGACAGCCTTGAGCTTTTTCGAGCCCATCACCGCACCCAAGCCGGTGCGCCCGGCGGCATCCTTGGTGCCGTTCATCACGCAGGCGTAGCGGACCAGGTTCTCGCCAGCCGGACCGATCACCGTGACATGGACACGATTCGAGCCCAGCTCCTCGCGCAACGCCGTTTCGGTCTCCTTCGTGGTGCTGCCCCAGAGGTGGCTGGCATCGCGGAGCTCGGCCTCCCCGTCCTTGATATGGAGATAGACGGGCGTCTCGGAGACGCCCTCGACGATCACGGCATCGAAGCCGGCGCGCTTGAGGTAAGAGCCCCAGTGGCCTCCGACCTCGCCTGCGCCGAAGGCCCCGGTCAGCGGCGACTTGGCCCCAACGGCGTTACGGGCCGCGCCGGAGACCGGCAGGCCCGTCAGCACGCCGGGCGCGAAGACCAGCTTGTTCGCCGGCCCCAGCGGATCGGCGCCCGCCGGCACCTCTTTGAGCAGCACGTCGGCGATGATGTTCCAGCCGCCCATATAGCGGCGGAAGTAGACCGCCCCCCGCGACTCCACCGCGACCGTCCCCTCGGTCAGGTTGACGCGAAGAATCTTGTCGTGAAAGGAACGTCCCATGGTATGACCTCCCTCTGTAATACGTTTCCAGCCCAAACTATCCCAAGAGCGTTTCCTCGTCCTCGCCCGGGCCGCCCTTCTCTGGCTTGTCCCAGTCGATATCGGCGTACTCCTCAAAGTCGTGGTCCTCAAGCCATTGCTCGAAGTCGGCCTCGATGGCCTCGGTCCACTTCGTGTCCATCTGGCTGGAGTTGTAGATCCCCTCGCGCAGGCGCTGGTGGCTGAAGATCTCGCGCAGGTGCGTCCTCTCGGAGTGCTCGACAACCTCCTCGGCCAGATGGGGAGGGATGAAGAGGATGCCAGTCATCGTGCCCAGGACGATATCGCCGGGCATACAGGTTGCGGCGCCGATACGGCAGGGCACGTTCATGCCCACCAGCGTCACGTTACGGATGGGCGTCGGATCAAGGCCCCTGCAGAACGTGGCGAAGTTGTCGATCTCGACGATTTGCTCCGCGTCGCGGATGCCGCCATAGATAACCTGGCCCCGCCGCGTGCGGCTGGCAATGGCGGTGGAGAGATTGGCGCCGGAATAGGTGCCCTCATAGACCTTATCAAAGAGATCGATCACGATCACGTCATCTTCGCGCAGCGTCTCGATGACCCAGGAGTTCATCGCGCCGATGCGGCCCTCCTGCTCATGACCGTAGTCCATCAACGTATCGTGCAGGTCCGGGCGATGCGGGACGAAGACGCCGGTGACCGCCCGGCCCACGAGCCGGCGTTCGGGATGGAGTCGCTTCCACCCACCCTCAAACTGGAAGTGATAGCCATGCCGCCAGAGCACGGCCCAGGCCTCCTCCGTGATCACGCGCTCCATCCGCCTTAGGATATGGTCGGGCACCTTGGGCCGCCCGTCGTCAAAGCGCTCGCCCTTCCACAGCGGCGTGAGCTGGATGATGTCCTCCCTGTTGTCGAACTTCATTGAATATCTCCTCAATCTGATCGGTTGACGTAGTGTTCGGCTCAGGCCTGCGCTTTGCCGGTTGCACCAAAGAGATCCAAGTAGAACCCTACCCGCTCCTCAAAGGCAGCGGTGGCGGCATGAGAAAACTCCCAATAGAAGAGTTCGTCGCCCCGGGCACGTACCTCATCGACGGCTGCGCCCACCCTGCGCCCAGCAGCGCGGAAGAGATCGGTCGCGACGTTGATCTTGGCGATGCCACCAGCGATTGCGGCGCGGAACTGCTCATCGCTGCAGCCCGAGCCCCCGTGGAGCACCAACGGGATGTCGACGCGCCCGCGGATCTCCCGCAGCAGGTCCAGATCGAGCTCAGGCTCGCCCTCATAGAGGCCGTGGGCAGTGCCGATGGCGATGGCTAACATATCAACGCCAGTCTCGGCAACAAAGCGCTCGACGCTGTCGGGGTCTGTGAAGCCCTTGCGCTGCGCGCCGTACGACTGATAATCGCTGCCCTGCCCCACATGGCCCAGCTCCGCCTCGACGGCGGCGCCGACGGCGTGGGCAGCGCGCACCACCGCCCTGGTCTCGGCGATGTTTTCCTCTAAGGACAGCGACGACCCATCGTACATCACATCGCTGAAGCCGGCCTCGATCGCGCGGATGCACTGCTCGAAGCTGGAGCCGTGGTCGAGCATCAGCGAGATAGGGGCGCTCGATTCCTCGGCGCGCAACCGCACATAGGCGGCCATAGCGCGACCGTTGGGCCGGTCGAGGGCGCCTGAGTAGAGCGCGATCATCGCCGGAGCGCGATGCGCCTCCAAGGCCTGGATCATGCCCTCGGTCGACTGGACGTCGACGGTGTCGAACAGCGGCAGTGCATAGCCGCCAGCCTGCGCGCGCTTGAGTTCTTCCTCAATCGTAATGAGTGGCATCTGAAGTCGGTGTCCCTTCATTGATAGTGTTGCTAGACTGGAGGCCGCCGCGGTCGGCGAGATAGGCGAGGGCCTCCTCGAAGGTGGGGATGCCGGCGCGACCGCCAAGGCGCGTGCACTTGATCGCCGAGACAGCGGTGGCGAAGCGCGCGATTGTGCGCAGGTCCCAACCGTGGATCAGCCCGACGATGTAGGCCCCGTGGAAGACGTCACCGGCGCCGGTGGTGTCGATGACGTCGCAGGCAAAGGCCGGCGTGTGGAACCGGGTATCCGCCGTCACCGTATAGCTGCCGTCCTCGCCCTCGGTCTGGACCACAATGCGGGGGCCAAAATCCAGCGCCGCCGTCAGCGCATCCCACAGGTCGTGCTCGCCGGTGAGCCCTTCGACGAAGCCCGCGCCGCTGATGAGGACGTCAACCTGGCGCACGAGCTCGCGCATCGTGCCCCGCACCGGACCACTGGTCTTGGACCCGTCAAGCACCACTGTCTTGCCGGCGGCCTGCATCCACCGCGCCGCCTGCAGCGCCGTCGCATCGTGATAGCCATCGAGATGCAGGTAGTCGGCGGACGTGATGTAGTCGCGATCGAGCTCCTCGGGGCGAAGTCGGGTGTCCCCAGGACGCCGGACGCCGGAGAAGATGCGCTCGCCCGTCTCCTCGTGCACGTAGACGATGATGACCTGATCCTCAGGCACGTCGCGATAGACCATCCGGCTGAGATCGATACCGACATCGTGGAACGAGCGCATCTTGATCTCGGCAGCGATGTCGTTGCCGGCGGTGCTGATGAAACCAACGCGGGCCCCAAGCTTCGCCGCAGCCACCATCGCGGTCCCTACGGGGCCGCCGCCGTCGAAGCCAAAATCGCTCAGTCGGGTCCCCTGCTCCCAAGTGGGCATCTCCCGGAGCCGAAGCAAGACGTCAAGCGTGGCCATGCCCAGGCCGACGATCTGAAGAGGTTGATCCATGGAAGCTGCTGTGTTGACTCCTGAGACACCCATAACCGGACTTAGGATAGCGAACCACACGCCGCGGTCAAGCGATTCGGACGGGCCTCGTCACCGACCGACAGCGCAGTAAAGGATAAGGTGCTTTCGCACAACGTCAAGCAGCGCGCGGGCAGGGTGATCGCATTTGATCTTCCGACCGGGCACAACTGTCATCCCGAACGGGTTGGTCAGGTATCCACGCCCGTGGGCCTCGCCAGTGAGGGATCTCGCGCTTCGAATACGCGTGAACCTGCGCGGCGCGAGATCCCTCACTGTGATGCTGGGTAAGCGCCGGTGACCCGTTGACCCGTTCGGGATGACATAGCTGTGGGCGATGTGCTCAAATGCGACTGCCCTAGCGCGCGGAAGACTGGTGATCTTCTCAGGTGACAGGCAGGACGAGCCCTGGTATCCTACACCTGGGGTCTGGGTGCTGCAAAGGCCCCAGATCATGATGGGCCAAAGCGTGTGAATCGCGCGATCACGAAGGAGTTCCACGACGGCATGAGAACGAGCAAAACGCGACGTAGACTGAGGCGGCCCTCGGATTGGGGCCTAGCATTGGGGCTTGCCCTGCCCACCATCCTGCTGATCCTGGCCTTGATGGCCTATTGGTTCGGGATGGCCAATCGCGCCGTCGTCTTTCTCTATCACCACGACATGGGGCCGCGGGTGCCGGATACCCGCGCCTTCAGCCCAGTGACACGAAGCCGCTACTGGATGACAGGGTTTGTCGCCGGCGGGGCGGTGATGGCGCTCCACGTCGCCGTCAACGGCATCGCGGGCCGGTTATCAAAGCGTTACACACCCCCGGCCTGGTGGCGCATCTGGCTGCTCTGTGCCGCGCCGCTGACCCTCGGCATCGTCATCATCACGATGTCGCTCAACAGCCCCACCCTTCCCTTCGGGCTGGCCGCCTTGACGGCCGTCGTCACCTTGACGGGATTGGCGCTGGCCCTGTGGCCAGGGCGCTTGGCGGCTCGCGATCCGCTGGCGCTTGCGCTGTTGGCGCTGGACGGGATGGGCCTCGCGCTCTGGCTGACCGCCCTACCCGGCTTTGAGTACGTGCCCTACTGGCGGTCCGCAGGGCGATCGTGGTGGATCGTGATGACGGGCGCCATGCTCGTGGCAGGCGTCGTGGCGCTTGCCATCGCCACGGGACTGCGCGTGCTGCTGATGCGGACCCGGCGGGTGCGCCCGCGGACGATGCTGGCGGGAGCCAACACAACCCAGCTACTGCTCGCGGGCGCTGCCGTCGCCTATCTAGGGCTGCCGCTGGTCCATCACCTCTTTGCCACCGACGGATACTTCTACATCACCGACATGGAAAACTTCTTCAGCCGGGCGGCCTGGATTCAGCTCCTCACATGGGTCCTCACCGCGGCGCTGGCGTGGGCCACAGCCCGCCTCCGCGAGCGCTTGGGGGGTTAGCTGGCATAACAACACACGAGCGGGTAGGGGTTTGGTAGCGCACGCCTGTGGGCGTGTTATGTAGTGGGAGACCTTCCCGTGTCAGTGGCTGATCACGGGAGCATCAAAACTGTGACTGAGACGGTCACTCTACTGATCGAAGTGTCTCGTCAAGATTATGAGCAGCTATGATCTCTTCACACCAGGCCACAACCACAGCCGCGATACGCACGGCGTCCTCGTATTGCCCCGGCTGAACTGTCTCCAGAACGCCGGGGTAGCGAGCCGCGACAGCATAACGCGTCAGTCGCGCGGCCTCACGGACTCGCCTGGGAATATCAAGCGCTGTCTGCTCCAGCAACCCGACTAGCTGAGACAGATCGTGCATGCGGGGGAAATGGATACCCTGCAGAATGAGGACAGCCTTAAGCGCTTTTTCGGCAGCTTGTTGCGCGAGGAAGCACAAGTCTTCGAAGTATACCCCGGGGATCCGCACACCAAAACCAGCCTGAGCCAGGTTACTCTTCGCGCGATTTAGCCATTCACGTGGATCATCGGGTGGGTAGCGCACAGCAGAGCTCGCATCAATCCCTGGCATAGATCTCTTGCCCTTCGCTCAGAGCAGGCTTAATGACAAGGCCGATGGCGTCCCGATAACGGTCGATGTCCTCAGGCGTGACAACGAGGACGTCCACCGCCTGTCCGACACCGATCAGGTTCATGTAGATCTCCTCCGTCAGCCGACCCCGATGAGTGACTCCAGACTTGACCACTAGCAAATCGATGTCACTGTCCGACGTCATCTCGCCGTGGACCGCAGACCCGAAGAGAATAATCTGGTCTGGGTGAGCCACATCCACGATCCGGCGCACAATCTCGCGAAGCTTATCTGAATCGACCTTGTGGGTCATCGGCTTCTCCTCTGTGGACGTTTCCTGCCTGCATTGTAGCAGATATACGGACATGGGGAACCACCGTCGGCGCGTCGCGGCGACCTGTCGCATCGACTTGTCGCATCGACTTGTCGCATCGACTTGTCGCATCGACTTGTCGCAGCACCGACTTCAGGATATGCTCTGGCCCATGAACAGACAACGGACCGCTCGTCGCTATCGCCTGATCCTGATTGCCCTTGTCCTGACCGCGCTCCTCTCGGGCTGTACCCAGCTCGTCGGACACAGCGGCGAGACCACGACGCTCACCATCCTCTACACCAACGACGAGCACGGCTGGATGGCGCCGACCGAGGATACCGGCGGCGCCGCCGGCATGCTCCGGCGCTGGCGTGAGGAGGAGGGCTATACCCCCAACGGCCCGTTTCTGGTCCTTGGCGGGGGCGACATCTGGACAGGCCCCGCGCTCTCCACGTGGTTCGACGGCGAGCCCATGGTCGAGGTGCTGAACGTGATGGGCTATCACGCCGTGGCGGTGGGCAACCATGAGTTCGACTACGGCCTTGAGGGCCTTCGCGAGCGCGCGGCGGAGGCCGAGTTCGCCTTTTTGGGCGCCAACGTGACCGCCGAGGGGGCACCGGTCAATCCAATCCTGCCCTACGTCATCGAGACAGTAGCGGGGCCGGACGGAGAGCCGGGCCTCCAGGTCGGCATTATCGGCCTGGCCTCGCAGCGCACGCCGCGGACGACGATGCCGACCCACGTGGCGGGGATCGACTTCGAGGACTACGCCGCGACGCTGGCGCGCACCGCGCCTGAGGTCAGGGAGGCTGGCGCCGACGTTCTCGTCGTGGTCAGCCATCTGTGCGGCCCCGAGCTACAGGCCCTGGTCCCGGTCGCCGCCGATCTTGACATCGCGATGATGGGCGGGGGGCATTGTCACCGGCGTGTGGAGCGGATCGAGGAGGGCGTGGCGCTCGTCGAGGCGAATTGGCGCATGGAGGCTTACGCCCGCGTCGACCTGACCGTTGACTCCGACACCGGCGAGGTGCGCGATGTCGCGGTCGCGGTGAAACCCAATCCACCCGGACCCGGCGACGCCGAGGTCGAGGCCGTGGTCGCCCGGTGGGAGGGAGAGCTGAGCGAGGTGCTGTTTATCCCCATCGGCTACACGGAGAACGGCGTCCGGCGCGGCTCGAACGCGATGATGAACATGGTGACGGACGCCTGGCTGGCGGGCTACCCCGCCGACATCGCGATGAGCAACCCCGGAGGCTTCCGGCAGGACATCGACGCGGGGGAGATCACCCTCGCCGACGTCGTCGGCGTGCTGCCCTTCGACAACACGCTCGTGGACGTCGCCCTCACCGGCGAGCAGGTCATTCTGAGCTACCAGCACGGCCAGCGACGGCCCGCCGTGGGCGGAATGGTGCGCGAGGGCACGCGCTACCTCATCGATGGAGAGCCCATCGACCCCGACGCCGTCTATCACGTGCTCGTCAACGACTTCATGTACGCCGGCGGCGACGGCTACGCCTTTGCGGAGTATGACCCCGACGCCTATATGACGGGCATCGACTGGCGACAGCCGGTGATCGAGTGGATCAGCGGCCTGAATACGACCCCGGAGAACCCGCTAGAGCTGTATCTCGACGACACGTCGCGATAGCGCGCCGCCGACCTTACCGCGACGGACGCACCATGACCACGGTGGGCAGACCGCTGGGCGCCGGCTCGGCCTTGTGGTGGTCGCGAAAGCCAAACCGCTGGTAGAGGGCGCGGGCCGCGCGCCCAGCCTCAACATTGGGAGCAAAGGTCTGGACCTGGATATCGCGCTCGGGAGCGAGCAGCGCGATGGCCTCGGCCAGAAGCGCGCCTCCGAAACCGCGGCGCCGATGGGCCGCAGCGACGGCGAGCCAGGCAATCTCATTGGTCCGCGTGGCCACGATCACACCGCCACACAGGGGTGCGCCCGGCCCCGCCGAGGACTCCCGAATGCAAAGCGCGCGCCCCTCCGCGACGGCCTCCTCGAGGGCCTTGCGGAAGCCGGGGTCATCCACCATCGGCCCGAAGAGGGGCTCGACCTCCGCAGCAAGCTGCAGCCACGCGTCGATGTCCTCAGGCGTAGCGCGTTGCACCGGGCCTGCCGGATCCTCAGACTGCACAGACTTCTGCGCATTCGGCGATGCGGACATGTCGTTCTCCGCTTGCCATTCTAGCACAGCCGGTTGATCTCCTCAACGGAGGGACAGGGGGAAGCAGGCCGATCGCAGTTGACGTGGGGTTAGGCTTTGCGGTGAGGGGCGCTTCTGGCGTCGCGCGGCGGTGGGACGAGCAAAGTGCGTTGCACCTGTTCTGCCCGACTGCGATTACCCTATAGGGGCAAGAGCCTGCGATCTCCGATACTTGCCAAGTGAGCCGATGGCAGTATCGTACCTGTACCGGAACGCCAAATGGGCGTTGCCTTTCCGACGGCTACCAAGCGCGAATACGGTGAAGCTTGACGGCTTCAGTGCTATTGGTCACGAAGCTCGCCAACCGAGGCTGCGCCCTTCCCTCCCTTTCCCCAGACGGAGCCAGAGGAGCGCAGCCCGCGCAGTTGTGTTGCAGAAGCGGTGTATTCGGCCAGGAGCAGGAAGATGAGCACACCCTATGTCCTTTCCTTGACGGACGCCAAAGCGGTAGACCTCAGCAGTTCGGGCGGGAAAGGGGCCTCCCTGGCGCGTCTCGCTCGGGCGGGGTTGCCGGTGCCGGGCGGCTACGTCGTCACGACGGCCGCCTACCGGACCTTTGTGGAGGCCAACGACCTGCAAGGCCAGGTCGAGGCCCACATCGCCGAGCTGCGCGAAGCGCGGCGCCCCTCGACGCTGGAGGCAGCGAGCGCGGCCATCCACGCGCTGTTCGACGCCGGCGAGATCCCCGCGGAGATCGAGAAGGCGATCGTGCAGGCGTATACGGCGCTGGGCGACGGCCCCGCCGTGGCGGTGCGCTCGTCAGCCACTGCTGAGGACCTCCCCGAGCTCTCGTTCGCGGGACAGCAGGAGACTTTCCTCAACGTCCGCGGGGCTCAAGCCGTGGTGGCTGCTGTAAAGCGGTGCTGGGCGTCACTGTGGACGGCTCGCGCCATCGACTACCGGCTGCGCCACAACGTGCCCCAGGACGCGGTCGATCTCGCGGTGGTGGTGCAGCGCCTGGTCGTGGCCGAGGTCGCGGGGATCATGTTCACCGCCAACCCGGTCAACAACGACGCCGAGGAGGTGGTGATCAACGCGGCCTGGGGCTTGGGCGAGGCCATCGTCGCCGGGATCGTCTCGCCCGACACGATCATCGCGGACAAGGGCTCGGGGACCGTCAAGCACGTTGAGATCGCCGACAAGGACCGGATGACCGTGCCCACCGCAGCAGGGACGGAGACGCGGCCCGTCGCGACGCAGAAACGGCGTGCCCGAGCGCTCGATGACGCGCAGGTCGCTGAGCTCGTCGCCCTGGGCCGACAGATCGAGGAGTTCTACGGCACGCCCCAGGACATCGAGTGGTGCTGGGCTGAGGGTGAGTTCACGATCGTCCAATCCCGGCCGATCACAACCCTTCGCGCCCCGGTCGAGGCGCGGACGGCCGAGGTGCCCCCGCCGGAGATATGGGAGGTCCCGAATCGGCGGGCGAAATACATGCGCAACAACATCGTGGAACTGATCCCCGACCCGATGACGCCCCTCTTCGGCACCTTGGGCCGCCGCGTGATCAACAGAAGGATGAATGCCTGGTTGGCGGACTTCCTCGGCAAGCCCGGCCTGATGCCGGACGAGTTGATCATCAAGATCCACGGCTACGCCTATTACAACGGTGACTTCGGCACAAAGGAGATTCTGCAGATCCTGCTCAACAGCGTCGGGATCATGAAGCGGATGTTCACCGGGATGGAGGCGCGCTGGCGCAAAGCCGATGCCACCTACCAAACAGCAGTATCACGCTACAAGGATGAGCGGGCACCAGTTCAGTCCTCTGACAAGGCGCTTAGTGTCACGACAGAGGTGCTCGACGCCGCGATCAATGACTATGCCGCGCTCGTGTCGGGCCTGATCCCCGCCGCCTGGATCAGCGAGGGCCTCTTCACCCTCATCTACAAGGCCCTGATCAAGCGGCGCCAGGACCCACCTGCGGCGACCTTCCTGCTCGGCTTCGACAGCGTGCCGATCCTGGGTGAGAAAAGCCTCTACGATCTGGCGAAATGGGCGGTCGAGCAGCCGGGGCTGGCCCAGTATCTGCGGGAGGCGCCGGCGGCGGACATCGCAGAGCGGCGCGCACCGCCGGCCGGCGTGCCTGACGCGAGCTGGCAGGAATGGCTGAGCCGTTTCGACGCATACCTCGACGCCTATGGAGGCATGATCTATGACCTCGACTTCGCCAAGCCAACGCCTGCCGACGATCCGACGTCGCTCATCCGCACGCTGAAGCTCTTTCTCAAGGGCGGGGGCACCGACCCCTACGCCAGGCAGAAGGCAGCGGCGAAGCGTCGCGATGCGGAGACAGAAGCTGTCTTGGGCCGAATCGGCGGGCTAAGGCGGAAGCTCTTCGAGACCCATCTCGCTCGAGCGCAGGGCTATGCCCCAAAGCGCGAGGACGGACTGGCGACACTCGGGCTGGGCTATCCCCTGATCCGGCGGCAGCTTCTCGGGATCGGGGAGCGCCTCGTCGCGGCGGGCGCCGTGGCCAAAGCCGACGACGTCTTCTGGCTCAAGGAGGACGAGCTGCGAGCAGCGCTTTCAGCAGTAGATCAGGGCGTGCCACCAGCGTCGAGGGTGGACGAGGTCGCGTACCGCAGAGCCCTCTGGCAGGCGCGCAAGCGGGTGACCCCGCCGATGTCGCTCCCCATGCCGCCGAAGTTCATCCGAAAGCTCTTCCCGGCGCTCGGCGGCGTCAGTAGAAAGACCCACGAGCTGGTGCTTCGCGGGACACCCTGCAGCCCCGGCACGGTGACGGCACCGGCCCGGGTCCTGGAGAACCCCGCGGACTTCGACACGATGGAGCCGGGGGACGTCCTGGTCGCGGGGATCACCACGCCAGCCTGGACGCCCCTCTTTGCCATGGCCTCGGCCGTGGTGACCGACGTGGGCGGGCCCCTGAGCCATGGCTCCATCGTCGCCCGGGAGTACGGCATCCCGGCCGTGTTGGGCACGGGGAACGCGACGCGCCGTCTGAAGACCGGCGACCGCGTGCGCGTGGATGGGTCCGCCGGTACCGTGGAGATCCTGTCAGATGCACAAAGCCGGGCTGGCTAACGCTGGAGCACGATCGTGGCCCCCGGCGCGCTCTCTGAGGAGGCCGCCAGGGCACGCTCCAGGAGCGTGGTGGCCGCGCGCACGGATTGCATGTAGGCCAGCCCGAGGAACCCATAGAGCAGAGCAAAGGCCAGGGTAACGGCGCCGGCAAGCTGCCACAGCCGGGCATCGCCAGACAGGAAGGCGCCGACCCCCAGGGCCGCCCCAATCGTGAGGATCAAACCGTGCCAGAGGACCTGCAGCAGGCACCGGCCCGGCGCTCTGGGCGATCCCGACCGCATCCTGAAGGTCGCGTGGGTCTCATCGTCGGCGCGCGCCAGGCTGCCGGCCACGTCGAGGAAGATCGTGGTGCCGACCAGGTATCGAAAGGTGCGAGCCCGGCACCGGGCCTTCAGCCGAAAGTCGTAGTGCTCTTGGCCGAGGAACTCGAGCTCCGAGTCCGACACGTCGATTCGCGTCGCCCTGCCGCGCTGTGTCACCACGAACGTCGATTCCGCGGCGAGGCGCTGAAGCCGCAGGGCACCGGCAGCCGGCGGTAACGATGAGACGAATCCTCCCCTGGCCATATCGCGGCCCAGACGCTAGAACGGCCACTCCCGGCCCAGATAGTCCATCAGGACCAGGCGATCCTCATCGGCGCGGGGCCGCAGGAAGAAGGGTAGCGCGTATGCCGCTGCCTCCTCGGGCTCGAGATCGGCCTCGGTGTTCTTCTCACCCCCCATATACGAGCGGACCCAGCCGGGGTGGTAGAGGCGGAAGGTGTAGCCCTCAGGCCGAAGGTGATTGGCCATGATCCTGACGCCCATGTTGAGCGCTGCCTTGGACATGCAGTAACCGTACCACGCCGTGCGCTGGGCGCGGTTGATGCTGCCTGCCTCCGAGGAGACGAAGCAGAGCCGCTTGAGCGTCCCGGCATCCATCAACGGCAGTAAGGCTTCCACCACCCGCAACGGCCCCAGCGCGTTGACGTCGTAGAGCCGGTGGATCTCATCGTAGTTTTGTGGTTCGCGGATATCGGCATGCATCGCCGGCGACGTGACGCCGGCGTTGTTGATCAGAAGATCGAGATGGTCGGTCTCCCGGCCCACGATCTCGGCGGCGCGTCGGTCCGAGTCCACCGACCGCACATCCAGCGGCACAATATGCAGATGATCGGCATGCTGCTGCTTGAGCTCCGTCAGGGCCGGCCAATCGGGCATATACTGCCCGGCGTAGACGACCCATCCCCGCTCCAAGAGCCCTTGGGTCAGGCCGAAACCAAGCCCTCGGTCGGCGCCGGTGACCAAAGCGTTGCCTGTGAAGTCCATGTGTGTCTCCCTTCAAACCTATCGCCCCCACTAGAGCTGAACGGAAAGCGCGCTGGCCCCCTCCTCCGGCACGAGCCTGGTGCCCAACGGGTCAACCTCCGCGGTGCCGCCGGTGACCGTCGCGACGCCCTCGGCGCCGCGCAGGAGGACGGACCACGGACCGGGCTCGCCCACGACATCGATGGTCAAGGTGTCGCCGGTGCGCGTCACCCGGCACGTCAGCGCGACCTCACCGGACATCGTCGGCACCATCGCTGCGGCAGCCTCGCCCTCGACAGGCTCGAAGACGTGGAAGGTGACGCCCTCGGCGTAATCGTAGTCAGGGCGCGTCGCCTCGGCGCCGACGGGGATCACGCTGTTGGGCCGGACCAGCAGTGGCAGGCTTATATAATCATGGGCCTCGCGGACCCAGCGCCCACCCTCGACCGTCTCGCCCGTAAGGAAGTGGGTCCAACGCCCCTGGGGGACGTAGTAGTCCACCGTGCCGTCGGGCGTAAAGACCGGCGCGACGAGCAGCGCGTCGCCCAGCATGTACTGGCGGTCGAGCGTGTCGCAGCCGGGATCGTCGGGGAACTCCAGTACCATCGCGCGCATCATCGGCACGCCGGTGGTGTTGGCCTCGACGGCCTGGGCGTAGAGGTAGGGCATCAGGCGGCACTTGAGCTTGGTGAAGAAACGGAGCACGTCCACGGCCTCCTCGTCGAAGAGCCACGGGACGCGATAGGAGCTCGACCCGTGCAGCCGGCTGTGCGACGAGAGCAGGCCGAAGGCGCACCAACGCTTGTAGACGTCGGCCGAGGCCGTTTGCTCGAAACCGCCCATGTCGTGGCTCCAGAAGCCAAAGCCGCAGAGGCCGAGGCTCAGCCCACCGCGCAGGCTCTCCGCCATCGACGCAAAGGTCGCCGTGGAGTCGCCGCCCCAGTGGACCGGGAACTGCTGCCCGCCGGCGGTGGCCGAACGGGCAAAGACGACGGCGTTGCCCTCGCCCTTGGCCTCCTCCAGCACCTCGAAGACCGTCTTGTTGTAGAGATACGAATAGTAGTTGTGCATCCTGACGGGATCGGAGCCATCGTGGTAGACGACGTCGGTGGGGATGCGCTCGCCGAAGTCGGTCTTGAAGCAGTCAACGCCCATGTCGATCAGGGCCCGGAGCTTGTCGCCGTACCAGCGGCGCGCCTCGGGATTGGTGAAGTCGACGACGCCCATCCCCGCCTGCCAGCGATCCCATTGCCAGACATCGCCGTTCGGCTTCTTCAAGAGATAGCCGCCTTCCACGGCTTCATCAAAGAGCGCCGACTGCTGCGCGACGTAGGGGTTGATCCAGACGCAGATGCGCAGGCCGCGCTCCTTCAGGCGCGCGAGCATCCCCTCGGGATCGGGGAAGACCTCGGCGTCCCACTCGAAGTTGACCCAATGGAAGCCCTCCATCCAGAAGCAGTCGAAGTGGAAAACGTGCAGCGGCAGGTCGCGATCGGCCATGCCCTGGATGAAGCCGGTGACGGTCTCCTCGTCGTAGCTCGTGGTAAACGACGTCGTGAGCCAGAGCCCAAAGGACCAGGTGGGCGGCAGGGCGGGACGCCCCGTCAGCGCCGTGTAGCGGTTGAGCACCTCCTTCGGCGTGGGGCCGTAGATGATGAAATAGTCCAGCGTCTCGCCGGGCACGCTAAACTGCACCCGCTCGACCTTCTCCGAGGCGACCTCGAAGGAGACGAGCTCGGGGTGGTTGACGAAGACGCCGTAGCCGCGGTTGGTAAGGTAGAACGGGACGTTCTTGTAGGTCTGCTCGCTGGCGGTGCCGCCGTCGGCGTTCCACATATCGACGACCTGCCCGTTCTTGACGAAGGGCGTGAAGCGCTCGCCGAGGCCGTAGACGCACTCGCCGACGCCCAGGTCGAGCTGCTCGTGGATGTAGCGCTCTTCGGCGAAGACAGAAGGGGCGTAGTCAGCCGAGGGGCTGCGGTTCGGCTGGTGCCAGGCCTCATCGATATCGACGTAGCCCAGCGCGCGCCAGCCGCTGGTGGTGAGCACGCGCGGTCCATCAGAGCCCTCCCCAATAAAGTCGACGTGCCAGCCCTCGCCCTTGTCGACGCGGACGGTCAGGTCGCCGCTGGTGAGCGTCGCGGCGTCCTCGCCGTCCTTGATCTCCACGGGCGGCGGCGGCCCCGGCTGGAGGTCGAAGTCCGGCCCGCGGTGGCGCCCGCTCTTGTGGTGCGCCACCTGTACGCGGAGGACGTTGGGCATCGGCGACGTGTAGCGCACCGTGAGGACGGGCAGGTTGAGCGTGTCGCCGCGGCCCTCCACGCGCCGGGTGGGCGCATAGACGACCAAAGCATCGTCCTCGACCTCGGTCTTGTAGACGTGCGCCGCGAAGTGGGGCGTGACGCCCGGTCGTATCTGCCAATAACCGTTCGTGAATTTCATGCGATCGCTCCTTGTGTCAACCTTTCTTACGCAATCCCGTAGGGCGAACCATGTCCTGAGCGCGCCTGTGCAGTCCCGTAGGGCAAACCATGTCCTAAGCGAAGCCGAAGGATGTCTTGTTCGCCCAGCGCTGGGCGAACAAGACATCCTTCGGCGCCTGTGGACTGCACAGGCTCGCTCAGGACATGGTTCACTCTACGATTATGCGAAAGCCTCTATCACTTGCACAGAAATATGGATACCCGGCAGGTCCGGCGAGGTCGCAGCGAAGCGGACCTGGGCCGACTCCCCACGTCTGCTCCCGCTCCAGGCGGACTACAGTCCGCCCTTCGCAGCTCAGCTCAGGCCTACGACCCGGTTCTCCTCCGCCGATCTCACGATCGCCGCTACCACCCTTGTCTGGCGCAGGCCATCCTCGGCGGTGGGAAGCGGACCGTAGTGCGCCCACGAGGAGGGCGTCAGCGTGTCCTCAAGGACGCCGTCGACAAAGCCGCGGGCCAGCCGCCACCAGTCCTGCGGCAGGGCTCCGGCCTCCAGCGCCACCCGCTCCTCCGCGGCCGCCGTCTCCAGCGCGCCGGCGGTGGGCGCGGGACGGTGCACCAGCGCGCGCACTCGAATATCCTGCGCCAGCAGCGCGTTCTGATGCGCCAGCAACGCCTCGGGCGTCACGGAAGCGCTCAGGTTGGCGCGCCAGCCCTCCGTCTCGCCGAAGGTGGGGCGCTTGATGTACGTGAGCGACCCTTCGGCGCCGGAGAAGGCCATCGAGAACTCCACGAGCCCGTCGATGTGCTTGATCCACTCAGCCTTGACGCGGATCTTGGCCCCGTTGTCGAAGGTCAGGAAGGCATCATAGAGGTCGGGGGTGTAGCCAAGCACCTTGTGCTGCGTGATGGCGTAGACCTCGGTCACCTCCGAGGGCGCCATCACCCAGTGGAGAAAGTCCACGACGTGGCTTAGCAGGAAATGCGCCGTCGACGAGCCACCGACCCAGTCACGGGTCCGCTCGCCCCACATTCGGGTCGGCACGGAGATATTGTCGTCGAGGTGGACCTCGCCGTAGACGACATCGCCGAGCAAGCCCTGCCGGATCACGTAGTAGGTCGCACGATCCAGCGTCGAGCCGCGGTTGGAGAAGTTGATGAAGATGCGGGTGCCGGCCCTCTCCGCCGCCTCCGCCATCGCCTCGGCATCCGCCACGGATGTCGCCATCGGTTTCTCCTGGATAATCGCCGGCACCCCAGCCTCGATAGCCGCCATCACGGGGTCCTTGTGCAACGGATCGGGCGTCGCCACGACGGCGATATCCGGCGTCAAGTCCTTGAGCATCTCGTGATAGTCGGTGTAGACGGCAGCGTCGACGCCTTGGCCGATCTCCTGCGCCTGCTCCATGCGAATGTCCGCGACGCCCACCACGTCCACCTCCGGCTGATCCGCCAGGAAGGTCACGTGCTGGGTACCCAGTATGCCTAGTCCAACGACTGCTGCCTTGAGGGTCATGTAGCTAACTCCTTCTGCCTTCTCTCCTCCACGAAATCCACAACCGCTTGAATCGCCGCCTCGCGCTCACAATCACGGAACATCTCGTGCTCGGTCCTCTCGAACCAGATGATCTCCTTTTCCGTAGGCGGTGTCGCAATCGCCTGATAGACGACCTCGGCGCTCTTGGGCACCACCGTCGAGTCGCTGCGACTCTGGAGGATGCGCGTCGGCACGTTCACCTCGGGCAGGCGGCGGCGCGCGGCCTGGGCGAAGGCCAGGAACTGCTGAATAGCCTCCATCGGAGCCCACAGGTAGTTAGTGTCATAACGCGCCAGCGACGGATCGGCGTACTTAGGCGGCATGTCGTACTTGTCGAGCAACCGTGCGACCAGGGGAGCCAGGAAAGCCAAGGGACGACCGGGCGCAAATGGGGAGGACACCAGCACGGCGGGGGCCGCGAGCACGATGCTGTCGAGGACATCCTCGTCGCGATGGTCGGCTGCCAACCAGATGGTAACCAACCCACCCATGCTGTGGCCTACGACGACAACCTTCTCGGCCTCGGTCAGCAGATCCTGCAGCGCCGCCTCGGCGTCGGCGACCCAATCCTCCCACTGGACGCCGCGCAGTGCCTCCGGCGAGTCGGCGCCATGCCCTCGCAGAACAGGCATCGTCGCGGGTACATCGAGGGGCGCCAGGCCCTCGCGGATCCCGCGAACGCAATCGAGGCTGGAGGTGAATCCGTGAATAATCAATACACCCAAAGGCTCTTTGGTCACAATCGTCTCCTCCTTGTGAGATGAGTCACAATCATGGTGTCGGGTTCGCGAACCCAAAGAAGTCTGCGACGCGCTCGGCGTTCGTCTCAATGGTGTGCGTGCCATCGACCACGATCGAGGAGAGGTCGAGTCTCTCCGTCTCGGCGAGCACCCATTGGGCAAACGCGACATCGCGATCCATCCAGTTCTTGAGCGCGGCGTCAGGATCGTCACACGTCGCGAGAATCCCCTGGACCCACTCGCCCCGCTCCGGGTAGACGGTCCGTTGAAACTGCTCCGTGGGCACCATCCAGAGCGCCTGTCGAGGTTGAGACAGGAGCGGCGCCACGCATCGGGGAAGCAGCGCCGTGCCCTCCGCCAGAACCAGCCTATGGGCTGGGAATTCCAGCAGATCCTTCAGGATGAACTCGAAGTGCTCCGTATAGTCGGCGATCGCCTCGGAGAGCAGGACATCAGCCGGCTGCATCCACAGCTCGTTCCATGGCGTTCGGGTCCACTTGGTCAACGTCGGATGGCGCTCCGGCGTGAAACACGCCCGATGACGATCAAAGGCCTTGTCGACATGGTAAACGCACAGGCCGTGGCGCTCGGCTACCATCTCGGCGATGGAGCTCTTGCCGGAGCACGGCGACCCGCCCAGCCAGCGGACATGGGCGAGACGCTCTTGAAGGTCTTCAGATTGGGTCACCAACGACAGCCTCCTCGTTTGCCATCTGTGAAGCCAAGGGCTGCTACCTTGTGACATTGTACGTATCCCCACCGACCCGGCAAGTACAGCTGTCGTCCCGAACGGGTTGAGCAGGCGTCCACGCCTTCGGATCTTGACAGTGAGGGATGACGGCTGCGCCAGGTCTGCAGGCGGTGTACCCGAATGCGATAGCCCACACCAACGCCCTCCGTTGCCTTTGTCGCGGATTGCGTTACCCTAAAAGCGAACCTGCTTTCCCGCGCGCCAGGGTATTGCGCAAGGCGTCGGCGCCAGGAGGCGAACAATGATCAACCGGGTGACCCCAGAACAAGCGGCCAAGCTCAGGCAGATGCCCGTTGAGTACGAGCTCTGCATGAGCCTGGGATGGCTGAGCCGGCTACGTTGGATCGCCGGGGCGGGCGTCATCGCCGCCACCTGGTTCGCCAGCACCGTCCTCGGCCTCGGGCTTCCGGTGATTCCCCTCTACGCCGTGGGCGCGCTCATCTTGGCCTACAACGTTGTCTTCCAACGTTGGCTGACCCAAATCCAGTGCGATCTCACGGGCATCAGCGCTCAGAGCCGGAACCTGGCCCGCCTTCAGATCGCGACCGACTGGATCGCGATGACGGCCTTGATCCACTTCTCCGGAGGCATCGAAAGCCCGATCATCCTCTACTTCTTCTTCCACACGACACTAGCGGCGATCCTGCTCTCGGCCAAGGACACCTACATCTTCACAGGGCTGGCAACGGGCCTCCTCAGCGGCACCGCCCTGCTTGAGTATTTCGGCGTGCTCCCGCACCATCACGTCGAGGGCCTTCTCCCGGTCGAGCTCTATCAGAACCCGATGTACGTGGGCGGGATCCTCTTCTTCTTCGCGAGCACGGTCTTCGTCTCCGCCTATCTCGCGACCCGGACGACCCGCCGTCTGCGGGCCCGGCAAGGGGAGATGGTGAGATTGGGACAGGAGCTCCATCGCGCCTACGATCAGCTCGAGACACTCTACGAGGGCGCACAGGCGGTGGGCTCGACGCTGCAGCTTCAAGAGGTACTCGACCGGCTGACCGAAAGCACGACCAAGGTGATGAACGCCAAGGGATGCACGATCCGGCTGCTGCACGAGACGGGCACGCAGCTATGCCTCGCCAGCGGCTATGGGCTGAGCGAGGAGTACCTTGAAAAGGGCTGCCTGCTCGTCCAGGCGAATCCGTTGGTCCGGCAGGTGCTCAAGGGCGAGGTCGTGTTGGTGCCCGACATCCGCACCGACGGCCGGCTGCAATACCCGGCGGAGGCGGCTACTGAAGGCATCCGGTGCACGCTGACGGCACCCCTGCTCGGCAAGACAGGCCCCCTGGGCATATTGCGTGTCTACGGTGATCGAACCGCCTGCTTCGACGAGACCGACCAGCACTTCCTGGCGACGGTCGCGCAATACGGAAGCATCGCCATTGAGAACGCGATGGCCTACGAGGCCGTGCAGAATCTTGAGGAGTCCAAGCGGAAGTTTGTCCTCATGGTGACTCACGAGCTGCGCGCGCCGGTCGGCGTCGTCCGCAGCCTGCTTGGCACCCTCAGTGGCGGCTACGCCGGAGAGCTGACCGAGGTGCAGTCGGACATGATCAACCGGGCGCTGAGACGCACCGAGTTCCTGCAGACGCTGATCGACGATCTGCTCAACCTCGCCGCCAGCAAGAGCGGCCTGCGGGCCGATGGCGAGCGGGAGCCCGTCGAGCTGCAGGACGTGGTGCGCGCCATCGCGGAGCGATACGGTGTGCCCGCCGAGGAAAAAGGGCTCACACTGGAGGTCAAGATCGACCACGCGCGCCCCCTGATCGTCGCGGCGAACGCCGAGGACCTCGACCGCGCGGTGACCAACCTCGTCTCCAATGCCGTGAAGTACACGCCGCGCGGGGGGCGTGTGACCATCGCGCTGGCGGCTCAGGACGGCACGGCCCGTCTGCGCGTCGCGGACACGGGCATCGGGATGTCTGAGGAGGCGCAGAACCACCTGTTCGAGGAGTTTTACCGCGCCCCAAACGCCAAGGCGCAGGTCAAACAGGGCACCGGCCTAGGGTTGGTCATCACCAAGGAGATCGTGACGCGCTACGGCGGCACAATCCGCGTGGACAGCGCCCTCGGCGAGGGCACCACGTTCACCGTGTTGCTGCCGCTGACGGATGCCCAGACTGCGGCGCAGGCGGCCCTCGCCGCCTCAACGGAGGATGCCGCGTCGGCGTAGGGCATCCCGCCCACCGGCATCAACGGCGCGGGGGCGACGTATTCCGCGCGACGCCCTCGGCGACAAGGCGCGTCGCTCACACTAGCATCCCCCCCGCCGCGCTGGCCCCCCAATGCCTTCCCGCTCCCGCCCGCCTCCCCGCATTGGGTAGGGGCGCAGCATGCTGCGCCCACGGGCGCGTCAGGCCTTCGCACTCGCGGCACCGCCTGCGGGAGCGGGCATGCACATAGACAACGTTCCACTCACACCATCGTCCTCCTTCCGACCGTTGTGGGCGCAGCATGCTGCGCCCGTACAACGCGCGAAAGGGATCTGTAGGGGCGGCGCATTCCGCGTGAGGCCGTCGGCGACCCACCACGGTTCAGACGCAGCATCACCACCGCCGTGGCGCGCCGTCGTCGGAATGCGCCGCCCTGCGCGCGCGTTGGGTCCCCGCATCAGGTTCATCGCCTGCGGGGTGGGTTGCCCGCACGAGGGCGAGGCATTCCTATGCCGGCACCCTGTGTTGAGGCGCCCATCCGCGTTCGAGGGCAGTGGCGAATGCGAAAGGGGTTGCAGGAATGCCTCGCCCCTACGCAACGACGGTGCGGTCTGTAGGGGCGGCGCATTCCGCGTGGGGCCGTTGGCGACTCACCACGGTTCATACGCAGCGCCACCGCCGCCGTGCCGCTCCGTCGTCGGAATGCGCCGCCCTGCGCGCGCGGCGGGCCCCCGCATCAGATCCATCGCCTGCGGGGTGGGTTGCCCGCGCGAGGGCGAGGCATTCCTGTGGAGGCGCCTAACGTTGGGGCGTCCTTCCGCGTTCGAGGGTGATGGCGAATGCGAAAGGGGTTGCAGGAATGCCTCGCCCCTACCCAACGAGGCCGCGGTTATAGGGGCGGCGCGGGCATGCACGCAGACATCGTTCCACTCAAGCCATTGTCGTTCCTCCGACGGTGCGGGCGCGTCGGGCCTTCGCAGTCGAGGCGCCGTGCTGCGCCATCGCCGGGATGCGGTGCGTCCGGACGTGACGCCCGCGTTGGCTCTGCTCTGGCGTTCTCGGGGGTCTGTGCCATAATGAGATTGAGTATCGAACGCGCGTAGGTTCCAACCTATCCCATCGCGAAACGGAGGCATCCATGGAGTCCAAGAAGATCCTAATCGTCGATGACGACCCCGACCTCGTGCTCGCCACCCGGCTCGTCCTGGAGAGCGAGGGCTACGAGGTAGAGGAGGCAGCCACCGGGGAGGAGGCCCTGGAGAAGATGCGGGCCGGCAAACCGGATTTGGTCTTTATGGACGTGATGATGACTAATCCGCTGGACGGCTACAACACCACGCAGACCATCGCCGACGATCCAGAGCTCAATGACGTGCCAATCGTGATGGTCTCCTCCATCGCCACGTCGCAATATGCCGAGACCTTCCCCACCAACCAGTATCTGGACATTCGAGAGTTTATCTCCAAACCCATCGAGCCCGAAGAGCTCTTAGCAAAAGCCAAACGCTACGTGAAGTAGCCGCCGTACCATAGCGACACCCACACAACAGGGAAAGGCCGACCATGTACACGCTGAACAACGATGCCCTGGAGGTCACGATCCTCGACCCCGTCGCCGATCGCGCGCGGCTGGGCACCCGCTACTGCACCGGCGGCTATATCTTTGCCGTCACCGACCCCGAGCACGGCAACCTGCTCTCGGGCCCCACCTATCCGGACAGCTTCAACACCTTCGACGGTCAGGGGATCCCCGATGCGTTCAATCTGAGCCCGCTGCACACGCTGGCCCAGCCGTCGCATCCGGCTGCGCCCGCGGAGCCCGCCGTGGGCGACCAGAAGGCCCTCATCCTCGGCATTGGCATCTGCGATATGGCGGCAAACGAGGTCGTCGAATGGTGTGAGTGGGACGTGGCGGCGGAGACGACGACGCTGCGCTTCGCGACCGAGCACGTCTTCCGTGGCTATCACGTGCACCTCGAACGCACGGTCACGCTCAACGGGCGCACCGTGAGATCGGAGACGTTCGTGAGGAACGCGGGACGCGCTATGCCGATCCGGTGGTTCCCCCACCCCTTCTACCCGCACCCCGAGACCGACGAGCTCTGCAAATTCAACATTCCCGTGAGCTTCCCCGATAACGACGGGTACGAGATGGGGCCCAGCGGCTTCATCCACCGCAAGAACTGGCCTTGGACGGGCGGGCCCTACCAGGCGTTGGATCATACGGCGACCACGAACCTGGTCGTGCTCCAGAAGCACCCACAGCTCGGGCTCTGCGCCGCGACGACCAGCTACGTGCCAGGGTTCTTCCCCATCTGGGGGAACGCCAATACCTTCTCGTGGGAGCCCTTCTTCGAGCGCTCGCTGGCGCCGGGTCAGGCCGCGGGCTGGTGGATCGCCTACGAGTTTTAGAGCGGGGGACGTCGCCCGACCCGCGAACCTCGTACCGTTAAACCGCCCGGACGATCTGTCCGGGCGGTTAGTTGTACTTCGACTTACGCCTCCACGATCGAGGGAAGATCAAGGGCGGCAAGTTCGGCCCAGAGCTCCTCAGGGAGCGCCATCGTGGCGGCGTGCAGGTTCTCCGCCATCTCCGCGCGGCTCTTCGGCCCGCAGAGCGTGCAGTCGATCAGCGGCTGGCGCATGCTGAACTGGAAGAGCACCGCCGCCATCGGCACCTCCCACCTGCGGCAGAAGGCGTAGAGCTTTCGCGCCGCCGGCAGCAACCGGGTCACGCTCTCGGCGAAGGCGCGCCGGGCGACGATCTCGTCGGGATCCTCCCCGGTCAGCAGCCCGTGGGCCATCACCGCCCCATTGAGGACGCCGACGTCGTGCGCCTCAGCCAGGGGCAGCAGCCAATCGGCGGCGCTGGTGTCCAGTGGATGGTAGTTGTTGAACGTCAGGATCACGTCGAAACGATCGGTCTCAATCGCCTGGCGGTGGATCTCGAAGTCCCGCTGGCCGAGCCCAATGGCGCGGATAACGCCCTGGGCCTTGAGCGCCTCCAGCGCATCGAGCGCCCCGTGCGGGGCGAGCACCGGTTTGAGCTGCTCGGGGTGCAGGACGTTGACGTCGTGGACCAGCACCAGGTCGAGGTAGTCGGTCTTGAGCAGCTTGAGACTGTTCTCGACGGACCACATCGTGCCGTCATAGGAGTAATCGCCGCGGCGCTGCGGGTGGGAGCCGGTCTTGGTGCTGATGACCAGCTTCTCGCGATCGTAGCCCTCCAGCGCCAGGCCGATGCGCCGCTCGCTGTCGCCGTACATCGGCGATGTGTCGAGGTAGTCGATGCCCTGATCGACAGCATACTGCACCGTCGCGATGGCCTCGTCCTCGTCGGGCTGCTCCACGCCGAGGGGATAGCCCCCCATCGCGAAGGCCGGCACGTTGAGCTCGCTGCGCCCCAGTCGGCGACGCGGTAGCTGATCGCCAAGGCGTGGCGCCTCAGATCGGGGTTCTTGATCGGTCATCGCTTATGATCTCCTTTCGCTGTACGGACAAACGCTGCGGCGTCGAGGGTGAAGTAATCTTCCTGGCGGAAACCCACGTCCTTGGGTATGGGCTGCAGTTGATCACGGATAGGTTTCACGATCCACCTCTCAACCAAGATTCGAACGAGTATCGTCAGTATACGCGCCTTCAACGCACAGGCCACTTCTCGACGGCAAGGGTGGCCCAAGACGTTCACTACCCCTTGCCGGGGGCTGGAACCGCTCATGGGGCACCGTGACAGCCTCATCCACCATCGCCCGCGCCGACGGAACGCATTTCCGGAGACAGGCGATGCGCTTTAGCGGATGAGCCCCTCGCCTCGCAACAGGCTATCGAGCCCGTCGATGAGCTGCTCGGCGCGTTCGGCGACGAGCTTGCCTTCGGCTATGGCGCAGATCAGAGCCTCGATATCCCGCTGCATGTCGGGAGGCACCCGCTCGCAGAGCGTCGATGCGATCTGGAGCAACCGTTTCTCGCCGGGATGGGGCATGCGGTTGACGGCGAAGAGGATATCGAAGTAGCTAGCAAGCATGGCGGCGATGCGATGGTTCACGCTAACCCAGTCCTCGCGGCCCAGCGCACGCTCGAGCTGGTACATATACGAGGATGCGCTCTGGCGCAGGATCGGGTGATTCAGACGGACGATCGCCTGCCGCAGCGCCTCGGCGTAGGGTTGACGCGTTTCCGCCTGTAGGCTCACAAACCACTCATTGGGGTCGTGGAGGGCTTCGGACGACAACACATTATGCCACAGGCACGTAGTGTAGCCCAGCGCGGCCTCGTGTCGAACCAGGACGCGGTCCAGCCGCTCCTCGATCCACGCCATCTTGCGAAACGTCACGTCGACGTGAAAGCCTGTGAACGCATCGATCCACTCGTCGCCGGACTCAAAGAAAGCATTTCCCACCTCAGCGTAGGCCGCACTGTCCCACGCGACCTCATTGCGATCGATGAGGGAGAGCTCCGCGTTAAGGTAGACGTAGAGATCGATGCCGGAGTCCTCGTCGGCCATGCCGGAGGCCTCCGAGCCCCCAAAGGGCAACGGTCTCGACCTGCTCGAACTCACCGTACCGCCAGGCGATGGCTGCTGCCAGGAACCAGGGGCCTTGGCTATCGTCAGGCATCACACCGCATCCGCGTCGCTCCGATGTCCAATCAGCTCCGGGCCCTCAGTCGGGCCGAAACCGACGTTGGACACGTACTGGTAATGCAGCCCATCATCCTCGAAGCGACAGCGGATAATGGGGCAAAAGGGCGTCTCGTAGAGGCAGAGCGCCACGGTGTAGGTGTCCTCCGCCGTCCACGCGCCGCTGGCCACCATCGGCTGGGGAACCCAAGGGTCGATCGCGACGACGCCCTCCCGCCAGGCGCCGTAGTCGCAGGCGATCTCGAACGGTCCGCCGCGGCGCTGGACGGTCAACACCGCGCCGCCGTCGGTAAAGTCGAGCCGCACCGTCTCAATGGCGCGATCTTCGTCGGGCCCACGCCGGGGATCAACGACGGCCCCGGCCCCGGCGTCGAAGTGATAGGTGACGCCGGTGACCCGCTCTGCTGTGGATGAGGTGGCGTCGCCGGACACCGGCGGCAATGCCAGCCTGTCGAGCGTCTCCGCCAGCGCTCGCTGCGCGGAGGGATCCTCCGGCAACGCCTCAGGGGCCATCGCGGGCAACAGGTGCGCCCAGACCTTATCCAGGACAGCCTGCAGGTCTCCCGTACCGCTGGTGATGGCAAGCACCGCATCCTGCTCGGGCATTACGAGACAATACTGCCCGAAGGCGCCGTCGCCGCGATAAGCGTTGTAGCGGCATTGCCAGAATTGATAACCGTAGCCCTGCTCCCAGTCGGGGTTCTCGTTGGGCGCGTTGGGCACCTGGTACGAAGTAGCCTCTTCAATCCAACTCGCGGGGAGGAGCTGCTTGCCCTGCCACACGCCTTTCTGCAACAAGAACTGGCCGAAGCGCGCGATATCCTCGGTCCTGAGGCTTAGGCCGGTGCCGCCCAGGTTGATGCCCTCGGGAGACGTCTGCCAGGCGGGCCGCTCGATGCCTAACGGGCCAAAGAGCCGATCCTGCAAGTAGTCGAGGAGCGTGCGACCGGTCAGTTTCTGCACAATAGCCGAGAGCATGAAGGAAGCCCCGGTGTTGTAGAGAAAGTGAGTCCCCGGTTCGTGTTCCACGGGCAGAGCGAGGAAGATCCTCGCCCAACTCTCTTCCTCCTCAGGGAAGAGATAGCCCGTCGTATCCTCGTCGTGGCCGGTGGTCATCGTCAGCAGATGGCGCACCTTCATCGCCGCCAGATTGTCACTGACCTCATCAGGCGCCTCGTCGGGGAAGAAAGAGAGCACCGGATCATCCACCGAGAGCAACCCCTCCGCGACGGCGAAGCCTATCCCGGTGGAGGTGAAGCTCTTACTCAGTGAGAAGAGCATATGAGGATGCTCCGGGGCGTAGGGCGACCACCACCCCTCAGCGACAACGTGCCCATGGCGCAGCAGCATGAAGCTGTGCAACGCGTCGATGCCGCCCTCGGCTGCAGGGCGCACGTCCTCCTCGATAGCCTCAATGAACCCCAGGACAGCACCGGAGGGGATGCCCTGAGCTTCAGCGGAGCTGGTGGGAAGCGTCTTTTCTTTGGTCATCATCTTCATTCCTTAATGGTTTGGCTTTGGTGGCTTGAACTCAAGTCTTTAGGGGTTGCAGAAAAACGGTCTGACGTTTGCCGATCTTGAAGCGTGTGAGACGACGGTAGCAGTCGTGGGCGATGGTCTGATACTTGTCAGCGGCGACGGCCACCACGCCCTGCGGATGCACAATTGGCAGCAGGGCCCCAAGCATGCGGTTTACGGGCGACGCGTCCTCCGTCTCCGCCTCGACCTCCCAGGTGGCGTGCTGACCGTAGGGCACGTCGGCGATGACGATCGGCACAGGGGTGACCTCAACAGCGCTCAGCTCGGCGATCAACGCCTCGGAATCGAAGGTGTCGGCGACGAAGACGTGGGTCGTGATGGCGTGTGAGCTACGCAGCCGGACAAGCCGAGCCTTCAGACGCCGGGTGCTCTCCAGGGCCCTGGCGTGGGACGCCTTCCCGTAATCCGCCAACATCGTCTCAATCTCGTCGATGCGTCGGTCCAGACCCTCCGGCGTCAACAGGCTGAGATTCTGCCGCGCCCCGGCGACGGCCTCGGGATCGATGTCAGAGGCGACGATCTGATCGATCTGCTCCCAGTGCTGGAAGGCCAGCGTCGCCAGGTGGTAGGCGCTGCCGCAGACCGGATCGTAGAGCGTGTAGGGCGGCTGGAGCCCTCCGCGCCGGCAGAAGGCGACGCATCGCTGAAAGATCTCACTGGTGAGGCGCACCGGGAAGGCGGGATGGCCTGGCAAGCCATAGAAGACCCGCCCGCTGGCGTAATCGCTGTAGTTCTCGTCTTCGGTGGCGAAGCGATAAGGCATCCGGTGTCTGTACCCCAAAAGTCGGATCGACAGGCCCCATTATCCCACAAAACGCATAAGTGACACGTCAGAAATCGCCATACGAGTGGGACAAGACCAACCACTCAGATGGTGGTGGGGCGGCAGCGCTGCTTGGGCGGGCACAGACCTGAGTTCTCAATCCTCCAGCACGATCATATACGCGTCCACCGCCTCGGTGCCGGAGCGGCCCCAATTGCTGGTGAAGACGACGCGGGTAAAGTCGCGGTTCACCGTGGCGTGGGGCTCGGCCCAGTAGTCATGGTCCCGCCGCGGGTCGACCTTGGAGTGGGTGTGCGCCAGGCGCACCACCTGCCCCCCAGCGATCAGCTCCAGCGCGAAGACCTGATCGTCCATCCACGTGTAAGCCTTAGGGTAGCCGCCGCTGTACGTCGAGACGAGCGCCCATCCCGGCTTGTCGTAGGCGAGGCCCGAAAAATGAAAGCCCAACGGCGTGTGGCTGAAGTCGATGGGCCAGAGCGGGATCACGGCCCCCGTAGCCAGGTCGAGCACCGAGATATGGTCGGTATCCAGATCCTGATAGACGGCCACCTCGCGCCCCTTTCGGTCAAGCGCGACGTCGTAATGACCCACGATGCGGAGCAGCCCACGACCGTTGGTCAGATCTCGATCATAGACCATCAGCCCACAGGGGCGGGCCTCGGTGCCCAGCTGCCCCACCCCGCACGCGCGGTCGAAGGACGCCAGAAAACACGTGCCCTTGGGGCTGATCGTGACGTGATCGACATCGTCCTCGATGCCCACCACGCGCCGCATATCTCGCACGATCACCTCATCGGCGTCGCGATCGTAGATCAGAAAGGCCACCGGCACCCACGCATCGTTTTCGGCCATCAGGCCGAAGAAACGACCGTCCATCGACGGGCGCCCCTCGTGAGCGGTCCAAACCATCATCGTGCCGTCTGGCACGTCGTCCACGAAATCGCGCACCACCTCGACCTCCTCCCGGGCCACATCGAAGGCCATCAGCCGCGTCTCCTCCATATAGGTCAGCCGATCGGGATCCCGGGCATCCCAGCGGGGCTCGTCACCCAGCGGCAGCTCTCCCAAGGGCTCCAGCGTGACCGCATCGTAAAGGACCCACGCGCCATCGGTCCCGTAAATCAAGAGCCGCGTCCCATCGCTGTTGAAGGCCTGGACGCGCGCATAGGCGTTCTTGAGCCCAGGCGAGGCCGCGTCCGCGCGGTGGTCGGTGACGCGGACGACACAGGAGCCGAAGACAGGATCGCGGAACGGCTCCCGCGGCGCAGGCTTGTCTAGGGAGGGGGGATGGCGCAACCCGAGATCGGTCACCTCGGGCACGCGCTCCACTGGACAGCGCAGGACGGGGGAAGGCGTGGCGTCGACGTTCGCCCCCGAGGCGACCGTGGGCTCTGGTGATGGCGGCGCGCCGCCGCATGCACCCAAAAACCCAAGGCACAGCGCAATGACGATCAGCCATGCCCTTACCAGACGTTTCACCGCGACGGCCCTCGTCGCCGGCACCCTTCAGCTTTCCCTGTCGACGGGGAGGTAGACCGTCAGCTCATCGCCGTAGTCCCGCACATAGGCCTCCGGCGGCTTCCCCAGCAACCAGACCACCATCGCAAGATCCCCCACCGCGCCCGACGCATTGAGAATCAGAAACAGCAGCAGGTCGGGCAACCAGCCGGGTGGCACAACCGCCATCAGAAGCACGCCCAGCAGCGATAGGCCGAGAAAGGGGGCTAGCGCGGCAATAAGATGCTGATTGCGCAGCATATACCAATCGGGCGCCGCGGCGTAGGCATAGACGCCCTTGAAGGCGAAGGTGCCCCATTCGCCGTTGATCAGCCGAAATGCGAGGCCGTGGGCGGCCTCGTGGAGGACGAGCATCACCGTCGTCACGATGAGGACGTGCACCAGCCCGATCCACACCGTCGTTCCGGTCAGGCTGAAGGTGGCCTCACCCATCACCGCTGCGGGTCTCACCAGCCGCAGAATGAGCAAGAAGAGCGCGCCGAATACGAAGATTCCCACCCCACCGAGAACGTTAAGCCACAGGATCAGCCCCTTCTTCTCCTTAATGTCGAAGGTGTCGGCCTCCGCGTATCGCTCCGGCAAAGCGCGCGTCGATCTTGGCCTCTTCATCTGGCCCCCGCCCGCTTCCGCACGATCAGCAGCTCGCGATGCTCGTTGCTCTCGATACCGCGGGACGTGGTGCACGTCCGCAGAATGCGGTTCACGCCTTGCCAATGCTTCTCCAGGTCGAAGGGCTCGGGAAGCGGCACCGACTTCAGCCAGAAGAGCAGCGACGGCACGTCGAGAGCGAAGGCATCCGTGAGCCGAAACTCGACGTTGTCGACGTCCGACGCCGCCTTGTTGCGCCGCGCCTGGTCGATCATCTCGGGGCTGACGTCAACGCCCACCCCATAGGCGAAGTGCGGGGCAAACCGCAAGAGACGCTCCCCGCCGCCCGTCCCGATGTCGAGCACGCGATCGGTCTGCGACAGGAAGCGCGGCACCAGGGTCATATAGTCCCAAGGGAGGGGATCCAGCACGTCCCGAACCGAGGAGAAGTCCCAGCCGGCCAACTCACCGACCCCGTCGAGGATCTCCTGCATGGCCTCACGGCTCAGAGGCCCCGTGGTCGGTCCCATCGCGCCAAGATCACGTTCGCTCATTCGCCGATCACGCCGATCAAAGCCCCGATCCCCGCCAGGATCAGCAGCACCGGCAGGGCAAAGCGCCAATCGATGTCGAAGAGAAAGACCACGATGACCACGATCAGGATGCAGCCGGTCATCAGCGACCTGCGGGCATACGGCGTGAGGCGGTCGTGCACCTGATACGCGTTCCACGCCCGGCTGAACGCCCCCACCGCGGGGATCAGGATGAAGAGCGCCCACCAGTTGTCCAGGGCCACAGACGTGATACCTAGGTCCCGCAGGAGAAGGACGAGGCCCAGCACGATCATCACCGCTCCACCGATCAGCGTCCCCGATGGGACCCCATGCTCGCCACGAACCGGCTGTGGCCTGGGGCGCGCCTCTTGGGTTGGCGCCTCAGGTTCAGGAGCTGTTTCGTCTCCAGACGGCGCTGCCGTAGGTTCTTCCTCAAAGGGGCTCGGCACGCTCTGACTTTGCTCTTCCTCGTTCATGATTCTACCCCCTCACGTATCGCTTATCAGGGCGAGGACGTCAGGCAGGAGCTTCCGCGTCGTCGACATCGCTTCCTCGCCGTGAATGGTGACGTTGCCTGTCCAGTCGCCAAAATAGCCGCCGGCCTCCCTGAGGATCGGCGGAAAGGGACCACAATCCCAAACGCTCATAATGGGGTCAAGCATCAGCTCGACGCGCCCGGTCGCGACGAGGCAATGGCCATAGGCGTCGCCCCACCCTGCGCGGACGTAGGTCGCCTCACGGATGCGCTGCCACGCTTCGGCCCGACCATACTCATAGAAGCTCTGGACATCGGTGAAGGCGACGACGGCGCGGTCCAGGCTATCGACGTCCGAGACGCGCGCCCGGCGTCCGTTCCACCAGCAGCCCTCACCCGTGGCGGCGGCGATCATCTCATCGAGCGCCGGAAAGTAAGCGACGCCGACCTCGACCGTGCCCTCAATCTCCAGGCCGATCAGGACGGCGTAGAGTGGGACGCCGTGCACGAACGACTTCGTGCCGTCGATGGGGTCGACGTACCAGCGGTGCGTCCCAGAAGCGTCGTTCATCCCGTATTCCTCACCCACGATCGCGTGGTCGGGATAGCGCACCTCGATGCGCTGACGGATCAGGGCCTCGGCTTCGCGATCGGCGACCGTCACCGGCGTGTCGTCGGCCTTGAGATCAGCCCGCACCCCGGTCTGGAAGTAGCCCAGCGTCTGCCTCCCGGCCAGGTAGGCAGTCTCGACGGCGAACGCCATATACGCCCGCAGGGACGAGCTCATACGCTGCCTCCCTCTGGCGGATCCACGAGCGGCGCGGGCTCGGCGGCCGCAAACTTGCCGTAAGGGAGCATTCCCGCCGCCACACGAACCCCTGTTCCCGCCGTCCGCTCCGCCACATGCTGGATGCAGTCCTCCACCGAGTTGAAGAGGCTCTCTGGGTGCGCCTCCAGACTGAAGCTGAGATCATTGCTACCAAAGAGAAAGAGGTCAACGCCCGGCTTGGCCAACGCCCGCGCCGCGAGCACGCCCTCAATCGTCTCGATCTGGAGAGCCAGCACGCCGTGGCTGTTCCACCACGCGCCGTAGGCGACGCGGTCCTCGATCCTATCATACCCATAGGCGTTCCACGGCCCCCAGCTGCGCTTGCCGATGGGCGGGTAGTAGAAGTTCTCAATGGCCTCGTCCACCGTCGCCACGGTCTCCACCATGGGCACGAGGATGCCCCGCGGGCCCAGATCGGCGTAATTCCCGGCGAGATGGGCGAAGCGCGTGTGGCGGATGCGCAGCAGCGGCGGCACGCCCAGGGCGTTGGCCCGGTTGCAGAAGGTGACCATCCCGGCCTCCGAATAAGGGGCGTGCTGGATGTCGACGAAGACCATATCGGCGGGCTCCGCTGTGAGACGCGCCTCGAGCTCGGCTTCGTCCATCGCCAGCGAGGCCCAGGCAATGTTGAGAGGATCACCGTCGTGGATTCGCTGCTTCAGCGTGCACTCAGGCAAAGGGTCCCTCCCTGTGATCTATCGCCCCGCACGGACCGGGACGTGGTCGAGGCTGAGACCCCATTCTACGTCGGAGATCGCGCAGATCAAGCAGACTCTCCCCAGCTGACGGCTGACAGCTGACGGCTGACGGCTGTCACAACCCGGCCTACCCCAGCGATGCCGACCGCGGCGGCATAC
>JBNGCP010000015.1:0-29453 GCA_049974845.1 Anaerolineae bacterium | reverse complement strand
GCTGACGGCTGTCACAACCCGGCCTACCCCAGCGATGCCGACCGCGGCGGCATACGAGCGGCCCGCAGCGCTGCAGCGTAGTCAGCCTCGCCCAGAACGGCGCGCAGCATCGCCAGCACGTTCTCCGGCGGGGTGCCGACCTGGATCGCGTGCGTCGGCGCCGCGATGTAGCCCCCGCCCTCGCCCAGCACCTCGACCAACCGCCGGCACGCGCGGGCGACCTCACGCGTGTCGCCGTGGGGCAACAGCGACTGAACCGGGATCCCACCGTGGAAAGCGAGACAGTCGCCGAAGGCTGTTTTGAGCCGCTCGGGCGCCATCCCCGCGGCGTCAGTCTGCACCGCCTCCAACACCTCGACGCCAGCGTCGATCAGATCGGGCAAGATGTCGAAGACGGCACCGTCGGTGTGGAACATCACGGCAGCGTCCGGCGCCAGGCGCTTGCCGAGGCGGAAAAGCTCGGCGTGGTAGGGTTTGAGCACCTCTCGATAGGTGCGCGGGGACATCAACAGGGTGCGTTGGCCGCCCAGATCGTCGGCGAAGTACAGGATATCGACCAGATCCGCGACCTCGATCAACGCGCGTCCCATCTTCGCGGCGAAGAAGGCCGTGATGTGCGCCAGGGCCGTGTCCACGACCTCGGGTTGCAGAAGGACGTTGACGAATGCCTCCTCCAACCCCGTCATCCAACAGTAGATCTCGAAGGGATTGCCACAGGTGCTGATCGCGAGCTTGCGTGCCCGCAGTCCGCCTTGCTCGTCGATCCGATCCCCCGCCAACACTTGCGCTCGGAAGCCCTCGTAGTCGTAGAGCGCGGGGTCGGGCCACACGTAGTCGCGAACCACCGCCGGGTCGGTCACGCCCGCCAGCGGAAAGTGGGCGATCTCATCGTAGCTCCCAGTACCATAGGATTGGGGCTTGCGGACGATACCCCAAATGTCGGTGTTGGGCGGAAGCTCGGGGCCGATATACTCGGGCTCGATCTGGCGAATGTCGTCGACGGCATCGCACAGGGCGGGCCAGTCAACCCCCCGCTCGGCAAGATAGCGCGTGAGCACCTCCGCCATCTCCGGCGTCGGGCCGAAGTTCCAGGCAAAGGGCACCCGCTCAGGCCGGCGATGGGCCAGGGCCTCACGGACGCGGCGGCGCGAGCTCACCCCCCCATCACCGCCGCCACGTCGTTGAGCTCGGTCCTCCCCCCAAGCGCGACGATCGCCTCGTCGGAGATACCGGCGAGACGGAGAGGCTCGATGACGTTCGAGCTCAGGTCGGGCACGTAAGTCTTCAGCACCGACGAGGGCTCGGTGGGCACGAGCGTCACAAGACCGAGGTCGGCAGGCAGCAGCACCGTCTGTCCGGGCCGCAGGCGCTCGTGGTGGTCGCCGTGGACTACAGTCACGGCGCCCGCGATGACGGAGAGCACGTAGAACCGGCTGCCGTCGCAGCGCATCATCGTCGGCGCCATCAGGTCGAGCCGCTCCAGCGCGAAGTAGCGACACGCGAGGACAAAGGTCCGCCGGTTCGCGCCACCGCCCACCACCACCGGCGCCGTCTGGGCGTCGAAGCCCTCCTCGATGTGGACACCTTCGAGGGCCATCCGCACGTAGGCCTCACGCTCCTCCGGTGGCAGATCGGGGTCGGGGGGGCGGAGGCTGATGTAGACGTCGGAGTTCTGCATGATCTCATAGAAGAGCACGCCGCCGTCCGAGTAGTGCATCGTCCCGGCGTAGAGCAGGAAAGCGTCGCCCGGTTCGACCTCGTAGACGCGCATCAGCTCCTTGATCGATCCGTCCAGCAGGGCCTCGCGCACCTCGGCGCGGGTCACGCCCGACCTATTACCGACGCGGATCGTCGCACCCTCACGGCTCTTGAGCATGTACCAGGCCTCGGTCTTGCCGGGATCCTCCAGGCCGCGCTCGGCGGCCAGCTCATCGGTGTGATGCGCTTGCTCAGCAAGGACGTTCGAGGCATCGAGGAACTTGATGAGCAGCGGGAACCGGGTCCCACAGCGCGCCACAACGTCCTCGCCCAGGAGCGCCGCACCGTAGGCCTCGATCAGCTCGTGCAGCGTCCTGCCCGCGAGCGCGCCGTTGATCACCTCGCTCGACTCACCCGTCGGGCGGTCGCAGACCTCCCAGGTCTCGGCGATGCGGTGATCCTCGGGCAGCCCGTCCTTCTCAAACGCCTCAACGATCCAGCGGTCGCCAAAGCCGTAGTTACGCAGAATCTCCTTGAAGCGCAGTGGATACAGGTCTGTCGTCATCTGACCTCCGTAAGTTACGCTCGTCGAACCAGGTCTGGGCGACGGTGCAACGCACTTGACTCGGCCTATCACGGCCCGACGCCAGGAGCACCGCCCACTTCAAAGCCTAAGTGCGCTGCCTCTCCGTGCGGACTCAGCCCTCCACCGTGATGCAGTCGTAAAGTCCGATCGCGTCCTCGTTCAGTTCCACACCGAGACCGGGCGCTGTGGGGATCGGCAGATAGCCATCGACAACCTGCGGCTCCAATGCCCGAGTGACCAGATCGTAGTTCTCGTCCTCCCGGTAGGGGAACCACTCCTGGATGATGAAGTTGGTGATGCAGCAGTCCACCTGAACCGAGGCCGCCGTCGAGACGGGCCCGGCGCAGTTATGGGGCTGGACGTGCAGGTTGTAAATCTCTGCATAGGTGGCAATCTTTTTCACCTCGCTGATGCCGCCGGTGAGACCGAGGTCGGGCTGGAGGACGTCGATGATCTGGCCCTCGATGTAGGGCCGGAACCCATAGCGGGTGTAGAGTCGCTCGCCGGCAGCCAGGGGGATATCGACGTTCTCGGCGACCCGTCGCATCGACTCAACGTTGAGCGCATCGACGGGCTCCTCGTAGACGAAGGGATCGAGCGCCTCAAAGCGCTTGCCCATCCGGATCGCCGACGCCGTGCCCAGGTTGCCGTGCACCTCAATCAGGATATCGACGTCGGGCGGAATGGCCTCGCGCACGGCCTTGACGCGTTCGAAGGCAAGATCGGCGCGCTCGCGCTCCAGCGCGCGACGGGGATAGTCCCAGACGCCGTCGGGGCGCACGGCAAAGGGATCAAACTTCATCGCAGTATAGCCGTCATCGACGACGCGGAGCGCCGCCTCGGCGTATTCCGCCGGTGTGGTGCAGCCGTGGTACCAGCCATTGGCATAGACGCGGAGGCGCTCCCAGACGCAGCCGCCCAGCAGTTCGTAGACGGGGACGCCGAGCGCCTTGCCCTTGATGTCCCACAGTGCCTCGTCGATAGCGCTGATCCCGCCATAGACCACCGGGCCGCCGCCCTGCCCCCAGAACGTCTTCCGAAAGGCAGCATCCCATAGTTTCTCGATCTGGAAGGGGTTCGCGCCGATCAGGAAGCGCTCGGCAAGGTCGCGCACCATCCCGATCCCGGCGTCCGCGCCGGTGCCGTAAGCCAGCCCCACCTCGCCCAGCCCGGTGATGCCCTCGTCGGTGGCGATGCGGACGATGACGGGGTTCCAGCTCGGGCTCATCTTGACGTCAAAGATATCGACCTGCGTGATCTTCATAAGGGCCTCCTCACTCGCGTATTTGGGCCCATTCTAGGCGGACCGGCAAGGAGTGGCAAGCTAAAGAGGACCATCGTCTTCGCCGCTGCGCCACGGCACCACCATCACCTCGACCGCGACGACTACGACGTGTGCGAAGTTCGGTGCCGCCGGCCTGCTGGCGCTGCTGGAGGGCGCAGGTAACCCGTTTGTCAAAGCGGGCGCGTTCTAGGGGGTCGCCCAAGGGGCAGGGGCACGGTCTCAGCTCACAACCCCGCTCGCCTCCTCCGCGAGAGACGGCGCACCCACAGCCAGACGCCGGCGACAATCGCGCCCAGACCAGCAACAGCCGCGCCGACTATGGCGCCGAGGCTGCGCAGGTCTCGCTTGATCGTCGCGTCTGAGGGCTCGCCGCTGGCCCTGACGTAGCGCTTGGCAGCTACGGTCAGCAGTCCTCGCGTCAGGCCCGGCGCGACGCGGGCCATCCAGCAGAGCAAGCGGTCGCGCGGGCTCGTGCAGCGCTGGTTCTTGCGGCTCTGAACGGCTTCCCAGATCGACGCGGCCACACGCTCTGCCGGAACCGCGGTCATGAAGTTGGCCTGCGCCAGCAATTGCTCCAGTGACAGTCCCACGCCCGAAGCTAGGGTGTGGCGCTCGAAACCGGTCGCCGTCAACCCCGGCCTGACCTTGACCACGGCGATACGGTCGCGGGCAAGCTCCTCAGCAGCGGCATCCGTGAGGCTGCCCAACGCCGCCTTGCTAGCGGCATAGCCCCCCACGTAAGGCGCCGCCAGCTTCTCCACCAAGGAGGAGACGTTCACGATCACGCCCCCACCCTGACGGCGCATGATGGGCACCACGGCCTGGATCAGGGCCACCGGCGCCAGCACGTTGAGCTGGAAGACGTAGTCGAGGTCGTCCAGCGCCAGCGTTTCGACGGTCCCGGCAAGGCCCAACCCCGCATTGTTGATCAAGGCGTCGACGCGCCCATACGTCTCCAAGGTGCGATCGACCAGCCGCGCGCGCTCTGCAGGGACCGTCACGTCGGTGGGCACAGCAAGCGCCTCACCGCCGGTAGCTTCGATCTCGGCAGCCAGGCTGGCGAGCTTCTCGCGCGAGCGCGCCGCCAACACCACCGCCCATCCGCGCTCCGCGAAATACCTGGACGTCGCTGCGCCGATCCCGCCACTGGCGCCGGTTACGATCACGGTTTTCTTCATCGGCATCCCTCCCTTCAGAACACCAAACGTACGCGTCCGACCGGTTCCTGTCGTGGGCAAAACCCGAGCCCCTACCTCACCGATGCCACGTCCTGCTGCTGCCGAACGTAGGCCTGGGCGACTTCGCCGTCCGGGCCGGCAGCCGGGACCGTACCTTGCCTGCGGGTCTGCCCGGCTCGGATCTGCGCGAGAATCATACCGACCATCATCAGCGCGGCGCCAAGCGCGCTGCGAGCACCCAGCTGCTCATCCAGCAAAAGCCAGCCGCCCAGCGCAGCGAAGGCCGACTCGAGGCTCATGATGATCGCCGCGGGCGTCGGGCGGGCGTGGCGCTGGGCCACGACCTGCAGCGTGTAGGCAATGCCGACGGACATGAAGCTGCCGTAGAGAAGGGGCCACAGGGCAGCCTGGATGCCGACCCACGCGATCGGTTCCGTGAGTAGCGCCGTGATCCAGCTGAGCACCGAGCAGACGGCAAACTCCATAGTCGCCAGCGGCAGTGGATCGACGGAGCGGGTGAAATGCGCGATGAGCTGGATCTGAACGGCCCACAGCACGGCGCTGAGGAGCACCCACGCATCGCCAGGTGCCAGGGTGAACCGCTCCGTAACACTGAGGAAGTAGAGGCCAACGACGGCGAGGACGGCGCCGATCCAGGTAGCCCACGAAGCCCGCTCACCCCAGACCAGGGCCAGGAGCGGCACCAACACCACGTAAAGACCGGTGATAAACCCGGCCTTCCCCGCCGTTGTGGTGACGATACCGATCTGCTGAGCCGATGCAGCCGCGAAAAGCACCACACCCACGGCAAGCCCGGCGAGGAACAACCGACCGAGGGAGCGATGCCCCCCGACCCGCTCGGTGTGCCTGCGGCGCCCGCGGGTCGCGCGAATGAGCGGCAGCAGCGAGAGGGCGCCCAACCCGAACCGGATCGCGTTGAACGTGAACGGCCCGATGTGGAGCATGCCCACGCGCTGGGCCACAAAGGCGAAACCCCAGATGGCGGCGGCAAGCAGCAGAAGCAGGTTAGCCTGTAACGGCGTCATCGTCCACGATTCCTATCGGCACAATCGTCTTGGCGCGATCCGCATCGACCGGTCAGCGCCAAACTTCATGTTACCACAAGTCGACCGGCGGAACCGGCCCCAGTGTCGTACTATCCCTCGCTGATCGCCTCAACAGCGTCGGCTTCAGAGACCCGAACCAGGAGCGCGATCACGGTCATGACCAGGCCCAGCACAGCCAGGGCGCCGCCCACACCGATGGCATCGGCCAGCGCCCCCAGCACCGGCGCGATCACCGCCATCAGCAGCGTCACCAGCTGCGACTCCACAGAGAGCCCCGACGCCATGACCTCGTTCTCAATCTGGTCGCTGATGAACGCGACGTTGAGCGGCTTGCGAACATTGTGCAGCAGATAGAGCCCTAAGAAGACGATGATCGACAGGATCGACAGGTTCTGCCACGACGCCAGACCGGCGATCAAGAGAAACCCCGCCCCGATAAAGAAGGTCCGGTTGATCGCGCGCCCCACGTCGCCGAAGCGAGCGCCGATCTTGCCGGACTCTCGCGAGGCATAGCTGCTCATCAGGAAGATCACGAAATACACAAGCCCGATCACCAAGGACGACCGCCGATCGTCCTGCATAGCGACGAAGATCGGCAGCCCCAGAGCGAAGGTCTCCAGAATGGGCTGAAGATAGTCCTTGGTGGCCTTGAAGAAGGCGTCAAACCCCGAGCTATTGAGGATCGCCCGCAGCGCACCCGGGCTCCGGAAGATGTTGAGAAAGGTGCGCGTCGTCGCCACGAACTGCCGCGGCATCGCGCTCAGGCGCAGCTCGGCGAGCTCTCCATCGAGACGTTTCGGATACGTCGCGAGGTTGACCAGATCAAGGACGTAGGGCACGATCGAGGCCAGAAAGATGTACCGGTAGTTCCCGGTGGCAAAGACGAGCAGGGCAGCCAGGACGGCGTTGAGCGCCGATCCCAGCTGCGACGCCGCCCGGGTGCGCCCATAGTACTCCACCTTGAGGTGCTCGATATCCCTCAGGCGCAGGTGCTCCAGGATCAGGGCCTTGTGCGTGCCCGTCCGGAACGCCTCGCCCATGCCAAAGATCGCCATCGCCACTGCGTAGGTGGCGTACCCCGGCAGGAAGTAGAAGATCACAAACGAGACGATATAGGCCGAGAACGAGATAACCATCGACCGGCGCCGTCCTGAGGCATCCGCCACCACCCCCGCCGGAATCTCGAGAAAGTTGGTCCCGATGTCCCGCACCGCATAGAGCACGCCGATCTGCAGGAAGCTCAACCCGGCATCCCGAAAAAAGAGCACCAGAAAGGGCTCAAAGAACCGCAGGTTCTTGAGAAAGCCGTAGAGCGAGAAGCGAAAGAGCAGCTTGTCGCCCTTCATCTCCTTGGGCATTGACATTGTACGACCTCCTTACGGAGCTTTCAGCTGTCAGCTTGTCAGCGTTCAGCCTGCACGACAGGAGTAAGGAGTAGAGAAGTAAGGAGTAAACGTCGCCGCATGCGAGCGTCGTTCACTTCCTACTCCCTTACTTCCTACTCCTTCGCTGGCTGTGAGCTGACAAGCTGAAAGCTGAAAGCTATCCTCACCCATACCATTCCACCGTCACTTCGTCAGATTGTCATCAGATTCACGTCAAGCAGTGCGCGTCTGGCATGCTAAAGTAGGAAGTGTAAGCGGAGTTACAGGGCCGCTAGACGAATTCTCCTCCTTCTGAGAACCGGGGGCACTGGGACAGCCCCCGGTTCGCTTTATGCCACGTTGCTCTGCTCACTTACCCGGCCCTCCCGCCTATCTCAGGAGCACCAGCCCCATAGCAGCCAGCACCACCAAAGCCACCGATGGCACGATGCGCTGGTAGATGGGTCCCCAGCTCGCCTCGAAGTACTCTTTCGTCAGCGCGAGACAAAGATGGAGCGGCGACAGCAGCACACCACTAAACCCACCCACAAAGAGCCAAACGCCCGCCGCCATCGTGCCCAGTGGGCCGCCATCTATCAGCGGGGCCACCAGCGGCACGCTCAAGGCCAGCGCGGCAGCGGCCGTGCCCGTAAGCAGTCCCACGATCATCGGCACCACAAAGCCCACCAACATCGCCGGCAGGCCGAGCACGCTGAGCGCCTGCGGGATCCGCGTGACGGCGCCGGCGTCCTCCACAACGTGTTTGAAGACCATCACGCCGAAGATGGCCGAGAACGTCCCAACAGGGAAGCTGCGTTTCAGGATGTCCCACCACTCCCTGGGAGGAATCCGCTTCACGGCGACGAAGATCGCAATCACGCCGATCAAGCTGAGCACCATGTTGAGCCTCAGCACAACCACGGCGAGCACGACGACCAGCAGCGGCCAAGTGCTCCCAAAAAGACGGAACCATGCCCCCGCCCGGTTCTGCGGTGCCTCACTCGGAAGGTGCTTCTCAATCCCCCTCAGACCCCAGATGACGCCGCCCGCCAGGGCGACCAGCGTGAGGGGCCAGGAGAAACGGATGACGTCGAAGACCGTCACCTCGAGCAACGCCGCGATGACCAATAGCGAGGAGTAGAGTGGGAAGACGTACTCCATCGCGTGGCGGAACCAGTAGTTGACAAAGGTCTTGCCCTCAGCGCTGACGTCGAGAGGTGTGCCCACCTCGTCGACCATCGGCGCCGAGAACATCGCCCCGCCGAGCATCGGCAGCAGGCCGATCATCAGCGGCATCAAGGCCAGCGTGATGCGACTATCAGGGACCAGCATCTGCAACGAGGTCACCATATCCGCAGTTGCGTCGGTGCGCCGCATCAGCTCCGCCAGCACCAGCACGAGATACACGGCGCCCGCCAGGCTCAACGTATCGGGGGCCACCATCCCGCCCACAGTCGACCGGAGCAAGTCAAGGGCCGGATAGCCAAAGAGGATCGCGACCAGCCCCGTGTTGAGAAAGAGCACCAGCCCGAGGTCGAGTTTCCGCACGAGGAGCACGACGGTGAACCCAAGCAGAAACAGCAGCTTCAGGAGGTCGATCATGATCTTGAGCGATGCGCCGCGCTAGCCCACGCGCCCGGTGATGTAGGCCTCGGTCCGCTCTTTCGCCGGGTTCGTAAAGATCTTGGCCGTCTGGTCAAACTCGACCAGCTCACCCAACCAGAAGAGGGCCGTGCGATCAGAGACCCGCGCCGCCTGCTGCATATTGTGGGTCACGATGACGATGGTGTAGTCCTCGCGGAGCTCGCGCATCAGCTCCTCGACCTTGAGGGTCGCGATCGGATCGAGGGCGGAGCACGGCTCATCCATCAGCACGACCTCTGGCGCCACCGCCAGGGTGCGCGCGATGCACAACCGTTGCTGTTGCCCCAACCCGAGGTTCATCGCCGGGGTAGAGGGATCGCCGTTGATCTCGTCCCAAAGGCTGACCCGCCGGAGCAACGTCTCAACCAGGTCGTCCAGCTCACCGCCGCGAGCCATGCCCAGCGAACGCGGCCCCATGGCGACGTTGTTGTAGACCGACTGGGGAAAGGGGTTGGGCTTCTGAAAGACCAAGCCCACCCGTTGGCGCAATGCCACCACGTTGGTCTCCGGCGCGTAAATATCCTCGCCGTCGAGAAGGATCTCACCCTCCAGCCGGGTTCCAGCAATCTCGTCATTCATGCGGTTGAGACAGCGAAGGAAGGTGGATTTTCCGCAGCCGGAGGGGCCGATGAAGGCGGTGATCTCTTGCTCACGAATGTCGAGCGAGATATCGAACAGGGCCTGCATCTCGTCGTAATAGAAATCCAGGTGCCTGACTTGTATCTTGGACAGGCCATCTACTGACATCGAATCCACCCTTCACCACTCCGATCTCACGGAACCATTCGCATCGAAGTATAGACGATGACCCCTCGCTGTCAACGCATGGCCCAGAGTCATGCAGTTGCGACGTCTTGGGTTCGTTGTAGAATACATGCCCGTGATTAAGGCAAGGGTGTTCCCACGCACAGCGCTGGCGCATATGCTTCTGGCAGCGATGCTTCTGACGGCCTCGACGCTCTTGGGCTGTCAATCCGAGGCGGGCCCGACGCCGGAAACAGGGGAAAGGACCACCATCGAGAACAAGGGGTCGGACACCATGGTGAACCTTGCCCTGGCGTGGGCCGAGCGCTATCAAGCGCTGCGTCCCGAGGTCGCCATCGCCGTCACCGGCGGCGGCTCCGGGACAGGCATCGCTGCTCTGATGAACGGCACCGTCGACATCGCCAACGCGTCTCGGGCCATCAAGCCAGAGGAGATCGAGACAGCCCGAGCTAACGGCATAAATCCGGTGGAGTTCGTCGTCGCGCGCGATGCCATCGCGGTCATTGTCCATCCAAGCAACCCCGTCGACGAGCTGACACTCCAGCAGATCTCCGACATCTACAGCGGCAAGATCGACAATTGGCAGGCGGTCGGAGGAGAGGATCGACCCATCGTGCGACTGAGCCGCGAAACTAACTCGGGGACCCACGTTTACTTCCTCGAGGCAGTTGTGCGGCTGGGCGAGGAGGACAACAAGACCCTCTTCTCCACTGACACGCTGCTGCTGCCCTCGTCCGAGGGCATCGGCGAGGAAGTACGCCATAACCCCAACGCCATCGGCTACGATGGCCTCGGCTATGTGACCGAGGATATGAAGACGATCGCCGTAGGCCGCTCGGCGGAGGGGCCGTTCTGGATGCCGAGCGCCGAGACGGTCAACGCGGGCCAGTACCCGGTGGCACGGGACCTCTACATGTATACAGGTGGGGAGCCCAAGGGAGAGCTCTTGGCGTACCTAAACTGGATTCTGCAGCCGGAGGCCCAGGCCATCGTCAAGGACTTGGGCTTCGTGCCTATTGAGTGAAGCGTGACCTATGAGCCTAGATGCCAAGCCCCCAGATCGTTCCAACCAACAAGACGTGGAGATCGATAAACCTCAAGCGCCGGTCAGCCTGGAGACGCGCAAGCGTCACGTAGGCCTCTCTGAGATCCTGATAGAACGCGCAATTCAAGTGACCGGCATCAGCTCCATCGTGCTCGTCGTGCTTATCTTCGTTTTCCTGTTTCGGGAAGGCGTGCCGGCCTTCGTGGAGATCCCGCTTTCGTCGCTGCTGGCGACGCGCTGGTATCCCGTTGAAGCCTATTACGGCCTTCTGCCCCTGATCGCAGGCTCGCTCATCATCACGATCGGCGCCGCGGTCATCTCGCTCCCGCTCGGCGTCGCTACGGCTATCTTCATCGCGGAGATCATCCCCGACTGGGCACGTGAGATCCTCAAGCCGTTTGTCGAAGTCCTCGCGGGCATTCCGTCGGTCGTCATCGGGTTCATGGGCATGCTCGTCATCGCGCCCTTCTTTCGCAGGGCCCTCGACATCCCTACGGGCCTTACGGCGTTCACGGGCATCGTGCTGCTGGCGTGGATGGCCCTCCCCACGGTGGTCAGCATCGTGGAGGACGTGTTGGACACCGTGCCCAAGACCTACCGCGATGCGGGTCTGGCGCTGGGGATGACCCACTGGCAGACCATCGCCAGAATCATCCTGCCGGCGGGGAAATCGGGCATTCTGACCGCGCTGATGCTGGGCGTCGGGCGTGCCATTGGGGAGACGATGACGGTGATGATGGTGACCGGAAACGCCGCCCGCTTGCCACGCCATCCCTTCGACGTCTTCATGCCCGCGCGTACGATGACGGCGACCATTGCCGCAGAGATGGGTGAGGTCGCCCAGGGCAGCACCCACTACCACGTCCTCTTCGCCGTCGGGCTCGCGCTCTTCGTGATCACCTTCGCGGTGAACCTGGTGGCGGCAGCGGTGGTCTTCCGGCGGACGAAGCGGGCGGAGCGGATGCTGTCCTAGCAATCGGAGACAGCCCGAGGAGATAGACACGTCTATGTCACAACGAGTCTCAGAACAGGTTGCGTTTGCGCTGATCACATTGGCTGCGGCCCTGGTCATCCTGCCGATCTTCTACGTCATCGGCTACATCGTCGTGCAGGGCGCAGGGGCGATCTCGTGGTCGTTCATCACCGAGATGCCCCGCGACGGGATGACAGCCGGGGGCGTGCTGCCGGCTATCATCGGGACGTTGGCGCTCACGGCAGGCACGGCCATCGTCGCGGTTCCCATCGGCGTTGGCGGCGCCATCTACCTCGCCGAGTACGCCAAGGACAATGCGACGACCCGTGCGATCCGCATCGCGATCATCAACCTGGCCGGCATCCCGTCGGTCGTCTTTGGTCTCTTTGGCTTGGGGCTCTTCGTCATCTTCCTCAACTTTGGGACTTCCATCCTGGCGGGTTCCTTGACCCTGGGCATTATGACGCTGCCGGTGATCATCAGCACGGCCGAAGAGGCGCTTCGGGCGGTGCCGCAGTCCTTCAGGTTGGTGAGCACGAGCCTCGGCGGCACGCGCTGGCAGACCGTCCGGCGCGTTGTCCTGCCACAGGCGCTCCCCGGCATCATCACGGGCGTCATCCTCGGGGTGGAGCGCGCCGCCGGGGAGACGGCGCCGATCCTCTTCACCGCCGCCGCCTTTTTCCTGCCGCGACTGCCCAGCTCCATCTTCGATCAGACGATGGCTCTGCCCTACCACCTTTTCGTAATCAGCACCCAGGTGCCGGGCATGCCGGTCAGAATCCAGTTCGGCACGGCGCTCGTCCTGCTCGTCTTCGTTCTCTCGATGAACCTCGTCGCGACGTTGATCCGGCACCGTTACCGGAAGCAGCGCGTGTGGTGAAAGGACCTCGTACAATGGCGTGGCAACAGATTTCCGGTCCCGGCATCGACTACCGAGGGAGCTTGACAATCTATGGCTGACCATCCCGACGTCAAGATCCGCATCGAGAACCTGCTGGTGCGCTATTCCGACGGCACCGAGAGCCTGAACGGCGTGACGATGGACATCTACGCCAATCGGATCAACGTGCTGTTCGGCCCCGCAGGGGGCGGCAAGAGCACACTGCTGCGCACGCTGAACCGGCTCAACGACCTTGCCGACGTGGTCGCTCAAGAAGGACGAATTCTCCTCGACGGGGAGGATATCCTGGCGCGCGACTGCGACGTGATTCAACTACGGCGACGTTTGGGCATCGTCTTCGCGCGACCGGTGCCGCTGCCGATGAGCATCTACGACAACGTCATCTACGGTCTGCGATTGGCAGGCATCAGCGACAAGGCCGAGCTGGACGCAGCGGTGGAGCGTGGGCTCAAACAGGCGGCCCTGTGGGACGAGGTCGCCGACCGGCTGTCGGACAGCGCCTACGATCTCTCGGGGGGACAGCAGCAGCGCCTTTGCCTGGCGCGGTCGCTCGCCCTGCAGCCGGAGGTCATCATGCTCGACGAGCCTACGTCAGGCTTGGACCCCATCTCCACCTTCAAGGTCGAGCAGACGCTGCAGGAGATCAAGCAGGAGTACACCATCATCTTGGTACCCCACAGCGTCCAGCAAGCCGCACGCGTTGCCGATTGGGCAGCCTTCTTCCTCCAAGGCGAGCTGGTCGAGTGGGGGAGCGGGCACGACATTTTCACGACGCCCAGGGACACCCGCACCGAGGAATACATCACCGGGCGATTCGGGTAGGTCGTCGTCAGGCGAACTGCCGGGCGTAGGTGACCGCCAGCTCGGCAAGCGCCTCGGCCGCTTCCGTCTGAAGATCGGCGAGCGTCTCGAAGGTATCACAGAGCGCCTCGCGGAAGGCCTCGTCGGGCCAGCGCTCCTGGAAGTCGGCCCACCCGCAGTACACCGACGCGAGCTCCTCCATAGCCTCAAAACGGTCAATCGCAACCTGCCACGGCAGGTCGACGGCATCGTGCGATGGCTGGGTCGTCTCGATGAAATCGCGGGCATCGTTCAAGAATCCCGGGGCGCTTCGCTGCGTGCCCAACATCCGCATAAGCGTGCGATGCGCACAGCTATCACTGTTCCCGCCACAGAAGGGGCAAAAGACCTCTTTCCGCATCCGATCGGCCGCCGCCGCGTAGAGCGCAGCCCCGTATCTCAAGCGCTCGTCGGGTCCTCGGCCGGCAGCGACTTTGGCGCCGAAACGCAACGCCATCTCGATGCTCTCCTCAAGGTCTATGTCCGGCTCGATGGGAGTGAGGATGTAGGCCAGTTGCGCCTGCGCCGGCCCCCATATCCGCGCGACGAGATCCTCGAAGCCTGGCACGGTCGCGAACTCAAGCCGGTCGAGATTGGGGTCCCAGTCTATGAGCACGCTCCAGGCCGGCCAGGTGCGGAGCAGGATTGCATCACCCCGATCAAACGCGGCCCGCAGCCGCGCAAAGTGAGCCTCGTGCGGGGGCGGAAGCAACTCGGTGTTGGCATAGGTCGCGCGGGCGTCGTCGTCCCAGGCGACGTCGCGGATCACGCGTTCCACGGTAAACCCCAGGGTCCGGCCCAGAAAAGGGATGCGCGCGTCGGAGCCGGCCTCCATCCACCACGCCATGCAGTCCTCGCCGGGCTCCAATACCGGCGAGAACGCAACACCCGACAATCCGGCGATCCAGTCATAGCCCACGGGCCGGTCCCATGCGTGGAGGACGGCGACCAAACACGCCACGAAGGAGTCGATCTGGTTGGGATCTCCCCGGATGCACACCCGCTCTTGAGTTGCCGTCATCAGCCCTCCTCTTACAGCTCCCCGGGACAAGTCCTGGGTGGCACGATTCTAGACCGGAGCGGGGAAAGCGCAAAGCACACTTGCGCTCAGCGACCGCCCCTCAGCGGTTCCAGAACCAGAGCGGGTCGAGCCCTTGAGCTTCCAGCCACGCCTCACTCGGCCCAGCCCAGCCGAAACGCTTCAGATCGATGCGGTCTCGATCATCGAACTCGACACCCTCAGCCTCCAGCAACCGGCGCTGGTCGCTGCCCTGCAAGCTGATCTTTCCCTGGCTGTTGACGACCCGTTGCCACGGCACCTCCATCCACGGTTTCACAGCGTGGAGCGCATAGCCGACCTGCCGCGCGGTGACCGTGCCCACAATCTTCGACACCTGCCCGTAGGTGGTCACCTTGCCCGCCGGCACCTGCCGGATGACGTCATAGATCAGCTCACAGACCGACTCGCCCTGCGCCTCATTTCTCGACGACATCGGTGTCTCCTCATACCGTCTTGCCAGATCAACTACAGGAAGCCCAATCTCGCTTCGGCCCTACTTCCTGCTACCTACTCCCTACTCCTACTCCCATCGCCGGTCGATCCCTCACCCTCACGGCCATAAGCCACAAATGCCTCGCACATCGCGTCGATGGCTGCCTGGCGGTGCCCGGCGCCGGCTGGATCGCTGTACCACATGGCCATAAAGCCCCCCTCCGGACGCCCCAGGGTCGTGACCATTCGGCGCGCGTAGGCGCGGATCTCGTCCAGCGTGCCGCGCACCATCGTCTGCTGGATGTCGACGGGGCACCAGAAGGTGATCCGGCCCCCGAACTCCCGCCCCAGCCGCTCCAGCCCCATGTTCTCCTGCTGATCCATCTGAATCACGTCGAGCCCAATCTCGATCAGGTCATCGAGGATCGCGGTAATGTCGCCGCAGCTGTGGAGAAAGGTCAGCAGCCCCGCATCGTGCGCAGCCTCATAGACCCGCGCGTAGCGTGGCTTCCAGATAGCGCGCCAAGAGTCAGGCGAGATCATCAGCCGGTCCTGCAGTCCCCAATCGTCGCAGAACATATAGCCGTCGGCACCAGCTTCGGCATACCGCTCGATGGCATAGAGGTTCATGTCGACCAAAACGTCGATCAGACGCCCCAGCTTCTCCGGTGCCAGATGGATGTCCATCCAGACATTCTCGAGGCCCCGAACGAAGTGCGTGCGCTCGTAGAGCGAGATGCCGCTCCCGATCAGGAACCGATCGCCGGCGCGCTCGCGGGCGCCCCTTAGGTCCGTCCAACGGCGGGGCTCGCGAATGTCGGGAATGGAGAGCGCGTCCCAGCGATCCCAGTCCTGCAACGGGATTTCCTTAACCTCCCCCAGGTTTGAGACGCCGATGTTGGCCCAGACACTACCCCACTCATCGACGCCCTCCCTGGGCCGGGCGTCGGGGGAAGGCGTCATACCCACGTGCGCGAAGTCGGTCCCATAGGGCTCCGGAAAATCATAGGGCATACGCTCCGCGCCCTCAAACCGAATCGTGCGCGCGACAATCTCTCGTGGCGTCATAGAGAACGATCGCCCCCTCCTGTTCACTGAGTCGGGGTACCGGTGCCGCCGTTTCACATCCGGCGCAGCGCTGCGGTCACCTCGCTGCGGTTATGGAACAACTGGCGAACCCCCGTCACTTCATACGCGGCGCCGAGAATCTCCAAAGCCGCGGTCATCACCTCCGCCGTGCCGCGCTTGGGCAGCTTGAGCGTCATCAGGGCCCAACCGTTGGGCTTCAGGCGCGGCGCCGCTGAGACCATAAGCCGCGCGGAGTCACGGGCGTCCATGCGCATATCGTTCAGCACGATGTCGAAGGCCGCCGACGCCTTGGATAGGTAGACCTGCGCCACCACCTCCAGATGGTGCACGCCCGGATCTCTCCGCAGTGGCGGCGCTAGGGCCGCCGGGTCGACGGCGACCACCTTGACGCCGTGCTGGCGCAGGATTCGCGTCCAACCCCCAGGCGCGGCGCCTAAATCCAGGGCAGTCTCAGCCCCGGCGGGATCTAGTGCAAAGACCTCCAGCGCCTCCAGGAGCTTGAACTCGGCCCGGCTAATCTGGTCGGGCTCCTTCCTGAAGCGCCGCGCCCCGCCAGCCCAGTCGCTGAGGTTGTTCTCGGCGCGCGAGAGTCCCAGATAGCCCGAGCGCTCCGCCAACACCACCGACAGGACGATCGCGGGGTTCCGCACGTCCAAGCGCCATCCTCCCTCGCTCAGGATCCCCGCCAGGCGCGTGTTGACGTCGTAGGGCTTGTAGGGCCAGTCGTGACCGAGGAGGCGCGTCTGCACCGAGAAGGGGTTTGAGTCTAGCAGCGCCTCCTCGACGTTGCGTCGGAGCGCCTCGGTCGCAGCAGCCAGCGTATCGAGGTCGGCCTCGACAATCGTCAACGGCACACGGAGATGGACCGGGCAGATGTGGCGGCAGAAGACCGGCGGATCTTCTCGAAATCGGTCGGCGAGCGCCGACCAGCCAGATCCCAGATCCACCCATCCGACGCCCCGCCCCAACCACCGCCGTAGGCGTGAGCCGGGCAGTGCGGCCTGGACCTCTGCCAGAGCCAAACGGCGCGACGCCGGGTCTGCGGTGAACAGAGCCTCCTCGGTCCGCGGCCCTAAGGGTTCAGTGTTCGTGGATGACGCCATATCGCCGTAGACTCCCGGGCCAGAATTGCTCAAACTCGCTGCGCAAAATCAGATCGCGACAGGACTCCGGGCCGGCGTCATCGAGCCCAAAGCGCATCGGAAAGGGCTGCGCCGCCGTCAACGTCCGTCGCACGCTCCACCTATGACAGATCTCCGTGCCAGACATCGGGACACGCCCGCCGGTCGGCGTTGACCCCTTCGAACCACGCCTCAACGTCCTGCTGCATCGCGCGCACGCGATCGGGGTGGCTCGCGGCGAGATCCTGGGTCTCTTCAGGATCGTCCTCAAGGTTGTAGAGCTGCGGCGCGCCGGGCTCGAGAAGCTCACGCGGCACACAAGAGCCATCGACCGGCATCTCGAAATGCGGCACGGTAAACATGCCCCGATACCAGACCTCGTCGATAGGCAACCTCGCCATCGCTTGCGGGATGCGAGGCCAATAGAGCTTCCACGGCCCATCGCGCATCGCGGCATTGCAGTGCGCCACCGGTGCGTAACGGTTGAACTGCCAGAAGCGCTTCGAGACCGTCTCCTCGGACACGTCCTCGAGGACGGGCAGCACGTTCACGCCGTCCAGAGGCAGATCAGGCCGGTCGAGGATGCCCGCCGCCGCCGTCAGCGTGGGCAGCCAATCGCAAAAATGCACCATCGCGTCCTCGCGACGCCCAGCGGGAAGCCGTGCAGGCCAGCGGACGATGGCCGGCACCCGGATGCCGCCCTCCAGCACGTCCCCCTTCATCCCACGGAGCGGGCCGTTGTACCGCTGCAAACTGAGCAGCCGCCCGTCATCGAGCCGCTCATCACCCAGCCAGGGGCCGTTGTCGCTGGTGAAAAGAATGAGGGTCTGCGCCGTCAGCTCGAGGCGATCCAGCGCCTCAAGGATGCGGCCTATCCCGGCATCCATCCGGTGGATCATTGCGTAGACGCGGCAGACGGCCTCGTTGAACCGGCCTACCTCACGGTAGACGTCAATCTCTTGCTCCGGCGCCTGCAGAGGGCTGTGGGGCGCGTTGTAAGCAACCGTCAGAAAAAACGGCTCTCGGCTGTGCCGTTCGACAAACTGGACGGCCTCATCGGTGAGCACGTCGGTCAGGTAGCGTCCATCGGAGCGGAGCGGCTGGCCGTTCGCGTCGAGGATCCAATTGTAGTAGTGCATGCCACCATTGAGAAAGCCCACAAACTCGTCGAAGCCCCGTCTGTTCGGATGGTAGCGGCGATCGAAGAGCCCGTTGTGCCACTTACCAACCAAACCGGTGGCGTACCCGGCACGCCCGAAGAGCTCGGCGACCGTCGTCTCGCGCAGGGCGATGCGATCCAGGCCGCGGTTGGACGCGTCGCCGAGCGCGCCGACGCGATGCGGGTAGCGCCCGGTGAAGAGGCTCGCGCGCGCCGGCGCCGAGACGGGCGAGCCCGTGTAGTGCTGGCTCAACAGGGCCCCTTCCGCGGCCAGGCGGTCGAGAAAGGGCGTCTGGAGATAGCGGTTGCCAGTGACACCGAGGTCACCATAGCCGAGGTCATCGGCGACGATCAGGATGACGTTCGTATAGCCTGCTGCAGTCGGCATACATGCTCCCTGGATACGATCGGGACAACCAGCCGGCGGCGCGGACGCCCGCCGTCTGGTACTTCTCTCAGCTTCGCGGCATCCGCTTCGCGGCCTTAGCTTTAGGGCCTTAGCTTTGCGGCGTCAGCTTCACCACCTTCACGTCGTGCCGGTCGACCCGGGCGACGAAACTGCGGGTGAAGGTACCCAGGTCCTCGTGGGTCCAGAGGTCCCGGACCCGGCACGGGCGCCGATCATGCAGCCCAAGCGACTCCCAGGCCACCACGATCTGCCGCCCGTCGCGATCGCTGAGGTTGAACATCCCCACGGCGACGGAGCCATCCTCCAGCGGCTTGGCCCAGACCTCCGCAATCTCGTCACCCCACGGCACCCGCCCGACGCGGTAGCCCTGCCGGCCCAAGGGGTCCTGATTGACGGCGATGAGCTCGCGATTGAGCAGGATCCCGCGGGTCACGGCGTCCATATCACGGACGTCGCAGCCGATCATCAGCGGCGATGCCAACAAGCACCACAGGCTGAAATGGCTGCGGTACTCGGCGTCGGTGCAGCCACCGCGGGCTACGTTGCCCTTGCCGTACATTCCCACGACGAGCATATCCGGATCGTTCCAGTGTCCCGGCCCGGCGTAGGGATGGAGATCCGCCTGCTGCTCGAAGCCGATGTGCACGATCGACTCCCAGGTGTCGAAGATGTCGCCGGTCGTGCGCCACATATGCCCACCCACCTTGGCGCCCCACGCCCAAGGCCTACGCCCACCCCACTCACAGATGCTGAAGAGGATCGGCCGCCCGGTAGCGCGCAACGCCTGGCCCATCCGCTGGTAGAGGGTTGGCCCATCGACGCCCGGCGGCGCGTAGCAGAAGTCGTACTTGAGGAAATCGACGCCCCACTCGGCGAAGGTCTCGGCATCGGCCTCCTCGTAGCCGTAGCTGGCGGGCTTGCCCGCGCAGGTGTGACTGCCAGCACAGGAGTAGATGCCGAACTTGAGGCCCTTGCTGTGGACGTAGTCGGCCAGCGCCGGAATGCCATTGGGGAAGGCCTCGCGGTCCCAGGTCAATCGCCCGTCAACCCGCTCGTCAGCCTCCCAGAGATCGTCGATAACGACGTACTCGTAACCGGCGTCTTTGAGACCCTCGCTGACGAAGGCATCGGCGGTCTCGCGGATCACCGCCTCGTTAATCTCGGCGCCGAAGGTGTTCCAGCTATTCCAACCCATCGGCGGGGTCCGAGCCAATAGTGCAGTGGCGTCAGGATTCACAGTTTCAATTGGCATCTCCTCTTCAGCGCTAGTTTGGTGGCTGTATCACTCTGAGGGTAGCTTAGGTGCCTTCGCACAAAGCGCAAGTTCAAGGCCCGCAGAGACCACCAACCTGAGGTTTGGGGCGCAAACCCGGTCTCCTAAAAAGGATGCTGTGTCCGGTCGTCGCCATCTCAGACGCCCTCAAGCTTGACCACATCGCGGTACTGGTGCGCCTCGTAGTCAAACCATTGCCCTTCGAAGGCGCGGATGAGCGTCGTGTAGACGGTGACCTGAAGCTCGTTCGTCCCGGCGTGGAGGTTCGTCGTCGGGACGACGATGCGACGCGGCTCCCAGAGCACCGGCTGCGGCGAGCCGCCGTTGACGGCGACCTCGGTCGCCTCGTGAAACGGGGCGTCCGTCTGCAGCGCCAGGATGGCTTCATCGCCGTCGGGCACGGCATCCAGCTCAAAGTGCGTCGTGTAGGCGATGGCGCCGGCGTAGAAGGGAAGCCCATTTGCCTCGTAATCCTCAAAGCGCCCCGAGCCCTCCGGCGGGATCAGGCCGGGAGGGTTGAGGGCGACGCCGAAATCGCCCGCCAGATAGAGCGGGTTCACAAGACCCCCATCCAGCCGGTCCGTGGTCACCTCGACCTGGATGACGTTCTCGCCCGGCCTCAGCCACTCGGTGATGGCTGCCCCCAGGCTGCCCCGGACGTGAGCCGCGGTGGGGCCGAAGGCCGAGGGCGCGAGCGGCGCCCCGCCGTTGACGATGAGTCGCCAATCTCCAACGATCGAGCCTGGCTCCATCACGAGCTCCACGCCGCCGGACGTCGCGTCGTCCTGATCCGCGGCGGTGAATTCGCAATCGTTCCAGAAGCGGAACGTGTAACGCGCCGTAAGCTGCGGCAGCGCCATCTCCGGCGCGTGGCCGAAGTAGATCCGGAACTCCGGCGCGAAGGCCAACCCCGACGCCGCCAGTTGATTCGGCAAGGGCATCGCAGGCACGCCGACGCTCGGGCCATAGCGACCGTCGGGTTGCTTCAAGGCCATCTCCCAGGGATCCATCCGCAGCAGATTCGCGTCGAGGGGGTGCACCTCAGCCGGCCCCGAGAGGTTGACCTCGATGACCGGCCGTCGCGTCACGGTCGTCTCCTCGGGCGCTGCCTCCAACAAGAAGGACTCGAAAGGCGCGATAGGACGCGCATAGCCGTTACCCACACGCCGCAGGGCAGGGGGACGGGCATCATCGAGCGCCACCGCACGCAGCGGCGTGCCGGCGTCGAGCCGGACCCGCAGCGGTTTCCTCCCCACGTTGAGGCAGAACCAGAGGGTCTTGTCTGCCCCGACCCGCTTGACCACCAAGACGTCCTCGGCTTCCCGGCCCGATCCGGTCTGATTCGGCCCTGGGGCGGCGGCGACGCTCAGGCTCGGCGGCACTTCCGACCTTAACGAGGCGACGACATCCGCCGGGTCGGCATCCCGCTCGCATCGAACGACGACGCCCGCTCGCTCCTCGAAGGCATCCAGGACTGCCTGCAGCTCCGGCTCGACCACCGGCATCGCCGGCACGACCACCGCCCTTGCCCTGATGTCAGCGACGGTGAGCGCGCCCTCCTCCAGCTCTCCCCCGGAGAGGATGTCGGTATCGACGATGTGATAGTCCAGATGCGCGCGCATCAACGCCCAGAGGAGATCCTCATAGGCCTGGAGATAGGGATAGGACGAGCGGTCCTCGTGCACCGGCAGCGCCCCACCGGGATCCACGACGAGGATCTCGGCGTCGATGTGCGTGCCCTCGAAAGCCTGCGCGATGCGATCGACGTGCGCTGAAAGGCGCCCAAAGAAAGGCCAGAAAGGCATCTGGAAGAAGAACGTAGGCGGCGCGTCGTGCTTCTTGAGCGCATGGGTGCTGTAGAAGAAGCCATGGGGCACCAGGTAGCGGATGCCCGCCAGAAGCAGCCCGTCGGCGATGGTCTTGGCATCCTGCAGCGTCGCGCTCCAGCCGGTGCTGTGATAGCACTCGCAGAGCGCGCCGACCTTGTCGTAGAAGTAGGCCGCCGAGGCCGTCGCCTTCGCGTTGCTGCGGAGCCGCGCCTGGAGCCAGTCGGGCTTCGCCCCGACCTTGGTGTGCCCCGGCTCGCAGCCCGGGATGTCCATGTAGCGCAGCTGCGACATGCGGATCGAGGGTTTCTCGCCCGAGTAGGCCAGGCCGTGCTTCCGGCACCAGGACGCTATGGGCTGCTCGAAGGTCTCGCAAAACCGCTGGTACCGAAGGCGTCCGAAGTCCTGCGCAACCCGACCGTGGTCGGGATGGTCAGGGTCTTGCAGCGCCGGCAGGTGCGCGATCAGGTCGTAGCCATACGCTTCCTCAAAGAGCTCGGGAAGCCCATCGGACCAGCCGGGCGCCGTCTCGTCGACGAAGATCGAGGCGATGGTCTCGCCGAACTCCTCTGCGTAGCGTTGGCGATACCGCTCGTGGGTCAGACTGATGAAGCGCTGCACCGCCTCTGAGTTGAGCACGTCGACGTAGTGCCCCCAATACTTGTGACGCGTGACCTCGACCTGGACGGAGGTGTAGAGCCGATAAGCCTCAGGCGCACCCTTACCCACCGGCAGGACGGCCTCCAGCGTCGGGGTGGGCTCGCTGGCAAAATAGCGCTTGCGATTGTACTGGGTCAGCCCCATCACGTTGTAGGACTCCGTCTGAAGGACCGGACCGACACTCGTGCGAAGGTCAATGCCGCGCTCCCAGTCGACCTCGCCGTCCTGTAAAGGATAGGCGACGCAGGAGAGGACGGCGCCCTGGGGAAGCGCCAGGCGCACGGGCCCAGGGGCGAGATCGTGGGTCAGCTGAACCAGGCGCGTCGCATGATAGCGCGGCTTACCCAGCAACACCTCGCCACCGGCAACGCCGCTGGGATACGGGTACTCATCGTAAAGGTGCACCCATAGCCCCTCGCGCTTAGCCGCGGCGATGGCGACATCGACCATCTCAAAGAAAGCCTCTGAGAGATAGGGCTGGCCCAGTCCCTGGCGTGAATGAATAAAGAAGCCACGCACGCCCTGCTCAGCCATCTCGTGGACCTGCCTGCGGACCTCGTCCGCGGAGAGCGTGTCGTTCCAGAACCAAAAGGGATAGAAACCAACGGGCAATGAGGGCATAGATCTGTAGTCTCCTTGGATACCTCCAACAACGACGTCAATCCTGAGCGTAACAGCCCTAGTATCGGTCAGGAGCGCAATCGAGGCAACTCCCCGGTAAATAGCCCGGCGGGCTGACTTCCACCCCGTGTGCGCAATGAAGAAGGGGCGCTGCACGATGCAGCGCCCCTGGATGCGAGCAAAGCTCGCGTATCACACGCTACCGTTAGGTTACCGGCTCCAGCGACCCCGGCGCTGCCCCATCGCCTCTCCACCCAGAGGGGTGCACTCGCCGTCAGCATACCGGTCGTTGACGCCGTCGCCGTCCTCGTCCACGAAGCCATATCCATAGCCCGTGCAGGTCCCGTCGCAGTCAGGCACGCCATCGCCTTGGGCATAGCGGTCGTTCCCACCATCGCCATTTTCGTCTACGAAGCCATAAGCGTAACCCATGCGGTTACCCTCATAGTCGGGCACGCCATCGCCTTGGGCGTAGCGGTCGTTCACACCGTCACCATCCTCATCGACGAAACCGAACGCGTTGCCCATCCTGGTCCCGTCCCAGTTGGGGATACCGTCGCCGTCGGGATCCGCAAGGCCGCGGGCCGTCGGGGCGCTTGCTCTGCCTGGGCCCATCCCTGCCTCGTCCTGACCGTTCGGACCGCGCGCCAGCACCGCGCCCGTGACCAGGGTTGCCATCAGAACCGCCGCCAGTACGCCACTCACCAAAACCGAAAGCTTCTTCATCTGAATCCTCCTACGATAGGATTTGACCCACTCGATGGGGCCTCTTGTCAACTACGCCCCTATGATAAGTGGGCGGTATGAAGCCACGGTGAAGGTGATATGAAGATTCGATGAAGACTCGTGAGACTCCAGCAGAGTCTGGTAGACCCAGAGTTCGCTACAATTCCGCCTCGGCCCGCTCCAGCAGCGCCCGCATATAGCCGATGGCGTAGGCCGTCCCGGCCCGCTTGGCATCGTCGCCCACAAACTGCGGCGTGTGATCGAGCGTCATCGCGCCGGCATAACCGACCTCACAGAACGTCCGCATCACCTGATACATGTCCATATACCCGTCGTCGAGGAAGGTCTCGCTGAAGATCGGCAGGGGCGAAGTCACGTTGCGAAAGTGGACGATGAAAATCCGGCCCTGCTCGTGGAAGTGGCGGATGCCGTCGAGCACGTTGCCAAAGGCCTCTCCACCCTCCAGCCAGCACCCGACGCAGAACTCCATCCCCAGATAGGGGCTGTCGGCGATGGCGAAGGCGCGATCGTACGCGGCCCAGTCCCGGATGAGGCACGGGATGCCGCCAAGCTCGTCCGTCGGTGGGTCATTCGGATGGAGACAAAGCCGCACGTCGGCTTCCTCGCACACCGGGATCATCCGCTCGATGAAATACGCGAAGTTCGCCCAGATCTCGTCCTCGCTGTACGCGCGATCGTGCGTGTAGGGCCGCGCCTTCATCTCCGCGAGGTCGACATGGCGCGTCCGGGCGCCGCCGCGGGTCGTGCTGGGGGCCGAGGACCAAACCCGATCGGGCTCCCAAGTGAAGGTCGTATGGCGGATACCGGCGCGCCCCAAATTGCGCACGAACGTCTGGAACTGCGCCACAATCTCATCCCGGCCCGGCAGGGCCAGATGGATCTTGTCGGATTTACCGACGTCCATATTGCCCACCATATAGAGCTCGAGCCCTGCCCGCTCGACGGTCTCACGCAGCCGCGCCAGGAAATCGTACGTACGCTGCTCCGGGCGCACCCACGTATAGACACACGGGATGCCGAGTTGCTTGGCGAACAGAAGCACCTCCACGTTGTCCTCGGGGTGGATGGCCACGGAGAACTTCACATTGCACATCGTCATCGTTGCCTCCGTTCAAGCGATGTCTCGCCGATCCGTCTCAGTCCTCGCCGTACCCGCGCCAATCAACGGCGGTCGCACCCCGCACCCTCAGCTTCTCATTCGCCACGCCGATGTGGTGCTGCATGTGGCGCAGTTGGCCCAGGCAACGATCCAGCAGCGTGAACTCGCGCCCGCGCAACGTCACGGTCGCCAGGTAGGCTTCGAGCTCATCGGGAAGGTCCACGACCTTAGCCTCAAGACGGCCCAGGTAGTCGATCAAGTACGGGCGCGATATGCGCTCCGAGGCTGGCGCCCGGCATTCGGCAGCATCGTCGTCGACGATCTGATCAAAGGGGAACTTCATCGGATCGGGCGAGAGCCAGACGTCCATCCCGACCATGGCATGATAGATGTGCTCGCGCACGCCAAGCGTCGCGGACATGAGACTCTCCTCTGGACACGTCTCAATCAGTTCGCGCACCATCGCCAGGGTCGGCTCGAAATGACGCCGCACGATATCAGGCAGTGAGGGCATCGCATCTCCTTCTTCTTGGCTCAAGCCGGTTGACATCAGAACGTCCCCAGTGTATGAGGTCGCCCGATCCGCGCAAGTACCGACGCGAAGAGCTTTGAGCTCTACTGGTGGAGCAATCATCCTGTTCACAAAGCAGAGCTCAAAGCTCTCTCCATAGATGCTTGTTGCACGTGTATTCCATGCTACCATCCTCCTGACGGAGTCCATATGCACCTGCAGCGTCTAGATGAACTGGAATGGTTCGCCACGCTGGTGCGACGTTGGCTGCAGGAGAAAGGCGATATGCTCGATGAGTGATCTGCATCTTAACCTCGACAACCTGGACGAGATCCTGTCCAGACAGCTTTCACCGGATCAAGTGGCTGAGGCCAAAACGCTCTTCCACAAACGCCTGGCCGAAGCGGCGCACCGCTTCTACCGCGGCAAGCTCCAGACAGTGCCCAAGGCCGGGGTCTTCGGCTTCAACTGGTTCAACGTCTGGTACACACCGGGCGTCTCGCAGATCTCGACGACGATCCGCGACGACAACGACGCCTCCTATGAGCTCTCCAACCGCGGCAACCTCGTCGCCGTCGTCACCGACTCCACCCGCGTGCTGGGCGACGGCAATGTGACGCCGCCCGGCGGGCTCGGTGTGATGGAGGGCAAGGCCTTCCTGATGAAGTATCTCGGCGGCATCGACGCCACGCCGCTCTGCGTCGACAGCCGAGATGACGCCGGCGAGCACGACGCGGACAAGATCATCGACTTCGTCAAGATGGTGCAGCCCAGCTTCGGCGCCGTCAACCTGGAGGACATCGCCCAGCCCAACTGCTACAAGGTCTTGGATACACTGCAGGAGGCCTGCGACATCCCCGTCTGGCACGACGACGCGCAGGGCACCGCCTGCGTGACCCTCGCCGGGCTCATCAACGCCTTGAAGCTGGTGGACAAAGCGATCTCCGAGGTGAAAATAGTCTTCCTGGGCGCCGGTGCCTCGAACACGACCATCGCGCGGATCATCATTGCCGCCGGGGCCAACCCCGACCGGATGATCATGTTCGATTCCCGCGGCGGGTTGCATGAGGGCCGCGACGATCTGCGGGCCGACGCCCGCTTCTACCGCAAATGGGAGCTCTGCCAACAGACGAACCCCGACCGGATCGACGACTTCGACGCGGCGATGACCGGGGCCGATGTCCTGATCGCGGCCTCGATTCCCGGTCCGGGCGTGGTCAAGCCCGAGTCCGTGGCGCTGATGGCGCCAAAATCCATCGTCTTCGCCTGCGCCAACCCGGTGCCCGAGATCTACCCGCACACGGCAAAGGAGGCTGGCGCGTACATCGTGGCGACGGGGCGTGGCGACTTCCCCAATCAGGTGAACAACTCGTTGGGCTTCCCCGGGATCCTCAAGGGGGCGCTGTTGGTGCGGGCTCGCGGCATCTCCGACGGGATGGCCATCGCCGCCGCGGAGTCGCTGGCGAGCTTCGCCGAGGACCGCGGCATCAGCCCGGACAACATCATCGCCAGGATGGACGAGCGCGGCGTCTTCCCACAGGAGGCCGCCGACGTCGCCATGCAGGCGATTGAGGAAGGGCTAGCCCGCGTGACCCCGACGCGCGAGGAGGCCTACGCGCAGGCCGAGGCCGACATCGAGGAGGCACGGGAGACCGTCGAGCTGCTGATGACCGAGGGCCTCATCCCGGAGCCGCCGCCGGAGATGCTCCAGCAGGCCCTCGACTGGGCGCTCGCACAGCTCACGTAACGTGCACCGCATCTGCGCTGGACCGTCGTCCCGCAAGCTCCTGAGCCTGCGTGGCCTATGCCGTCACCCAGCTACCGTCTGAGTGCGTTGCACGTGGCGCCGATGGCTACAGGCCCAATCCGTGAGATGCCGCCCCGAGAAGGGCGACCTCGGGATAGAGAACGACGTGGACGGGCACCTTCGATAGCACGCTCTCAAGACGTCCCTTAGCCCGGAAGGCCCACATAAAGGCATCCTGTTCTAGCATGGGCAAGATCCGCGGAGGGATTCCGCCCGCGAGGTAGACGCCCCCGGTAGCCATCACCTTCAGCGCCATGTTGCCGGCCTCAGCGCCCAGGATAGTCGCGAAGGTACTCATCGTCTTCCGGCAGATATCGCAAGACCGTTCCTCGTCGAGGGCCGCATCCGAGATGAGCGGGGTGGGATCCTCCGCGTGGGCCAGCTTTTCCGCCAGCCAGTCGGGCTCGTTCGCGCGGCCACTGTCCCTGTAGAACGCATAGATATTGGGGATCCCGGAGCCGGAGCAGACGCGCTCGTAGCTGACGTGCTCGAAATGCTGCCACAAGTAGCTCACCAGCTCGTTCTGAATCGGGGTGCGAGGTGCGAAGTCGGCGTGCCCTCCCTCGGAGGCGTGCGGGCGGTGGCGATGACCATCCCACGTCAGGAAGGCCTCTCCAAGCCCGGTCCCAGGGGCGATGACGGCGATGGGGCCGTCAGGATCGGGCTCACCAGCGTTAAGTGTATGCAGCTCGCCGGAGGTGAGATGCAGCACGCCGCTGGCGATGGCCATCAGGTCGTTGAGGAGAACGACGGAGTCGAGGCCGAGCTCCTGCTCCATTGAGGCCGCTTCGACGATCCACGGCAGGTTCGTGACGTCGACGCGCTGGTCCACGACAGGGCCCGCCACACCAAAGACGGCCCGCTCCACCGGGTAGTTGACCTGATCGAGAAACTTCTGCACGATGATTTCGAGATGTGCGTAGCGTCTACTGGGAAAGGACCGCTGCGCCAGCGGGTCGCGGGGACCGCGGGCCTCCGAGAAGATCGCCAACTTGGTCTTCGTGCCACCGATGTCTCCAGCTAACAGCATAGGGGATCTCCTTCATCGGCGTGCGCTTGCCGACCGTGCACGCCAGAGCTTTGCGGCCAAGTATACCCAGCTTGCGGGAAATCGCGACACCCTACGATTGCCGGGGCGACATCCGCTAGTCAGGGAATGCGTTGGAGGCTCATCCGACGCGAGCGGGCTGCAGGCTCTCCTATCGAACGAGACGCAGATCGCTGCCGGAGAGCAAGCGCTCCACGTCCTCGCGATCGATCAGCGGGAGGTTCTGCGGGATGGTGAACTTCAGCGCCGACATCGCGTTGCCGTAGGCCAGGCCCGTCTCGAGGTCCGCCTCGATCAGCCCGTAGAGCAGCCCCGCCACGAAGGCGTCCCCGGCACCAAGGCGGTTCACGAGCTCCAGCGGCCACGAACGCATGTGCAGGACGGACTCTCCATCGAACGCCATGCTCCCGGCGCCACCGCAGGTCATGACCACGGCGTCGGGCGTATAGGCCTCAGAGATGCGCCGGAGGGCGGCTTCACGCTCAAGCTCGGCATCCAACAAGATCGCGGCGTCGGCCTCGGTAGCGATGATCAGGTCGACGTAGGCGAGCACGTCATGCCAGGACGCCCGAGCCTCCTCGGGGCTCCACAGCGCCGAGCGGTAATTGAGGTCGAAGGAGACCTTGACCCCAACGTCACCAGCGCGCCGCAAGATATCGACCGTGCTTCGCCGACAGGTCTCACTCAGCGCCGGGGTGATCCCCGTCATGTGTAGCCACTCGGCCTGGGCGATGTAGTCCCAGTCCAGCTCGTCGGCGATCAGCGTCGTGGCGGCGCTGCCCGCGCGATCGTAGATCGTCTTCGTGGGGCGCGGCTTCGCGCCAAACTCGACGAAGAAGGTACCCACCCGCCCCGCGTCGGCCCACACCACCGCCGAGGTGTCGACGCCATAACGGCGCGTCCCGTTCACGACCCAACGGCCCAGCGCGTTGCGCGGCAGCTTGCCGATCCAGCCCGCGGTGAGACCCAGCCGCGCCAAGCCCACCGCCACGTTGGCCTCCGCTCCGCCGATCAGCGCGCGGAAGGTCTCAGTATGCTCCATCAGCTCGTGCCCCGGCGGCGCCAGCATAATCATCGTCTCGCCGAGGGTGACGACGGTTGGCGTGCTCGCTCCGTTGGATCGAGCAGTGGTATGATGCATCTTTGTCTCCTGGGGGAAGCAAGTCAGCTATCAGCTAGTCAGCGGTCAGCCTGCACGACAGGAGTAAGGAAGTAGCGAGTAGAAGATGCTCCCTGCGAGCGTTG
>JBNGCP010000014.1:1810-66057 GCA_049974845.1 Anaerolineae bacterium | reverse complement strand
AAGGCCAGGATGCTGCCAATGCCGGTGGCCATGCCGGCGAAGATGGTGAGCCCCAGCGCGATCCAGACGTTCATGCACTCCCCTCTTTTCGCGAGTCTGTGTGACAGACGACGGCCCCGCCCGATGCCGCCTTGGGTTGCCTGCGTATGTTGGTTGCCTCATTGTACAGGATGATCCGGCTTGTGCGAGGGCGGCTATGAGGAGCGGCGAGGCGCTAGAGCGTGAGGCTGCGATACGAGGCGGGAGATCCTTCACGCCCCCACGCTGTGGGGCACGTTCAGGATGACAGGAGAAGCGTCGTGGCAGCCCGAACCACGCGCTATTGGAAAAGGACGTAAGTACGGTATACTTCGTGTTTGTGTCAGCGGTCGGGAGACCGCGACCTCTCGTATCTATATCTTTATGTATGTGTTGCATCTGAGGGCCAGGCGTGCGACTTGGCTCAATGAAGCCAAGGAGTATGCTTGAGATGAGTTTCGAATCGTTTTCCATCGATGCCCGCATCCAGCGGGGCGTCGACTCGGTGGGTTTCACGGAGCCCACACCTATTCAAGAAGAGGCCATTCCCGTCGTCCTCGAGGACCGGGATGTTCTCGGTATCGCGCAGACGGGGACCGGCAAGACGGCAGCCTTCGTGCTGCCCATCCTCGACCGCCTGACAAAGGGGCCATTGGGGCGTGTCCGAGCGTTGATTCTCGCGCCGACGCGCGAGTTGGCCCAGCAAACGCATCAGGCCTTTATCGAGCTGGGGCGCCACACGAAGGTGCGCAGCACCACGGTCTACGGTGGCGTGAGCCGGAATCGCCAGGTGGAGAAGCTGCGGCAGGGTGTGGAGGTGGTCGTTGCATGCCCCGGACGGCTTCTGGATCTCCTGAGCGACAACAGCATCGATCTCTCCCACGTCGAGGTGTTGGTGCTGGACGAGGCCGACCGCATGTGCGACATGGGCTTCCTGCCCGACGTGCGCCGCATCCTGAAACAGCTTCCACGGGAGCGCCAGACGCTCTTCTTCGCCGCCACGATGCCGGAGGAGATCCGCGAGCTAGCAGATCGAATCCTGCGCAACCCGGTCACCGTACAGATCGGTGCGATCGCACCGGCCAAAACCGTCTCACACGCGCTCTATCCGGTGCCCCACCACCAGAAGAAGGCGTTGTTGTTGGCGATGCTGAACCAGACAGCCACCGGGCGCGTGTTGATCTTCACACGGACGAAGTATCGCGCGCGCAACCTGGCGCGAGATCTGCAGAAAGCGGATATCCGTGCGACGGCGCTGCAGGGCAACATGTCACAGAATCAGCGCCAGCGAGCGCTGGATGGCTTCCGTGATGGGAAGTACGATATGCTGGTCGCCACGGACATCGCCTCCCGGGGCATCGACGTTGCGCAGATCACACACGTGATCAACTATGACATGCCCGACACAGTGGACGCCTATACGCATCGCATCGGACGAACGGGCCGTGCCAGCGAGACAGGCGAAGCACGGACGCTGGTAGAACCGGGCGACGAGGCGCTGGTGAGCCAGATCGAGCGCGTCTTGGGCGGGCGGATCGCGCGGCGACGGGTAACGGGGTTTGCCTATGCCCCGGCTGCGGGGCATGCCGCATCTGCGGATCGTCCAGCTCCCCGGAACCAGCCCTCACAGCAGCGGCGGTCGGGGCGACGGAGCGGACGCGGGCCGCGCAGGTAGGCTGCTGCAAAGACAAGCGGCGAGGGCTTGATGCCCCCGCCGCTTATGATGTTAGGAGCACCCTCAAAAACCAGCCTCGTTAAGACGCTGCATCTGATCGTCGCTCAAATCCAGATCGAGCGCACCGAGGTTCTCCTCCATCTGCGCCTCATTGCTGGCCGCTATGATGGGGATGACAGGCGGGTTGCTCTGCATCATCCAGGCTAAGACGATCTGATTGGCCGTCGCGCCGAGCTCTGCAGCCACAGCCTTCAGAACTTTCACGCGGGCTTCGGTGTCGGGCCAGCGGTAGGGGTCGGGGAAATCTCGATCCTCGCGAGTGTAGGCCGCGCCTTCCAGGGGAGAATAGGCCAGCAGAGGCACGTTCGCCTCTGCGCTGTAATCGAGCATCCGCCGATCAGCCGAAACATGAGGGAAGAAGCTGTAGCTGGGCCGAGGACGCACGTAGGTGTAGCGCTGTTGCATGCAACAATAAGGGGACCAGCCCAGCGCCTGGGCGAGACAGCGGGCGCGCTCCAACCGCCAGACGCGGTAGTTGCTGGCACCCAGCCAGCGCACCTTGCCCCCCTCGACCAGCCGATGGAAGGCCTGCAGAGTATCCTCCAGCGGGGTCTCGCGGTCATCGACGTGAGCATAGTAGAGGTCGAGGGTCTCGACGCCAAGGCGGCGAAGGGTGCCTTCGGCGGCACGCGCGATCTGCTCGGGGCGCAAGCCGCGATCGAGACCGTCGACGGGAGCAGGAAAGCCTACCTTGCTGGCGAGGAAGAGCTCATCCCGGTTTCCGCGCTCCTTCATCCACGCCCCAAGGAGTGTCTCGCTCTCCCCACCCTGGCAGCCCTCAAACCACCGGGCGTAGGCGTTCGCCGTATCGATGAAGCGCCCACCAGCCTCATAGTACATATCCAGCATCCGATATGAGGTCTCGCGATCGTCCCGGCTGCCGAAGTTCATAGCGCCAAGACAGAGCACGCTGACCCGTTCTCCCGTCGTCCCAAGCTCAACGTCTCGCATCAGATGTAGCTCCTTGTCAGTCCAGTGGGTGGTTAGTTCGTGTTGGGTTCCTGTTGTTCGCGTTTCTGACATTCGGGACAAATCCCAAAGAGGTCCAGGCGATGGCTCACGATGTCGTAGCCAGTATCGCGAGCCACCTGGGCAGGCAGATCGTCCAGAGCGCTGGCATCCAGATCGATGATCTTGCGGCAGCGAATACAGATGAGATGGGGATGCGGCTCAGGATTGCGCGCTTCGTAGCGGCTTCCCATATCGCCAAAGCCCAACTCCAAGACCTCATCCATCTCTTTGAGCAAGCTGATCGTCTTGTAGATGGTGGACAGGCTGGTCGTGGGGAAGTCCGCACGCACTTGCTCGTAAATCTGCTCTGCGCTAAGGTGCCGGTCACTGGTGGCCAGCACCTGCAGAATCGCTATTCTTTGCGGCGTGATGCGGTTGCCTCTCGCCCGCAGTTTGGCGATCAGCCCCTCAACCCGCGCTTCTGGATCTACTGTTGCCCTGTTCAAAGCTGTTCCTTATAAAAAACGGTTATCCAAGAAAAGTATAGCAAGCGAAGCGGATTATGTCAAGAAATGCCAGACTTCCCGGTCCTGCCCAGCGCTTCCAGCATCTCGGCATTGGTCGCGAATCTAAAGCCAGGATCATGGCGGGCCTTAGCCTCGGCGGCCTCGAGCTCAGCCAGCCGAAGAGCTTCCTCGGTGGTGACGACCGGCTTGTCCAGCGCCCCAAGCTCTGCCATTAGAGCATCACGTGCGGCCTTCGGGTCAGGAAGTGGCGCGCGATCCGACAGGTAAGCGACAAGGGACTCAACGCAGTTTCGCGCATCCTTGCGCGCCAACCCCACCTGGCCCCTGCTCGCCTTCCGCGCCCAACCCACGATAAAGACACCGTCGATGGGCTCACCGGCAGTGGGGTCGTAAGCCTCGAAGGAAATACCATCGGTCGGATAGCACGGCTCGGGATGCTTCACAAAGGAGAACCACTCGGTGGGAAGGCCAAAGTCCTCGCTCACGCGGTCGCCGATACAAAAGACGACCGTGTCGACGTTAAGAACGTGATAGGTGTCAAGCCGCTTCGGCTTTGTCTCGCCCTCCTCGTTGAGGACCAGGGCGGTGTTCTCCACCTCCAGACCCGCGACGCGCCCCGAATCGTCCCCCAGGATGCGGCTGGGCGCCGAAAGGAAGCGGAACCGCACCTGAGTGTCCGAGGAGGGCTCGGGGGCTCCATCCAGCGCCGAAAGGATGAAGTCCTTAGCGGCCTCGGGATCCTGTCCGACAGCCTCCATGCGTGCCGAGACCCGCGCAATCTCCTCATCGAGCGCGGCAAGATCCATGTTAGCAGCCACGTAGGCCAACTCGTTACGCGTGAACTTGACCTCTGCCGGGCCACGACGCGCCACGGCGACGACCTCATCGACCTCAACGTCACGGACTAACCAGCGGGCAATGTCAACCATAGTGTTGCCGACGCCGATGAGCGCGACCCGCTTGCCGATCTCAAACTCGTGCTCACTGAAAGGCGGCAGCCGGTTGTAGTAGTAGATCAAATCCTTAGCGTGATAGACGCCCACGAGGTCCTCTCCCGGCAACCCCAACCATTTGGTGCCCTGAGCGCCCACTGCCGCCACGATGGCGCTGAAGCCCATCTCACGAAGCCGGTCCAGTGTGAGGTCGCCATCCTCGGCGACGGTGACGTTGCCGAAGTACTCGACCTCCGGCAGCCTGAGGATCTTGTGGAACTGCGACCGGAGTGCCTGCTTGACGCGGTGTTTGCTATGGTAGATGCCGTACTCCGCAAGCCCGCCAGGTCTGATATCACGATTGAGCAGAATGGCATGGATCTCTCGCTCGGCCAAAGCCTGAGCCGTGAAGATGCCTGCGGGACCAGCACCAATTACGAGCACCAACGCTTCAGATAACCCAGCCATCGATTCCTCCTTGCTCTTTGGACACACGGATTGGTCTCTGCTTCAACACCAAGAACACGCAGGATCCAGCATTGTTGCGAGCATATGGCTATGGTCGGGCCACCGGCGATACACCGCCAGCTAAGCAACGCGGCTGGCTCAGAGCCAGCCGCGGGGTCCGCGCGCTTAACCTAATAGGTCCAGCGCTGTGGGCCGCGCTCCGCCGGGCCTTTGGCAGAGCTCTGCGTCCGCGGGACGAGCCCCATCAGCGCCTCGATGTCGGGACCAAAGATCAACTCGACCTTAGCGAGCGCCGCGCTATCGTAGCGCGTGTAACTACAAGAGTCACACTGCCACGCGGCGAAGTTTGGTATGGTGATCAGGCGACGCCCCCAACGGCGGACGAAGGTGACTCTGGTGGGTTTGAGCGTCCCGAAGGCGCAGTTGGGGCAAGGATAGCTCATTCAGGCGCTCCCTCCACGATGGTCACGCCCTGGCTAGCGCCAATCCGCGTTGCGCCCGCCTCAATCATCGCCATGGCCTCAGCATAGTTGTGGACGCCGCCGGCTGCCTTGACGCCGAGATCAGGGCCCACGGTCTTACGCATCAGCGCGACATCCTCAACAGTGGCGCCGCCTTTGGAGAAGCCCGTGGAGGTCTTAACAAAGTCAGCGCCGGCCGCCTTTGACGCCTCACACGCTGCGACCTTCTCCTCATCGGTGAGGAGAGCCGTCTCAATAATCACCTTGAGCAGGGCGCCGGCCCCATGGCATGCTGCCGCGACGGCCGCGACGTCCTCGCGCACACGATCGATCTGCCCGGCCTTGAGGAGACCGATGGCGATGACCATATCGATCTCCGTGGCCCCTTTCGCGATCGCGAGTTCGGCCTCGCACACCTTGCTCGCCGTGGAGGTCGCGCCGAGCGGGAAACCCACGACGGTACACACCGCGACGTCACTTCCAGCTAGCTTCCTGGCCGCAAGCGGCACGAAGAGCGGATTGACGCAGACGGACGCGAAATGGTACTGCAGGGCCTCGCGGCACAGGCGCTTGACCTCGGCGGGTGTGGCCTCGGGCTTCAGGAGTGTGTGATCGATATAACGGGCCAGTTCACGACGCTTCATGGTATCTCCTCCAATTCGGGAAAGCTATAGTGGGGAAGGAATCCCCACTTCTCGGGAGGCCAATAGCGGAAGACGGTCTTGCCCAGGATGTTCTCGCGCGGCAACGTGCCCCAGACATGGGAATCACTGGAGTTGTTGCGATTGTCGCCAAGAACAAGATATTGATCCTCCGCCAGCCTCACATCCTCCTGATAGAGTGGGGGGCCACTCACGTAGGGCTCGTTGAGCGCAATCCCGTCAACCCACACGCGCCCCTCACGGACCTCGACGTGCTCCCCCGGCAGACCAACGACACGCTTGATATAGGGGATCGCGCTGCGATCATCCGGCGGCTCAAGGACCACAATATCACCGCGCTGAGGTGAACGAAACCAGTATGAGAACTTGCTGACAATGAGGTACTGGCCCTCGTGCAAAGTCGGCTCCATACTGATCGACTGCACCTCGTAGCGACCGGTCAGTGTATTGACCACGAGAAAGATAATCGCTGCCAGGAGCAACGTCTCAAGGACGTCGCGAATCCACGCCCAGGCGTGCCGCTGCTCTTTGGCTATCGGCGGTGCGGCATCAACAGTGGCTGCCACGGACCGGGACTCATACGATAAATCAGAGCTCGATCGAAGACCGCTGTCGGCGCTGTATGTTTCAGTGAGCTGCGTTTGAGAGACGTCAACACGTTGTGACATAGACCCAGATCCCATTTCTTTATTGCGCAGGCGGTTCGTCCACAGCCCGGGTGTCTATTCGACACACTCAAGCCATCGAGGCACAGGCGTCAGCTGCGATCCGTCAACGGGGCGTTCACCGCTGGGACATTCGACGCCGGCGCGTCCACCGAAGGCATCGCTACCGCGCTGCCTCCAGCTCGGGGAATGTATAGTGCGGAATCTTGCCCCAGTGCTCCGGCGGCCAATACGAGAAGAAGGCTTTACCAATGATGTGATTCTCTGGCAGGAGTCCCCATGAATGCGAATCGCTCGAGTTGTTGCGATTGTCTCCCAGCACGAAATACTCTCCCTCGCCCACCACCCAGTTGCCGGGATAGTTGGGCGGCGCTTGGATGTAAGGCTCGTTGAGGGCGATGCCGTTGACCCACACCCGTTGGTCCCGGACCTCGACAAGATCACCGGGCAGCCCGATCACGCGCTTGATGTAAGGCACCGTATCACTGCGGCCGGGCGGCTGCAGCACCACCACGTCGCCCCGCTCTGGGGGATGGAGCCAATAGGTAACCTTACTGGCAATGAGGTACTGCCCATCATGGAGACTGGGCACCATGCTTTGTCCGTGAACCTGGTAACGGCCCGTCAACGTGTTGATGACGAAGAACAGAATCGCTGCGAGGAGAAGGGTCTCCAGTGTATCCTGCAACCAGGAGCGAATGCCAAAGGATCGACCGATAGAGGGTTCCTGCTCCTCCTCCACTACCGCCGTCGAATCCAGGGCTTCGTCAGGCTGCTCACTGACCACACATTGTTGTCGTTCCATTGTAAGTGGGAATTATAGTAGATGTCGTGCTCAGGGCAACCCCCGGAGCACGCACGGCGTCGCAGGTCAGTATGAAACACCCCCGCCGTCTGCGGGGGTGGCATTGCTCAAACAGCTCAGCGTGCTGCGGACGAGCTCATATGCGGATGGCGGCCGATCCAGGCAGAGAAACAGGCGCCATGCCTCTGCGCTGGCGCGCAAACGTCAGGCGTCCTCACCCTCGGCGTCGGGCGCGACCTCTTCCTCCGAGGATGTCTCGGCCTCAGTCATCGACTCGACTGCCTCGGTATCCTTAGCCTGAGCGGGCGCTGCCTTTTTCGGAGCTCGATCGCGCTCCGGGGCCGCATCGTCCCCAAGCTCCTCAAGCTCTTCCTCATCCTCCCAGCCAATGATCCAAACGGCAAGGCCGGCCACGAGAATCGTAGCGATAATCAACGCGGCCCATTGCCCAGGCAGAAGGCCCACATCGCGCGCCGACCAGACCAGGATCGCCACCATCCCGACGGCCAGGACAATCCAGGACGTCCATTGGGGATGCTCGTTCACGAACTGCTTGATCTTCTCCATGCTTACCTCCGGGAACGCCCAACTACCTGCGTGGCACAGGATGTACCAGCTCTACACAGGTCGCCAGACGACATCTTGTCTCAAGCGTTTGACCATCACGCTTTGTGTAGATCCATCTCCCTCGACGACGGCCTCACGCCAGGCCTTTGGCAGCTTCTTGAGGGGCCTAAACTCATATCCAAAGTCCTCCCAAAACGCGACCAGCCTGACGCTGGGGCTCTGCGGCATGAAGAGCAAGACCGCTTCGGCCTGCAGCTCTTTCGCCTCGGCTTCCATCTTCGTGATCAGCACGCGACCCATCGCCAGAGGGTCAGCACCAGCGGCGATCAAGAAATCGGTGATCCGCACAACCAGGTTCTCGATCTGCCATCCCATAACGCCCCGCAGCTGGCCATCACGTTCTGCAACCATGAAGCCGACCTGACCAAAGCGCCCAGCCACATCCTCACGGGTGATCTCGGAGGAGGACGCCGGTTGGGCGGCGTTCACGAAAGCCGCGATGGCCTCCGCATCCGACAACCTCGCCCGACGCACCTCGATCTCCACGACAGTTCCCTCCGCAACCACATGAGACCTATGCAGAGTCCGCCACCCGCCGGGCCGACCAGGCGACATTATACAAGGCTTTCACAAATCCACAAAGATTTAGGGGGGTACCTCCAGCCTACTGACTGCACAAGAAATGCAGAGCAACAGAATGCGAAGGCGCGTCGACCTGATATAATGGAGCAGGAGCGACAACATCCGAATCACGAGAGCGAGAAAGGACGACGTGCAAGAACTGATCGCCGGCGCTCAGAAGCTGCAGATCACGCTGAGACCAGAGCACCTGGAAGCGTTCCGCCACTTTCAGGAGGAGCTCATCGCCTGGAACGAGCGCTTCAATCTGACGGCCATCACCGATGACACCGGAATCCAGATCCGCCACTACCTCGATTCCCTGTCTTGCTTGCTCGCGCTGCAGGCAGGGGAACGCTTTGGTAGTCGGGAGATCATCGACGTAGGCACCGGGGCCGGGTTCCCGGGCATACCGCTCAAGATCGTGTGCCCGTCGATCAAACTCACGCTGTTGGAGGCCACGGGAAAGAAGGTGCGATTTCTGCAACACATCGTCGATCAACTGCACCTCGAGAACGTCACCGTCATCCATGGTCGCGCAGAGGAGCTGGGGCAGGATCCACGCTATCGCGAGCGCTACGACTGGGCAGTGGCGCGCGCCGTGGCCGATCTACCCATCCTGGTCGAATACCTGCTGCCCCTAGTGCGGGTCGGCGGTCGCGCTCTCGCTCAGAAGGGAGAAGGCGCACCGGCTGAGGTACAACGCAGCGAATGGGCGCTCAAGCAGCTCGGCGGACAGATCCGTCGCCTGATTCCGGTCGATCTGCGAGGGCTCTCGGAGACAAGGTATCTGGTGGTGCTGGACAAGGTCGCCGCCACGCCGGCGAAATACCCGCGCCGTCCGGGCATGCCCAGCAAGCGCCCGCTATTGGAGGAATGAGCCGCCGGGCTCCGCGGGACGGGACAGGAGTCGTCTAGCAGCACGAGGCCCGCCGGCGCCGATGAGGCTGCGATGCAAGGCAGGAGATCCTTGGACAGGCTCAGGGTGACAACGTAAAGTGTACCAGCGACCTCGAATCGCGTGCGAGCGCGCGATGGCGGTGATCAGGATGACGCTTGGGGCGTGTTGTGGTGGCATGAGCGTGGAGCGCGCACAGGGGGTCTTCCTTAGCGGCGGAGGCCTCACCCTGCACGTCTGAGAATGGGACTGAGCGGCGGCAGATGCCACGGTCCGCCGTAGAGGTAGCGGTAGCCCGCGTAGTGCTCGCGAACGTAGCGGACGTATCTGCGCGTCTCGCTGAAGTCGATCAATTCCACGAAGAGATGGGGATCTCCACCGGCCTCGTCCCACCAGCGCAGAGCATTACCGGGACCGCCATTGTAGGCGGCGAGCGCGGCGAAGAGGTTGTTCTCGACGAGGTCGCGCTGCTCAGCCAAGTAGAAGGTGCCAAAGCGCACACTGACCATGGGACGATAGAGGTCGCGCGTCTCATAGTCGCGAGGCCAGTCCAGCGCCTCAGCAATGTAGGCCCCGGTTGAGGGGATCACCTGCATCAAACCATGGGCCGCCGCGAAAGAGGTGGCATACCCCTCGAAGAGGCTCTCCTGACGGACGAGGCTGTAGACCAACAACGGCGAAAGCCCGTGCGCCGCGGCCTCCGACTCAACCAACCCGTCATAATAGGTGGGATAGACGAGACAGCCGATGAACTTCGGCAGCGCGGCGAGATCCTCGGCAGGTGAGAGGCGCCAGAGGGTCGCCGCTGCGATGATCGAAGAGCGGTAAAGCCCCACATCGCGAAAGTAGAGCGCCAAGCGGTACTGAGTCAGCGGATCGTCGGCGGTAGCGACACGAAGCTTCTCCAACTCGTCACGGCCCTCGTCGAAATGGCCCATCTCGAGCAGACGGGTGCCACGGCGTAGCCGTGGGTCATCCAGCAGTGACGCTGGCAGCGTCGTGGGATCCTCCTCAGCGAGGAGCCCAAGCCAGGATGACAACCAGTCCTCCGCCTCGGCAACGGCCTCCGGTCCATCGCACGCAACAAGAGCGTCGGGCAACGCCTCGAACGGCTCGCGTTCCTCCAGCAGATCGGCGGCCTGGAGCCCATAGAAGTCCCAGGGGCCCAGGTCCATCGCGCTGGTGAGCGCGTGCGTGGCGCTGACACTCTGACCCGCCGCGAGATAGGTCTTCCCCAGCCAGAACCAGGTGGCCTGGGTCTGCTCGGCGTAGGGATACCAGGCTGCAGCCTCCTGCCACGCCGCACTGGCCCCCTCAACGTCATCAGCGCGATAGCGCGCCAAGCCGGCACGGAACCGGGCCTCCGGCGCGCGCTCGTCGTTTGGATAGCGTGCCGCGACATCCAGCAGCACGTCCGCGGCCATCGCGAATGCTCCGGCGTCCTCGAGATCCCCGACGAGGTCCCACACACCCTGGGGGACCTGCTGCTGCGCAGCGTATTGCTCGATGCCCGACTGATAGGCCGTCAGGGCCGCGTCGAGCTCTGCCTGCGCGACCAGGGCTCTAGCTTTGGCGATCCATGCGTCGGGCACGTAGGGATCCCCGGGATGGGTTCCGATCAGGAGATCAAACTCATCCATGGCTTCCTGGTAACTGCCCATCTCCAGGAAAGAAAGACCTGCATAATAGTGAGGCTCCCCATCGTGGTCCGGATCCCCCAAAATGATACGATAGAACGCCTCAATGGCGGGCCCATAGGCTTCGCCATGGTAGTCCACGATCCCGCGAAGCCTGTCGTCGACGGGTTGGCCGGCCTCGACCAGCCGGACCATCGCGTCATAGGCCTGATCCTCCTCGGGATAGGCGGCGGCCAGTTCGATCATCCGACGATAACCATCCTCCTGAGACCCAAACGCGAGCGCCGTCTCCGCCGCCTGGTACATAATGCGGGCGCGGTACTCGGGAATCTGCGCGATGCTCAGGATGGCGTCGTACGCATCCAGGGCCCCCGTTCCGTTCCCGGCAGCGGCGTGGGCGGCGGCAAGCTTCTCCAACATCCAGACCGTCCTGCTCGCCGTCTCCGCTTCGGTGACCGCCGATGTATAGGCGATGGCTGACTGGGTGTAAGATCCGGCGGCGTAGAGCGCGTCGCCGATCCATTGATAGACATAGGGGGACAACAGCGGCTCGATCCGCAGCACTTCGGAGTAGTGGAGTGTCGCCGTCAGCGGCTGCCCAGATGCACGCAACGCATCGGCATAGAGCAAGTGCGCGTGCGCCGTCGTCTCGGGCTCGGTGAGTGGAGGACCGACGGCACCCGCTGCGGAGAGGGAGGGGGCCACGAAATCATCCAGGAGCGCCAGTACCTGGGTGTACGCCTGATCCGCCACAAGAACCTGCGCCAACCCCAACGTCGCCGCCTCACTCTCCTCAGATAGCACATCGGGGCGGGAGCGCACATCCTGAAAGGCGCGCTTGGCTGCCTCCCAATCTCCGATATGGGCGGCCTGTTGAGCCTCGTCGAGGGCTTCTGCCGGCAACGGCGTCGGCGTGGGGGAGGGTGTCGGCGTCGGGGTGAGGGTGGGCGTCGGCGTGGCGCTGGGCGTAAGCGTAGGGGTCAGGGTCGGCGTTGCTCGCAGCGGACCAAACGAAATACCCGTCTCAGAGCAGCCCACCAGGACCGCTACGAAGAGCAACGCCCAGAGTCTGCGGGTCTTCATCGTATCGGGATTATGTCGGTTCCACCGCATAAGTCAACACTCGCTATCGTGGAGGCCTAAGGCTGATGCCGCTTGTAGTTTTCGAGATATGTCCTATCATTTAATGGTAAATAGGTGATTCAGCAACCTAAGGAGGGTGCTGTGACCGACCTATCGACCACATACATGGGCTTATCGCTCAAGAATCCAGTGGTGCCGTCCGCGTCCCCACTTTCGCGAGAACTCGACAACATCAAGAGGATGGAGGATGCCGGCGCGGCCGCCATCACACTCTACTCGCTCTTCGAGGAGCAGATCGACCGAGAAGCCATGCTTCTGGACGATATCCTTCTCAACCAGCAGGAGCGCTACGCAGAGATGACGGATTTTTTCCCCGAGCCCGAGGTCTTTCGACGGGACGAGATGGCGTATCTGGACTTGATCCGCAAAGCGAAGGAGGCCGTCGACATTCCGGTCATCGCCAGCCTCAACGGCTACAGCGAGGGGGGGTGGACCGGTTACGCCAAGGCTTTCGAGCAAGCGGGGGCAGACGCGATCGAGCTCAACGTTTACTATATTCCCACGTCGCACCGCCTGACAGGCTCACAGGTCGAGGCACTCTACTTCAACGTGCTCCGCGACGTCAAAGAGCAGATCGAGATTCCGGTGGCAATGAAGCTGAACCCGTTCTTCAGCTCGCTTCCGCACATCGCGACCGTGCTCAGCCGAAGTGGCGCGGACGGCCTCGTCCTGTTCAATCGCTTCTATCAGCCTGAGCTGGACATCGAGGAACTGACCTCCAAGCGCAACCTGGTCCTCAGCACCTCTGAGGAGATGCGACTGCCCTTGCGCTGGATCGGCATTCTGTACGGCAGAATCGACGCCTCGCTGGCACTGACCACGGGCGTGCACACACCCGAGGACGTGATCAAGGCCGTGATGGCCGGCGCCGACATCGCGAACGTCTGCTCGGTACTCTTGGAGAAGGGTGTCGAAGAGCTTGAGGCCCTGATCAAGGGCGTGGACATGTGGCTTGAGAGCCACGAGCATACGGCGCTGGAGCAGATCAAGGGCATCCTGAGCCATCAGAAGACGCCCAACCCGGCGGCCTTCGAGCGCGCCAACTACGTCCAGCTGATCGGGGCCGAGGGCTTCGGGACTGAAGGCTCCTAGCCTTCTCTTGGAGGCACCCTTGGGAAAGCGCCGCATGAGCAGATCCGGCTTTTACACCGGCAAGGGAGACCGTGGGGAGACGCTGCGCCTCGCCGGGAAGAACCGCATCCCCAAAGACAGCGAGCTGATCGAGGCGATTGGGGCTCTCGACGAGGCCGTCTCGGCGATCGGGATGGCTCGGGCGCTGGCAGGCTCCGCGCCGCTGAAGCCGATGATGGCGACGGTTCAGCGCCATATCTACCGGCTGCTCTCCCACCTGTCGGCGGTTCCGGACGCCCGGGAGAGATACCCGGGGCTGTCACAGGTGGAGGTCGCGTGGCTGGAAGCGCGGATCGCCGAGCTTGAACCGCATCTCCCGTCACTGGATGACTTCGTGCTGCCCGGTGAGACGTCGGGAGGCGCCGCTTTTCACGTGGCGCGGACCGTCGTCCGGCGTGCGGAGCGGCGGCTCGTGGCTCTGGTTGACCTAGAGCCCAAGCTCGGCGAGGCCAATCTGGCGTATGTCAACCGGCTGTCATCGTTGATGTTCGTGGCAGCGCTTGCCGAGGACACACTGGACGGTCGATCGCCGACGCTGGCCCGAGAGGCATCAGATATGTAACGGTTGTCGATGCACACCATCCTGAAGGCCGGGCGCCGGAGAGTGGTGCCCGGCTTTGCATGAGGCACGGCGGAGCCTGTTCGGCAATCGGTGCCGGCGGCTTAGGGAATACTTTTACAAGACAACTATCTTGAAAAAATAACCGATCTCTGGTATAGTGAGGGTTAATCAGGGAAGAACAACCTAAGGAGCAATCACATCCATGGGACGATATACGGGTCCGAAGAACAAACTCTCGCGGCGTGAGGGGGTAGACCTCTTTGGCAACGGGGGCGAAAGCCTGGAACGACGGCTGAACCAGCCACCGGGGCAACACGGGCGTGCCGCTTCGTACCGGCGCCGACGGCAGAGCGAGTACGATCGCCAGCTTCGCGAGAAACAGAAGGTGAAGCGGATGTACGGCCTGCGCGAGCGACAGTTTCGACGCTTCTACGGGCTGGCCCAGCGGTCGGACGACCTCACGGGGCCGGCGCTCCTGAAGCTGCTGGAGCGACGGCTGGATAACGTCGTCTACCGCCTAGGCTGGGCACGCACCCGGCCTCAGGCCCGGCAGTTTGTGACGCATGGTCACATCTTTGTCGACGGGCGTCGCGTCAACAGCCCCTCCTATCTTGTCGAATCGAACCAGACCCTCAGGCTGAGTGAGAAGGCCCTGCGCCCGCCTGACGTGAGCGAGCTGTTGGAGATATCTCAGCCGGTGCCGGAGTGGCTCGTGCGCGAGGGCGGAGAAGCTCAGATCCTGCGGACGCCAGAGCGCAACGAGATTGACGATCACATCGAGGAGCAACTCGTCGTCGACTACTACGCGCGCTAATGCCTGTCGGTCGCCCCATCCAGCCAGTCGACAAGGCTATCGCATCGAGTCCAAGTCAAGTGCAACGCACCTAAACTTGACCCTGAACAGCGTCACTGGCGGGTGGTCTTGATTGATGGAGCTCAGGTGCGTTGCCCTTTAGCTCCATAGAGCATGCCGGCCGGTTTCTTGTTTGTCCCTCCACGATTGCGTGCTATCTTTGACTCGGCCTCACCTCTGTGAGGCCCTGAGTGAACACCCTTGCACGGGAAAAGTGACGCGCATCGATTTGGAGGCTGGCATTGGACAACCCGATTATCCTGATCACGAACGATGACGGCATCGACTCCGCAGGCTTGCGGGCGGCGGTAGAGGCCTTGCTCCCTGTGGGCACTGTCATCGTGGCTGCCCCAGATCGTCAGTGGTCGGGCGCCGGACGCTCCATGCCCCGCGACGTCACTGGCAAGGTCCGCGAGGTCGCCTATCCCCTCTCCGATCAGAGCCATATCCGCGCCTACGAGATCGACGCATCGCCGGCGCTGTGCGTGATCACGGCGATGTCCAGGCTAGCGCCGCGCCTCCCGGACCTGGTCGTCGCCGGGATCAACTTCGGCGAGAACGTAAGCTCCGAGATTACCATTTCGGGCACCATCGGCGCGGCGTTGGAGGGCGCCGCCTTCGGCCTACCAGCCCTGGCAGTCTCCGTGGAAATGCCAGTGGAGGCTCATATCGCGGGCGACGCCGGCGAGGACTATGCCGCGTCCAAGGCCTTCACCCGCCGCTTTGCCGAGCGTCTATTGATGCACACGCTGCCCTTCGATGTGGACGTCCTCTCCATCAACGTCCCCCGGAACGCGACCCCAGATACGCCCTGGCGGCTGACACGGCTCTCTCGGCATCGTTACTTCGTGCCGGTGGACGTGAACCGCGCGGAGAACCCCGACGAGCCAGGCTACCGGGTCAGAGACAATCCAGAGGAAGCGGAGATCGGCTCCGACGTCTGGTGTCTGCGCAGCTTGAACCAGATCTCGGTGACGCCTCTTTCGCTGGACATGACATCGCGAGTGGATTTCGGCGATTTGGACGAACGTCTGCGGGGTGAGCGTTAGGAGAATGCCTCGGGCCCCTATCTCGGGTTGACAGCTCACGGTCCCGTCCTACACTTGTTGCACACCGGAAGTTATGCAATACGAAACTGAGATCCTGCGGTTCAAGGAAGGCGCGCGTAGCCGGCATCCCTCACCGGACGCCACCGTTGCGGCTGCACAGCCCAACGTGCTGGAGGACGCAGGCAGCCAGATTGCCGTGATGGTGGACCTGACCCCGCAGCTCCCTTACCGCAGCCGCGAGATCCGCACGCTGGTGGTGAAGACTTATTGGACTTCCTCCGGCAGCATCGTAGCCCGGTTGCGGCGTGCCCTGGTTGCGGCGAATCGACACCTCATCGACTTCAACGACAAGGCCTCAGCCGGCAACAAGTGCTCCGGCTCGATCACATGCGCGGTCTTCTCAGAGGAGGAGCTGTTCCTAGGCCAGGTCGGGGCTGCCTATGCCTATGTGGTGCATCCGGGGGACGGCGAAGCTTCAGCCGGGACCGGGCGGACCTTTGAGCTCTTCCCCAAGCGAGATCGCCTGTTGATCCCCCTGGGCGCGACGGTGCCGCCCGTGATACATATTGGGTATACGGTGATGCAGCCGGGGAGCGTCGCCTGCCTGGCTACAACGCGCATCGCTGAGGCTCAGGCCCGCGAGGTGTGGCAGCAGACGCTGGCGTTGACAAGACCGAACCTGATCATCAGTCGGCTCAGCCGGATGCTGAGCTCGCGACGGATCTCAGGCAGCGTGATCCTGATGCGCGCAGAGGCATCGCCAAGGCCCAAACCAGCACCGTGGGTCCAGTCCCGCGCAAAGCCCCGTGTCGAGTCCAAAACGCAGGCGGCGGAGACGCCCACAGCGGTCAAACCGGCGGCCCTGGTGCCTACCCCAACCCCCCAGAGCCGCTCTCCGCACGCCGACGCCATCCCTGCGGAGATGCACCTGAAGGCAGGTCCAGAGAGCGCCGAGGGGGCCGAACGCCCCTCCGCATCTCGCGCGGCGCCCGAGCGTGACGAGACGCACGAGACCCCGAGCTCCGAACGGCCGGAGACGACAGAGGGCTCGGCAAGGGCGGACCAAGGGGCCCGGCGCAAGATTGAGCTCCCGCGGATTCATCTCTCGCTATCCGGCGCGTGGTCGTGGATGCGGCGCACAGTGGCGGACACGCGCGCGGCCTGGGTGCAACGGCGTGAGATACGGAAGAGACGCGCAACGGAGCGCGCGACGACGGCGGAGCGGGCACGACTGCGCGAGGCTCTGCGCAGGTTGTTGCCGGGAAAGGTCGAGGGCCAACAGAAGCGCCCATCTCGGACGCCACCCGGGGAGCGTTCTCCAGTGATGGCTGGGATGGTGGCAGGCCTTCTGTTGGTGGTGATGCTGATCACCATCACGAAGTACCTGCAACTCGGGGGACCAGCCCGCGCCGAGGAGCTGATGGTCGAAGCTCAGAACCTGCGGGAGAGAGCTTATGATACGCAGAGTCCAGATGATTGGTACAGCTATCTGGAGTTGATCACACAGATCGTACGGCTGAACCCAGAAAACGCTGAGGCCGTCGCGATGCGCGAGGAGGCACAACAGGCTGTCGACACGATCGAAAACGCGGCGCTGCTTAGCGTCACGCCGCTGCTCGAGTTGGGCACTGCGCCAACGCCCCGACGTCTCTTGGTCGCCGATCAGTGGGTCTACATCCTCGACACCGCCACGGATGCGGTGTTGGCCTATCCCGTGGACGAAAGCTACATCTCCTCCCAGGCGGAGAGTCCTACAACAATCCTAAAGCGCGGGCAGACGTATCTCGGAGAGACCGTCAACCATCTGGTGGACTTCGCGTGGATCGCGCCCGGGGGGAACTTTCCCGACGGGGCGGTCTTCATCTACAGTGAGGGCGGTGGAATCTTCATCTACGAGCCGGCCCTAGGACCGGGCAGCATCACCGTCCAGCATATCCAGGGTGATCTGGGCCCCGGCAACGTGACTTTGATGGAGACCTTTGGGGATAAAGTCTACCTCGTTCACCGACAGCTCAACCAGATCCTGACCTACGAGCCGGTCAACGGCATCTACGAGAACCCTCGATTCTACTTCGCGGAGGGGACGGCACCGGATCTGAGTCTCACCCAGGACATCGCCATCGACGGACGCGTCTACCTCCTGATGGGCGATGGGACGCTGCAGACCTACTTTGCGGGCAGCTACGATCACTCTTTCGAGCTGAAGGGGCTGCCAGATGCGGAGCTCGTGCCCTTTGTGATGGCCATCGAGGACGATTCTGATCAAGGCCTGGTCTACCTGGCCGACACACAGCGAGAGCGAATCATCGTGCTCAACAAGAATGGGGACTTCATGCACCAATACCGGCTCCCCAAGGGTGAGCTCGAGCGCATCGAGACCTTGATGGTACACGAGCGCCCCCACGTCTTGTACCTGATCGCTAACAACCAATTACATGCGGCTCCCCTGCCGACGTTTGGCACCGGCACACCTTAGGGAGCCCCAGGCAGAAGAAAAGGTGTATGGCCGATCTCGAGACACTTCGCACGTTCATCGCCGTCCCGCTGTCCCCAGAACTCACGGCAGAGCTCGACGCGCTTCAAAGAAAGCTCAAGCGCCCCACGCCCGACGGCTGTGTACGATGGGTTCCGGCGGAGAACATCCACCTCACGTTGCACTTCTTAGGCGACATCCTGATGGAGCGTGTCGACCCGGTGAAGGAGGCCCTCAGCGTCGTGGCGCGCAACGTGCCCCCGTTCGAGTTCACGGCGGGACAGCTCGGCGCGTTTCCGAACCTGCAGCGACCCAGGGTGATCTGGGTGGGTGTGCAGGACCCGACCTCGTGGCTGGGCCTGCTCCACGCCACCGTCAATGAGGCGATGGCCAAATTGGGCTTCAAGCCAGAGACGCGCCGCTTCTCACCTCACCTGACCTTGGGACGGGTCCGGCGCAGGGCCGACTCGCGGGACGTACGCGCGCTAGGCGAGACGATCGGCGGCATGGAGGTCGGCACGCTCGGACGGGTTCCGGTGCGGGAGCTCGTCTTCTTCAAGAGCGAGCTGAAGCCGACAGGCGCTGAATACACGCGGCTGGGCACCTTCGAGCTCAAGGAGCCAGCGCTGCCCCCCAAGAGTTAGGGCGCCAGAGAACGGCGCTCGGCGCCAACAGCGGGGCTACGGCGCCAGAGCGGCGCGGTAGGCCTGCAGCGTCTTCTCCGCTGTGGCGCGCCAGGTGAAGGCGCGAGCCTGCTCAAACCCCAACTCGCGGAGGCGCGCGCGCGCGTCGGGATCCCGGAGTAACTGCCAGCAGGCGTCGGCAATGGAGGTCGGCTCGTCGGGGTCGACCAGAAGGCCGGCATTCCCCACCACCTCGGGCAAGCTCGCCCGGTTCGAGACGACAGTAGGCGTGCCGCATTGCATCGCCTCAAGGGCCGGCAGGCCGAACCCCTCATAGAACGACGGCAGGACCAACAGGGTCGCACCGTTATAAAGCGCGACCAGTTCGTCGACGGACGGGCGCTCAACAAAGCGGATCCAGGCCTCCAACTCAAGGTCGCGAACCGCGGCGTAAATCTCCTCATCGAGCCACCCCGGCCTTCCAGCCACGACCAGGGGGCGCGTCGCGCCCCGCTCCCGGAGGATGCCGAGCGCCTCAAACAGGCCCAACAGATTCTTGCGCGGCTCCCACACGCCGACGAAGAGCAGATAGCCCGGCGTCAAGCCGTGGCGCTCCAGGGTGGGCCCAACCTCGGAGGAGGGCAACGGGCGAAAGCGCTCGTCGGCTGCCAGGTGCGCCACCGTCACGCGATCAGGGGTGACGGCGAGCAGTTGGGCAAGGTCCCGCTGGGTCGCGTAGGAATCGACGACGATGGCATCGGCGTGGGCCACGGCCCACGCGATCTGGTCATTGTAGTAGCGGCGCGCCTCGGCGGTCAGGTAGTCGGGATAGTAGAGGAAATTGAGATCGTGCACGGTGACGACGTGACGCCGCGCGCCCCAGGCCGGGGGAATGAAGTCCGTGCTGTGCAGGACGTCCAACCCCAAAGGCCATACCTCTGCCCCGAGGAGCCATCTCTCCAGAGGATGGTGCGGCGGCGTGAACAGACGGCGGGTCCGCACGCCGGGGAGCGCCAGGGCTTGCTGCTCCTTGCGGTGCGGGAGCAGGGTGACCTGCTCCGCGGGCATCAGATCGACCAGGGCACGGGCCAAGCGCCGCGCGTATCGAGAGATGCCGCCAGGGGCATAGGCATGCAGGCGCAGATCGATCCCGACGTTCATCCCTGGGACCGATCCTGCGGCGTGGAGAACAGACGGACCGGGCCACTTCCATCCTTCGAAGGCCTCAGTGCTAACAAGCGCATGCTGCCGTCCTCCGGCCCATCGTCAGTACCCACGGGAGGGATCGACGAGGTTGCGCAGCGGCTCGTCGCGGAGGTAACGCTGCAGGTTGTCCAGGAAGAGCTGCGCCTCGCGCGTCTTCAGATGGGGTGTACTCCAGCTGTTGTGCGGCGTCAGGATGACGTTAGGAAGGGTCCAGAGCGGCGAGTCAGCAGGCAGTCGCTCCTCATCGAAGACATCCAGCGCTGCGCCCGCTATCACGTCCTCCTGCAGCGCCGCAATTAGCGCCGCCTGATCGACGATGGGGCCACGCGCGATGTTGATGAGCCAGGCATCCTCGCGCATCCGGTGCAGCTCTGCGGTCCCGATGAGGCCGCGGGTCTCCGGCGTCAGCGGCGCAGCAATCACCACGAAGTCGGCCCTCGCCAGCAACGTGGGCAGGCCCTCGGGAGGAAAGACCTCATCGGCGTGGTTGGTGCCGCGCTCTGGATGGCGCCGCGTCGCGATCACGCGCATCTCGAAGGCTTTGCAGCGCCGTGCGATCTCAGATCCGATGCTGCCCAGGCCGACGATGCCCACGGTGAGCCCGGCCAACTCCCGAAGGCGCAGCTGATGCCAGGAGCGGCCCTCCTGTTGCTCAAGGAACTCCGGAACGCGCTTGACGATCACGAGCATATAGGCCAACACCATCTCGGCAATGGGCACATCGAAGATGCCGCTGGCGTTGGTAACCACGATATCGCGATCCGGCGGCAGCGCCTGCAGGGCATGGTCAATGCCCGCCGTCACGGTGTGGACCCAACGCAACGTGGGTATGCCGAGCAGCCGCTCAACCGTCTCCTGAGGAAGGGCCCACGGCAGCATCACGACCTCGGCGCCCTCGGGATCTCCCTCGATCTGGCCCTGATTGTCGATGACCACGATGTCACAGGTTTCGAGGAGATCGCAGGCCTGCGATTCGAGAACCGGCACCACGAATTCCGGCATAATGATCTTCATTGCACCATCGCCCCTGTGCCTCTCAGTATAAAGGACAGCATCGAGCATACCGGCTTCGATGCAAACGGCAAGTGGGGTCGGCAGTCAGAACGCCGACTCTGCAGCTCTTTACCGGGCATAGGGGTGTGTTAAGATAGGAGCGGAGGTGGCATGGCAGAGCAGTATATCGTACACTACGGCGAGCTGGGGCTGAAGGGGCGCAACCGGATCAGCTTCGAGCACCGTCTCGTCAGCAACCTACGAAAGGCGCTGGGCGATCTGGGGCGTCCCAAGGTCGACCGCTTTCACAGCTATCTCATGGTGACAGCGCCCGAGCAGGCGCCCCTCGCCGAGGTCGAGTCGCGGCTGCGGCGCATACCGGGCATCGCCTATTCGGCGCCGGTCACGATCACGCCGCTTGACATCGACGCGATCACCGCGGCGGCCGTCGAGATGGCGTCAGAGGTCATCACGCCCGAGACCCGCTTTCGGATCCAGACCACCCGAGGCAACAAGCAGTTCCCGCTGATCTCGCCCGAGGTCGATCGGACGGTCGGCGCAGCGGTTCAAGCATCGACCGGTGCCCCGGTAGACCTGACGGGCCCCGACGTCACGGTCAACATCCAGATCTACGATGACGGCGCCTACCTGTTCGTGCGGCGCATTCCCGGCCCGGGCGGATTGCCTGTGGGCTCGAGCGGTCGCGTATTGGTGCTCTTTTCCGGTGGGATCGACTCACCGGTCGCCGCCCACCTGATGATGAAGCGGGGCTGCTCCGTGGACTTCATCCATTTCCACCTCCTGCGAGGCGAGGAGCGCATCCGCAGCGCCAAAGTCGTGGCGATGGCCCGGCAGGTATTGACCCCCCACCGCACGCCCGGACGGCTCTACATGGTCTCGGCTGCGCCGTTCGAGGCCGCGATGGCCCCGCTGGACTCGCGGGTCGCTACCGTGGTCTTTCGCCGATTCATCATGCGCGCGGCGGAACGATTGGCATCTCACCGCCAAGCGCCGGCCCTCGTGACCGGTGAGAGCGTCGGACAGGTGGCCTCCCAAACCCTCCAGAACATCAACTTGATTGCTCGAGCCGCCACACTTCCGGTGTTACGCCCGCTGATCTCGATGGACAAGCTGGAGATCGTCGAGGTCGCAAAGCAGATCGGCACGTACGAGCTCTCCATACAGCCCTACCGGGATCCCTGCTCACTCCACGCGCGGCATCCGGCAACGTGGGCGCGCCTCCCAGAGGTGCTCCGGGTCGAGGAACAGATCGAGGTCGAACCGCTTCTCCAGGAGACGCTGGCACACCACATGGAGGAGATCAGGATCGAGTTCGATTGATCGCGATTGAGCTGCTTCTCGGGGCTGCTTTCCGGGGACAGGCGTTCTGCTATACTACAGGGTAAGACCCGGTCACAGCTGCTTTCCCGCTAACGGAGGCCAGAGGGTATGGACGTACGGACCTTTATCGCCGAGCTCGACGCGACGGGAGAGCTTCGCCACTTCGACGAACCTATCTCCCCCCGCTTCGGCATCGCCCGCATCATCGCAGCCCACGATGGCGAGCCGCTGCTCTTCGAGAATCTGGTGGGATATCCCGGCTGGCGATTGGCCTCCGGCTATGTAGCGCAGCGCGCGCATTTTGCTCGAGCCTTGGGATGCGGGGTTGAAGCGCTCACCGAGCGCCTGACCGAGGCGATGGCACATCCGGCTGCGCCGAGGGTGGTCGACCGGGCGCCGTGCCAGGACGTCGTGCTCACCGGCACCGACCTCAATCTCGATCGCGTGCCCATCCCACGCTACCATCCCCAGGACGGCGGACCGTACATCACAGCAGGCGTGGCGGTGATCGAGGATCCCGACTATGGGCGCAACGTCTCCTTTCACCGACTGATGCGGATCGCGATGAAGCGGGACGCAAACTCCGCGCCCGGACTGGATCCCACACGCCTGGTCGGACGCATCGTCGAGCAGCGGGGCACTCATTCGGCGTGGCGCAAGCTGGCAGAGGGGTTGCCGATGGCCGTCTGCATTGGGGTCGCCCCGCACGTGTTGCTGGCGGCCGCTCTATCTCCTCCGAAGGGGGTGGATGAGCTGGCTATTGCCGAGGCGATGGCGCCCACGCCGACGGTCAAGGCTGTGTCACAGCCCTTGATGATTCCGGCGCAGGCAGAGGTGGTCCTTGAAGGGATTTTGACTCACGAGTTGGCGACCGAGGGCCCGTTCCCTGACCTCTCAGGCACGATGGACACCACGCGCGAGCAGCCAATCTTCCAAGTCACGGCGATCACCCATCGTCACGATCCGATCTTTCACGCGCTGCTCCCCGCGGGGCTCGAGCACAAGAATCTGATGGGGATGCCCCGCGAGCCCACGATGTACGCCGAGGTCAACAAGGTGACAACGTGCACGGGCGTACGGATCACGCCCGGCGGCTGCTCATGGCTTCACGCTGTGGTTCAGATTGAGCCGCAGGGCCCTGACGATGGACGGCGGGCGATTGAGGCCGCGTTCAGGGGACACACATCGCTGAAGCACGTGGTGATCGTCGACACAGACGTCGATCTCCACGATCCCGCGGACGTCGAATGGGCGATCGCGACCCGCTTCCAGGCAGACCGCGATCTGCTGGTGCTTCCGGACCAACCGAGCTCCAGCTTGGATCCCAGCGCGCGGCAGGTACCGGGGCAGAAGGCTCGCACCACTAAGATGGGGTTGGATGCCACCATCCCGTGGGAAGCCCCCCGAGACGGCTACCTGAGGGTTCGCTACACATCGAAAGACTCAAAAGGAGAGGGAGAATGAAGTTCCTGAACACCATAAACCGCATCGTGATCGTGATTTTGTGCTTGGTGCTGATGGGGATGCTCACCGCCCTGTTCCTGATGCCCCAGGCCACCCTGACCGGCGTGGGCCAGTGGATGGTAGACTGGGGCAACTACCTGCAACTGCAGGATCCATGGACACTCACGGCCATCGGCGTTGGGCTCGCCGTCGTGGTGAACGTCCTGCTCCTCATCGTTATCTACCTGGAGGTCCGCAGCGGGAACCGCCGGTTCATCCGGGTGCAGCAGGTCGCCGGGGGCCTGGCCAACATCAGCGCGGAGAGCGTCACGCAGCTCTTGGAATACCGGCTCGATCCGATACCGGGTGTCATCCGGGTCTCACCGAAAATCCGCGCCAAGGGCAACAGGGTCGACGCACGCGTCGAGGTGGGGGTCACGCGGGGGACCAACGTCCCGCAGCTTGCGAATCGTCTCATCAAGGAGATCCAGCTAGCGCTCACGGACGAGTTGGGGCTGCGCATCGCGGGCCAGCCCGAGGTGCGCGTAACGGTAGTATCACCGAAGGGCACCGAAGCGCCACCGCCGCCACCGACGGCCTTCAAGCCCGAGCCCTTGCCGGAGACGGCACCGGAGGCGGGAGCGGAGGAAAGAGTGATGCGCGAGGAGGACATCGATCGGTTGGTCGGTGCGGAGACGGCTGGCGAGCAGCCTGAGGAAGCGGAGAGCGATCAGGCGTGAACGATACCGCTCCGCTGACGCCGGAAGCGCTCCTCGAGGCACTCATCTTTGCCGCCCCCCACCCGGTCGGTGTGGACGAGCTCGCCAGCGCCACCGGGCTCTCATCCGAGGAGGTCGAAGCCGCGCTCGCCAATCTGGAAGCCGATATGGCGACCCGGGGGTTGCGCCTGCAGCACACGCGAGGGCGCCTGCAGCTCGTGACCGCACCCGAAGCCGCGACCTGCATCGAGAACCTCCTCGGTCTCGACGTCACGCTGCGCCTCACGCAAGCTTCGATGGAAACTCTGGCCATTGTGGCGTACGCACAGCCGGTCACGCGACCTCAGGTGGAGTCGATCCGCGGCGTCAGCAGCGACAGCACACTCCGCACATTGCTATCCGCCGGCCTGATCCAGGAGCTGGGGCGCGCTGAATCGCTGGGGCGTCCCATCCTCTATGGAACGACCTTCGAATTCCTTCAGCAGTTCGGCCTCGAGCGGCCCGAAGATCTCCCGCCCTTGCAGCCCAGCCAGGCGTCAGAGGCTGCAAAGACCGAGACGTAGGCGGCCCGCCCTCAGAACCGGGGTCGGTTGTCGTTCCCGCGATCAGCGCGCGCACTGCAAGCGCGCCCGCCGAGCTATAACGAGATTGAGCAATCACTTATGAGGCGACCGTGGCGTCAGCCGCAGCACAGGATCTACACCCCTTTGATGATTCTGGCGCTGTTGATGCTTATGGCGTGGCCACGCTCCGCCAGCGCTCAGGCGCCGACGGGCCCCACGGGCGTCTACTATGTGGGGCCGGAGGATGCCATCGCCGATGCGATCGACCTCGCTGCGCCGTACCTGGTGCGCGTGGGGCAATCGGACCTTGCGCAGGTCATTGTCATCAATAACGCGCCGCTCCGGGACTCGTTGGAGGTTTTCAGCAACGAGATTCAGCAGGGACGTGTGGGCCTGGTCCTCTTTTGCGGCCCTCTCTTCCCGCAGGCCGTCGAGGATCTGCGAGCTTTGCTGGGGGTGAGCGCCTTTGGGTTGGGAGAGACCGCCGAGCCCGTGCCTGCCCAGACCCCAGCGCGTGAGGACCCGCTCCAAGAGGAGATCACGTGGCGCTCGGCCCCACCCATTCGAGCGCGAACCTTGATCACCAATCCCAACCTACTTCGGACCATCGTGGTATCGCCCGAGGGTCAGGGCATCATCCAGCGGGCCCGCGGTCGCGAGGAGACGCAAGTGCTGCTGGTCGGAGGCTGGCTCAGCCACCCCTCGAACAGCGGTTGGACGGAATGGGCCTACTACAATTACCTCATCTATCGGCTGATCGTGGATGCAGCCGGCGTCGCGCGACCCCTGTCATTTTCCAACTACCCCTATTCGCCGGCTCCCCAACGCTCTCTACGTTGGGTGATTGTCGGTGTGGGGGCGGTCCTTATCGTCGGGGCGGCCGCCATCTTCTATGGGGCGCAGCGCCGCCTTTACCTGAAACCCGCGCTCGCCGATTCGTGGCATGCACTGACGGCGCTCGCGGCGCAACCGGCAGAGCCAGAGGCGTGGCGACAGGTAGGATTTCACCGGCCCCTGGCGGGGCTCCTGACCTATCTGCCCGTGGGCCTTCTCCTGCTCCTTCCTACTATCGGCTATGGCGTCTACATTCTGCCGGAGGTGCTGTTGGGAGGTGCCCAGCGGCTGGAGACCTGGACGACGGTCAACATCGCGACGATGGCTCTATGGATTTTGCTGGATGCAGGCACGGGCATCGCGGCGGTGCGCCACTTCAGCGCCAATCAGACCCACTTTCCACGAAGAGCCCCACGCTATCTGCAATACTATGTATGGTGGCAGCTCTTGAGCGGCGCTGCACAGGCAGGGCTTATCTGCATTCTCGTGGTCACCGCTCTGCCCGGATCGGGCCTGGCGCATCTGACGTACTACTTGTTGGCCCTCGCCGCGCTGCAGTTGCCGGGCTTCCTGGAGATCTTCGCCCTCTCTTTCAGAGCCCGCCAGCGGTTTGATTACGAGCAATTCCTGAATCTCTTTTATGCCCTCAGCCTACCTCTCGTCCAGACGGGGGCCATCCTCGTTCTGCGTCCGTGGCACCAGGCAAGCGCCGCCATCGGCCCCGGTCTGGCCGGAAGCATCGGGGTCGCGACGGGCTTGTTTCTGGCTCGGGCCCTCACCTTTACAGTAGGAGCCGGACTCCATTGGCGCGAGGGGATACCGTTGAGGGCGCTCTTTCTGCCGACCTTCGATGGGCGGACACGGGCCGAGATGCTGGCCTTTGGGCTGCCGTGGGCCGTGAGCGCCGCGATCCCTGCCGTCGGCACGCTACTCCAGCTCGCGCTGTTGAGCGAGCCGCTGTCGTCGATAGTAGGGAATCAGACCTGGCAAGTGCTTGTGCTCCTCGCCGGTGGCTACGAGGTGCTCCTGGTGGGACTTTACAGGGATCTGATGCCGGCCCTGACAGAGGCTCACGTTACGAACAACAAGACGCTCCTGCGTTATTACGTCAGCCAGGCGATTCGATATGGTGCCTGGCTCAGCCTCTTCCTCTTCGTCGTACTTGCCACGATCAGCGAGCCCCTCATGGGGCTCTTGCCGGGTGACGAGACCGGTGCAAGCTGGCTGCGGATGGAGCAGATTCTCGGTGAGGTGAATCTTTTCTCCCTGCTCCTCCTGATGCTGGGGTGGGGCGCCCTGCGGTGGGCCGCGTGGCTACCCGATCGCATGCTCGAGGCTGCCGGACGCCCGGGTCTGATCGCGCTTCTCGCTTTGGTGGAGCACGGAGCGCGATTGGGCGGCGCCTTGCTCCTGCTCAAGATATGGGGCGCGCCCGGCGTGCTTGCGGCCTACCTCGGAGCCTTGATCTTGCGAATTGGGCTCGGGCGCGTGTTGGCGGGCCATTATCTGGTCCGTGCCCGTGTCTACGTCTGGCAGAGCCTGATTGCGCCAGCCGCCGCATCCTTGCTCCTGCATCATCTGTTGCGCAGCGCGATAGCGCTGTGGGAGCCGGCGACGCTGCGCGGGGGGATCGGCTTCAGCATCGTTCTGCTCTTGCCTGCCTTGTTGGTCTACGCTTTCCTCACCGCACTCCTGGGGGGATGGGATGACGGGGGCCTCGAGGAGCTCAGGAGAGCGACCAAGATCAGCGGATTGGGCAAGCCCTTTGCGTGGGCCCTGCTCCTCTCGGTTCGCGGCGGCGCGAGGCTTTCCCTGCTGCACGGGCGTTTTCCGATGGCCCTGTATGCACTGGCTCAAGAGGAGGCGCGCGCGTTGACCTTTGCACAAAGATCAATATAGTAGATAATCGACTTCCACATACTGGCACCTTCGACCGCAATTCGGGCACAGGCGTCCAGGTAACGCTTTCATGTCGATATACAATACTTGCAGGAGAAGGAGTCAGAGATGAAGAATAGATGGTGGGCCCTGTTCATTGCGTTTGTCCTGATGGGTGCAAGCATGGCCTGTGCGCTGTTCGAGACCACGCCAGAACCCGCGGCTGACACAGCAACGCCGCCCCCTGCGACGGCGACGCTCGAATCCCCCACAGCCGTTCCAACCACGGAGACGCCATCCACAAGCACCCCCCGTCCGACCCCAACGGTGCGTCCCAAGGGAACGGCCCTCCAGGTGGTGAATGACTCGGATCAGGAGATCTGGTATCTGTACGTTTCCCGGGCAGATGCCGAGGAGTGGGGCGAGGACCAACTGGGCGCGGACACTATCCCGCCGGGTGGCATGTTCGAGCTCACGGACATCCCCGACGGGACCTACGATATGCAGGCTCGAAACGAGAATGACGAAGTGATCCAGACGACCTGGGAGTTCCAGATCGCAGGCACTACGACGTGGAGGGTCAGCACACAGACAGGGCTGGAGATCGTCAATAACTCCAGCATCCCCATCGGCAGGCTCTATGTGTCACCAATCGAGGCTGACACCTGGGGCTCAGACGTGCTAGCGGGAGAGACAATCCCGGTGGGCGGGAGCTTCCTTGTGCAGAATCTCGAGGCGGGCGCTTACGACCTGCGGGCCGAGGCAGCGAACGAAGATCTGATCGAGATCGCTTATAACGTCGAGTTTCAGGACGAAGCGTATTGGGAGTTCACGGGAAAGACGGAGCTGCCCAGCAACGCCGTGCTGCGATTTGAGGATGACTTCACCGACAATCGCAACAGCTGGGGCGACATCCAGACCAACGAAGCAGTATACAACACACCAGCAGGCGGTGAATACTGCATCGACATTCTCGTCGAGGACTTGACCGCGTGGGAGTGGTACGAGCCCTTCCGGCCCGATGAGTTTATCGCCGAGGTGGCGTGCTACGCCCCGGCAGAAAGAGAGGCGACCTGCGGGCTGGGCTTTGGTCCGGATGGGGACAATCTCTACTGGTTCGAGGTCTCCCCTTCCGATCAGACCTACGCTCTCTTCCTGCTCCTCGACGATGAGTGGCAGCCTAGCCTAATCGACTGGACCGTCTCAAAGAACATCGCCCCCGACGGCTGGAATTTCCTGAGCCTGGAACGGGTGAACGGCGTCGTCTCCGTCCTCGTCAACGGTGTTCTGCAGGGTGCTATTGAGAGCGACTATTTCCCGACTGGGCGTATTGGACTGGGCGGGGCCACGTATTCAGATAGCAACGTGACCATCTGCCTGGACAACTTGCGCGTCTGGCGCCTGGAGTAAGGCTAGGCTTGAGGGGTTCTATCGCCTGGCCGACCCTCGTGATCGGCCAGGCGGTCGTCCCTGTGCCAGACGGTCACGGCGGCACCCTCAACCCGCACAACATCCCCGGTCTGAATCTCCGCTATCGGCACACGGTCCACCATCGGGATGTCACTGATGATGGCCCCCACGGCGACAATGGGCTCACTTTCGGCGTTGATGATGGCGGCGGGGGCCTTGCCATTGGCGGCGAGCTCGTAGAGAACGTAAGAGCCCACCGTGCTGCCCTTGCCGGTCGGGAAGACCAGGATCTTCCCGGCCACAGATTGTCCCTCGAGCGGATGCTCTCGCTCCGTGACCAGGCCAGTCGCGCCGTCCACGCCGCCTAGAAAGCCGATGGGCTCGGGCGAGACCAGCGCTCTCGCCTCGGCCACACCGGCTTTGATGGTCCGGCCGGTATAGGTCAGCGTAGGGGAACGTCCTCCAGCGTCCTCTGTTTTCGCGCTCACGATCGATATCCCTTCATGGCGCTGGAGACGGCCAATGCCCGGCCAGCGCAGCGTCCACGCACGATGCCAGCGTTCCAAACCGCACGGCCACCCCGGCCAAGTTGCGCAAGTAGTAGGCGCCCTTCGCCGACGGGGTCGCGACAACCGCAAAACCCAGGTCCCGGACCGGCGCGATCGCCATACAGGCATCGGCAAAGACCCGGCCCCCGGCCGATTCGATGATCTGCACCAACCCCTGCTCCACCGCGGCAACCCGAATCGGCCGCGCGCACGTGATCCAGAGCGGGATCCGAACGGTCCTTGCCTCCAGGCGCTGGGCGACCCCGGCGATCTCCGCCAGGGACGCATGGGGGCAGCCGATCCAGACCAGGTCGGGCTGCTGCCCGGCGTCACTCAGGGCGGCATAGCCCGGCTCAAGATCCTCGATGATCAGCGTCTCAGCCTCTGGCGCCAGCACCGGCCCAGCCAGGGCTTCGGGTGTCACGCCCTCGATGTGATAGAGGGCAACGGCGCCGGTCGCCGCCATGGCTGCGCCGAGCGTCTTGAGTTTCTCCTCGAACAGCGGATCCGCACGGTCCAGATCGCAGCCCGTGAAGTAGGGGATCCGCTGACGCGCGTGCTCACCGACGAGGGCGCCGAGAGCACTGTAGTCGGAGACCTCCTCCAGGCGAATGCGAGGCTCGATCCTGAGCATCGCCCGCCGATTCTCCTCAAGATGCAGGCCATAGGCGCCGGTGCGGCCTGTTAGGGCCGCCGCGATCGCACCAGGGCCGCCCTCGCGATTGGTGCGCGCTCCGAGCACGCTGTTAGCGAAGGCGACGGCAGAGGACTCAGCCCACGCGATATGGGCACCCATTGCTGGACGGTTGCCAATCAGATAGGGTGTGCACGTCGGCACGGGTTCTCCCTGGCCTACCCCCATCCTTGCGAAAACATCGACGACTTGCTGCTGCTTCTCTGCGAAATCGGCCGCAAAGCCCTGCTCGCGCCAGCGCATCATATCCATCGCCGTGGGATTGAGCGTCGTGGGCACGCGCACGTGAGCGCCCTCCTCGACCCAGCGTCGCAGGAACGCCAGACCGGCGTCGCCGATGTTGCGATAGGAGACGCCCGAGATCTGCACACTCTCGACAGGAATGAGACGCCGCGCGCCGTAGATGTTCGCCAGCGCAACGACGATCTCCATGGCGCGCCGGAGGGCCGGCCCACCCTCTCCCCCAAGCCATGCCTGCTCTTCCTGCGTGAGTTGTACCGTGCGATCGTTCATGCCCTGTTGCTTAGCTCCTTCATCCGCGAGCATTCTAGCGGAACCGGTAGAGGTGTAAAGGGCCCTGCGTAACTCTGGTGTGCAAGTGGAGGGTTTTGACCCTCTGGCTCTGCGGGATAGCACAGCCAGAAGGGGCCACACGCGACCATGGGGACTAACTCGAGGCGCTGGCGTAGCGCTTTAGGCCTGTGCGGAAGAAAAGTGTCCCACCGGTGAAGAAGACAACTGCCAGGACGACGCTTCCGAGGAGCAGACCGCCCGAGAGCACGCCGCTCAACGCCTGAGCGGGAATCGTCGTCATCACCCCGCCCGGCACCACCCAGGTGAGCACTAAGCGCAGCCCCCAGCCCGGGCGCACGCTCGGGCACGCGGTAGGTCTTCGAAAGACCCTCAACTAGAATCTGTGGCATATCACCTCCTCTGACGACCTTTCTTCACATTTGAGTCCTAAACGTCGCGATATCATCGTCTTGTCCGACGCGGTCTGTCTGTGAGGATGCGTCGACGGAGAAGCGGTGGGTGTCGTCTGTTATCATCCTACAACATTGGTGTATTAATGGAGGGTTAACGCGTGGGCGGAACATTCTGTTTGGTAGTCGCGTCTACAGTGTAGGTTTGGCAACGGTTTAGCAACAATGAATGCGGGGGGTGTGAACGGCCCTCGTGGCTGGATCCCTGGAGTGGAGACCGGGAAGCAGGGATGAAGGAGGCACAGTGAAGACAGTAATGTTGAGAAAACGAGATGCGGCAACGGTGATGCTCCTGTTGAGTCTGTTCATCAGCGCCTGTGAGAGCCCGGTCACGCCGGAACCCCCGACAGAGGGCAATGTGAAAGTCGCCGCGGCAGAGATTCAGCGCGAGACCAACCCAGACGTGGCGGCCGACGATCTCTCCAGCGCGGCAATGGGGCAGAACGCCTTCGCATTCGATCTCTACCAGGCCATACGCGAAAGCGATGAGAATCTCTTCTATTCCCCCTATAGCATCTCGGTGGCCCTGGCAATGACGTACGCGGGTACGCAGGGCGACACGGCTCAGCAAATGGCGGAGGTGCTCCACTACGAGCTACCCCAGGACCGCCTGCACCCGGCGATGAACGCGCTGGCACAGAGCCTGACAAATCAAGAAGGCCTTACCTTGACGGTCGCCAACTCACTGTGGGCCCAGGGGGATTACGCGTTTCTGGACGCCTTTCTCGAGACCCTGGCGCGCAACTACGGCGCCGGCGTGCGGATCGTCGACTACGTCGATCCGGTGGCCCGCGAGGAGGCCCGCCAGGCCATCAATGATTGGGTGCTGGACGAGACGGACGGCAAGGTGGAAGAGTTGATCCTGGAGGACATGCTCACCGACCTCACCCGATTGGTCCTGGCTAATGCCATCGCCTTTGAAGCGGATTGGGAGGATCCCTTCCGACACGGCACGGAGGACGACACATTCTACCTGCCCGACGGTACCGAGGTGACGGTTCCGATGATGGCGCGCAGGGCGACGACCCTCCATGCTGAGACGGAGCGGTATCAGGCTGTCGATCTTCCTTACAAGGGAGACCGCATGCACATGATGGTGCTGGTACCGGCGGAGGGCGAATTCGAAGAGATCGAGGCGGAACTGGATGCCGGCCTTGCGCAGACGCTCATCGACAGCACTGAGGCCAAGGACGTGAAGCTCTACATGCCCAAGTTCTCCTACGACGCGCGGTTGGCGCTCAAAGACATCCTGATCGATCTTGGGATGATCGATGCCTTCGACCCGGATCTGGCGGATCTGTCGGGGATGGACGGGACGACACGGCTCTACATCTCTCACGTGGCCCACAAGGCGTTCGTCTCGGTGGATGAAGAGGGCACCGAGGCCGCCGCAGCCACCGGTGTCGTGGTCGCGGAAGAGTCGATGCCGCTCATGGTGCGGGTAGAACGACCCTTCATCTACTTCATCTACGATACCGAGCTGGACGTCATCCTCTTTGTGGGTCGGGTCCTGAACCCGGCCATGTCCGGCTAGCGTCCAACGGAGATGAAAAGGCCCGCCCAACGACTCTCCTGGGCGGGCCTTTGGTGAAGCACGATCAGAGGTCACGCTGACGCCGGCGTGACCCTCAACGTCTTGATCTCGAAAGGTGTGAAGGCCAGCTCGACAGCGTTGTCCGAGACCGGGAGCTCCCGGAGCGGATTCTCCATCAGATCCGCCTCGGCAGCCGCGGCGACATCAAAGCCAAGGTGCAGCGAGGCATCGACAGAGGCACCGGTGGCCTCGTAAAGGCGGAGGACGATAGCGTCACCCTCCTCCGCGTGCTTAACGGCTTCCACGATCACCGCCGGGGTATCGAGTTGCAGCAGCGAGGCTGTCCGCGGCAGCTCACCCTCGTGAGCGTCCACCGGCGTCAGCCGCAGCGGCACGTTCAGCGCGTATCCAGCCTGGATGACGCCCCCCGACACGACGTCGCCGGGATGGGGGTAGAGAGCATAGGTGAAAAGATGGTCGGCCTGATCCGTGAACCCGAGATGGGGCTCGCCCGGTGGGAACGTCGCGTCTACATAGGGATTGGCGCCCGGGTAGGGCACGCTGCGGAGAAGGTTGAGATCGATCACCGGACTCTGCCCCTCGCGCTTGATCTTGTGCCCGTACTTGGCATCGTTGAGCAGCGCGACGCCGTAGTCGCGCTGGGAGACGTCGACCCACTTGTGCGCAGCGACCTCGTCTTTGGCCAAGTCCCAGGTCGTGTTGCGGTGGGTCGGGCGCCGAATGTGCCCGAACTGGATCTCGTAGGTCGCCTCGTCGGCGTGAACGCCGATGGGGAAGCGCGTGCGCAGCATCGCCCGCGTCTCCCGCCAGTGAAGGCGCGTCACGAAGTCGAGCCGTGGCGAGCCAGCAGTCAGCACGATGTCCTGGACCAGCTCCGAGTGGCCGAGCTGATAGGTCTGGGTGACGATCGCCTTGGGCCCGTCAACGCGGGCCTCGACGTCGATCAGCGCCATGCGGCGTGGCGTCTGCTCCGCGTAGTCCATCGGGAAATCCCACGCGTCGCCAGGGTCGGCAAAGACGACCAGCCGGTTGCCGGTCTTTCCCGCGGGAATGATCTCCCGGTTGAAGCGCTTGTCGAAGAGCGAGGTGATGCTGCCATCCTCGGCGAAGCTCACGCGCAGGACGTCGTTCTCCAACCCATCGATCGAGGCCGATAACGCCGAACCGTGGTCGTTAGATGCAGCAGCGTCGACGGCTGCGTATCCCATCGCAGGCGCCTCGACGTCGATCCACCGCTCGTGCGCCCGAACCCATTCCCGACGCGGCCAGGAGAGGGAATTGTGCACCACCACCGGCGCCGCCATGCCCGCGGTGTCGACCCGACCGGCGATCTGCGCGTCAGCCTCTGCGGTGAGCGCCTCCACGTCCTTGTAGAGCGTTTCGTAGCGTGCGAGGCTTTCGTCGTAGACCCGTTTGATCGACGAGCCGGGGAGGATATCGTGGAACTGGTAGAGCAGCACCTCGCGCCAGATCTCCTTGAGGCGGGCGGACGGGTAGTCAGCGCCGACCAGGAGCCCGGCTGCTATAGCGCTCCATTCAAGCTCCCGAAGGCCCAGCTCCATCTTGCGGTTATACCACTTGTTGCGCGCCTCGGTGGTCAGCGTCCCCTCGTGGCGCTCAAGGTAGAGCTCGCCCACCCATGTGGGGAAGCGCTCGGCCTCCTTTTTCCAGATCTTGAAGAAGGCCGCCGCCGGCTCCTGCTTGACGGGGCTGAGGCCGGCGAGGTTCTTGATACGCGCCAACCGCTCCAGATGCTCTGCGCCAGGTCCCCCGCCGCCGTCGCCGATGCCGAAGACCATCAGCGCGTGGTGTGAGACGTCCTTGTCCTTGTAGTTGCGCTCGATGGTGCGGACCGAGCGGGGCGCAGCCGGGCTGTTGTAGGTCTCCTCCGGCAACATATGGGTGAGAACCGTCGTCCCATCGATCCCCTGCCAGTGGAACGAATGATGGGGGAAGGTGTTGATCAAACTCCACGACAGCTTCTGGGTCGAGAAGACGGTCACCCCGGCCTTGTCGAGGATCTGCGGCAGCGCCGCCGTGTAACCAAAGACGTCAGGGAGCCAGAGGTAGTCGAGGTCGACGCCGAACTCCTCCTTGAAGAAGCGCTTGCCCTCCAGAAGCTGGCGCACCAAGGCCTCGCCTCCGGAGACGTTGGTGTCGGCCTCCACCCACATCGCCCCCTGCGGCTCTATGCGCCCCTCCAAGACCTTAGCTTTGATCTTGTCGTAGAGTTTGGGATAACGCTCCTTCATCCACAGATAGTACTGCGGCTGACTTGCGCCGAAGACATAATCGGGATAGCGGTCCAGCAGCTCGAGTGCGGTGGAAAAGGTGCGCGCGCCCTTGCGGATGGTCTCGCGGATGGGCCAGAGCCAGGCGAGGTCCATATGGGCGTGCCCGACGGCGTTGATCTCGAGTGAAGGATCGCCGCCACGCTGCGCCAGGAGCGGAGCCAGGATCGTGCGTGCCTTCACCGCGTTCTCAGGGATGCCGGCATAGATCAGGTGGACCACGTCCGTCAGCCCTGTGAGGATCTGTTGGTGACGGGGACTCTCCTCATCGAGAACCTTGAGCAGATCCAGGAGGACCTCGAAGTCATAGTAGAGGGCCCGCACCTCGTCGCGACAGACGGCGATGCTCGCCTCACGGACGGCGCCGTCGCCGGAGAGACGACCGAAGAGATCGTTACAGCCCGCGTCGGCCCATAGGTCAATGGCGGCACCGCCGGATGCCGCTTGAGCCACCTGCAGGACGCGCTTACCGGGCTCGCCCAAGCTGTAATCATACTCCGAGCCAACAGGGGTCAGGCCCCGGACGGGGACGCCTTCCGCATCGAAGACGGCCATCTCCCCGTTAACGTCGAGCAACAAGACGACGTGCTTACCGGCAGCACCTGCCGGCACCTCGCCCGTGAAGTGGAACCACGCACTGTCAAAGAGGTCGCCCCACTTGTCGCCGATCTCGAGCTCGAGCAGCTCTCCGCTCTGGCGCTCTGCGAAAGGCACCGGTTCGTGGGTGCGCCAGGCGTGGATGGTCAGTGGCGCGACTTTGACGTAGATGGCTTCGCCGATCATCCGCAACGCAGTGTCCAGGTGACGTTTGGTGTAGGGTTTGTAATCAGGCATTAGGTTTTCCTCCGAAATCAGGATGTACTGAGCTCAATCGAGCTGCACCTCTCGGCCCAGTTCGGCAGAGCGGTAGATGCCGTCCAGAGCGGCCATCACGTTGAGGACCTCGGCGCGCTTCACGATCTTCTCCTCCTCACCGCGGAGGACACGAATTGCGTGCTCCATCGCCCAATGGTGTCCGGAGAAGGGCACGTCGCGATCGCGGGGCACCTCGAAATCGACGTTGGCTTGGTACCTGCCGACGTTGGTGATGAGCTGCAGGGGGTGGAGTTGCAGACCGCCCTCGGTGCCAAGAACAAACGTCTTCGCCGGGTCATCTGGGACATTGGCCGCCCAGGATGTGCGCAGCACAACGGTCGCACCGTTCTCAAGGCGGATAAGGGCCGCGGCGAAGTCCTCTACATCGAACTCGCGGTAGTCATAGGGACGAGGGGTGAGGACCCCGGCCGGCGCGCCGCTGTCGGCTAAGGAGGTCGCCAGCTCCTCCTCGCGGTTGCCGAACTTGGTGTAGGTTTGACCGGAGACAGCCACGACGCGGGGATTCCCCATGATCCAGAAGAGCAGATCGATCATGTGGACGCCCAGGTCGTAGACCGGCCCCCCGGCGTTATGCTCCCGCATATGGAAGACACCCCATGTGGGAATGCCGCGGCGGCGAAGCGCTGCCGTTTCGGCATAGTAGATCTCTCCGAGTTTTCCGGCGTCGGCAAACTCCTTGGCGGCCATGCTGCCCGCGCTGAAGCGTGCAGTCTGGGTAACGAAGAGCTCACGCCCGGCGGCTTCGGCGGCCGCGTACATCTCCTCGGCATTCGCCACGCTGGTGCTGATCGGCTTCTCGCATAGCACGTGGGCCCCCACCCGCAGCGCTGCGATGGTCGGGGCTTTGTGGTAGACGTTGGGCGTGCAGACGGAGACGATGTCCGGTGTGACTTCGTCCAACATCGTCTGCCAATCACCGTACGCGTGCGGAATGCCGAAGTGACCGGCGGCTCGTTGCGCCCGTTCCTCCAGGATGTCGGCGACGGCGACGAGCTCGACATCGTCGGAGAGCGCCTGCCACGCGGGGATATGCGCGATCTGCGCAATCATGCCAGTGCCAATGATTGCGACACGGAGTTTGTCTGTGCTCATTGTGAGTTCCCTCTTGCTGGAATGTGTGTCTTGGGACGGTAGCTGTTAGCTATCAGTCGTCAGGCAGGAGTAAGAAGAAAGGAGTAGGAAGTAAACAGCAGATGGACGCTCAGCACGCGTCACTTCTTACTCCTCTACTTCCTAATCCTGCTGTAGCTGAAGGCTGCGCCTACTGTACTTCAAAACGCGCAAGGAGGCTACCTATCGAGCAATGATGGAGAGTGTGGGATAGGCGTTGTCTAGCGGCGATGACGCTTGCGGATCATCGCCTCAAGGAGGGCAATCATCTCATTGGTGCGCTGCTCCCAATCGGTGAGGGTCGTGAGCCACTGATCTGCCGCCGAGTAGACATCCTCATCGGGGCTAGGGGTATCGAGCGCCTTGCGCAGATCGTCGGCCTCGCCGCGATCCAGCTGCAGCAACATTCGCAGAATCGCCATCATGCTATAGCCGGCATGGCGCAGCATCCTGATCACGCGGAGACGGCCGATCTCGCGGGCACCGTAGACCCGGTAGCGGTTCGCAGGATTTCGCGGGACCCTAATCAGGCCGTTGCGCTCCCAATTCCGCAGCATGTCGCACGTCACACCGAGAAGCTCGGCTACCTCGCCGATGTGGAGCTGCGCCGTCGTCGCATCCGCGGCGGCTCCCCCAGCCCAGCGCTCCAGGAGCTTGATCGCGCTCTCCGCCTGCGCCTCCTCGGCCTTGACCAAAGCCAGATGATCGTAGGCCTTCTCCAAGGCGCCGCCGAGGTCACCTGATGCGGCCTGTTTGACGAGATCGACGACGGACTGACGAATCGCCCTGCCAGGCCATGGGCCCTTGAACGCCATTCGAGCTAGACGCATCTGGTCGACATGCGCCTCGGTGAACTTGCGATAGCCACTGGGCGTCCGCGGAATCTCCGGAAGCAGCCCCCACGCCTCATACATCCGGACGGTGTTCGGGTGCACACCCACCGCGACTGCGACCTCAGAAGTGCGGAGATAGCGACGTTTCATCCATCGTCCTCGCAGTCACCCGCAGCTTCCTGGCGGATCTCGCACCAAGCGGTGCGAACCTGAGCGCGCGTCTCGTCGAGCGTTCCCTCCGTGTCGATGACGACATCGGCTTGCGCGAGCTTCTCCTCCTGAGGCGGCTGCGCGCGAATGCGCTGCAGCGCAGCATCACTGTCCATACCACGCCCCTTCACCAGACGCTCAAGCTGCGTTGCCGAGGAGCAAGTGGTGACCCAGATGGCTTCGTAGGACGCAGCCATCCCGCTCTCCAGCAATTTGATCGCCTCAACGACGACAACCGGCGCGGAGCTACAGGCAATCCGTCGTTCCACAGCCGCAATCACCGGGGGGTGCACGAGCGCCTCGAGGCGCCGCAAGGCTGCAGGATCGGAGAAGACGCGGCGGCCCAGCTTCCCGCGATCGATCGTGCCGTCTTGAGCGAGGATATCCGAACCGAATGCCTCGACCACGGGTTCGTAGGCGGCGCCCTCGGGGGCCATCACGGCGTGGGCGACCCGATCTGCATCGATCAACTCTGCGCCGAGCTCGACCAGCATGTGACCGACCGTGGTCTTTCCCGTGGCGATGTTGCCCGTCAGACCTATACGATAGGGAATATCAGCGCTGGCGTCGGACCTCATCTCGAAGAAGCTCCCTCGGTGTCAATGATAAGACGTGAGACCGAACAGGTAGATCCAGGATCAAGACAGCGGGCTCAAGGCAGCACTTCCGACCCACAAATCGACAAGCCGCCCCCAACGCGAAACACGCCCTCTTGCCCCAGAGATTAAATGCACCCAAGGGGCGAGGCGCGGGCCTCCTTAGGGCACCGGTGTGTCGGCTACTTCAGCCCATTCCTCAAGAAGCTGGCTCAGCTTGGCCTCGATCTGGCGATACTCCGCCCCCAGCTTAGAGACCCGCGCCACATCCTGCGCACGACCGGCCATGTCGAGGGCGCGGGTCAGCTCCTCGAGGCGCGTCTCGAAGCTGTGGATCTCGGCCTCCAGCTCCTCAAGCCGGGCCTCCTGACGGCTGAGGGCCCGTTCACGCTCGCGTCGGGCCCGACGCTCGGCCTCCCGTTGCGCCCGCTCCGCATCATCCTGCTCTTTGGCCTGGCGCGGCGCGCTCCGCCATAGTTGATGCCAAGCCTGATAGTCCTTATACCCCTCGGAGAAGACGTGAAGGACGCCGTCGCCAATCGCCCAGATCTGCGTGGCGATCCTTTGGGTCAGGTAACGGTCGTGGCTCACCATCAAGATCGTGCCGTTGAAGCTGAGCAGGACGTCCTCCAGAACCTCTTGCGAGGGGATATCCAGGTGGTTTGTCGGCTCGTCGAGCAGCAGGAAGTTGGCCTTGGCCAACGAGAGGATGGCAATCGCTACCCGGGCACGCTCTCCACCCGACAGGACACCGACATCCTTAAAGACATCATCACCGCGGAAGCCGTAGAGCGCCAAGAAGTTGCGGGTCTCGGCGATCGAATCCATCCCGGCGTCCAGGAGTGTCTCCAATACGGATTTGCCAGGACGCAGATGATCCTGAACCTGAGAGAAGTAGCCAATCCGCACGGCGGCACCGATGCGAACCCGCCCTTCCAGCGGCCTCAACCGTCGGAGGATCGTGCGCAACAGCGTGGTCTTGCCGGAACCGTTCGGCCCCATCAAGGCCACCCGTTGCCCGCGGCGGATCTCGGCCTCGTCGACCTCGAGGATGGGCTTGTCCCGTTCGTAGCCGACCGCGAGGTCGTAGAGACCAAGAACCAGATCCCCACTGCGAAGAGAGGTTTGGAGATCGACGTGGATCTGTTGCACCTCAGTGGGACGCTCCACGCGCTCCAGGCGTTCCAGGCGCTTCAGCCGCCCCTTGGCTTGCGACGAGCGCTGTCCGGCCATGTAGCGGCGAATGTAGTCCTCAGTCTCCTCAATGTGACGCTGCTGCGCCTCGTATTCGGCCTGTCGCCGGGCGCGGCGCTCGGCCCGTTGCGCCGCATAGGCACTGTAGTTACCCGTGTAGCTCTCCAAGGATCCCTGGGCCATCTCCCAGACCCGCGTAGCAACGGCATCCAGGAAGGCACGATCATGGGCAACAACGATCATCGCGCCATTCCACACGGTCAGTTGATCCTCTAGCCACTCGATCCCAGCGAGATCGAGGTGGTTGGTGGGCTCGTCCAGCAGCAGGATATCGGGCTCCTCCAGGAGGAGGCGCGCCAATAGGGCCCGCGTCTTCTCCCCGCCGCTGAGGTGCGCCACGGGCTGATGAAACTCCCGTTCCTGAAATCCCAGGCCTCCGAGTACCTGCCCGATGCGCGCCTCATACGTGAAGCCCCCCGCCCGCTCAAAGGCCTCGAGCTCCCGACCATAGCGCTCGATAGCGCGCTCACGCTCCGCCTCGTCGCCGGAAGCCATCAGGGCCTCGAGGCGGTGGAGCTCTTCCTGCCGGGCCATCAGGTCGGCGAAGACGGCTTCCATCGCCTCCCACAAGGTTCCCTCTCCCTCGAAGTCGGGCTGCTGGGGCAGATACCCCAGACGGCTGTCGCGCGCTCGGGTGACCCTGCCATCATCCGGTTCAAGGCGTCCGGCCAAGATATCCAGCAACGTGCTCTTCCCACACCCGTTTGCCCCCACGAGCGCGACCCTCTCGCCCTCGTGGAGCTCCAGGGAGAGGTTGGTGATTATATCGTCAGCGCCGAAATACTTCCACAGATTCGATGCAGCAAGCAATGCCATAGTAAGAGAAATTATACCAGAATTCACAAACGACCCGCCGGCGCGAACTCTTGTGAGGGCGATATTAGGCGGTATAATGACTGCGATGGGACGCCCAGCGTCCCGGTCCAGCCGGATTCACGTTGGCATCGCCATCTTGATGGGTTGGGTGCGTTGAGCCCACCGGGCCGCGAGATCGTGTTAGGGAGAGAAAACAAGGAATAAAGTGAGCAGTGTCACGTACCTGATCGGCAAGACCCTGGGCAAGTACGAGGTCCTTGAGCATATCGGCCATGGCGGTATGTCAGAGGTCTACAAGGGCCAGCAAGTCCAGCTCAACCGGATGGTGGCCATCAAAGTTCTCCATCCGTTCCTTGCCGATGATACGGGATTTGTCACCCGGTTCCAGCGCGAAGCTCGCATTGTCGCCACGTTGCGTCACCCCAACATCGTTCAGGTCTACGACTTCGATTGCCATGACGAGCTGGGCATTTACTACATGGTCATGGAGTATATCGAGGGCCCGACACTCAAGGACCGCCTGGAGGGGAACTGCCTTTCCTGCGAGGAGGCCGTTCGCGTCGGCGCCTCAATCGCGGACGCCCTGGACTACGCACATCAACGCGGGATGATCCACCGGGACATCAAGCCCGCGAACATCATGTTCCTCAACGAAGAGGAGCCCGTCCTCACCGATTTCGGGATCGCCAAGATGCTCACCCTTTCTGGCCTGACCGCAAGTGGTGCGATGGTAGGCACGCCCGCCTACATGGCGCCGGAGATCGGCATTGGCAAGTCGGGGACGGCCTCCTCCGACATCTACTCTCTCAGCGTGGTGATCTACCACAGCCTCACGGGCTGCCTTCCCTTCACCGCGGAGTCACCGATGGGCATGGTGATGGAACACATCAACACCGCACCGCCCAGCCCGTGCCTGTGGAAACCCGAGATCCCAGAGGAGCTGGGGAGCGTCATCCTGCGGGGTCTGGAAAAGGATCCGGCAGATCGTTTCGAGACGGCGGGCCAAATGGCCGATGCATTGCGCGGGGCGCTGGCGGAGGCACCGAGTCTGGAGCCAGACGTAGCGAAGCAACGAAGCTCACCGCTGATCGCGCCTCCTGTGACAGCAACGTCGTCAGAGGAGGCAACCGACGACGCAGAGAAAGCAATCGCCGAGGCAACGGCCCCTGCAGATCGATATGAGGAGCGTATCGCCGCTGATGCTGCGACGGCGCTCGAGGGCAACGCATCCTCGCGCACAAGCGAGGACCGCGGTGAAGCGTGGCAGCCGGTAGTAAGAGAGCCTTCCCCAGAAGCGGAACCCATCACCCCGCAGCGGTCGGCCGTGGCGCGCTTACTGCGCGTTAGCGCGCTTGCCGTGCTGGCCCTGGTGGTGGCCGGGGGACTCTGGCTGGGTCTCGGCAGAAACCTGCCCCCAGGGATTCGGAACCTGCTCGCTCCAGGGGCAGCCGACGCCGTCCCAGCCACGCGCACCACGTCGCAGCCGGCGCTGACGCGAACGTTAACGACGTCACAAACAACCGCGATGTCGCAACCGACGACGACGCCACAGACGGTTACGCCGGTCCCGACGGCTCAGCAGCCTCGCTCGCTCGCGGCCTTGAGGCCATCGCCGACGCCGACCCTAGCTTGCACACTGCGAGTAAAAGTCGACCAGATACGCGTTGAACCCGGAGACGTTGTCGCACCGGGCACGCCCCTGCTGGCCTATATCACCTTGCGCAACGGTGGCAAATGCTCGTGGCCAGCGGGTTCCACGTTCCATTTTGCGGGCGGGCACCAGCTCGGTGCACCGGAGGTCTTTCCTATTGCAGCTTTGGGGCCAGGCGAAGGGGCGCAGATTCTCGCGCCGCTGACAGCGCCCGAGGAACTGGGCACGTACCGAGCCACGTGGGAGTTGCGTGGCGAGGATGGCACGGCCTTTGGTAGCCCCGTGGTGCTTGAGATCGCCGTCGAGGATGTACCCCGGCTGACGCCCACCCCCTCTGAGGCGCTCGAGCTACAGGCCACCACCCGGCAACCTCTGGAGGTGGCCGAACCGGTGCTGCTCAGTTGGGAGGATGCCCCTGAGAGGAACCGTTGGTCGGGGGTGGCCCGGATCGAAGCCACGGGCGGAAGTGGGCAGCCGCGATACTTTGAGGGGCAGATTCGGGCGTCGACGGAGCTGCCGGACGGCGAAATCGCCTTTGAATGGTATCGCTGCGAACCCTATCCGGTGGACATATGGGTGCTCTCAGGGGCAGAGAGCTTAAGCTGGCAGGGCGAGATCTCCTTCCCGGCACCGGAGGAATGTGAGTAGGGCGCAAGCACCGATCTCTGCTCATTCGTGAGCTGTGCGTTGTGATTGAGAGGGGGGACACTATGGACCGACAAGAGATGATCAACCTGATCAGGCGGCGGGGCGTCGAGGACGAACGCGTTTTGAGTGCGATGGCCACCGTGCCGCGCCACGAGTTCGTGCCTGAGTCGCGGGCCAGAAGTGCTTACGACGACTACGCGCAACCGATCGGCCATCAGCAGACGATCTCGCAGCCCTACATTGTGGCCCTTATGACCGAAGCACTCGATCTGGAACCGGGCGACAAGGTGCTGGAGATTGGAACGGGATCGGGCTATCAGGCCGCGGTGCTGGATGAGATGGGCATGGAGGTCTACACCATAGAGCGGATCCCCGAGCTCTATGAGGAAGCCAAATCCCGGCTGGAACGGCTGGGGTACACTGTAAGGTGCAAACGCGCCGACGGTTTCGAGGGTTGGCGCGACCGCGCGCCCTTTGATGGCATCATCGTCACCGCAGCCGCACCGGAGATACCCCAGCCCCTGATCGACCAGCTAGCCGACGGCGGCCGCATGGTCATTCCCGTAGGCCGACCAGGCAGCTTCCAGACGCTGTGGAAGATCATCAAAGAGGACGGGCAGATCCAGAAGATCGACCTGGGCGGGGTCGCTTTTGTACCCTTTGTCTCAGAGGATCTCGGCACTAAACCCCGTTCCTGAACATTGTGACCAGGCGCTTGCCCGGTATCTGGCGGAACGTCGCGCCCTGGGTGACAGCCGTCCTGACCTTGTCGCAGTCAAGAACCATCGTACCTGAGATCGCGTCGACGCCCCCGCGAAAGAGCAGGGGGGAGAGCGGCGTCGTGGCCCCCAACACCACGACATATGCCTCGGGACGACAGAGCGACATCAAGTCGTCGAAGGTCTTGTTGAGCAGAGAGGTTCCCGTCAGCGCCACAACGTCCGCCTGGGGCAGGACCTCTGGAGCCATCTGGGCGGGCAAGTCACCATCTCGCGGATTGAGCTCCAAAACCCAGAGCGTCTCGACGACATCGCGCAAGTCGGGGATAAAGGGGAAGTGCCCTACGACTGCCACGTTGCCGCCCGCACCGCGGGCGGCGATCACATCAGCCGCATTCACCTCGCGACACCGGCTCTCGTCCACATCGAGCAGGGCGTTGATGACCGCCATGCCGACGCTGGCCTCCAGCAGGCTATCGCTTGAGGCCAGCGCCACAAGCCCGGAGGCGGTCGCCTCCAGCAGATGACCCGCAGCCCTAACCGGGGGATTGGCACCATGATGGTGATCGTCGCCACCGGAGAGGGTGGACGCTAACCCCCCACGGATCCGGCCATCGCACTGCAGGCTCGCGAGGGTCCAGTGCGCACCTATGCAGATTTCGACCGGCGCTGCGCGGCTGGCTGTGTCCGTCACTTGGTCTACCAAGTCTGAAAGCGTGTCGCTCATACGTCACTCCTGGAAAGAACGGCCCACAGATGGGCGGAGGCCGACTAGAACCGACCCTGGTGGGATGTCGGCGAATGCTTGTCTTTTTAGTCTCAGCCTATTATAATCGGTCCCCATGAAACTTCTAATGGCCCGACATGGCCAGTCTCTGTGGCAGGTGGAGGGGGACTCAGCAGGCTCAAACGCCCCCTTGACCGAGCTAGGGGAACTCCAGGCCCACCGGTTGGGTGAGTACCTCACCACTCACTATGAACCCGCTGCTCTGTATACCAGCCATCTCCAGCACGCCCAGCGCACGGCAGAGATTGTGGCCGACTATGTGCACCTGCCTGTTATGATCGACGAGGAGCTCAGGGAGTTCGACGAGTGGGAGGCCGGCTGGGCGCCTGAGCCCGTCTCGAGGTGGGACCCATCGCCCATCGATGCCCAGCTCTCACCGGGCTACCTTCGCTTCCGTAGTCGGATTGAGGCCGCCTTACGCCGTATCGTGGACCGGCATGCTGAGGAAGAGAGCGTGATGATCGTGGCCCACGGCGGCTCGATTGGAGCGATGTGGCGCATCCTGGTCGGCTCGGATACGCCAAGGCTGTGGACCTGGAACGCAGCCTTGCACCAGGTGGAATGGGAGAAGCCGAACTGGGGCCGGGGATGGGTCTTCCAGTACATCAATCTGATGGAGTACCTCCCGGTCCATATGAGGACATCCTAGTGTCGAAGCCTTTTCCATCCATATTCAAGTGGCTTGGGGTTGCCCTGGCCCTCACCGGCCTCATAGCTCTGCTTTTTGGCACCCCGGGTGGGCTCCTTCGCAAGGCGGATTACGTCGGAGCAGCCGTCTGTCATCGCCGGCCGAGTCACTCCTATAGCATCGATGGTCAGCAGCTCCCTCTCTGTCAGCGCTGTACCGGGACCTTCCCCGGAGCCTTGACGGGGGTCCTGATCCATTGGGGGCTCTGGCGACGGCGGCGCTCGATGCGTTTTCCCCGTTGGCCGTTCTTTGTCCCCGCTCTGGTTTTTGCGGCCCTCTGGGCGCTAGATGGCATCAACTCGGCGACCGCTGACAGCCAGTTTTATGGCCTATTGCAGCAATGGATGTCGCGCCCGCCCGGCGTAGGCATCCTGGGCTACGCCCCCCAGCCGTGGCTGCGTCTGCTCTCTGGATCGCTGATGGGCATGTCGATGAGCATTATTCTCGTCCCGGCCTTCAACCAATCGCTGTGGTCCGATGGGGAGGACAGCCCCACGCTGCGCTCTTGGCACGAGATGGCCTTGCTCATCATGGCGGAGTTGGCCATGACCGGGCTGATCCTTCTACTGGTGTCCTCATCCTCGCGACTTGCACTTTGGGGCGTCACGATCTACAGTATAGCAGGCGTCCTTACCATGTTCGTTCTGCTAGGCGCGATGATGTTCGTGCTTTTGACCCATCGCGATGGCGAGATCCAGGGATGGCGAAGCGCCTGGATCCCACTGGTCTGGGGATTTGTCTTCGCGTTTTTGGTCGTGGCAGCAATGGACTCGGTACGCCTGTGGGTCACCGGTACCATTGACGGTGTGCCGGGTCTGGAGTAATCTACGGGCATCATCTGCCCTACGTGGCAGGGATGCAGGCGCTGTACCCTTCGGAGTTCCGTACGAGCCGTTGGACCAACAGCTAGGAGCCTATCAGGAGGTTACCAATGTACAAGAAGCTTTTCATACCCGGCCCCACCCATGTGCGCGAATCCATCCTTGAGGCGCAGACGGCGCCAATGATCGGGCACCGGAGCACCGAATACTCCGATCTACAGGGCGAGGTCACCCCCAAACTCCAGAAACTTCTCTACACCGAGCAGCCCGTCTTCATCTACACAGCCTCCGGCACGGGTGTTATGGAGGGAGCCCTGCGCCAAACAGTTCTGAAGCGCGCCCTGATCCCCGTCTGTGGCGCGTTTTCTGAGCGCTGGTTCAACATCGCCGAGGCAAATGGCGTGCCCGCCGATCGACTTGACGTCGAGTGGGGCGAGGGATTCACGCCCGAGATGATCGATGAGGCGTTGAGCCAAGGCGACTACGATGTGCTGACGGTCACGCACAACGAGACCTCGACGGGTGTGATGAACCCCCTCCAAGAGATTGCGGCGATGGTGCGCGAGCGCTATCCCGACGTGGTGATCTTGGTCGATGCGGTCTCCGCGATGGGGGGTGTCAAGATTGAATTTGATGCTTGGGATCTCGACGTGGTCATCTCGAGCTCACAGAAGTGCTTTGCCCTGCCGCCGGGCCTTGCGATTGTGCCCGTGAGCGAGCGGGCGCTCCATCGGGCCGAACAGGCGCCCAATCGTGGGTACTATTTCGACTTCCTCACGATGCTCAAGTACTACAAGCGCAATCAGACCCCGGCTACGCCCGCCATCAGTCTGATCCAGGCACTCAACCAACAGATGGACGATATCCTGGCCGAGGGACTTGAGAACCGGTGGGCCCGCCACATCGAGATGGCTGAGGTGGTCCGCGCGTGGGCGCGACAACACTGGGCGCTTTTCGCGAACGAGGCCTTCCTCTCCAACACGGTCTCCACCATCAAGAACACGCGGGGCGTCAGCATTGCCGATCTCAACAAGGAGCTGGGCCAGCGTGGCGCGATGATCTCCAACGGATATGGCAGCAAGCTCAGGGAGAAGACGTTCCGCATTGCCCATATGGGAGACCTGACCGTCGACGACGTCAAGTGGGTTTTAGGAGAGATTGACGACATTCTGGATCTGGCGTGACACACCCAACGATGTGATCTCTGGTTGCATGAGGAGAGGACTAACCTATGAGCAAACTACTGGTATGTGACCCCATCGACCGTTCGGCTATTGAAGAGATGCGCGCGGCTGGCATCGAGGTCGATGTACGCGACGACATCACCCAGGAAGAACTGGCCGAGATCATCGGTGGGTACGAGGGCATGGTGGTCCGCAGCCGCACGAAGGTGCGATCAAACCTGATCGACCGCGCCCAGAAGATGCAGGTCATTATTCGGGGGGGCGTGGGGCTGGACAGTATTGACGTTGCCTACGCAGAATCCAAGGGTATCGACGTGCGCAACACGCCCGGCGCCAACACGGCCGCCGTCGTGGAGCTAGTCCTGGGCATGATGCTAGGGCTGGTCCGTCACATCCCGCCGGCCGATGCCTCGATGAAGGCCGGGCGTTGGGACAAGAAGAAGCTGAAGGGGACCGAGATTGCAGGCAAGACGCTTGGGATCGTGGGCTACGGACGCATCGGGCAACTGCTGGGCGAAAAGGCAAGAGCCCTGGGCATGGAGGTCGTCGCCTACGACCCCTATGTGAAGCACCGCGACGTGATCTCGTTGGACAAGCTTCTCAAGGTTTCCGACTTTATCAGCATGCACGTCCCGCATAACGAGGAAACGCACGACCTCATCGACGCTGCGGCCTTTGCCAAGATGAAGGAGGGCGTCTACCTCATCCAGGCCTCGCGCGGTGGCACCGTGAACGAGGCTGCGCTTTATGATGCATTAGCCAGCGGTAAGGTTGCGGGCGCAGGCCTCGATGTCTACACCGAGGAGCCCCCGGAGAGCGAGAGGCTGCGCAAGCTCGTGGAGCTGCCGCAGGTCATCAGCACACCCCACATCGGCGCTGCGACCGAGGAGGCTCAGGCTCGCGTCGGAGAAGAGATCGTAACGTTGGCCACCACCTATCTCGCCTGAAGATCGGAGATCCTGTGGTAACGATCCGCCCATTCCGAGGACTGCGCTATAACCCTGACAAGTTCTGCGAGCTATCCGACGTGATCGCTCAGCCCTATGACCGCATCCACGAGGAGGAACAGAAGCTCTACTACGAGCAATCCCCCTACAACATCACGCGTATCATCCAGGGCAAGCACACCGCCGGCGACGACGCTGCCAACAACGTCTATACGCGAGCCCAATGCTACATGCGGAACTGGATCGCTGAAGAGGTTCTCATCCGCGACCCGGAACCCTCGCTCTACGTGCTGGAACAGCGTTTCACAACGTCCGACGGGGTGGAGCATATCCGGCGCGGTCTGACCGCGGCGCTGCAACTGACCTCGTTCGATGAGGGGGTTGTGCTCCCACACGAGCACACGCTGAAGGGCCCAAAGGTCGATCGGCTGAACCTGACCGTCGCCACCGAGACGGCATGGGGCCACATCTTCATGCTCTATCCCGACCCGGACACCACGATCAACGACCTGCTGCAACCCTTCTTGGACACGCATATGCCCGGGATCTTGCATGACACGGTGATCGAACCCGATGTTGAGCAGAACTTCTGGGTGGTCAACGACCTAGAGATCGTCGCGGAGGTCGTCGCAGCCATGGCGTCGATCCAACCGGTCATCATCGCCGATGGCCATCACCGCTACGAGACGGCTTTGGGGTATCGCGACGATATGCAGAAGCAGCATCCGGACGCGCCGGCCGACGCGGCATTCAACTACGTGCTCGCGACCTTCGTGAGCATGAACGATCCCGGGCTGGTCGTCCTGCCGACGCACCGCCTGATCCACTCGTATACACAGATGGCGGGACAGGAACTGCTGAACGCGTTGGACGCCCACTTCAAGATCGAGCCGATGGACTCCCTCGTCGAGCTGCGGGCGGCCTTGGCAGAGGGCGGGCCTGAACATCCGCGCTATGGCTTCTACGATGGCAGTTATGTGCTGCTCACCTTGAAGGATAGGGCGGTTATCGACGAAATGCTTCCGGACCGCGATCCCAACTTCCGCCATCTTGACGTGACGATTTTGCACGAGCTGATCTTGGAGCAGACGCTGGGGCTGAGCAAAGAGAGCGTGTTGCGACGCGAGAATCTTGCCTATCTGCGGGATCCAAGGCCCGGCCTAGAGGCCGTGGACGAGGGGGAGGCTAACTTCCTCTTCTTGCTCAATCCCACGAGGATGTCGCAGATCGCGGCCTGCACGCAAGCGGGAGAGCGCATGCCGCAGAAGTCCACGGACTTCTATCCCAAGATTGTCAGCGGCCTGGTCGCGCTCCCGCTTTCCGACACGCTCTAGCGGCGGTCCGCCCAGAACGCTGGCTGCGGCCCGTCTGCCACAGCGCCGTAAGGGACAGTTAACCGGGACAGGCGTAGGCCTGTCCCGATGCCGTATTCACACGCTGCGTTATACTGAGATGGCTATGAGAGAGATTGAATACCTGCTCTTCGATCTGGACGATACGCTCTACACCGACGCTTCGGGATTGTTCCTGGAGGTAGGCAGACGCATCGAGAGGTGGATGGCAGAGGCGCTGGGCGTCGGCCTGGAGGAGGCCAAGGCTCTGCGGCGCCGTTACTACACCACCTACGGGACCACGATGGCCGGCCTGCTCCGCGAACACCCCGAAGTCGACATCGATGCCTACCTGGACTACGTTCACGACGTGAACGTCACGCGCTACCTGAGGCCTCATCCAGAGTTGGCGGCGATGCTGCGACGTCTGCCGGTCCCCAAGGCCGTGTTTACCAACAGCATCAAGAGCTGGGCAGAGCGGGTGACCCGGCAGCTAGGCATTCGCGAGTGCTTCGAGCACATCTTCGACGTCCGCGCCGTGGACTATCACAGCAAACCCGATCCCTATGCTTACACCTGGGTTCTGAGGCAGCTAGATCTGCCTGCTGCGGCGTGCGTCCTGCTCGACGACCAGGTCAGCTATCTGACGGGGGCTTCCGAGGTCGGCATGCGTACGATCCTGGTCAGGCGAGGGGGGAAAGCGACGAACGGCATCGACCTCGCCGTCGAGCACATCTTGGAGGCCGAGCCCCACCTCCGACGTATGTTGCGCGAACGAGCTTAGGCTTAGCACCGCGAGGAGCGCGTATAGCGAAGCGCCCGCCAATGACTTGGCGGGCGCTTCGATTTGCGTGCTGAGCCAGACCTAGTCAGCAGCTGCCCAGCTATAATCCATCTCGGACATCTGCTTATAGGTGTTCCAACGCGCTTTCGCGTCAGCGCGAGCGAGCTTGAGGAGCTCCTCAGCCCGATCGGGCATTGACTGCAGCAAGGTGCGGAAACGGACCTCATTGTACATGTACTCTTTGATGTCCATCTTGGGCTCGCGGGAATCGAGCTGCAGAGGGTTCTTCCCCTCATCCCTCAAACGCGGATCGTAGCGGTAGAGAACCCACGCACCGGAATCGACTGCGCGCTTCATCTGATCGAAGCCCTGGCTCATCTGCGGGATTCCGTGGGCGATGCAGGTGCTGTACGCAATGATCAGGCTCGGGCCATCGTAAGCCTCCGCCTCGCGAATGGCTCGCAGGGCCTGCGCATCGTTGGCACCCATTGCGATCTGCGCAACGTAGACATTGCCGTAGGTCATCGCCATCATGCCGAGGTCCTTCTTGGGAAGTGATCGCCCGGCGTATGCAAACTTCGCCACGGCGCCGCGCGGCGTAGCCTTGGACATCTGGCCACCGGTATTGGAGTAGACCTGCGTGTCCAGCACCAGGACGTTCACGTCGCGCCCCTGGGCCAGCACGTGGTCCAGACCACCGTAGCCGATATCGTAAGCCCATCCGTCGCCGCCCAAGATCCAGACTGACCGGCGAACCAAGACGTCGGCGAGGCTCAGAAGGTCCCTGGCCTCAGGGCTATCCTCCTCGGCCAGACGCGCCTTCAGCTGCGTCACGCGCTCACGCTGCGCGGCGTAGTCGGCCTCGGTGATCTGCTCGGCGTTGAGCAAGCCCTCGGTCAGCTCGTCTCCGAGCTTATCGCGGAAACGCTCAACCAACTCACGAGCATATTGCCCCTGCTTATCAAGGGTGAGGCGGAAGCCGTATCCAAACTCGGCATTGTCCTCAAAGAGACTGTTGTTCCAGGCCGGGCCCCGACCCTCAGGGTTGGTAGTGTAGGGGGTCGTGGGCATATAGCCGCCATAGATCGAGGAGCAGCCGGTCGCATTCGCGATCACCGCGCGGTCGCCAAAGAGCTGACTGACCAGGCGGACATAGGGGGTCTCACCACAACCCGGGCACGCGCCGGAGAACTCGAAGAGGGGTTGCAGAAGCTGAGACTCCTTGACCGTATTGAGGTTCAGCTTAGTTCGATCATAGTCAGGAATCTCATTGCGGAAGAACTGCCAGTACTCGGCCTCGCGCTCGCGAATGTCCAATACAGACGTCATATTGATCGCCTTGCGCTCGGGATTCTCGCGGTCCTTCGCCGGGCAGACCTCGACACAGAGCTCGCAGCCCGTGCAGTCCTCGACGCTCTCCTGAACGGTGAAGGCCATGCCGGAGAAGCTGCGTCCCCGGGCGTCCGCATAGCGGAACCCTTCCGGCGCATCCTTCAACAGCTCGGGATCGTAGACCTTCTGGCGGATCACAGCGTGCGGGCACGCCATCGCGCACTTACCACATTGGATGCAGATGTCGGGCTCCCAGATCGGTGCCTCTAGCGTGATATTGCGCTTCTCGTACTTCGTGGTGCCGACCGGGAAGGTGCCATCGGCGGGCATCGCCGAGACGGGCAGGTCATCGCCCTCACCCAAGATCATCTTGGCTGTCACCTTCTCGACGAACTCGGGCACATCGCCCTTGACCGGGGGCCGCATCTCTATGTCGGAGGTGGCCTCCGCCGGCACCTCGATCCTATGAAGCTCCTCGAGGGACCGGTCGACGGCCTGGTAGTTCATCTCGACGATCTTAGCACCACGCTTACCGTAGGTCTTCTTGATCGCCTCCTTGATCTTGGCGATCGCCTCGTCCTGCGGAAGCACGCCGGAGAGAGCGAAGAAGCAAGTCTGCAAGATCGTGTTGATGCGACCGCCCAGACCGACATCGCGCGCCACCTCATAGGCGTCGATGACGTAGAAGTCGAGCTCTTTGTCGATGATCTGCTGCTGAATCTTGCGCGGCAGGTGATCCCAGGTCTCGTCGGCCGGGTAGGGGCTGTTCAGGAGGAAGGTCGCGCCTTTCTCGGCGTTGGCAAGCACATTGAACTGCTCCACAAACCCAAACTGGTGGCAGCCGACGAAGTTGGCAGATTTCACCGTGTAGGTATAGCGAATCGGGCGAGGCCCAAAGCGCAGGTGGGATATCGTCCTGCCGCCGGACTTCTTCGCGTCGTATTCGAAGTAGCCCTGCGCGTAGTTGTCGGTTTCCTCACCGATGATCTTGATGCTGTTTTTATTGGCGCCAACCGTGCCGTCGCCACCCAGACCGAAGAAGAGCGCCCGCACGACGTCATCGGGCTCGATATTGAAGGTGGGATCGTAGTCCAGGCTGGTATGGGTCACGTCGTCGTGGATCCCAAGGGTGAAGTGATTCTTGGGCGCCTCTTTCTTCATCTCGTCAAAGAGGCCCTTGACCATCGCCGGCGTGAACTCCTTGCTGGAGAGCCCGTAGCGACCGCCAATCACCTTGACGTTCCGCCCCAGCTCGGCGGCCGCCGTCAGGCAGTCTTGATAGAGCGGCTCACCGGCGCTGCCCGGCTCCTTGGTGCGATCGAGGGCCGCGAGAACCTTGACGCTCTCAGGCAACGCTTCCATAAAGTGCTCGACGCTGAAGGGACGGAAAAGGCGGACTTTGATCATGCCGACCTTCTCACCCTGCTCGACCAGGTATTCCACCGTTTCGTGGGCAGTCTCACAGCCAGAGCCCATCAGAACGATGACGCGTTCGGCGTCGGGCGCACCGACGTAGTCGTAGAGATGATAGGAACGCCCGGTCAGCTCGGCAAATTTGTCCATCGCCTTCTGGACGATGCCGGGGGCCTCGAGATAGTAAGGATTGACGGTCTCACGTCCCTGGAAGTAGACATCGGGCCCCTGGGAGGTTCCCCGCACCACCGGGCGATCCGGGTTGAGCGCGCGCTCCCGATGCGCCTGCACCAGCTCATCGTCGATCATCGCACGCAGGGTCTCGTTCGAAAGCTCCTCGATCTTGTTGATCTCGTGGCTGGTGCGGAATCCGTCAAAGAAGTGCACAAAAGGCACGCGGGCCTCGAGGGTCGCGGCCTGGGCGATGACGGTGAAGTCCTGGGCCTCCTGAACAGAGTTGCTCGAGAGCAACGCGAAGCCGGTGGCCCGAGCCGCGGTAATGTCCGTGTGATCCCCGAAGATCGACAGCGCCTGTGCCGCCAGACTGCGCGCGGAGACGTTGAAGACGGTCGGCATCAACTCACCTGCGATCTTGTACATGTTGGGAATCATCAACAACAGGCCCTGTGACGCCGTGAAGGTTGTAGTCAGCGCGCCCGTCTGCAGGGCGCCATGAATCGCGCCCGCCGCGCCCCCCTCTGCCTGCATCTCAGCAACCAGCGGTATCGAGCCCCAGATATTCGTTTGGTCTTTAGCCGACAGCTCGTCGGCCAACTCGCCCATGGGGCTAGAGGGCGTAATGGGATAGATGGCAATAACCTCGTTGATCTTGTGCGCGACACCGGCACATGCGGTGTTGCCATCTATCGTCACCATTCTGCGTTCGGCCATGAAGAACCTCCTAGGGGTTTATTATAAAGTAGCCTTGGAAATAGCTGACAAAGTGGTCTCAGAATCGGTATCAATATCCGTGCCTTAATTATAGCATAGCCGACCTGCCCGTCAAAGAGTTTTTTACACATAAGACACAAGTAAGACATAAGCTTACGCTTGCACAGACGTTTCGCCAATCTAAACGACTCACCGATGTGACAGCCGGGTGGGGTTTGCCGTATCGACAGAAGACAGTAAGGTAGGGGGGAATATGAGACACCTGCTCCCGTCAATCTCTCTAAACATCCTTGAAGGGGCATGACGAATCGATGACCCGAAGATCTCGCAGCGTCCAAGGGACCTATCCATCGAGGCACCGCGCGCCTGTGGGTGCGTGGGCGCCACGGCTGATCGGTCGGGAGGCGGAGCTGGCTGAGCTGCGTCAGTACGTAGCCACCGGCGTGCTCATACTCAGCGAGACGGGTGGGGCAGGTATCGGCGCAACAACCCTGGCGCGCGCATTGGCCGCCTCGGTCGCCGAGCACTACCCGGCCGGCTGCATCGAGGTAGACCTACAAGCCGGTGGTGCGACGTCGCTCAAACCCCTGCCCCCCGCTCAGGTCCAGAGCCGCGTGCTCTACACACTGGACGGGTTGCAGTTGACACGAGAGCAGCCCAACGTCGCTTCGGCAGATGCCAGCCCTGGGGCGGCTCGTGCTTCAATGCCCCGGTCCCTTCCGGTGCATCCAAGGCGGCTTCGCGAGAGATACTTCAGGGCGATCACGGCTGGAGAGGCCCTGCTCCTTCTGGACAACGCCACCGCTGCCGCCCAGATAGGTCAGCTACTTCCCAGACGTGGCGCTCCGGTGATCGTGACGTCCCGGGTCGACTTCGGGACGGCTTTCTCAGGGCTGCACGCTTTGACGCTGCGCGAGTTGGATCCCGAGGACGCGCTGCGCTTGATCGCCCAGGTCGCTCCAGACACCACGGGCCTTTCCTCGCGCACGCTGCAGCGGCTCGCCGCGCGGCTGCAGTACCTACCGATGGCGCTGCGCATTGCAGGAGCTCTCTTAAGCGGCAAGTCGCGGATGGCATCGCAGGAGCTGCTGCTGCATCTGGACGCCGCCGAACGGAGAATCCTGGCGTTGCAGGGCGCCCGTGCGCCCGACACCCCTGTGAACATCGCGCTGGAGGCTGCATACGAACTGCTGGACGACGAGCTCAAGCCGTACTTCGAAGCCCTGGCCGTCTTTCCGGCACCTTTCACATCGAGGGGCGCCTCTGCCGTATGGGAGATCCCTCCAGATACGGCGAGGTCGATCTTGCGACAGCTGGTCGCCGCAGCACTGCTCGAACACGACGCCGGCTCGGTCACGTACGAGATTCACCCCCTAGCACGCCGCTACGCACAAGAGCTCCTATTGGGACAAACCGACCGCACGCGGCATCTGGTCTCACGCTATATCGACCACTATCTCCACGAGGCTGTGGAGATCAGTACGCTGCGGTCATCCGCGTTGGGACCGCACGTTCTCGAGCCAGAGGAATCCGTGGTTTGGGAGCACTTTCCCAAAGCCTGGCGCCGGCTGCAGGGGGAGGATCCCGGCTGGCCTGCAGTCGCAGAAGTAGAGGGGTGGGTGCAGGACTTCGATCCGGATAACTACACCTTGCTGTCCACAGTCTTGTCCGTGTTCGAGGATGACAGCGACGCATCAGGGGGAAGATAGACACCGCAGGCCCAAGCGTTGACCGCACTGAGCCTGCGTTGTGAGTCAATCCGCACGATAGATCGCGATGGTTACACTTACTCGCTGCTGAGATAGGCGATCATCGGATCCGTGACCAGGGGCACGAGCTCATCGATCATATGCGGCATCAGGTTATCCATCACCCGCGGCATCAAGTCCGGCATCTGCTCCAACATATAGGCCGGCATGGGAATGCGCGCAGCAACGCGATCGAGCATCGTCGGCATCACCTTGGGCATCATCATCGGCAGGAGCTTGGGGAAGAGGATCGGTAACATAGGCTTCATCGCTGCCAGGGCGCCGGGCACCTTGCCCATTGTGCGCATCATCCGCCCCATGCCGAACGGCATCGCGTCGATCAGCTCCGGCCACATCGTGCCCATTAGGTCAGCGAAGCCCTCCGGTGTCATCAACGCGATCATCGCCTCGAAGACCGCCCACTGCGCTTGCACCTCCGGATTGGGGTCCGGGAACGCATAGCCCAGCTTCTCAGCAGCAAACCTCGCCAGGTCCACGATCTCCACGTCAAGGTCTTTCTTATCCCGCGTAACGCGGAACTGGAACTCGCAGCAGGGACAGGCGGCTAGCACGGTCTGAGCGCCCACAGCGGTGGCCTCCTCCAGACGCGTTTCGCCGATGTCCGCCGCAATCGGCGGCTCCTTGATCAACGTTAAGACGCTGCCACAACAGTGCGCCTCGTCACGATTGTAGGGCATCTCAACATAGTTGACGTTCGGCATCGCCTTAATGACCTCACGCGGCTCCTCATAGACGTGGGAGACCCGTCCCATATGGCAGGAGTCGTGCCACGTGACCGTGACAGGCTCGGAATCGCTCTCGGGAAAAGCGAAATCACCGGACGCCAGCTGCTCTGCAACCACCTCACTGTAGTGCTTCGACTCAATATCATAGTCGAGGTCCAGCTTTTCACACCATTCCGGATAGGTGTGCCGCCACATCATATTGCACGCGGGGCAGGAGGTGATCACCCTGTCGGCGCCAGCGGCCTTGACCGCGGCGATGTTCTTCTTCATCGTCTCGGCAAAGACGTCCCATTTGCCCGCCACGAGCATCGGCGTGCCACAGCAGTTCTCCTTGGGACCGAGATAGGTGAAGTCGACGCCGGCCTCATCGAGGAGCCGCGTCGTGGCCATGCCGATGTCGTGCTCGACGTAGCTGGCTGTGCAGCCCGCGAAATAGACCGCCTTCGCGGACTTGCCCGCGTGATTGGCCTTCAGATCTTCAGGGAACCAATCGTCGCGATGGCGGCGATACCCTGCCCAGATGTTCCCTTGATCCTGAAGCGCCGCGCTCATCATCTCGAAAGGCGGGAAGGTCATGCGCTTGTCCTCGTCGATGAGCTTGCCCCTTAACTTCATCCAGGACGGTTCGATCGGCAGGACCGCTGAGCACCGCAGGTTACAGAGCTCACAGGTCGTGCAGACCAGGAAGGTGTCGACCATGAACTGATCCCATTCCTCGCGCCCTTCCCTATACTCGCGCAGCCAGTACCACTTCCCCCGCGGGCTCTGACTTTCCCAGCCGCGTCCGTAGTACTGATCGCACTCCTGGACGCAGTATCCGCATTGGGAGCAGGCGTAGGCATACCATGCGACGTCACCGGGGATGCCCCGGACGGCTCCCTCAGGAGGATGTTCCCCAATCCGCTCGGTCACCGCGTTGCCAAATGGTCGGATCAGGGGCTCCATCGAATTCGCGGCGATCAAGGCGTTGCTGATCACCGTGCTGCCGGTGACCTTACCTGGGTTGAGGATCCCGTTGGGGTCCGCCTTGGCCTGGAACGCCTTAAGCACCTCCAAGCGTTCCTCCCCCAAGACCTTAGGGGCCATCTTGGAGAAGTAGAGGCCTGTGGCATAGGGCCGTCCGCCATACTTCTCAGCGATCCGAGAGATGCTCAGGGAGAGAGGGAAGACGAAGTTGTAGGTGAACTTCCTCTGGTCCGCCGGGATGAATCCGAGGATGACAACCTCGGGCTCACCGCCAGGATTGCGCCCTTGGCGAATTAAGACCCCTTCCTTCACGACCGGCTTCTCGATCTTCTGCTCGACCTCGCTCATCATCACGCCAAGCCCCGAGAGCGGCACGACGACCTCTGCCGGGACCAGGCTGGGGCCTAGGCGTTTGACCGTCATGATGCGGAAGCGATGTGCCCACTCGTGGTGTGCAATCTCGTCGCTGAGCAGCTGGGCCTCGCACTTCTCCGTCTTCATGCCGGCCTGGATGCCCTCCCGTACGGCCTGCGCGTCCCGTTCGCGGAATGCGAGGGTCACGATGTAGGCGGAGGGAAGCAGGACGCGTTTCTCCACCGGGCGCCCGTGATGCGTCATCAGCGGCGCGCGGTTCTTCAGCGCGGCCATCTGGGGGTTGATGAAATGCATGGACCAGATGGGCAGATCGGCCTGCATGATGTGCTCCAACAGGCTCTGGAGGCTATGGGCCTCGGGGCAGCCTAAGGAGAGCACCTCCAGCGGCTCGTCTGGCTGGACCTTAATGGTCATCTCGGTGATGATGCCGGTGGTGCCCTCGGCTTCGTAGATCACGTCCAGTCCCTCGCCCTCGAAGATGCCCACGGAGCCATCGCCCAGGACGACGCGAGCGCTGATGACGTTGTCACGGAACCATCCGGCCTCATAGGAGCCGAAGCCGGCGCCTCCCTGTGCCAGCCAACCGCCGGCCGTGGCCGAGGGATAACTGCTGGGGTAGGTGCGCAACGTCATCCCGTGCCGCTTGAGCTCGCGATCCGCCTGCTCCCAGACCATCCCAGGCTGCAGCACCGCGGTCTGAGTGGCTTCGTCGACGGTCAGAAGCTTGGAGAGACGGAAGAAATCCACCACGATGCCGCCCTTGACCGGAAGCACGCCGCCATATCCAGAGGTCGCCTTGCCGCGGGGGACGAGGGGAAGGCCCTCTTCAGCGGCCCATTTGACCAGGCTTATGATCTCCTCTTCCGTGTTGGGCTGGACGACGGCATCAGCCAGGGGCGTGCCGATCAACGGCTTGATCAGGCTCGGCATCTCACCGATGTCGTGGCTGTAGAGCTTGCGCTCAACACGACGGGTGGTCGCCCGATCGCCAAATATCTCCTGAAGCCACGCGACTTGAGCTTCAGACAGCTTCGAATCCTTCGATGCAGCGGCTGCTAAAGATTCAGATGATGTAGTCACAACGACCTCCGTCTATAACTAATGGGGCTGATAAGACTAATAGCAGACAAGTCGAAGCGCCAGAACCAGCCCTAAGGCCGGCTCACGACGTTCGCACGTTCCCTCAGCAGATCGGAGACGAACGTCCGCATGATCTCGATCGCCTCCAGAATGCGTGGGTCGGCCAGGGCGTAGTAGATGGAGGTGCCGTCTCGCTCCGCCGTCACTAATCCACGTTCACGCAGGATGCGCAGATGATGTGAGACCGTGGGCTGGGCGACATCCAGTATCTCTGTGAGCTCCGTCACATTGTGAGGGCGCTCAGCGACCAGATAGAGCAACAAGAGGCGTTTGGGATCGCCAATCCCCTCACAGACGTAGCGATGCAGCAGGGCGATTTCCTCTTCGGTGATAGGGGGAAGCGTCATACGCTCTCCTTCCATTTAGACATCGATACATATGAATATATAAATAATACACCCAAATGCATGAGAGCGCAAGGCCAGAGCAATGTGCGACTGGCGGAGGATTCTGCAAAAGAAGAACGGCGTGGCTGGAAAACCACACCGTTTGCGCTATAATGCCGAAGGTGGGAGTCGAACCCACATGGGCAAAGCCCGAGCGAGTTTGAGTCGCTTGCGTCTGCCTATTCCGCCACTTCGGCGCATCGTAAGTATAGCCAGATTCCGGTGGACGTCAAGATAACGCGTGAGGAGGACCGCCACCGCAGGTAGCCATGACCGTGACGCCCGAGAACTTTGATGAGGAAGGGTTGGTCCAGGCCGCACAACGCGGCAACATGGACGCCTTTAACGAACTCATCCTCTATTATCAAAACCAGGTCTACAACCTGGCCTACAGCATTATGCACGATCCTGCGGCCGCGGATGATGCGACGCAGGAAGCGTTCATCTCTGCCTATCGGGCGCTCGACAGCTTCCGCGGCGGCTCGTTTCGTGCGTGGCTATTGCGCATCGTGCGGAACGCTTGCTATGATGAGTTCAGGCGACGGAAGCGCCGACCCAAGGTGTCGTGGGAGGATTTCGGCGATCTGGAGAAAGAGGCCAATCCACATCTCGTTGACGAGGGGCCGCGGCCTGAGGAATCGATACAGCAGCAGGAGCTTCGGGGACTGTTGGACCGAGCGATAGCGCGATTGCCGGAGCACCAGCGCATGACTTTGGTATTGGTCGACCGACTGGGATTATCTTATGAGGAAGCAGCAGAGACGATGGACGTGGCACTTGGTACGGTGAAGTCGCGTTTAGCACGGGCCCGTAGGGAGATGCAAGACCTCCTCCAAGAGGAGGGGGAACTTTTACCCTCTCGCTACCGTCTATAAGGTAGCCGGTATTGTGGGAGGCAGATGAATTATGACCCAAAAGACATGGAGCACGGTTGAGATCTCAGCGTACCTGGATGGGGAGTTGGAGCCCAAGCACCAGGCTGCGTTCGAGTCCGACCTTGCAGATGATCCAACGCTGCGCCGTCGCGTTGAGGAGATGGAGCAGGTCGTGAGCCTGGTTCGCTCGGTACCCCTGCGCGAACCACCTCGCAATTACCTTCTCACCCCGTCGATGGTGGCCAAAGAGAAGCCGCGCCGCGAGCGGCGCAGGACGCCCCTATTTGTGATGCGCCTGGCCACGTCACTCGTGGCCTTGGCGTTTGTGGTCTCCTTTGGCCTCACAATGATGCAGCGGGGGCTCGTGCCGGAGATGTTCGCAGGATCGCAGGAGAAGCCAGAAGCGGCGCTGATGCTCGAGGAAGCGGTCGAGGAGACAACCGTTGTTGAGGCACCGGCCCCACCACCGGCGCCCGAAGACGCTACGACGGCTATGAAGACCGAGACTGAGCAGGTGGAGGAACCCGAAGCCCTCATCGCCCCTCAGGAAGAGGCGCCGGCAGAAGAGGCCCCTCAAGAGGGAGTCCCTGAAGGGGAGGGGCCCATTAAGGAAAGAGCCGTCGCGCCGACCCCGGAGTCTGCGGAGATGGAGGAAGGTGACGCCCCAGGAGGGCCGATGGAAGGACCTGACGGCGCGCCCCCTGGCCTGGGCGAGCTAGAGGCCGGCGAAAATGACACGCCGGTTGCCGCGCTGGAAGCTGTGCCGGATGAAGCACCGGCCCCACCGGATGAAGCACCGGCCCCACCGGAGGGAACATTGACCGTGCCGGAGGAATCGCCGGTCGCCTCTGAGGCGGTCGAGGAGTTCGCCGTGGAGGAAGAACCGTCACCGCGTGAGCCAGCGGATTCCGAGCGCGCGCCAGGCGAGCGGGCCGTTAGCGACGAGGAGCTGGCACAGCCGGTCGTGACACCAGAAGCTCAGAACCTGGCTGGTCGGGCGAGGCGTTCATCGATTTCGCTCTGGCTCCCTGTGGGGTTGGGGATAGCAACGGTCGTGTTGACAGCAATCACCTTCTGGCTGTCGAGGCGCGATTTAGGCTGAGCGTGGCGGGAACCGCTCCGAGTCGGCATTCATATCGTGGGATTAGGGTTTAGGGTGATGAAACTCAAGTCTTTGGCGGGGCTCGCGCTGATCGTGATGAGCCTTGTGGCCTGTGGCGCACCGGCCTCTTTCGATCGTCCTGGTGGTGTCGCGGCTTACGAAGCCGAACCACCGACGATCACGCCGGTCGAAGCCGACCAGCCAACGACAGGGGCAGTGACGCCCCTCGCGACATCGACCACCGCGGCATCGCCTACGCCGACATCGTCACCGACCGCCACCGCGTCCCCCACCGAGACGCCGGTACCGTCAGACACGCCGACATCCGTGCCCACGGAGACACCAACCGCGACGGCCTCTCCCACAGCGACTTATCCACCCCCTCCGGAGGCCGTGAACGTACCGATCCTGATGTACCATTACATCTCCGAGGTACCGCCGGATGCCGACATCTATCGCCGAGACCTCACGGTGACGCCCGCACGCTTTGAGGCACAGCTCCAGTACCTCAAGGAGCAGGGCTATGAATCGGTGACGCTCGCAGACGTGTACGCAACGCTGACAGAAGGCAAACCACTGCCAGAGCGTCCCGTCGTGCTCACGTTCGACGACGGGTATAAGGACGCCTATACGCACGCCGTGCCGCTCTTACAGGCTTACGGGTTCATCGGCGAGTTCTTTGTGTTGGCCACGCCCGCTCACTACGAAGCGCCGCAGTACCTGACGTGGAACGACATGCGGGCTATGGCTGACGCGGGCATGTCGATCCAGGCTCACGCGCGGGATCACTACGACCTGACGAACCGGTCCTATGATTTCCTCGTCTATCAGATCCTAGGGGCGCGGGAGGCGGTCGAGGCCCACACCGGCCAGGATGTACGCTTCTTCTGCTACCCCTCAGGACGTCACGATACGGCAACGGAATCTGTCGTGGCCTCGGCGGGATATTGGGGCGCAGTGACGACGGCTTGGGGGAGCGAGCTGCGACTGGACAATCGCTATGCATGGCCACGCATCCGCGTCAGAGGTGCGTGGGAGCTGGCTCAGTTCGCGAGCGCACTCAATTCACTGGAGTAGCCAGGCTGAGGCGATTGGGCCTCTCACCATTACGCATGCCGCCTACACACCACGATTGTCAAAAGTCACCTCTCCCTATAGATATCCACTTCAGAGCGCAGAAAAGGGAGGCGAACGATGCAGAGATCGATCATTATGGTGCTGCTGGTGTTATTGACGCTGGCCTGCAACTTCCCCGGCTTCCCCGACACCCTTCCACCGCCGGCATCGAGCGCCACGCCTGATACCGAGGTCCCGGCGGACACGACGCCGGCATCGGAAGCCCAGACGACACCCGCCCCTTTTGGGACGCCGACCGAGCCCAGTGAGCAGCCAAGCCCCACGCCTTCTCTCACGGCTACTGCAACGATCACGGCGACGTCGGACGTGACCCCTACGCCCGGAACCGTCCAGCCCGGCCCCCCGCTGGCTTTTCAGGAACCGGCATGGGAGCTGGTCGAGTGGCACCAGATCCCGGACACCAGTGACTGGGAGGGCACGATCCGCATCCATATCACCGGGGGTCGCCCTCCCTACCGATCCCAGTTGGAGGATCAGGAGATCGTCGACGGGCTCGACGTTCACGCTCGCTGGCGCCTCTGTGCGGATATGCCGGCAACGCTTCGCGTCTGGTCCGCCGATGGGCAGTATGCCCAGACGACGATCTGGGTGCCCGCCGTCGGCTGTCCGAGTGAGTGAGGCGTTGCGGCATTGGCAGAAACCTGAGGTTACGCCAGCGGGCGAGGACGGACCCGTTGACGGGCAAACGCTTGACGTTATAGTTAGCGAGCGCGCTACGGAGCGTGCGATGGTCAGCGAAGGAACGTCGACGAACGAGGCCACGGAGGAGCAAACTTGGAAAGCGCTGTCTTTGACAAGCACGAACGGCTAAAGGCCTTCCCGCCGGCCCTTGTCGTGTACATTCTATATCGGCGGCTCATCGAGCACGGGCTCAGGCCGACGTGCCTCTGGCTCCAAGACAAGCTTGTGCGCCGAACTCGAGGCTATTCCATCCCTGAGTTGAGCCGGGTTGCGCCCAACCTCTACGTGGGCGGCCAGCACACTGCGGGAGGGCTGGAGGAGATGCGCGATCTGGGAATCACGGCGGTGATCAATATGCGCGAAGAAGCGGACGACCGCGCCCGGAAGGTCGCGCTCGATCACTACCTGTGGCTTCCGACAACAGACGACGCTGCGCCGGCCCAGGAGGACCTGGCCCGTGGCGTGGCCTTCATCGAAGAGCAGGTCTCCGCCGGACGGGGGGTGTACATTCACTGCGCGTCCGGCGTCGGGCGCGCTCCAACGATGGCTGCGGCTTATCTCGTGCACCGCGGCGCCACGCCGCAAGAGGCGTGGGCGTCCATCCGACGCGGCCGCCCCTTCGTCAGGCCGACACCACCACAGCTCGAGGCTGTTCGCGCTCTAGCCCGGCGCGCTAACGCCCGCTCCGATGAAGGTGGAGCCAACAGCGCGCCAGCCTCTTGGTCCGAGCGCCGAGGCCTTGAGCTCGTCCATAGCGCTTCTGAAGAAGCGCCCGATGACCCGTCTGCGCCTGATGACACCTCATCCCTGGAAAGCCGCCCACGGAGAGCCTACGAGCGCATCGCCGCGGATCCCAACCTGACGGGCGCCCTCACCGACGACGACGCGCGCATCCTCCTGGATTGGGCCCGGGACGAGGTGGAGCGCCTGGTCGGTGCCACGGACAGGATGGACGAAGCGCGCG
>JBNGCP010000014.1:0-1710 GCA_049974845.1 Anaerolineae bacterium | reverse complement strand
CGGGACGAGGTGGAGCGCCTGGTCGGTGCCACGGACAGGATGGACGAAGCGCGCGCCTGGGAGGTGCTGGATCCGCAACTGCGCCAACTGCGACGCCATCTCCGTCAAGTCGCCGAGGACGCCGCGGACGCTGCCCAGCCCGAACAGCGGCTGCGGGAGTTGCTGGCTTCGAGCGAAGCCTCCTCCGAAGCCTCCCCTGGCAGGGGGGAGAGTAGATCGTGAGCAAGCGTCAGGACGGAAAACGGCTCGGATTCAAGGAATTTCTGCTCGCCCTCTTCCTGATGATCGTGGTGTGGGCTGCCAGAGATCTGTTCGGCATCGATTCAGCGACGCGCGACCGGATCGTGGAGCCTGAGCCGACGGGGACCGTGCGGGTGATGTTTACATCACCAGATCCATCCGGCGCCGTGTCCCCGCGTCAGGGCGGGCTTCACACTGACCTGGCCGAGGCCATCGATCAGGCCCAGCGGAGTGTCGACGTCGCGGCCTTCGACTTCGACCTGGCGCAGGTGGCCGAAGCCCTCGTGCGCGCGCAACAGCGGGGCGCGGCGGTTCGATTGGTGACGGATAACGATTATGAGATGGAGCTAGGCCCGACAAGACTGCGCGACGCACAAATTCCGGTCGTCACCGACGGCAGCCCCGCGTTTATGCACAACAAGTTCGTCGTGATCGATGAGAGCCAGGTCTGGACCGGCTCCTGGAACCTGACGGAGAATGGGGCGTATGCCAACGATAACAACGTCATCGTCGTCGATTCGACCAAGCTGGCGGAGAACTACACCGCAGAGTTCGAGGAGATGTTCGAGGCGGGCGCGTTTGGGGCCTCCTCGCCCGATCTGGTGCCGCATCCGCTGATCGACCTGCACGGCGTCTTGATCGAGACCCACTTCGAAGCTGAGGGAAACGTTCGCGACCGGATGGTCGACCTGATCAACCGGGCTGAGGACAGCATCCACTTTATGGCCTTCCTCTTCACCGATGATAAGATCGCCCGGGCGATCATCGCAAGACATGAGGACGGACTGGCGGTCTCCGGCGTGATCGAGGCACGAAACGTCGCCGCCAGCGGCTCGGATTTTGAGCGATTCCGCAAAGCCGGCGTGGATATCCTGGAGGATGGAAATCCCTATATCATGCATCACAAGGTTATCGTCATCGATGAAGCGATCGTGATCACAGGGTCCTACAACTTCACCGCCAACGCCGCCGACAACAACGATGAGAACATCCTGATCCTCAACGATCCTGAGATTGCGGGACGCTATATGGAGGAGTTTGAGCGTGTGTATCAGGAGGCGCTTAGCGCGAAGGAGGCTGGATCATGAATGAGCAGAAGGCGAAGCGCAATACAAGCGGTTGGAAGTGGCCCGTCCTGATTGTGGGTGCGCTTGTGGTTCTAATGGGAACCTGTGTGATCAGCGCCCTATGGGGCGGCCTGATCGGTTATGGTCTAGGCCGCGCAACAACAAATCGTTCGCCGCATTTCGAGTTTGACTATGGGCCCTTCGAGTTCCCGGAGCCGATGCCCCCGGAGGCCGTCCCCGAGATGCCGGAGATGCCCTTCCTTGGTCAACGTCCGTGGCTGGGCGTGACCTTCCAGATGGAGGAGGAGGGCGCGCGTCTCATCGACATCATCGAGGGCAGTCCCGCCGAGGAAGCAGGGCTCCGCACCGACGACATCATCACCGCGGTGGATGGACGCCCGGT
>JBNGCP010000013.1:27706-69343 GCA_049974845.1 Anaerolineae bacterium | reverse complement strand
TTTTTTGTTGACTTGATCTGAAACCGCACTTATACTAAGAATGACGGTCGTGTTAATGGAATCGTAACTAAATTGTAACAGAACAGTCCCTCATACGTCAGCTCAATGGGTGGGGGAGCCATTGCGTGGGCCACGGCGTGGGCCACAGGGTGAGGCGTTACGCGGTAAGGAGGCTGGTGATGGCTTTCCGGATGCGCTGGCCAACGCGGCAGAGCATCATCATCCAAGGATTCGGGCAGAATCCGTCGTTCTACCAGAAGTTTGGTCTTCCCGGACACGAAGGGCTCGACTTCGTTGCGGCGCAGGGCGATGAGGTCTGTGCCGTCGCCGATGGCTGCGTCAGCGATGTGCGGCTGGACGCCTTCGCCGATCCGCTGACGAAGCCCTATGGTAATCAGGTCCGCGTCCAGCACGCCGACGGCTATGAGACGCTGTATGCGCATCTGTCACACGTGACGGTCGTGCGCGGTCAGCTCGTCGCTGCGGGCCAGCTCATTGGCCTGGCAGGGGATACCGGTTACACCGACACGCCTCACCTGCACCTCAGTCTGAAGCGCCACGGCGCCACAGTGAACGGCGAGACGGACTACCCGTACGACCTTATTGACCCCGAGCCATACCTGATCGGGCGAGGCGATTCGGTGGTGCCCGACCTGGATCCTCCAGTACCCTCCGTGCGTGTCGCCGTGGTGAGCCGGGAGGCTGGCTTCGCAAACGTCCATGCTCTGCCTCACGAGGGGAGCGATCTGGTCACGAGGGTCGATCACGAGGCGCCGCTCGATGCGTTGGAGTCAGCGTACGTTGTCCGTCACAAGGCCGGTCGCGAGGGACAATGGCTGTGGGTCCGCACGCCCACAGGACAGATCGGCTGGGTAGCGGCTCAGTACGTTGAGGTGATCGAGGCGGAAGCGCCGGATCCACCGGAGACGCTGGCCAACGTGACCTTTGTGGTGGTGAACACGCGCGACGACAACCTGATTCTCCGCGCCGGTCCGGGAACCGATTGCGAGGAGCTTGCCCGCTTCCCCCACGGGACGACGCTGCGGGCGCTGGAGGACGGCGAGACAGTGGAGGCCAAAGTGGGCACGCGTGGGGCCTGGCTTCACGTGCAAGCGCCCACCGCACAGATCGGATACTGCGCCGCCTGGTATCTGAAGCTCAAGCCCTTTACCGGCAAGCCGGTCATACCTGCCCCTCCGGTCGGCGAGCCAACGAGCTACGTGGTGGTGGAGAGCCCCGACCTAGGTCTGCGCCTGCGGGCCGGACCGGGGCGGGAGCACGAGCGGATCTGGTGGATGCCCCACAAGACCGTTCTGGAATCTCTGGAGGACCCCTTTGTCACGGGCGGTAGGCTGGGGCGGCGGGGGGAGTGGCTGCACGTTCGCACCCCTGCGCTGCAAGAAGGGTATGCCGCAGCATGGTATCTGAGTCGCCCCCCGGCACAGGATCGCCGGGAGCCAGCCGACCCAGCGCAGGCCACCATAGGTCTCTCACCGCACATCTTCGGTATTCACGCCATCTCCGTGGCGGACGATCCGCATATTCGAGATCGTATTCGCGGCCTCTTCGAGACCGCCGGCAAGAAGGGATGGATTCTCTTCACAGAGATCTGCGGAAGGCACCCGCGCGCGATCAGGGAGATACCCGAAATCCGGCAGCGGCTGTGGGATTGGGCCGATGCCGGGTATGGCGTCATCATTCGCCTCAACCACGGCTACGAACCCGGAGGCACGCTGCCCGAATCCCGTCTGTATGACGATTACGCTGCCGCTGCGGCACGCTGGGTTGAGGTCTATCTCAGGGATGACGATCGCTCCTTCCAGGACTACGTCTGGACGATTCAGATCGGCAACGAGCAGAACAACCCTAGGGAACATCCGGGTGGGTTTGAGCACCCGACCGAGCACATCACGCCTGAGCGTTATGCAGATGCCTTCAACGGGGCCTATGAGAGGATCAAGGATGTTCTGCCGAATGCGATTGTGTGTCCCGGGGCGGTCGATCCCTACAACTATATGCCGATGGCCTTGCTTGGCGGGACGCGATGGCGGCCCCTGGATTACTTCACGACGATGATGCGGCACATTGAGGCTCTCGATGGGGTGATCCTGCACGCTTACACGCACGGTCCCGATCCCGACCGGGTCGCACACCTAAAGCGGTTCGGCGACGGGACGGGACCGTTGTGGGATCACTATTATGACTTCCAGACCTACCGGGTCTTTATGGAGCGCATCCCGGCCCGATGGCGTGATGTGCCCGTCTACATCACGGAGATGAACCATATCCATCGCCCCGCCGGGGAGCACGATCAAGGTTGGCTCGACCGAAACCTCGGCTGGGTTCGCGCCGTCTACGCGGAGATCAACCGCTGGAACCAGACCCCCTACGCGCAACAGATTCACTGTGGACTGCTCTATCGTTGGATAGGGGATGCCTGGGCGATCGAGAACAAGCCCGAGGTGTTGGCAGACTTCGTTCAGGCGCTGCAGAACGACTACCGCTGGCGATCCACAACGGCTAGTGATCCCTATTCCTACTCATTGGCCGGAAGCGCGTCGGACGGGCCAAGTCCCCAGAGGCTCGATGAGCGCTATATCATACAGCCCGATGATCTCACGCGGATTGCGGGCATTGGGGAGAGGGCCCAGAGTGCGCTCCGTGCGGCCGGCATCCTGATCTTCGAGCAACTGGCATCCATGGATCCGGCGGAGCTAGCGGCGGTTGTGGAGGAGACCGGGCTTCGGACCCAGCACCTGGCGACATGGCCGGAGCAGGCGCGGCTGGCGGTCGAGGGTGATTGGGACGGGCTTGACGAGTATCGGCTGCGCTTATCTTAGCGAGGACATCTTGACCGACGAAACGATCCTAGACCTCATCGACCAGGTTGCAGCATCTGGCCTTGTCCAACTGGATTTGAGCTATCGTGAGCTGACCTCATTGCCGCCAGAAATCGGCAAGCTAACTCAGCTCGAATCCCTAGACCTCTGTGGAAACAATCTGACGGCTCTGCCTCCCGAGATCGGGCGGCTGAGGAATCTGCTGCAGCTCGACCTGCGTCATAACCGACTGGTAGGGCTGGCACCAGAGATGGGCCTCCTGACCAACCTGACCTCCTTGGACCTACGGGACAATCGGCTCACGTCCCTCCCGCCAGAGATGGAGATGATGGTGAATCTGACCACGCTCGATCTGCGTCAGAACCGGATCAGTGTGTTCCCACATCCCCTGCTGCAGCTCTACGCTCTAGAGGAGCTGCAACTGTGGCGGAACCCGCTGGAGTCAGTACCGGTGGAGATCGCGCAACTGGCACGCCTGACGATGCTCAACCTGGGCGGCAACGAGATGGTGGAGATACCGGAGGGGATCTGGCGCCTGGCGAACCTGGAGCGTCTCATCATCGATCACACCCGGGTCTCTGCGATCCCGCCCGAGATCGGCCGGCTCCGGAGTCTGAAATACGTGGAGCTTCACAACAATTGGCTCACTGCGGTGCCGCCTGAGATCGGCGAGCTCAAGCAGCTCCTGACGCTCATTCTCCATAATAATGCAATCACGTATCTTCCACCGGAGATCGGGCAACTGCGTCATCTGCGGCAACTTGATCTGCATCACAACCAGCTCGTCTCCCTGCCGCCGGAGATCGGGGGGCTCAGCCGCCTTGAACGGCTCGATCTTTCCGAGAACCCCCTGGCGGTGCCGCCGGAGATCCTCGAGAAAGGTGATACGCCGACCGCGGTGATCACCTACTACCTGGATCACTTGGGCGGCGATAAGCGACCGCTCAATGAGGCGAAGATGGTTCTCGTGGGGCAGGGGGGCGTTGGGAAAACGTCGCTGGTCAAGCGCCTGATCGAGGGGGCGTATGATCCGTGGGAGCCGAAAACCCAAGGCATCGCCATCCAGCCGTGGGAAATTCAGGTCAACGACGCTGAGATCCAGCTGAACGTGTGGGACTTTGGCGGGCAGGAGATCATGCATGCGACCCATCAATTCTTCCTGACCCGCAGAACGCTCTATTTACTCGTTCTCGATGGACGCCTCAACGAGGAGGAGAACCGGCTTGAGTATTGGTTGAAGATCATTCAGAGCTTCGGTGGCGACTCACCGATTATCGTCGTTGGAAACAAGAGCGACCTGCAGACCATCCATCTCGATCGGCGGGGCCTGCAGGCCAAGTATCGTCAGATCCGAGCGTTCATCGACACATCCTGCGCGACCGGCGCCGGCATAGACCAGCTCAAGGCTCGGATCGCGCGGGAGGTCACGCGTATGCCCCACGTGCGGGATGCCCTCCTGGACACGTGGTTCGAGGTCAAACGCGAGGTCGAGGCGCTGGATAAGGACTACATTCCTTACGAGGCTTACGTTGAGATCTGCCGGCAGCACAATGTCACGGACGAACGCAGCCAACGCACGCTGATCGGATTCCTCCACGATCTGGGGATTGTGCTCAACTTCCAGGACGATCCACGCCTGGAGGACACCAATATCCTGAACCCCCAATGGGTGACGAACGGTGTCTACCGGATTCTGAACGATCCGACGCTGTCGCGGAAGAATGGCCTTCTGGAACGCTCCGATCTGGATCACATCCTCGATCCGCAGACCTATCCGCGACACAAACACCAGTTCATCCTCGACATGATGCGCAAATTCGAGCTCTGTTTCGGCTTTGACGGATTCGAGGAGGAGCGGTTTCTCGTGCCGGACCTGTTGAGCAAGGAGGCGCCGGTCACGGGACAATGGGAGAACGCGCTCGCCTTCCAATACCACTACAATGTCCTTCCGAGCAGTGTGATCTCCAGGTTCATCGTCAGAATGCATCCCTATCTCTACGAGGATGTCTACTGGCGCAATGGCGTGATGGTGGCCGATCAAGGCAACACGGCGTTGGTGCAGGCTGACAGGGAGGACCGGCGTGTCTATGTCTGGGTGAGAGGGCCCCATCGAACGCGGCGCGCCTTGCTCAGCATCATCAGGTTTCACTTTGACGTCATCCACAGCTCAATCCCCGGGATCCACGTCGAGGAGAAGGTGCCGCTTCCGAACCATCCTGAGATCGTGGTGGACTACCGATATCTCCTGGACCTGGAGTCGATGGGAGAGAAGAGCTTCGTGCCACCGGGGCTGCGTCAGCGTGTGGATGTGCGCGCGCTTCTCGACGGCATCGACCTTTCGAAGCTTCAGGAAGGGACCGTCCGCTTGCGCCAGATTCTCGTAGAGCGATTCGACCTGGAGGAGCTGCGGACGCTCTGCTACGATCTGGCGGTGGACTTCGACGGGCTGAACGCGACGGGAAAGGCCGGGAAGGCGCGCGAGCTCATCGCCTACCTACAGCGGCGTGAGCGCCTGGCGGATCTGGTACATCTTGGCAGGCGCCAGCGACCTGACGTCGCCTGGGGCTCCTTGGTCTCCCTCTGGGAGTAGCCACCCTCGGCCCAGGTGCTTGCTTGAGAGATGCGCGTTGGGGTGATCGTGCGCGTATCTATGGAGGCCTAAGGCTCGCTCTCGCTGATCCGCAAGACCTTGCCCCCACGGATGCCGCCGGCGCGGAGCGACATCAAGGCCTCGTTCGCCTGGGCGAGAGGGTACTCCTGAACCGTGGGCTCAAGCGGGATCTCGGCTGCCAGCTGCAGGAACTCGCTGACGTCTTTGCGGGTGACGTTGGCGACGCTCTTGATCTCCTTCTCCCACCACAGATGGGTTGCATAATCGAGGTTCAGGAGGTAATCTCTGTCGCCCCCCTCTTTGCGGATGGCGTTGATGACCAGACGTCCGCCAGGCGCCAGGTTGCGCAGCGCCTCGACGACGGGCTTCCAGGCGGGGGTGGTGTCGATGATGGCGTCGAGCTTCTCGGGCGCCGTGGCCGCGGTCTCGCCGGACCATACGGCACCGAGCTCTTCGGCGAAGCTGCGTTCGTCGGGGTTCCGCGCGAAGACGTAGATCTCGCTATGGGGGTATTGGTGGCGCGCCGCCTGGAGGACCAGATGGCCTGAGGCCCCAAAGCCGGTCAGCCCGAGTCGTTGTCCATCCTCGATGTGACAGAGGCGCAGGGAGCGGTAGCCGACCGCGCCAGCGCAGAGGAGCGGTGCAGCCTCCGCGTCGGAGAATTGCTCGGGGATGGGATAGGCGAAGTCCTCCTTCACCTTCATATACTCGGCGTATCCGCCGTGAGCGTCGCGTCCGGTGGCCCTGAAGTGTGCGCAGAGGTTCTCTTGACCACGCCGGCAGTAGGCACACTCCCCACAGGCGGCGTAGATCCAGGCCACGCCCACCCGGTCGCCGATCTCAAACCGGGCCGCTTGGTCTCCCCTCCCGGCGACGTAGCCCACGACCTCGTGTCCCAGTACGATGGGAAATCGTGATGGCGGCGTCCGCCCTTCAATCTCGTCGAGCTCGGTGTGGCATACGCCGCAGACCGAGACGCGGATGACGATCTCGTCGGGATCAGGCACGGGATTGGGGAGTTCAGCGGCGACCAGCGGGCTTTCGGTCTCGTTGAGGTCCTTGATCTCCTCTAGGATCATCGCTTTCATCTTGGTAACCTCCTCTCGCTAAGCATGTGCTGCCGAACGGGTGGGTGAGCACCCCACTTGCTCATCTCATTATAGCACGGGGCGGTGTGCTGCTCCATTGACTTGCTCCACGCTTACGGTATAATAGGCCCGCGCTTGGGAAGAGCACCAGCGTACTTGGTGTTCCAGCGCGCATTGTTGCTATAGTCCACCAGACTGACCGTCGCGGGAGACTGCGCGCTTTTTGCGTGCGCGATTTTCGTGTGCGCGATTGATGCGTAAGGGACCCGCGCGGTGTTGTGTGGTGTTGGTTGTTGACGATAGGTAGATTGTAAAAAGGAGAAGGCGATGCCTAAGCGAACTTATCAGCCGAAGAAACGCAAGCGAATGCGCACGCATGGCTTCCGTGCGCGGATGCAGACGAAGGGCGGGCGGAAGGTTCTAAAGCGCCGTCGCGACAAGGGACGTCGCCGGTTGATCGCGGTGGAATTGGGCGGAAACAAGCGCATTAACTGGAAAGAAGCCTCACGCCGTCCTCGTCGCAGCAAGTAATGGGTCCGTTGGCCTCTGCGTGGTTGACGCACAGCGCCACCGAGAGGACAAAGCAATGCGCGGGGGCTCATGAGATGCGGTTCGGGAGGCAGCGATGCTCATCTGCCGATACCGTGCTGGGCACCATGGCGCAGCCCGAAGTGACGCTTAGACGCACATGGCTCACGTGCATCTTGTTGCCGCAAGGGATGCATCGCTTTGGGTCGTGAATCTTGGGGCAAGTCCGTGCGCCTACGACGTCCGGAAGATTTCCGCAAGGTGCGGTCCGAAGGACGATCGTGGGCGCATTCATTAATGATACTGTACTGCAGGTCGAACGAACTGGAGCGAACGCGTGTTGGTATCACGGCAAGCAGAAAGGTCGGTAACGCGGTGGCCCGCAACCGAGCTCGCCGCTTGTTACGCGAGGCCGCACGGCGCCTCTATAGTCGGATTGAGGATGGATGGGACATCGTGCTGGTCGCTCGGCGCAGCTTAGTCCGCGCCAACTTTGCTCAGGTGGACGCGGCGCTGCGCTTGATGCTGGATCGCGCCGGCGTGTTGCAGTCGGATGTCGATCACCTCGGGACAGTCTAGAGCCGGAAGTGCTGGATTGACGTGAAGTATCTGTTACTAAGCCTTATTCGCATCTATCGACGTTTCATCTCTCCGCTCCTCCCGCCATCCTGCCGCTTTACACCATCATGCTCAGCGTACACCTATGAAGCCATCGAGCGGTTCGGTGTTGCGCGGGGTAGCTGGTTGGGGCTTAAGCGCGTGGTACGTTGCAACCCGTTCAACGCGGGTGGGTACGATCCCGTGCCACCATTGGATATCACGACAGAGAGACGCGTCGGTGGCACAAAGATCACGGAGTGCGGGCCCGCAGGTTGCGGGGGCACACATCACAGTCATTGATTCGGAGGTAAGGAACGTATGGCAATCTGGCGGCATATGAACAACCGCCTTCAGCTATCCGGCGGCTCGCGCCGGCTACCCGGCGGCTTGTGCCGGCAGCTTCGTTTGCTTCTGCCGCTGTTGGCACTGGTGCTGTTGGCGAGCTGTGGTAGGGGGGTGCGCCACGAAAGTTGGCCGGGTCTGAGTGCTGTGGATGGAACGTTGTATGTTGCCAACCTCGAGCAGGTCCAGGCGATCAATTCAGAGACCGGTAAGGTGTATTGGGGCTTTCCTTCGGACGATGATCGAGATCCAGGCCCGTTCTATTCGACGCCTGTCCTGGCCCCTGAACACGGTGATCACGGCCTGCTGCTGATCGCGGGTTTCTCCGACCAGACTGTGTACGCGTTGGCTTTGGGCGCTTCTCCCACGGAACGGCCCGACGAAGCGTGGCGGTTTGCCGGCGCCTCTGGACAATACGTGGGCACGGGCACAGTGGTGGAGGATCTTTTCATCATTGGTAATGGGGATGGTCGCGTGTATGCCATAAACCTGGAGGATGGAACCGGGGCATGGCAGTTCGCGACTCAAGATCGCGTGTGGGCTACGCCGGTTGTTATTGGTGAGACCGTCTACGTAGCCTCCCTGGACCATCATCTGTATGCGCTGGATCTTCAGACTGGGTCAGAGCGGTGGCGGTTGGAGACTGAAGGGGCGCTGGCAGCGACGCCGGTCGTCGCGGATGGCGATCTGTGGATCGGCGACTTCGCGCAGAACCTTTATCGCGTCGATCCCGAGGGGGGAGAGGTGATCTGGACCTTCGAGGCGAGGGATTGGCTGTGGTCCACACCGCTCGTGGACGACACCATTATGTACTTTGCCGATGTGGGCGGTAACGTCTATGCCCTAGATGTCGAGAGTCAGACGCTGATTTGGGATGAACCCGTCTCAATTGGAGATGTGGTACGTGGACGCCCCGCCCTCAATGAGGACGGCAGTCTTCTCTATGTGGCAGGTCACGAAACGGGCCGTCTCCGCGCGATTGACACGTCCTCTGGCGCGTTGCGCGAGAGTTGGGGGACCACGCCTGAGAACCCCGGACGCTTGCCCGGTGATCTCCTTGTCGATGACGAGCGACTCTATGCAATGCCGATCTTGGTGTCGGAGCGTGTCCAGGCGTACGGGCTCGCGGACGGGGAACTGCTCTGGTCTTCGCCGCAAGGGACCGACTAGCGTCACTATGTTGTTGTCTTGTCTATCTTGGTCCATGCGAATGGTGCGGTGGGGAGCCGGTCCGTTGCGCAGGGTTGCGTGGCACCACTGCGCAGGGTTGTCGGCGCTGCAGGGCCGCGTGCTTTTTAGGTCAGTTGTCAAGGAGAGTGTCTAGTGTTCGATGCCGTGCTGATTCGACCTGTCATTAACCTGTTGCTGTTGCTTTACAAGTTCCTCGGTCGTGAGACGATCGTGGCCGTAGCGATGGTGACACTGCTCTTGCGGTTGGCTATCACGCCCCTTCAATTGAAGCAGCAACAGACCGCCAAGCGACAGCAGGAGCTCAAACCGAAGCTTGATGAGCTGCAGAAGAAGTACAAAGATGATCGTGAGAAGATGGCCCAGGCGCAGATGAAGCTCTATCAGGAGGCTGGTATCAACCCTCTTGGTGGATGCCTCACGCTGGTAATCCAGCTTCCGTTGATGATCGGATTGTACCAAGCCATCATCCGGGTTCTGGCCTCTACACCGCTGCAGTTGCTGGCGCTGCCGGATGACATCTACCGCTGGATCCCAAGTCTGAGCACACTCGTTCCTCTCAAGAGCCAGTTTCTGTGGCTGGATCTCGCTCTGCCGGATCCATTCTACATCTTACCCATTCTGGTGGTCGCCACGTCGTGGTACTATCAGAAGCTCTTGACGCCACCGACGGCTGATCCGCAATCGGAGGCGATGAGCAAACAGATGATGATCATGATGCCTCTGATGACCGGCTTCTTCACTGCGACCTATGCCTCTGGGCTGGGCGTTTATTTCCTCATCTCGAACCTGGTCGGCATCCTGCAGTATTTCCTATTCCGGCGTCACTATCCCAGCGCTGCGGATGCAGAGAGTAAGGTCAAAGGGGCGTCCCGGCAGAGGTCTGAACGGGCCACCTCTAAAGGTTAGGCTTTCCGACATTAGCTGATTAGGATCGCGCCTTTGGTTCGGTGAGCTGGTATTCACGAGAACCTGAGCAGGAGGTTGAGACGATGGCTTCAGAAGATTCGGTTGTGGTTACCGCGCCCTCTGTGGACGAGGCGATTATCCTTGGTTTGACGCGTCTCACGGCGACCCGTGACCAGGTTGACATTGAGGTCCTGGACGAGGGAAGCCGCGGCTTTCTGGGCATTGGTGCGCGGGAGGCGCGCGTTCGAATCACGCGAGTGTCGACCCCGCGACAACCGTCCACGCCTCGTTCGCCGGCTGAAGAGACGGAGACGGATCAACCGACGTCGCCTGCGCCCACGCCACCGAAACCCACCGAGCAGCCGGCGGCACGGCCGACGCCCGCTGAGGCCGCCAAGGCCCCGTCGCGCGAAAGAGAACAGACGACACAGACCTCTCCACAGCCGCAGACGGCCCAGCAGAAGGCGGCAGAAGCGCCTAAGGGCGTTACGGAGGCGGCTCCTTCCCCTTCCCCAACCTCGCCGTCGCGAGCGCCCGAGAAGGTGGCGCGCGCGTCCAGGCCGACCGATGGCTTGGATCGGAAACGGCTGGAGGAGATCGCCAGGGAGATCGCACAGAATCTGCTCCAGGATCTTGACGTTGACGTGCGGATCGAGTGGGTCGACGAGGATCGGCCCACGATGTGGGTGTCCATAGAGGGACGCGATGCGGACTCCCTTGTCGGTCCGCGAGCCCGCAACCTGCATGCGGTCCAGTATCTCTTCCGCTCCCTGATCTATCATAAGCTGGACGGCAACTACAACGTGGTTGTGGATGCCGACGGCTTCCGCAGGCGGAGACGCCGCAGCCTGGAGTCCTTGGCGGAGAGCAAAGCGGAGCGTGCGGTGGAGATTGGGCGGACCATCCGTCTTCGGCCGATGCCCGCCCACGAGCGCCGCATTGTCCATATAACCCTGCGAAATGACGGTCGTGTTACGACCGAGAGCGTAGGCAAGGGGCGCGACCGAGCGGTTACGATCATCCCGACAGACCGGGCTGGCGCCGATCACCAATCTGGTTAGGCGCCTCGGGGCTGTGCCGGTCTCCGACACGCTTTGATCAGAGACGGGGTCGGCCACAGTCCACAGGGTTGAGTGTAGCAGGGTCGCACTCCTGTTTGGCAGTTGCTTGGGGGCAGCTTCACGTGTCAGACCCAGTCGATTACCTGGCCATTGGCCACGTGACGCATGATGTGCAACCGGATGCGTCTCTCGTTGTCGGGGGGACGGTGTCCTATGCTGCGCTCACCGCTGCGTCGCTACGTCGCAGAGCAGGCATCCTGACGAGCGCGGGCGAAGACTTCGATTTTTCGTCCCTTGGTGGTGTTGCGGTAGTGAATTGCGGAGCTGCTGCGACGACGACCTTCCGCAATCTGTATATCAATGGCAGGCGACGTCAGATCCTCTACAGCCTCGCCGATCCGTTGACGCCTGCCGCGGTTCCCGAGCTGTGGCGTTCGGCCCCCATCGTCCATCTGGGTCCGGTGATCAACGAGTGCGATCCTGACTTGATTGACGGTTTCCCCCCGACGGTCTTCATTGGCGTGACGCCCCAGGGCTGGATGCGCTCCAGCGATGGGAATGGACAGATTCAACGGCAGCCGTGGGGTGACGGAGCAGCTAAGTTACTCGCTCGTGCGTCGGCGGTGATCTTCAGTCTCGACGACGTCGAAGGAGATTGGGAGACGGTCAGGTGCTACGCTGCGTCGACACGCGTGCTCGTGGTGACGATGGGGCCGCTGGGCGGTGTCCTCTTTGTCGACGGGAAGCCGCTGCCCTTCACGGCAATGCAGGTGACAGAGGTCGATCCTACCGGCGCCGGAGACGTCTTCGCGGCGGTGTTCTTCAGCTTGGTGGCCTCGGGTGTGCAGCCTGTGGCGGCGACACCCTACGCTGCTTGCTTGGCGTCCAGATCTGTGACCCGGCACGGACCACAGGGCGTGCCGGGCGATGAGGATTTTGCTGTCTGTAGCAGCCTGCTGCCAACCTGCGATTGAGGCGTTATGACCGTGCGCTACGCGTTTGCCAACCAGAAGGGCGGAGTCGGGAAGACAACGACGGTCGTCAATCTGGCCTCGGCGATCGCGGGTTGGGGCTATCGGGTCGTGGTGATCGATATCGATCCTCAGTGCAATGCGACCACGAGTCTCGGCCTTAATGGTCGCTCATTGACGCGGTCGATCTATGACGTGTTGCTGGGCGCACTCCCCGCCAGCGAAGCGGTGCACGAAACCGGATATGAGAAGCTGGAGCTGATCCCCAGTACGCCTGAGCTCGCCGGAGCCCCGGTTGAGCTGCATAGCGAGCCGGCTCGCACGAGGGTCGAGCGCCTTGTAACGGCCCTCGACGGCCTTGAGGGTTACGATTACGTCTTGATCGATTCCCCCCCGAGCCTAGGGCTGCTTACGGTCAACGCGCTGGTCGCCGCTGCCGGGGTCATCGTACCGGTGCAGTGTGAGTATTTGGCGTTGGAGGGGCTGACCCAACTGATGCACACGATCTCCCTGGTCCAGCGGGGGCTCAATCCACGGTTGGTGCTGCGCGGCGTGGTGATGACGATGTTCGATCGGCGCACGACGCTCGCGCACGAGGTTGTGGACGAGGTGCGTCGCTATTTCCCCAAGCGCGTGTTTTCGACGATCATCCCGCGGAGCGTGCGCCTGAGCGAGGCCCCAAGCTATGGCGAGCCCGGCGTGGTCTATGCGCCGAAGGCCCACGGTGCTGTTGCCTATCTGTCCCTAGCGCGGGAACTGCTGCTGGAGGACGGACGCGAGGTACCGTGGTCCCCTGATGCTGGTGGGTGAGCGAGGGGGTCACTACGCGGCGTAGATCTGGTACCGCTCTCTGATCCGCCGGATTGCCCAATCTGCAGCCTGGAAGACAAGGGGGTCGGAGCTTTCCAGAAGGGGCTCCAGGATGCGTAGGCTGTCCTCGCGCCCGATTCGGGCGAGGGTGAGGGCGCTCAGCGCCTTGGCGTCGGCGTTACCCTCCTGAGCTGCGCGGATCAGTACCTTGGTGGCGGCTTCACCTACTCCGACTCCTGTGCCCTGACGCGCTGCCCAGGCGATTAGCCAATCGAGCTCTTCGACCTCGGGAGGAGGCGTCACCATGGTTTGCTCCTCCGCTTCTTCCTCCTGCGCCTGCAGGGCAGTGTCTGCTGCCGACCGAACCAGCCACTCGGGATCCTCGCGAGCTGCTTGGAGCAGAAGCTCCTGGCTCCAGTCCTGCGCCAATTGCCCCAGTGCCAGGGCCGCAGCACGGCGCACAAGCAAGTCTGGATGGTGGATGGCCTCCTCCAATTCACGCCAGCCGTCCGGCGACGAGGCTAGGGCCTCCGCGGCGATCACCATCAAGTTCTCATCGAGCATAGGGAGCCGCTCGCTCAGGTACGCGAGCGCCCCTGGAGTGCCAAGATCTCGCAAGGCTCTGATCGCGCTGCCCTGTAGTTCGGGTCCCGACTCGCGCAGGGCGGCGGCAAGTATAGACATGTTCTGGGGCGAGCGCAACCAACCCAGGCCACGCAGAGCCGCGGACTGCACAGCCGTGGACGCGTGGCGCAGTGCCTGCAGGAAGAAGGCGCGGGCACCGCCGCCCGCGACCAGTCCGAGGGCGTGACCGATGCTCAAGCGTATGTCCTCATCGAGGTCGGGCCTGAGGAATGTCTGCGCTAGAGCTTTGGCGACGGTCTTGCGCCAGGGCCGCTCGGGATCGGCGACGACGGCCCATCGCGCAGCTCGAAGCAGCGCGTCGTAGTCGCCGTAAGCGCTGGTCTGGTTCACAAGAGCTTGGGCGACCTCCTCGACGTCGCTCAACCCCGCCAAGAGCTCCAGCAATGTGAACCACGTGGGGTCGTTCAGATGCGCCCGCGCGATTTCCTGTCCGCGCTCCTCCTGCGCCAGATGGAGCGCGCCGAAGTAATCTCGCCAGATAGGGTGAGCGAATTGCCAACCGTCCGTTGCTTTGTCGAGAAGCTGAGAGTGGACAAGCAACCGTTGCGTGACCGTCTCAAGCCGCCGCCGATGCTCGTGTTCGACGGGCACTGCGTCCTGGACGAGCTTGCGCATTTCGGATCCCGAGGGAGTACGATTCTCGAATCGCTGGAGCGAGCCGAGGGTGATCAGCGCGTGCCAGGCAGCTTCCACGGCCTCCTCTCGCAGGGGTTCGTGGCTGCTGCCGAGTTCGACCTCGGCCAGACTCTCACGTATGAGGCGTTCGATCACGACCACCGGTCGCTCAGGCAGGTCTTGGGTCGTCAGGTACAGTCGCGTCCGGAGGTGCAGCTCCCAAGGCGGGCTGCCAGCGTCGATGGCGTCCGTTAGGGCTGCCTCGACCTCCTCATCGAAGGTCAATGACTCGTCGTCCGTCAGCGCCTGCCAGCCCTCGAAGATGCGCGCTGCGTCTGAGGGCGTGACCGCAGGCAGCATCTCGACGGGGACAAAGCCTATCTCGACGAGGTCTGCGTATCCTTCACGGCCGCTCGCCACCATCCAGTATGTGTCTGGGAAGGTGGGTGCCGCTTCGCGAATCCACCGTGCGACGACAGCTCGTTGATCGGGAGCAAGCAGCTCCCAGTTGTCGAGCAGGATCAGACATGGATCCCGCTCCAGGTGTTGGCGCAACCATTTGGGCAATGCCTCGGGCATAAACGCGACCGCGAGGGCGAGCAAATTCTCTATCGCCGATGTGTCTTTGGTCGGATCCACACGTGATAGATCGCTTAGGTTGATCCACACCGGGAATCTTGGCTGCTTTCCGGCGGTTGTCTCTGTTGACCAGGCCTGCCACGCATGTATCAGCAGGGTGGTGGTGCGGCCCGAGCCCTGATATCCGGTTACGATGAGCTGGTTGTGCCCGCTGAGAAGGTTATTATACGATACGGGCACGACGCGAGGCGTCTGCGCTGCTTCGGCGACGGTTGTGGGCAGCGGTGCCGGCGCGAAAAACGTGGGTGTCAGGTAGATGGGTTCGGGATTCTGCGGCTTGAAGAGCAACAGACTCCGGAGGCGCTCTTTCAGAGTGCGGGTATACTTCTCCTCCTGGCTCGCGCGGGCGCGCTTGCGCCAGGCAGCAACGGGCGACCACAGACGTGCAAAGAGCTGCTTGAGCGCCTTCCGCTGACTGAAGAGGAGGGCCGCGAGGAGCCAAGCAACAGCCGCTCCGATCAGGGCCGATCGGAGATCAAAACGCCACGCGGTCGCCTGTTGGAGCAGCTCAGATGAGCGAACGAGCGATGCCACCTCTCACGCCTCGGTTTCCTCCGGTTCAACGACCAGACGGTAACCCTGTCCTCGCTCGCTGAGGATGCGAACGGGGTTTCGCGGGTCTTCTTCGATCTTCTGGCGCAAATACCAAATATAGAGCTTCAGATAATCACGACGATTGGAGTACTCAGGCCCCCATACGCGACGCAGCAGCGTATCGTGACTGACGGTCCTGCCGGCGTCCTGCACCAGCGCTGACAGGAGCTGGAACTCCGTAGGTGTCAGGCTTACCTCGCGCTCGTCAATCTTGACTTCGTGCGTGTCGAGGTTGACCTCCAGGTTGCCGGTTTCGAAGATGGTCTGCTCACCCCGCGCGCGGCGGGCCCTGGAGAGCGCGGCCTTGACACGGGTGACGAGCTCTTTGTAGCCAAAGGGTTTGACGATGTAGTCATCGGCGCCGAGGCCAAGTCCATACGTGATGTTGTGCTCGTCGCCCAAGGCCGTCAGGAACAGCACCGGGGCGTCCGTGATACGCCGTAGCGCCTCGTAGACATGCCAGCCATCCATATCAGGCATCAGGATGTCCAGCAGGACCAGGCTCGGTGGTCCCTCACGCGCGAGTTCGAGGCCGGCTGCGCCGTTGTTGGCGACCTGCACCGTGTAGCCCGCACGTTCCAATAAGAGCTGAACTAGTTGGGCCAGGGCTTCATCATCCTCAATCAGAAGAATAGTTTCGCTCATCTCGTGCTCCTCGAGAAAACGGAAAAGATAGACTGGGTGGAGTCGCCATACGGGACGGCGCAGCAGCTATGTCTGTGTGTTCGGAAGCTGCCATATCGGCCTCGTCAGAATCAAGCTAGAATCCCCAGAAGGAGAGTAAGAGCATCCTCCTCATATCATAGGGGATACTGGCAGTTTGTCAAACCAAACACGGCTGCAGAGTTAGAAACTAACCATGGGCTGTACATGCCAGGTCTTGGCGCCGCAACGACCTCCGACTGCGGTCACTGGGGGTTCACCACCTCGGTCAGGAGCCGCTGTCCGATCTCGGCCGCAACCGCCGGAGCCTCTGCCTGATCGATGAAGACTGCAACGGCGTAGCGCGGGACCGTCGCCGAGTTTAGCCCGACGAACCAGGATTGCCGACGCTCGGGGCCCGCCACCGAGGTGCCAAGATGCCCAATTCCGTCGCCATAGGCCGGCAGCTGATCCCGGACGAGGTCCGCCGTCTCCTGGTCGAGGATGCGACTTGGAGCTTCTGGGGTCGGGAGGGCACAGCCTTCCAGAGGCTCGACCAGGAGCTTCGGAGTGGGGGGAAGGCCGTCGTTGCCCAGCGCAGCAACGGCAAACACCATCTGCAAGGGCGTCACCAAGAGATCCCCTTGCCCCAGCGCCTCGGCCTCAGCATCGAGCGGGAGATCCTCCGCAGTGAGGTCACTGGCGACGGTGGGGAGCACGATATTTGGCGCGTCGAGAAGCCCCCATTTCTGGAACTCATTCGTAACGTGTTCGTCCCCCGTGTCCCGAGCCAGGCTCACAAACGGATATGGGCAGGCGGCTGCCAAGGCGCGCTGCCATTCACTCTCCAACGCTGCTTCCTGGGCAATGCTCCTGCACAGGACTGATATTCCGTCGAAAGAGACCGGTCTCGTGATCGGTGTGGCTGGCGTGATCTCCGGGTCGCGCTGGAGCGCGGAGGCCAGGATGAAGGGCTGAAGAATCGTGCCGGGTTGTGCGAGCCCCTGCGTGGCCCGGTTCAGGAAGGGTGAGTTCGCTTGTTCGCGCAGCGATGCCCAATCCTCGTCTATCGATGCGGAGTTATAGATGGGAGAGGAGGACAGGGCGAGTATGTCGCCGGTACGTGCGTCGATCAGCACAGCGGCGCCCACGTGTCCCTGGAGCTGGGCCTGCGCGAGCGTCTGCAATCTACTCTCGATGGTCAGTCGGACGTTGCGACCGACCGGGTCGATGTGCAGAAGGGCCGCCTTCAGCTCGTCCCACGCGGACTGGCCGACCTCGCCTCGGAGTCTGGCATCGCACGCTGCCTCGATGCCGTCAGTGCCGTAGGCGAAGGTGGCGAATCCGACCACCGGCGCCGCCTCGGGCACGGGATAGGTCCGCGTGACGTAACCTTGCGCATCAATCTCGATATCCGCCAACACCTCGCCGTTGCGGTCGAGGATCCGTCCCCTTCGGATGCGGTCCTCTGAGAGGATAAAGCGGGGATTGGTCGGATAGGTTCGGAGCTCCGGGGCCCGTACGACACTCCAGAGACCACTGATCACGGCAACACTAGCGAGGAGCACCAGGAGACCCTGCCCGAGTTGTACTGTTGTCCGCCGGACTGGTGGGACAGCGTCCTGAGTGAGTGAGAGGATCAGAGGCGCAGGATGAGGCGTCGAGAGGTTAGTGAGAAGGCCCATCGCGGCCATCATCGTGATGAGCGATGACCCGCCATAGCTCAGAAACGGCAGCGTCACGCCGGTGATCGGAATGAGCTTCGCATTGCCTCCGGCGATGACCCAGGTCTGGATGCCGACCAGCGCAGCGATGCCACCGGCGAGCAGGCTCTCAAACGCGGAGTCAGCTCTCTGAGCCAGCCGGATCCCGCGGTAGATCAAGGCGGCGATCAATAGCAGGAAACCGATGCCGCCCGCAAGCCCAAACTCCTCGACCAGTGCGGCGTAGACGAAGTCGGTGTGGACAGCCGGGATGAGACCGGGCGAGCCATGTCCCAAGCCCTGGCCGGCCAGACCGCCCGCGCTGAACGCGAAGAGCGACTGCAGGATCTGGAAGGCTCGGTCCGCTTGGCTGGGCGCCCAGGGATTCAGCCAGATGCTGACCCGCAGCGCGACTCGATCGGAGAACAGATAGCCGGCGATGCCGACCGGCGCGAACAGAACCAGGCTCAAGACAACGTATCGGAGGTCGCCCCACGCCAGATACATCATGCTGACAAAGGTCAGATAGAAGAGCAGTGCGGCCCCAAGGTCTCGCTGCCAGCCCAAGAGCATGACGGAGATTCCAACCATCGCGACCATCGGCCCGAGGACGACCAACCACATGGGCTGACCCGCGGCCTTTACCGCTGGAAGGTCGCGCTTCTCCGCAAGATAGGTAGCGAGGTAGATGACCAGAAGAAGTTTCAGAGGCTCGGAGGGCTGGACATAGAGGCCGTAGGCTCCGAGCCACAGCCGCTGCCCGTATCCAGAGGGATTGACGCCAAGCACGAAGGTCGCGCCCAGAAGCAATAGCCCGGCGGTCAGCAGCGTGTAGCGATATCGTCGTAACACCCGCGTGAGGCCGGAGGTCAGCGTAGCGGTACAGTACACTCCGCACGCCAGGATCAGCCACAGCACCTGTCGGAGCACCATTGCGGGCGCAAGGCGGGCCTGTAGAAGAAGGCCCCAACCCGTGAGCAGGGCGATCAGACCGGGAAGGAGGACATCCACCTCGCCCCGCGCAAGCCGTGGTCTCAGCACGGCATAAGCGCCTCCCCAGGCGAGCAGCCACCCTCCTACGACGGCTGACAGGTGCCAGCCTGTCAGGGTGGCAGGATAGGGCGCATAGTAAAGAAGCACGCCGCCTCCAACCATGAAAAGGACCGAGCCAATCGCGAGCAGAACCCCGACGGTCTGGTCGGAGAGGCTTATCGCTCTCTTGAGGGGTCTGACCGGTCGCGTGCTCATCTCGGGCTAGGCACGGCGGGTGTCATCTATGATGGGTGCCATCGTCTACTGCTCGGTCGCCGTCTCCGGTGAGTTGAGATATGGGCGGGTGAGCGACGCCAGTTTGTCCCGGGTGTTCTTCGGGATGCGGTTCGGATCGGTGATCAGCGCGTTCGCCAGTGCATCCCGGCAATCACAGGTGGGCTTGGACTCGGCGATGCGGGGGATCAGGAGACGAATGGTCTCCTGAGCGAGCGCCGTGTTCTCATTGAGCTGGCGGACCACCATCTCGACCGTCACCGACTCCTCCGATTCATGCCAGACATCGTAATCGGTGATGTGCGCCATCGTAGCATAGCAGATACCGGCCTCACGGGCGAGGAAGACCTCGGGGCTTGCCGTCATACCGATGATGTCCATACCCCACGAACGAAAGACCTTACTCTCAGCCTTCGTGCTGAAGCGGGGGCCCTCGATGGTGATAAAGGCACCGCCGCGGTGGACGGTGCCGCCCAACTCCTCGACAGCGTCGGCCACGAGCCCCGAGAGCGCCGGGCAGTAGGGATCGGCCGTAGAAATGTGAGCCACAAGGCCGTCACCAAAGAACGTGGATGAGCGCAGCTTTGTGAAGTCGAAGACCTGATCGGGCACGACGATGTCGCCGGGCCTCAGGTGCTCGCGCAGCGATCCACAGGCAGAGACACTGATGATCTGTTGCACACCGAGTTGCTTCAGTGCATGGATGTTGGCCTGATACGGCACCTCGCTGGGCAGCAGGACGTGCCCGCGCCCGTGGCGTGGCAGAAACGCTACCGCGATGTCGTCGATGTCGCCGATGACGATCGTGTCGCTCGGCGTGCCAAAAGGCGTCGATATCTCCACCTCGCGCACCGAAGCTAATCCTGTCATGTTATACAGCCCTGAGCCACCGATCACGCCGATGCGGACGGTCTCGTGCATACTAGCTACCTCCTGATTCGCGGTCTGGCTGGGTACGGTCAATCATATGTCTGCTTGGCAAGGGCGCTCTTCGAGTCACGGGCATCCCTCACCGCCGGACTTCAGGCTATCAACGCTGCGGCTCGCCGTTGTCACGCCTCCACGTAACTCTGGATGACGGTCCGGTTTAGATAGAGCAGCGGTGATTGTGCCGGCATTTCGGCAGCGGCGGACATTAAGTAGTGGATCCGTGCGTCACCGATCGGGACGAAGAGACCTTTCCAGAACTCCAGGAAGTTGTGGAGCCGGGCCTCGCTCAGGAAGGGGGCCTCGCCGCGAATAACGGCAAGCGGCGTATAGAAGATGAGAGTCTTTGTGCGGGGAGGCTCCCGATACATCTCTCTGGCGCTCTCTCCGGGCAACAGTAGGAACTGAGCTGTAGCACGGGCAACGATGATCTGAGCCGCACGACTCACGGGGAGCCCGGTGACGGTCCACGGGCTCACTCGAGCATCCTGAAGGGTGAAGGAAACCAGATCCTCTTGATTCACGTAGTGATGCGGGTTCCCGAGCGTCTCGAGTTTGCCCTCAAGCCACTGCAAGTCGTTCGCCAACAGGGCCGGATGCTCCTGGACTGGCGAATCCATCGAAGTCGCGCTTTCCAGAACGTTCATGCCTCCTCCTTTGTCCCTCCGCGCTCGGGCGCCGGAGCAGCGCTCACCAGTGAGCTTGCCGCACACGACGTCCTTGCCTAGGCCTCAGTCGCAGCTTCCACAGATCCGTCACGGGCGGGTGACACCGCCTGTGGCGGGCACAGTGCTCATGATAGTCGGTTCCAGAGAGATTCAAAGTGCCCGCGCACCCGGCGGGGGGAAGGCGCTTCCGCGCTAGCGCAAGGTCAGGCCGTCCAGCAGAATGACGTTTTCGGGTGCTCCACGGATCTCCAGTCTTTCCATCGTCGTTAGATCGTACATCCCCACGCCGATTGTGTACGGACCGGGCGCGCTCCCTTGCGGCATGGATAGCTGGTGACTGTCGGTCAAGACTTCTCCGGCGACCCACGTATGAGTCGGGCAGGTCCCTCCACACGGCGTACCATCGTCCTGTGAAACCAGCTGCCCGTCTGGCGCGTAGATGTGGGCAAAGACGGTATAGGATGCTGTCGGTGCATCGGTCGCCTGCCAGTATAGGCGCAGCTCGAACTCGTCCCCCGCCTCTATCTCCTCAAGCGGCGGGATGGCGTCGGCTCCGAGGAAGGTGATGCCGTCGGTGAGCGGTTGATCTACCCGCATCTCGATGTCCGGTACGGTGTAGGTCCGCACGTGCCCGATGATCTCCAACGGACGACAGAGACTGGCGGGCGCCGTGCCCGCGGACGTGTCGTCGGAGGCTTCGATGGGCACCAACGCGATCTCGATGCCGTAGCTGCCCGGTGAGAGGTCTCTTGGCAACGTGGGATGGTGTAGGGTCCGCACCGGTTCACCTGGCTGCCAGCGGGATGTGGGATGAACGTCCGGCCACAGCGGCAGCTGATAAGAGTGAATAACAGCCCCCTCGCACCCGGGCTCCCGAATCTGTAGCCGGGCGGCGTAGTCCATCTGTGGCCGGGCCCGCGCGCGCCAGTAGAAGGTCGTGTGAAGTGGATCGCCCGGCATGGCTACGTCGACCATGAGCGTCCCCTCAAGCGCTATTTCCGCGGTTGCGCCCAAGAGGGCCTCAGCCTCGCGGACCTCTGCCTTCGGGGTGCCCACGGCAGTGAGCGGTCCCATGTGCACCGTCGTCGTTGGGGGATGGTTGGGCGCCAGGAACGTGAGCTCGCGTTGCGATCTCTCGATCTCAAATGCCACATAGCGCTCACCGGGTGGCATATCCTCCGCAACCGGGAGGGTGATCTGTTGGGCGACCACGTCCCCGGGACGCCAGTCCCAGGAGGGATAGGGCAGGAGATTAGCTCGGGCGTCCCAGATGTTGCCGGTGACATCCTTGAGCTTCACGCTGAACCAGAGCGGCGCCGAGTGTTCTACCTGAAACTCCGACGGCACCTGCCAGTAGACGACGAGGGTGATGTGACCGCCCCTCGGCGCTTCGGCGGGCAAGGTGTATCCCAACAGCGCCAGCGAGTCCTCGAATCTGCCCGTCAATGGTGACGCCGGTTGCCAGGGGAGCGTCGTTCGGGTATGGCCGGGCAACCGATAAGCCGCTGACTCAAACTGCCCGTTGCTGGAGGCTGACCGGTAGAGGCGGTCGCTCGTACGCGCGATGGGCTCGAAAAGGGTCTCGGGGGGCGGCGCATCCGCGAACAGGTAATAGGCATCGTGTCCGCCCTGTGGGGCGTAGGGGAAGACAACGGCGTCGCGGCCGATGAACCAGCGGATCGGGCCAGCATAACGCGTTTGGAAGTCGACCATATCGCGCGCGTAGTCCGTTGCGAAGTCGGCACCGATGAGAACCTCGGGTGTTGTGGGGTGTGAGGCCAGCTTGTCCAACTGACGCCCGACCTGAGCCAGCCCGGCGACGTAGATCTCCCTCGTCCTGGGCGTGTTTGGCCACGTATGAAAGTACGCCAGGCCGTCTCGCGCCGCGACCGCGACAAGCCACAGCGCCAGCAGGGCGCGATACCCGCGGCGGACGCGAGGTAGCCGGGGGGCTCGTCTCCATGTTTGGATGAACACTTGCGGCAGCGCTCGTCCGCCGGCGTCGAGCGCTATGGCGGGAAACACGTAGATCGGGGTCATCGCGCCGACGCTGCGTAAGAAGGAGGGAGCGCCAGCGGAGAGTATGCTCGGCGTCAGCATCACGATCAACCAGATGAGCAGGAGCTGATTGCGGGGTCGGCGGAGGTTCATCAGGCAAAGCAGCACGCCGGTGTAGAAGCAAGCACCGGTCACCCAATCAAAGAGAGGGCGATTCGCGACATTGTACCGCCAGAACTCGTCGCCGCGGAAGGTGAACATCTTCAGCGCTTCGAAGGCGTTTTGCGCCAGCGGCGCGAAGTTGCCCATCCTGGCACTGTCAAGGAGATAGGAGAGCTCGCCAATCCGCTGATTGGCTTGCTCCGGATGCCTAAGCATGTACAGGCCGAAGGGGGCAAAGATCGCTAGGGCGACGAGGAGGGCCAGAGCCAGTTGGAGCCTGCTAGGAGTCAATTCAGGCGGTTGCTGTCTGGGCGTCAATATCCGCGTGCTCACAAGCCATAGCAGGCTCACCAACGGGAAGATACGACCAGGAATGTAGGTGTAGGGGAGAAGGCCCAAACACGCGCCAAAGACGAGCCACCAGCCTGTACGGCGGCGCTCGAGCCCACGCCACAGCCCATAGAGAGCGAGGGCTTCGAGAGGAACCATCGAGATGGCCCGAAGCCCGATCCGGCTGACGAAGATCGGCCAAAGCGACACACTCATCAGGGCCGCGCTCAGAATGGCGACGCGGGCGCTCCAAAGGCGTCGGACGAGCACATAGGTGAAGAGGACACCGCCCACACCGCACGCAATCGCCGGCAGGCGTATGGCAAGGACGTTGGCGCCGATTAGCCTGATTGTGAGCGCCATGGAATAGATGAATGCGGCCTCGCGCCCGTAGTTGTCGGTGAAGAAGATAGGGGTATGTCCCCGCAAGACCTCGAGCGCGTCGGCGCCGTTGATGGCTTCATCACCACTCAGCCCGGGAGGCACGTCGGCGATGCCAATGACGCGCACGCCAAGAGCCAGGAGCAGAATCGACGGCGCGATGAGGCGGGCGAGGCTTCTGCTGTTCACGTTGACGTGCTCTGCACGGAGGTCGATGGCTCGGTGGGGGCCTTCAGCGTTGCGTGTCTACCAGCTCGCGTAGAGCGTCCTCGCTGAGCATAGGGGTACCAAGCTCCTGCGCTCTATTGTACTTGGTGCCCCCCGGGTTTTCGCCTATGACCAGGTAGTCTGTCTTCGTGCTTACAGAACCGGTGACCTTGCCCCCAAGGGACTCAATCAAGGCTTGGATCTCACCGCGAGGTTGCGAGAGCGTGCCCGTGATCACGAAGGTCAGGCCTTCAAGGGGCTGGGGCCGCGTCCCGACCTGCTCCGGCTCCGCCCTCTCAAGACAGAGTCCGGCTTTCTGTAGCCGATGTACCATCTCGCGGTTTCCGGCGCGGGCGAACCAGTCGACGATATTCTGCGCGGTGATGGGGCCCAGGCCCTCGACGGCCGCAATCTCATCGACACTAGCCGTTGCGAGTGCCTCCATTGAGGGAAACCTATCGACGAGGAGGGCCGCGATTGTGCCGCCAACCCCACGAATACCCAACGCCGCCAGCAAGCGGTCGAGGGGTACTTCTTTGGAGGCGGCGATGGCCTGCAGGATATTCTCCGCTTTCTTGTCGGCGAAGCCCTCAAGCTGGAGGAGATCGGCCTTGGTCAACGTGTAGAGGTCTGACGGATCGTGGACCAACCCTTGCTCGACGAGCTGAGCTGCGGTGCGCTCGCCGATGCCGTCAATGCTCATCACGGCGACGAAATAGGTCAGCTTCTGGACAAGCTGCGCGGGGCATGCGGCGTTAATGCAGTAGTAGGCAATCTCGCCCTCTGGATGCACCACCGGCTCCCCGCAGGACGGGCAGTGGGTGGGAGGGATGATAGGGCGCTCGTCACCCGTCCTAGCGTCGACAATGGGTCCCGATACATAGGGGATGACGTCGCCGGCGCGTTTGACGAGCACGCGGTCGCCTACCCGAATGTCACGCTCTGCGACGGCGTCGAAGTTGTGGAGGGAGGCGCGGCTCACGGTCACGCCGGCGATCGAGACCGGCGCGAGCAGAGCGGCGGGCGTGATCACGCCCGTGCGCCCCACAGTGAACTCGACGTCCTCAAGTGTGGTCACCGCCTCTTGGGCCGGAAACTTATAGGCGATCGCGCCGCGAGGACGCCCGCCGACGGAGCCGAGGGCCTCCTGTGTTTTCAGATCGTCGATCTTGATCACGAGGCCGTCGACCTCGTAGGGTAGGGCATCACGCTGCTCTACCATAGCCTCGCAGTAATCGGCAACGGCATCCAATCCCTCGAAGCGCTTGACCCTCGTCGACACCGGAAAGCCGAGGGATCGCAGATAGGCGAGGGTGGCCTCCTGGGTGTTGGGTGCGGCGCCGTCCATGGTCACGATGCTGTAGGCATAGAGGCGAAGGGGTCTGGTCGCCGTGATGCTTGGATCCAGCTGGCGAAGGGAACCGGCGGCAGCGTTTCGGGGATTCGCAAAGGCTGGCTCGCCTTCTGCGGCGAGCCGCTCGTTAAGGGCCGCGAAGGCATCGAGGTGCATGAGCACCTCGCCTCGCACGACGAGATAGGGTGGGGCGGCAGGCCCATCAGGATCGACCGGGATGCGCAAGGGGAGCGTCGGCAGGGTGCGAAGGTTGCTGGACACATCCTCACCCACTTGGCCATCGCCGCGTGTAGCCCCAAGGACAAAGCGACCGTCGCGATAGTGAAGGACCACCGTGAGCCCATCAAGCTTGGGCTCCACGACATAGGCGAGCGGGGGCGCGTCCTCCGGAAGCAGCTTCTCGATGCGCTCATACCACGCGTGAAGCTCCTCGCGGCTTGTCGCCTTGTCGAGGCTAAGAATTGGTGCGGGATGCTCCACCTTCTGAAAGCCTTCAGACGGTGGTCCACCTACGCGCTGTGACGGCGAGTCCGGTGTGATGAGCTCAGGATACTGGGCTTCGATCTCACGTAGCTCATCCATCAGTGCGTCGAACTGACCGTCACTGATGAGCGGGCGGTCGAGCACGTGATAGCGGTAGTTATGGAAGTTGATCTCGTCTCGTAGCCGCTCGGCCCGGTGACGGGCCGCGGCCAAGGTCATCTTTGCCATCGATGAGATCAATCCGTCGGGCTGAGGAAGTCCTCTGCGACCCATCCTTCACGCTGCGCGTCCAGCTCATCGCGTACGAGCCACCAGGTGTAGCCGTCGGCGTCCTCTGGTCCACCGACGACCAGAAGTGTCTCGCCTTCCTCGGCCACAGCCAGACGCTCAGAATTCGTGCCGGCCTCGCTTCGGATACTCAATCCCGCACCGCCTGTGCCGTTGACCTGCACTCGCACACCGACCTCAATGTCGCCTGATGTTGCTGGCGCAGGAGTCAGCGTGGCCCCTGATGTGGGCGCTGTCGTGGGAGTCGTCGTCCAGATGATCGCGGTCGGCCTGGGTCCATCAGGATCAGCCGTCGGCTTGGTGAACAGCCACACGCCGCCCACGATCGTCAGAGCAATGGCCCCCAGCAGCATCACAAGGCATCCCCACTGGGCGATATTCGGTCGCTCTAGGTTGTCGGCAGTCACACCCTCATTATACGCATACTGGATTGCTGTACAAGTAAGGTGCGGTATACTAAGGCCTTGAATTTGAGGGGGTTGGACGGTTAGGTGTGAAAAGTGTAAGGGGATGCGAGATTCAGCCGTGCGCATAGCCATCGTCGACGAAAGCCACAATCGCGTAGACTGGGAGACCCGTTCGCCACTGCTGTGGATCGAGGGGGGGCTAGGCGTCGCCGCGTTGTTCTTTGCGCTGCTGGTGGTTCCAAGTCCCAGCCCATACCGCTGGCTTGCGCTCGGGGCAGTGGTCGGTGTGCTCGTCCTACTTGCTGTGATCTTGGCCATCACGACGCCGCTGGTCGATCAGGGATCGCTGGAGCGCCTGCCCGAAGGCGGGGATCTGCAGCGGCTGAAAGTCTGGCTGCTTCGCGGGCCGCGGCCGGCCGTCGAGGCCGATCTCGGTGAGGTCGCAAGGTTCGAGGCTGAGACGGAGATTTTTGAGGATTCACCATCGGATATCTATCAGCTTTCACGCCTGTGGGCGATCTTCAAGGACGGTGAGCGCCGTTGCCTGACAGATTGGTGCGAGCCGGCATCGGTCGCCGCTTTGGGGGATGCGCTCTCTCGCGCTGGTCGTCTTCCCTTTGCCGCGCCTGACCTGTAGGCGTTGGCGGACGGCGCGCGAGCCTGAGATCCGCGGACGGGAGCGTACGGCATGGCGAGGCAGGCTAGGCTCTACCAGGTTGAGAGCATCATCCTAGGACGGCGTGACTACGGCGAGGCAGATCAGGTTATTATCTGCTTGACGCCGGAGGGTCGGATGGACTTCCTGGCCAAGGGGAGTCGGAAGTTTCGCTCGCGCAAGAGCGGGCATCTGGAGTTGTTTGCCCGCACCAAGCTGCTTCTCTCTCGGGTGCAGAACTCCTGGGATATTATCAGCCAGGCGGAGGCGACAATCCTCCGCCCTCGGCTTCAGGACGACTTCGGGCGTGGCACCTACGCGCGGTACGTGACCGAACTGGTGGTGCGGTTCTTCGAGCGTGAGGCGAACGCCGGGCTCTTTGAGCTTTTGGACTACACCCTGACGATGCTCGAGTACGATGATGCCCCCGAGTTGCTCGTGCGATGGTATGAGCAGCGCTTGTTAGTGCTTGCAGGTTTCCGCCCTCAGTGGGACGTGTGCGTGGGCGAACGTGAGGGTAGGTTGTGTGAGGTTCCTCTAAAGCCTCGCCCGACGGACGAGCGGCCCTATGGGATCGACCCGGAGCGCGGTGGTGCACTTTGTCCCCAGTGCCTCACTGCTTCGCGGCAGGAACCTGGCATTCGCCCGCTTTCACCTAGTGCCCTTTCGTGGCTGCAAGCACTGCAGCATCGGGAGTACGAAGCGCTGAAGGAGTTTGATTTCCCGGAGAGCGCGGCGCAGGAGCTGGCCCGGGTGATGGAGCACTATATCGCACACCATCTCGAATATCGTCCGACCACGCTCAGATTGATGGAGCGGGGCAAGCCATACGGCTAACGGTCGCCGGGCCATCAGCCCGCGTCTGGCGAAAAGTCCGGACCCGATACGCTGCACAGTAGGTTCTGGAAGAAGGAGAGATAAGGGATAACAGGATGCTGACATTTCAAGAAGCGATATTGCGTCTTCAGGCGTACTGGGCAGAGCAGGGCGCGCTTATCTGGCAACCTTATAGCGAAAAGGTAGGGGCTGGTACGATGAACCCGGCTACCTACTTGCGGGTGCTGGGGCCAGAACCCTGGAACGTCGCTTATGTGGAGCCCTCCTTCCGACCGGATGATGGGCGCTATGCCGACAACCCCAACCGCATGCAGATGCATACGCAGATGCAGGTCATTCTGAAGCCCGATCCCGGCGACCCTCAGGAGCGTTACCTGCAGAGCCTAGCGGCACTGGGAATTCGCCGCGAGGAGCATGACGTGCGCTTTGTCGAGGACAATTGGGAGAGTCCCGTAATCGGCGCGTGGGGATTGGGTTGGGAAGTCTGGCTTGATGGTCAGGAGATCACGCAGTTCACCTACTTCCAGCAGGCTGGCGGCATCACACTGGACGTTCCTGCCGTCGAGATCACCTATGGTCTCGAACGGATCGTGATGTATTTGCAGCGCAAGCGCTCGGTCTGGGATATTCTGTGGGACGATCATCACACCTACGGGGAGATCCTCCGCGATCAGGAGATCGACTACTGCCGCTATGATTTCGATGAGGCCGGCGTGGAGCGGCTCGCGGCGATGTACGACTTGTTCGAGGAGGAAGCACGCCTCGCCCTGGCTCACGGGCTCGTCGTGCCGGCCTACGACTATGTGCTGCGTTGCTCGCACACGTTCAACTTGTTGGACTCGCGCGGGACCGTGGGCGTGACGGAGCGCGCGACATTCTTCAAGCGTATGCGCGACTTGGCCCGGGAAGTGGCTGATGCCTATCTGGCACAGCGCGAGCGTCTGGGCTATCCTTGGATGGATCGACCCGGATTGGCGAGCTCGCCGGCAGCGCAGGGCACGCTGCTCCATCTGCCCATGGGAGGCGAGGCTGAAGGGGCTGCTGCGCTGCCCAAGGAAGGGGAGGCGCCCTTCCTCTTTGAGATTGGCACCGAGGAGCTGCCGGCGACGCACGTCAGCGGCGCTCTGGCGCAGTTGGAGACCCTCGTCCCGCAGGCGTTGGAGGATCTCCGACTGGCGTACGGCGATCTTCACGTCTGGGGGACACCGCGACGACTGGCGGTCACTATCAAGGACTTGTCGACCCGGCAGTCCGATGAGGAGCAGATCGTCAAAGGGCCACCGGCCCAGGTTGCCTTCGACAGTGATGGCAATCCGACCCGGGCCGCCGAGGGTTTTGCGCGCTCGCGAGGCGTAGCCGTCGATGCGCTTGAGGTCCGTGACATGGACGGCGGTCGGTATGTCGTCGCTCAGCAGCGTATCGAGGGTCGACCCGCGCTTGAGGTGCTGGCTGAGGCGCTGCCCGCATGGGTGACTCAGCTTCACTTCCCACGCTCTATGCGTTGGGACGGGGCGGGTGTTGCCTTCAGCCGACCGATACGCTGGTTGACGGCGCTCTTAGGCGAGCGTGTGATCCCCTTTGCCTACGCAGGCCTGGAGAGCGATCGCGTGACGCGGGGGCCGCGGCCTGCCGGGTCGCCGCGAGTGGCCCTGGCTTCGGCCGCGGACTATGGTCCAACACTTGAGGCCCATGGTGTGATCGTCGACGCAGATGCCCGGCGCGCGGAGATTCGACAACAAGCTGCGGCGGTCGCGGCCGAGGTGGGCGGCGAGATCCCCGAGGATCCTGCGTTGCTGGAGGAGGTGGCGAATCTCGTCGAGGTGCCCACGGCCGTGCTGGGACGTTTTGAGGAGCGTTATCTCGCGCTTCCGCAGGAGGTCCTCATCGCGGTTATGGAAAAGCATCAGCGCTATTTCCCGGTGCTCGATGACCAGGGTAAGATCATGGCCCACTTTGTCGCGATCCGCAATGGTGGACGCGAGCACCTGGACCTCGTCCGGCAGGGTAATGAGGACGTGATTCGCGCGCGCTATGCAGACGCCGAGTACTTCTACAACCAAGATCGAAAGTATCCGTTGGAGCACCATCGGGCTGGCCTCGATAGCCTGACCTTCCAGACTGAGCTCGGTTCGATGCTCGACAAGTCGCGGCGGTTGGAGGAGCTTGCGCCGTGGGTTGGCGAGCAGCTTGGCTTGGACGCGGATGCGTGCGCGGCTGTGAGACGCGCCGCTTATCTGGCCAAGGCCGACCTGGCAACCGAGATGGTGGTCGAGATGACGAGCCTTCAGGGGATTATGGGACGTGAGTATGCACTTCTTTCGGGGGAAGATCCTGCCGTCGCAGAGGCCATCTACGAGCACTATCTTCCCCGATATGCCGGAGACGCGCTGCCGAAGAGCGAGGTTGGTGTGGTGCTTGCCCTAGCCGATCGAGCCGACTCGCTGGTTGGGCTGTTTTCCGTGGGGATGGCCCCGACGGGCTCCACCGATCCCTATGGCCTGCGTCGCGCGGCGGCAGGCATCGTGCAGATCTTGTTGGCGCACGGGATCGATCTTCCCCTGCGTCCAGTGATGGCACGCGCCAGCGCCCAGCTTCCGGTTGAGGTCGGGTCTGATACCGTCGAGCGGGTGTTGGATTTTGTCGAGGGGCGGCTTGAGGTCGCCTTACGGGATGAGGGCCTGGCTTACGATGTCGTGGCAGCGGCGTTAGCTACGCGAGGCGACAATCCCACGCTCGCGCGGCAGGCCGCGGTACAGCTTACGGAGTGGGTGGCCCGCGACGACTGGAGCGCCCTGCTGGACAACTATGCGCGCTGCGTGCGGATCATCCGAGATCAGCCTCATTACGACCTAAGACCGGGCGTTCTGGTGGAGGAGGAGGAAAAAGCGCTCTACCAGGCCCTCCTGGCTGCCGAGGCGCGTGTGTCACCGGAGGATGACGTTGATGCGTTGATGACGACGTTCGCTCCGCTTGTGCCCCACATCCAGCGTTTCTTTGATGAGGTACTGGTGATGGCAGAGGAGGACGAGCTGCGGCAGGCACGGCTTGCATTGCTACAACGGATTGCCCGTCTCGCCGAGGGCATCGTCGATCTCAGCAAGCTAGAGGGCTTCTAGCTCTACTGTCCGAGGAACGTGTGCCGCTCGCGGATCTGCTATGATCGATGTCCTGATCTGGGATGCCGGAGGGACGCTCTTCGATACCTATCCCGCCGTCGTGTGGGCCTGTCGCAGGGCGCTCCAGACGTTTGGGTACGATGCGAAGCCTACGTGGCTCCTCGGACTCTTCCGGCAGACGACGGTCTATGCCCTCCAGGTCGTTGCGGACCGATACGGTCTCGACGGTAGGGCCTTGGCGGCGCAGTTCTCGCGGGCCTACGATGCGGTTGAGCCGGAGCGACAGCCGCCGTTTCCGGGCGTGAAGGATGTCTGCTCTTACGTGTGCGAGTCGGGCGGCGAGAATTACATCGTCACGCACCGGGGCCGCGATTCGCTGATGAAACTGCTCGCGGCGCATCGTATGACGAACCTCTTCACCGATTGCATCACGAAGGAGGATCCGTATCCACGCAAACCCGATCCTGCTTCACTGCTGGCCCTGATGCGTCGTCACGTGCTCGATCCAGAGCGGTGCATGGCTATCGGAGACCGCCCGCTAGACATCGTCGCGGGCCGCCGCGCCGGCATTATCACATGTGCCTTCGGCGAGGAAGCCGGCGACGAGGGCGCAGACCTTGTGATTAACCATTTCCACGAGCTACTTCATTGGTTACGCCGGCAGACTAGAGGTGAGGGTACCGTCGCCTGATGCTATCGCGTAGCTGGCAGGCCGACGTGCGCTCCTGGATATCCATCTGGAGGTGTTTTGATGAGTGATGTGCCAGAGTTCCCGCAGTTCAAGTGCTTAACCCTTGAGGATCGGGAGATCCTGCACCCCAGGATTTGGGCGTTGCAGCCCGCGACGTCCGAGTTGACGTTCAACAACCTTTATCTATGGCGGTCCTACTATGAGTTTGAATGGTCGATCTATGGGGATTGGGTGTTGCTGATTGCCAACGAGCGAGAAGGCAGCGTCTTCGCCCTGCCGCCGATCGGGCCATCGCCCCGCGCAGAGGCAACGGAGAAGGTGCTGACCTGGCTGCGGGACGAGCGTGGTGTCGCAGAGCCTTCTGTGGAGCGTGCCGGCCCGGCCTTGGCCGACGAGCTTCGTGAGCAGGCGGGCTTTACGGTTGAGGAGGTGCGCGACCACTTTGACTACGTCTATCTGACCGAGGACCTGGCGGAGCTCTCCGGGCGCAAGTACAGCGCGAAGCGTAACCACATCAATCAGTTCACACGGTACTATCGATCGGAGTATCGACCGGTCACCAGCGAGCTCGTCGATGAGTGCCTGGCACTGGCCGAGATCTGGTGTGAGCAACGACTCTGCGAGGAGGATCTGAGCTTACAGCACGAGCTCTCAGGCATTGAGGACGTGCTCAATAACTTCGAGCGCCTCGAGCTCGACGGCGGTGCTATCCTGATACGCGGCAGGGTTCAGGCTTTCGCCCTCGGCGAGCTGCTCAATGAGGAGACGGCCGTGGTGCACATTGAGAAGGCCAATCCCGAGTTCAAGGGTATCTATCCGACGATGACCAAGCTCTATGCTCAGCGCTGGCAGGATGAGACGAGGTACATCAACCTAGAGCAGGATCTCGGCGAGCCGGGCCTGCGGCGGGCTAAGGAGTCCTACTATCCAGACCATTTGGCGAAGAAACATCGGATCCGCCTCGCCGCCAAGTAGGGGCTGTGGCGGGGCGTGTTTCGCGTTGGGGGCGGCTTGTCGATCAGGCCCCGTACAAGCTAGGGTGGCCTTGACTTTGCCCAACGCGAAACACGCCTTCGCAGTTTTGGCCCGCTTTGGGGCAGCGGATATCAGATACGTTGGGCCAAAACTGCCCGCTCTTGCCCCGGAGATGAGATGCACCCATGTGGCGGGTCAATCAGCGAGATATTGCTAAATCCAACGAGGGCCGACGTCTGCCGGCCCTCGTTGGATTTACGAGGCGATCGCGAATCGAGCGGCAGAGGCCCTAGCACGACTCGTGCCGGCCGACCGCCGCGCCCACGAAGTCCCGAAAGAGAGGGTGGGGACGCTGGAGGCGCGACTTGAACTCTGGATGGAACTGGCTCCCGACCATCCACGGATGGTCGCGCAGTTCTGAGATTTCGACGAGGCGTCCGTCGGGCGAGAGCCCGCTGTAGACCATGCCGGCCTCTGCAAGGAGCTCGCGGTAGCTGTTGTTGAACTCGAAGCGGTGCCGGTGGCGCTCCATGACCTCGTCCGTGCCGTAGGCCGCGCGCGCCTTTGTGCCGGGCACGAGATGGCAGGGATAGGCGCCGAGGCGCATGGTGCCTCCCATATCGCTGATCGCGTGTTGGTCGGGCATCAGGGCGATGACCGGGTGCGGCGTCTTGGGCTCGAATTCGGTGCTGTTCGGTGCGTCACTGTCCAATGCGTGGCGGGCGAGCTCTATGCACATCACCTGCATGCCCAAGCACAGCCCCAGATAGGGAATGTGATTCTCGCGGGCGATGCGAGCGGCCACGATCTTACCCTCGATGCCCCGGTAGCCAAACCCGCCCGGCACCACAATGCCGTCTGCGTCCAGAAGGCGATCGACGTCCCTGCCGCGCTCCAGATTCTCGCTGTGGATCCAATCGATCTCGACGTCGTACCCGTGCCAGAGTGCGCTGTGGATCAGCGCCTCACGAACGCTGATGTAGGCATCGTGCAGCTCAACGTACTTGCCGACCAGGGCGATCCTCACGGCCTCACGGTCCCGGCGGAGCTTGTCCACGGCGGCGCACCAATCATCAAGCCGTGGTTCGGTGACCTCGTCGTCGAGCCTCAGGCGTTTGACGACGAGATCCCCTACGCCCTCTTGCTCCAACATCAAGGGCACTTCGTAGATGCTGTTCGCGGTCAGAAGGGGTACCACCGCCTCACGGTCGACATCGCAGAAGAGCGCGACCTTATCTCGGATCTCGTCATCGATGGGTAGGTCGGAGCGCAGCGCAATGATGTCGGGCTGAATGCCCATACCGCGCAGCTCGCGGACGCTATGTTGTGTCGGTTTGGTTTTCAGCTCGCCCGTGGCGCTCATGTAGGGCAGGAGCGTCACGTGAATGTAGAGGACGCTCTCCCTGCCGACGTCATTGCGCATCTGGCGGATCGCCTCGATGAAGGGCTGGCCCTCGATGTCACCGACGGTGCCGCCGATCTCACTGATCGCGACTTGGACATCGAGCTCCTGGGCAGCGCGGATGATGCGGCGTTTGATCTCGTTGGTCACGTGTGGCACCACTTGAATGGTGCCGCCGAGGAAGTCCCCACGACGCTCGCGGGCGATCACCTCGCTATAGACCTGGCCGGTCGTCACGTTGTTAAGCTTGCCAAGACTCTCGTCGATAAACCGTTCGTAGTGGCCAAGGTCCAGATCGGTCTCAGCGCCGTCCTCGGTGACGAAGACTTCGCCGTGTTGATAGGGCGCCATCGTGCCAGGGTCAACGTTAAGGTAGGGGTCCAGCTTCTGGATCGACACGCGTAGACCACGGGCCTTTAGCAGGTGACCGAGCGAGGCTGCGGTGATGCCCTTCCCGAGAGAACTGACGACGCCTCCCGTGATGAAGATATACTTAATTGTCATGGAGTACCTCCCGGGGATGGTATTGTACAGCATATTGCGCCGAAGCCAACTTGTGGCTTGCCCTGCAGCCATCTAGGCGTACAATGAGTTTTGAGCCGCCCTGTATTGGATCACGGTCCAGGTACGTCGCGGTTTGACAATCCTGAAACACGAAAGGACACGCTGGGATGAGAATCTATGTCGGGAATCTGTCGTATCAGGCGACTGGGGATGAGCTTAAGGAGCTTTTTGAGACCTATGGTGACGTCTCGGAAGTAGCCATCATCACCGACCGCGAAACGGGGCGCTCGCGAGGGTTTGCCTTCGTAGAGATGCCGAATGCCGGAGAAGCGAGAGCCGCCATCGAGGCGCTCGATGGCCAAGAGCATGCGGGGCGCACGCTGCGTGTGAACGAAGCGCAAGCTCGCCAACAACAGGATCGGCAGGGACGTGGTGGCCGCCGAGGTGGACGCCGCTCCGATCGTTAGCTCGCATTGCCGAGCTGCTGCTCTTGACGCCCTCGCTTGATCTGAGGTACAACCCCCAGGCCCCGCAGCCTGGGGGTTTTGACTTGCTCATCCCGCTGATCTATACTGGCACACGATCGGGCACGGTCGGGAGGGAGGAGATGAGATGAAGATACTCGGGGTGGACATAGGAGGTTCCGGCATCAAGGGATCGCCCGTCGACACAGATGCGGGCGAGATGCTGGGGGAGCGGTATCGCATCCCTACGCCAGAGGGGGCAAAGCCCGAGGCCGTGGCGGAGGTCGTCGCGAAGATCGCCAAGCACTTCGACTGGAAGGGGCCCATCGGCGCGGGCTTCCCAGCGGTGATCCAGCATGGCGTGGCACGGACGGCCGCGAATGTCGATCAGAGTTGGATCGGGACGAACACCGAGGAGCTATTCGCCAGGGCCACCGGCTGTCCGGTGCGCGTCCTGAACGATGCGGATGTCGCCGGGATCGCTGAGATGCGCTTTGGCGCCGGGCGAGGCCGGCAGGGTGTGGTCTTCATCATCACCATCGGGACCGGGCTGGGGACTGCGCTCTTCACCGATGGCATGCTCGTGCCGAACACTGAGTTGGGACACATCGAGATGGACTGCCAGGATGCCGAATGGCAGGCGGCGGATTCGGCCCGCAAGCGAGAAAACCTCAAGTGGCGCGAGTGGGCGGTGCGGTTCGACCGCTACCTGCATCGCATTCAAGACCTGTTTTGGCCGGATCTCTTCATCCTCGGGGGTGGAGCAAGCAAGAAGATGTCGAAGTTTGAGGATGTCCTCAGCGTCGACACCGAAGTGGTCGCCGCGCAGCTCCGCAACCGTGCTGGGATCGTCGGCGCGGCAATTGCCGCTGAGACGCTGGTCCCGAACGACTGAGATCAAGGGCCCCGGTCTGCATCAGATATCGCGTTCCGGAGCCGCTTCTCGATCTGCCCGATAGCTGGGATTCTCCGCGGGTGAGTCGGCTACGTGTAGCTGCCGAGCTCCTTCGCCAGGTTGACGATATAGCGGAAATTCTCCAGGCTCACCGACGAGGGCACCGAGTGGTCCGAGGAGAAAATGTAGCCCCCCTTCTCCTTGACGATCGGCACGATGCGACGCATCTCGGCCTCGATGGCCTCTTTGTCATCCCAGAGCACAGCATTGATTCCCCCGTGTAGCAGAAGCCGATTCCCGACCTCGCGCTTGATCGCGATGGGGTCCATACCCGCCTTCACCTCCAACGGGTTGAGGCCGTCGATGCCGATGTCGAGGAACTCGGGGATGAAGGGCCGCACGTCGCCGCAGGAGTGCAGCCGGACCTTGACGCCCTTGGCGTGGGCCCAGTCGACGGCGCGCTTGTGCACGGGTTTCAGCAGCTCGCGGTAGGTGCGCACCGAGAAGAACTGATTCTGCTTGTAGCCCATATCATCGGGCCAGGTGACAGCATCGAAGGTGTAACCCGCATCCCATACCGCATCGAGTAGGGCGATGTTGACGTCGAGAAAGTGGTTGAACATATCGACGCACCAGTCGGGGTTGTCGAGCAGCGCAATCAACAGCCGCTCCGTCCCCACCGTCCAGGAGTGGGTCACGTCGAACCCAAACCAGAGGCCCGCCTCGATCCAGTAGCCCTCCTTGTGCCACGTGGGGTAATGCGCCTTCAGGTGGTCCCAGGGAATCCTGTCGGCGGTCGGGGTCATACGCGCCCTGGCCTTCTGCCAACGCTCGGGCCCGTCGATCCTGAAGTCGAGAAACTCGGGCGTGGAGGCGATATGCTTCCAGTTCTTGAGCGTGGCTCCCCAAGGGGTCGTGTTGATGACGTACTCGTCGGTCTCCTCGATGATCTCGGTAGGATAGCGAGGGCTGTTGTCGACGGCGATGTGGGCTATCCTATCCAGGTTGAAGAAATCGACAAACGAGACGTCCTCGGGCATTCCCTCACGATGCCAGCGCTCGATGGTGGCATTCCACGGCGAATCGATGACGGGAATCCGGTCCGCTTCCTGATGGGCGTACATCCGTGCGATGCGCTCGTGTGACGTCATGCTGTCCATCTTGTGGCCACTCCTATGGGCAAACGGCCTCCTGGGCGTGCTTCGCGCGGGTGGTTGGGCACGCTACGGGTCCGTGCGTCGATCTGCGGACAGGGATCAATGGGGCATGGGATCTCCCATGCCCCTAAGTCTGTCTCACGCCTGGATCCTGCCCTGCTGCCGCGCCAGCGAGGGTTAGGTGCCGCGCGCCTCGCGGATCCACTGCAGGACCTGACGTGCGTTCTCGGTGATCTTATCGTACTCGCCGGCTGCGAGCCAGTCCTTGCGGACCATCTTGCTGCCCATGCCGACGCAGACGGCGCCGGCGTTGATCCAGCCCTTGATGTTCTCTTCCTCGGCGGAAACGCCGCCGGTGGGCATCAGCTTCGTCCAGGGCATCGGTGCCGTGACGGCCTTGATGAAGCCGGGCCCGCCGACCTGTGTGCCGGGGAAGACCTTGCAGATCTCGACCCCCAGCTCCTCAGCCGCCGAGATCTCGCTGACCGTGCCGCAACCGGGCATATAGGCGACCTTGCGACGGTTGCAGACCTTGGCGACATCGGGATTGAGCATCGGGCCCACGACGAAGTTCGCGCCGTAGGAGATGGCGAGTGCGGCGGTCGGGGCGTCAGCGATGGACCCTACGCCCATAACGACCTCGGGCTGCGCTTCGGCGAAGTAGGGTACCAGCTCCTTGAAGACCTCCATCGCCTGATCGCCACGGTTGGTGAACTCGACCACGCGCGCCCCGCCCGCGGCCAGCGCGTGGATGACTTTCTTGCAGACCTCGACATCGTCGTTGTAGAAGAGGGGCACCAGTCCAACATCGATCATCGTGGTCAGTACGGTTAATCGGTCGAATCTTGCCATTACGGCCTCCAGTTTTCGGTTCTAGCGGCTCACACGGCCGGAGACGTCGCCGCCGGTCATTTTCTCGACCTCGGCGACGCTGACGAGGTTAAAATCCCCCACAATGGTGTGCTTCAGCGCCGATGCAGCCACGGCGAAGTTCAGCGCATCCTGCTTGTCCTCATAGGTGAGCAGGCCGTAGATCAGGCCGCCCATGAAGCTGTCGCCGCCGCCCACGCGGTCCACGATGGGCCGGATATCGTAGGTCGGCGCCGTGTAGATGTCACCGTCGTGCCACAGGATCGCGCTCCAGGTGTTATGGCTCGCAGAGAGAGATCCGCGCAGCGTGATCGCGATGGTCTGAAGGTTGGGGAAGCGCTCCTTGAGCTTGTTGCAGACGTAGACGTAGGCCTCAGCCTCGACCTTGCCTTTGGTCACGTCGGCCTCAGGCGCACGGATACCGAAGACCTTGTCGGCGTCCTCCTCGTTGCCGATAGCCACGTCGGTGTAGGTGACCAGCTCCTCCATCACCTCGCCGGGCTGCTTCCCCCACTTCCAGAGCTTGCTGCGGTAGTTCAGGTCACAGGAGACGGTCAACCCGTGATCCTTGGCTGCTTTCACAGCCTCCAGGCAGACATCTGCGGCGCCCTTGGAGATGGCTGGGGTGATGCCGGTCCAGTGAAACCAACCGGCGTCCGCAAAGGCCGCGTCCCAATCCACCATTCCCGGCTCGATCGTCGCCAGCGCTGAACCCGCACGATCGTAGATCACTTTGCTGCCGCGATGGACCGCGCCGGTCTCCAGGAAATAGATACCCAGGCGATCCCCGCCGCGGACGATGTGGTCGGTGTCGACGCCGAACTGGCGCACGTAGTTGAGGCAGGCATCGCCGATGTCGTTGTTGGGCAGGCGCGTCACGTAGGCGACCGGCAGGCCGAAGTTGGCGACCGAGACCGCGACGTTGGCCTCGCCGCCGCCGTAGATGGCGTCGAAGCTGCGGGCCTGCACGAAGCGGAGATGATCAGGGGGCGCAAGCCGTAACATAATCTCGCCGAAGGTCACGATTTTCTTCATAGCGCACTCCTTGAGTGTGATTGGATGTGTTGACAGCTGCAGGTTGATCTTATATGCTGACACGGTGCTGTCAAGAAACGGTCCCTGCGGACGGGTCAGCGTGCGGGAGGTATGATGGTCGGGGTTGAAGATCTGGTGGCACCCATTCTCGGCGTCCACGATCGCATGCGCGATGCGGTTGTGGCCGCTTACGAGAGCGCGTCGGACGCGCCGCGCATGGCGGAGTTGGCGAGCGTCGTGGACGACGGTGTTGGCGATACGATCTATGCCATCGACCGCATCAGCGAGGCGCAGCTCGTCGCGACGTTTGCGTCGGAGGTAGCTGCTTTTGCGCCGGTGGTGCTCGTTGCCGAGGGGCTTCCGGGGAGTGGGGAGGTCGTCCTGCCCCGCGGCGCGTCTGAGGAAGACGCAAAGTGGCGAATCATCGTGGACCCGATCGACGGGACGCGGGGCCTGATGTACCAGAAGCGCAGCGCGTGGATCCTCACAGGGGTCGCGCCGAACCTCGGGCCATCGACGATGTTATCCGATATTGTTCTGGCGATACAGACTGAGGTCCCGCTTGCCAAGCAGCACCTGGCGGACCAACTCTGGGCCATTCGCGGGGAGGGCGTGCACGCCGAGCGGCTGAACCGGCTCACGGGCGAGCGGGAAGCACTGACGCTGCGCCCGTCGGAGGCCAAGACGATCGCGCACGGGTTTGCCACGGTGGCGCGCTTCTTTCCGGGTGCTCGCGAGACGCTGGCGGCGGTCGATGACGCGTTGGTCGAGGCGTTATTGGGGCCGGTGCGACCCGGAAAGGCGCAGTGCTTCGAGGATCAGTATATCTGCACCGGTGGGCAGCTCTACGAGCTGATGGCTGGGCACGATCGGTTCGTCGCGGATCTTAGGCCCCTGACGGAGCGCCTGCTGGCAAAACGTGGGTTGGCGTTGGGGCTGTGTTGTCATCCCTATGACATCGCCACCGCGCTGATTGCCCAGGAGTTGGGCGTCGTGCTCACGGCGCCGGACGGGGAAGCTCTCGATGCGCCCCTCGCCGTGGAGCCCGACGTGGCGTGGGTGGGCTATGCCAACGCCGCTATTGAAGGACAAGTGGCACCGGTGCTCCAGAGGGTGCTGCGGCAACACGGCCTGCTGCCGGAGTAGGCCCGCGCGGGGTTAGGGGACGGATCCTGCGGTCGCGTATCCAGAGGGGCGCTCGGCCCACGAGCGCCCCTTCGATGGGTGGTTGTGATCAGCCAATCTGGTAGTTCGGCGGCTCTTTGGTGATGATGACGCTGTGAGGGTGGCTTTCGATAAGGCCTGCGTTGGTGATGCGGATGAAGCGGGCTTTCTCGCGTAGCTCGGTTAAGCTGGCGGCGCCCGCGTAGCCCAGCCCCGATCGCAGACCCCCGATCAGTTGGTAGATGTAGTCGTGAAGTGTGCCCTTGTAGGGGACGCGTGCCTCGACGCCCTCGGGAACCGTCTTGCCACTGCGATCCTGTCCGCTCCCATAGCGGTCGCGTCCGTAGCCGCGCATCGCGCCGACGCTGCCCATCCCGCGGTACTCCTTGAAGCGTCGTCCGTCGTAGAAGACGACCTCACCCGGCGCTTCGTCGAGCCCGGCGAGCATGGAGCCGAGCATGACCAGGTGAGCGCCGGCGGCAATCGCCTTGACGATGTCGCCGCTGTACTTGATGCCCCCATCGGCGATGATCGGCGTGCCCGTGGCGCGGGCTTCCCTGGCACAGCTCTCAAGGGCCGTGATCTGCGGCACACCGGCACCGGCTACGATGCGGGTGGTGCAGATGGAGCCGGCACCCACGCCGACCTTGACGATATCCGCCCCTGCTTCGATCAGCGCCCGCGTGCCCTCCGCCGTGACCACGTTCCCTGCGATCGTGGGGAGATCCGGCGCAACGTCCTTGATGCGACGAAGGGCGCGCAGCACCCCGGCGGAGTGGCCGTGCGCCGTATCGATGACGACGACGTCCACGCCCACGGCCGTCATCAACGAGATTCGCTCCTCTAGGTCCGCGCCCACGCCAACAGCGGCCCCGACGACAAGCCGCCCCTGGCTGTCGGAAGTGGCGTGGGGGAAGTCCCGGGCTTTCTGGATGTCCTTGACCGTGATAAGCCCCTTGAGGATGTTGTCTTCGTCGACCAGCACTAGCTTCTCGATGCGGTGTTGGTGGAGCAGCCGCTTGGCCTCCTCGATGGTGATATCCACCGGCGCCGAGATGATGTTCTCGGCGGTCATGAATTCGGTGACGGGTTGATCATAGTCCTCGGGATCGACAAAGCGGAAGTCGCGGTTCGTGAGGATACCGACCAGCCGGTTGTCCGCCTCGGTGATGGGGATACCGCTGATGTGATAAGTCGACATGATCTTCTCGGCATCGCGAAGGGTCGCCGTCGGCGGCAGGGTGATCGGATCCACGATCATCCCCGACTGGGATCGCTTGACCTTCGCGACCTCCGCAGCCTGGTCCTGCGGCGACATGTTGCGGTGGATAATGCCGAGTCCTCCCTCTCGCGCCAGCGCGATGGCCATCGGCGCCTCGGTCACCGTATCCATCGCCGCCGAGATGATGGGGATTGCGAGCTGGATCTTGTCGGTAAGCTGCGTGCTTACATCTATCTCGCTTGGGAGCACCTCCGTATAGCCGGGGACAATCAGCACATCGTCGAAGGTCAGAGCTAATGGCAAATCGCGAACTTCATGCACGTCGTTCAGGTGTTCGTCGCTCATCGGGACCTCCCCGTCTGCTAGGTGTTTGGCCTATTCTAGGCGCCGGCA
>JBNGCP010000013.1:0-27606 GCA_049974845.1 Anaerolineae bacterium | reverse complement strand
GGCGTCGGCCATGTCCTGCGTGCCGACGACCTTGGCGTCGGGTCGTCCTGGTTTAAGATCGGGCGTCGCGACTTCACCCTCTGCCACGACGGCAGCGACGGCGGCTTCGACGCGCGCTGCGGCGTCGCGCTCCCCCAAGTGACGCAGCATCAAAGCGCCGCTCAGAATGGCGGCGATGGGATTGGCCTGATCCATGCCGGCGATGTCGGGAGCAGAACCGTGGACAGGCTCGAAGACGGCGAGGTCGTCGCCTATGTTCGCACCCGGTGTGATTCCCAGACCGCCCACGAGACCGGCAGCCAGGTCGCTGACGATGTCGCCAAAGAGATTGGGCAGGACGAGGACATCATAGGCCTCGGGCTGTAAGGCCAGCTGCATACACATGTTGTCGACGATGCGGTCCTGGAAGGCGATGTCGGGGTAATCCTCGGCGATCTCGCGAGCGGCACGCAGGAAGAGGCCATCGGTGATCTTCAGGATGTTGGCCTTGTGCACCGCCGTCACCTGACGGCGACCGTTCAGGCGCGCGTACTCAAAGGCATAGCGCACGACGCGCTCGGATGCCCTGCGCGTGATAATGCGGATGGCCTCGGTCGCGACATCGGGCACCACTTCGTGTTCGATGCCGACGTAGAGGCCCTCGGTGTTCTCACGAACGGTCACGAGGTCGACGTTTGGGCGCGAGCGCGGGATGCCGCGCATCGTGCGGGCCGGTCGCACGTTCACGTAGAGGTCGAGGGCCTGCCTGATGGCGACGTTGACGCTGCGGAAGCCGGAGCCGAGGGTCGTCGTAATAGGACCCTTCAAAGCGGTGCGGTTGGTACGTATGGAGTCGAGCACCGACTCCGGAAGGGGCGTGCCCGCCTCCTCGATCACTGCGGCGCCCGCGCGCTGGACGTCCCAGCTGATGTCGAGGCCGGTGGCCTCGAGCACGCGGCGCGCTGCTGTGGTGACCTCGGGTCCGATGCCGTCACCCGGTATCAGGGTGAGCCGGTAGGTAGTCTCTGACATAGACCTACGCCCCCGTGTCTGTGGACCTGCGAATATGGGCCAGCAGTCCGCCGTCCAGCAAAATCTGCCGCTCGCGCGCCGTCAGGTTGGCGCGCGTACGATAGGTGAGCGCCTTTGTCACGTTCTTCACCGCCAGGGTCTCGTCGTTTTCGAGTGCGCTCCTGGGATTCTCGAAGGCCAGGTGATCGCCCTGCTTGATCGTCTCAAAGTCGGCGGGGTCCTCGAAGACGACGGGCAGGATTCCTGTGTTGATGAGGTTGGCGTGGTGGATTCGGGAGAAGGATATCGCCAGGACGGCGCGAACGCCGAGGTACATCGGCGCCAATGCAGCATGCTCCCGGCTCGATCCCTGCCCGTAGTTGGCCCCACCGACGATGAGGCCACCTCCCCAATCGCGCGCGCGGTCGACAAAGGTCGGATCGACGCGATGGAAGACGTACTCGGAGATCGCCGGAATGTTGGACCGCAGGGGCAGAATCTGTGCTCCCGCCGGCATGATGTGATCTGTGGTGATGTCGTCGCCCACCTTGATGAGGACCCTGCCCTGCAAGTCGTCGCCCAGCGGGTTCCCCACCGGCACCGGCTTGATATTGGGGCCGCGTACCACCTCGATCTTCTTTGCCTCCTCAGGCGAGAGGGGCGGGAGGATCATGTTGTCATTGATCAGGTACCGGGTCGGCTGGGGCACAACGGGCGGACGACCGAGGTCGCGCGGGTCGGTGATGTGTCCGGTCAGCGCCGCCACGGCACAGGTCTCGGGGCTGGCGAGATAGACTTGATCCTCGGCCGTGCCGCTGCGACCCTTGAAGTTGCGGTTGAACGAACGGAGCGAGGCGACGCCGCTGGGCGGCGCCTGACCCATGCCCAGGCACGGCCCGCACGCGGCTTCCAGCACACGAGCACCGGCGGCGATCAGATCGGCCAGCGCGCCGTCGCGGGCGATCATCTCGTAGACCTGCTTGCTGCCTGGGGTGATCGTCAGGCTGACGTTGGGATGCACGTGTTTTCCTTTGAGGACCGATGCCACGGTAACCAGGTCCTCGTAGGAGGAGTTCATGCAAGAACCGATGCAGACCTGAGCGACTTCGAGGCCAGCGACCTCGGCGACGGGCACGACCTTATCGGGCATAGAGGGGAGCGCCACCAAGGGTTCCACCGTGCTAAGGTTGAGCTCCAAGATCTCCGAGTATGGGGCCTCAGGGTCGGCTGCCAATGGCTTCCAGACCTCCTCACGCCCTTGCGCGGCGAGATACCGGCGCGTCATCTCGTCACTGGGGAAGATCGACGACGTTGCACCTAGCTCGGCGCCCATGTTGCAGATGGAGGCGCGCTGGTCGACGGTCAGCGTGCCGACGCCCGGCCCAAAGTACTCGACGATCTTACCCACACCGCCTTTGACGCTCAGACGTCGCAGCAGGCCCAGGATCACGTCCTTGGCGGTGACCCAGGGCTTAAGGCTACCGGTCAGCCTGACGCCGAGTATCGCGGGCATGGGGGTGTGGAAGGCGCCGCCCGCCATCGCGACAGCCACGTCCAGGCCGCCCGACCCGATGGCCAGGGTCCCTAGCCCTCCGGAGTTCGGTGTATGGCTGTCGGAGCCCAGCAGGGTCGTCCCGGGAACGCTGAAGCGCTCGAGCTGCACCTGGTGACAGATACCGTTTCCGGGACGGGAGAAGTACGCGCCATAGCGCGCCGCGACCGTCTGCAAATAACGATGGTCGTCGGCGTTGCGGAAGTCGGCCTGAAGCATGTTGTGATCGACGTAGCTCACAGCGCGCTCGACCCGGACGCGCGGGACCTGCATCGCCTCGAACTCTAGCCATGCCATCGTGCCCGTCGCATCCTGTGTCAGGGTATGGTCGATGCGCAGGCCGATCTCTTTGCCCGGCGCCATCTCTCCCTCAACCAGATGCTCAGCGATGATCTTCTCAGCCAGTGTCTGTGCCATGCCGTTCTCCTCCTGTCCGTTTGGGTCATCTGCCGTCAGGGACGGCGAGGCTGTCGTGTCGAATCTGCTTCCGCCCTTACTCGCCCGACCGTTACCGTCTGCCGATGGGGCGATAGGTGCGGTTGTTGGGTCCGACGTAGGCGGCGAGGGGTCGGATAAGCCGGTTGCGTTCGTATTGCTCCATCACGTGAGCGGTCCAGCCGGGGATGCGGCTGATGGCAAAGACCGGGACGAAGAGCTCAAGCGGGATGCCTAGCAGGTGGAGCAACGGCGCGGTGTAGAAATCGACGTTGGGGTAGAGGCCTTTCTCCGCTTCGACCGTCTCCGCGATCTCCGTGGCCAATTCGTAGAAATGGAAGTCATTCATCTCCGCGCAGAGCTCATAGAGGCGACCGCGAAGGTAGGCGGTGCGAGGGTCGGGGGCTGATTTGTAGACGCGATGGCCGAAACCCATGATGCGCTCTTTCCGCGCCAGGGCCTCCAGAATGTAGGGGCGGGCGTTTTCGACGTCACCGATCTCCAGCATCATCTGCATAGCGCGACGGTTGGCGCCGCCATGGAGCGGTCCCTTCAGGGTGGCGATCGCCGTCGTGATTGCTGAATACATATCAGAAAGCGTCGCAGCAGTCACGCGTGCAGCGAAAGTGGAGGCGTTGAACCCATGCTCAGCCATCAGGAGCATTGTCATATCCATCGAGCGAGCTTGCATCTCTGTGGGAGGCGTTCCATGGATCATGTAGAGGAAGTTAGCGGCGTGGCTCAGGGTCGGATCGGGAGCGATGCGGTCCTGGCCCTGTCGATAGCGGTAGTACTGCGTCACGATGGTCGGGAACTTGGCGACGAGGTGTTGGGCCGTCTCGAGGTGAGAGGCACGGCAACGGTCGCCGTTGCCAGTGTCAGAACAGGAGAGCGCCGACACGGCGGTGCGCAGTGCGTCCATCGGTTCGACGGTCTCCGGTAGCGTCGTGAGGATCGTCCATATCGTATCGTCAATCTCACGATCCGCTGCCAAAGCTTCGGACAACGATCTCAGCGCATCGCGCGCAGGCAGGTCGCCGTGCCAGAGCAGGTAGACCGTCTCCTCGAAGGTTGAATGGCACGCCAGCTCTCCGACGTCATAGCCGCGGTAGCTCAGCGTTCCGCGCTCACCGTCGACCGCGCAGATCTCGCTCTGGGCGATCACGATGCCTGATAAGCCCTCGTGTACGGGGGGCGCTCCGTCCTGACGGGAACGGTTGCCGTCCCCTCCTGCGGTTGTGTCAGAGACGGTTACTTCGACTGAATCAGCACGACCTTCCGTAGACATATCTCTCCTCCCCTTTTCAGTTTCCCTGACTGCTTTGTCCTTAGCCCGCGCATAACCTGCCCGACGGCCGATCTGGCCTGTTGTGGCGAACCCCCCTCAGGGCTGGCAGGTATACAAAAAAGCCAGCCTCCTTGCGGGTAGGCTGGCTGCTCAGGTTTAGGTGTGTGGTTAGCTCAACAGCGTCAACCGTCCCGCCCGAAGGGTCGCTTCGGCTGGGGCTTGCTAGGCTGTCGGCTAACCAACGTAAGGGCCATGATGACGCTGACGTCCTCTTATCTATACAATGAGCAAATTTTAGCACAAGAGGGCGCAAATGTCAATATCCAAGCCGCACCAGCGCCTTGATCAGGCGGCGATGCTGGACGGCTTGGAAGGCATTGTGGATGTCGTCGAGATCGAAGGGATGGTTGAGATCGAGCCAGATGGACGCGTCAAGGCGTCCGTCGCGGATGGCCTCGATCACGGCGTGATGGGTCTCGGCCTCATCATAGCCACCGCCGTACACCGTGAAGGTGCCTGGAGCGCGGTGGGACCGGATGCGGGCGCCTTGATAGTCATCGATGCCGTAGATGCCCAGGGAGCCGCCGGGTCGGAGATAGGGCAGGACGCCGTCAGCAGAGTCCGCCTGCCCAACCGAGTCGATGATGAAGTCGAAGCCGCCGGAGACGCTATCAGCAACCTGAGTGTCTACATTGTCAGCCTGGTAATCCAGGTAAGCTGTGGCACCTGCGGCGTGGGCGGCAGCCTGGCGGCTAAGATTGCCGATCACAACGACGGCGGCAGCGCCTGCGTTGGCCGCGTGAGCCGCAAAGGCCAGCCCATTGCCGCCAGAGCCGACGATCAACACCTTGGCGCCGTCCTCGATGCCCATCCGCGTGACGTAGCTCAATGTCTCGCGCCAGGTGATGATCATCGTCGCCGCTCTGGGATCCACGTCGGGCGGGATCACCTGGTTCACGCGATAGGGACGCCAGGATGAGGGCGGCAGATCATCGGCACGCATCGCCCAATGATCCCGGGCGAGACCGTACTCGGCGAACCCACCCCAGTTGCTGTGATAGGCCCCATCGGGCGCGGCGGGCGCGCCCACGCGGGAGATGAGATCGCCGACTTGGAAGTGACGGACCTTGGGGCCGACCTCGATAGCCAGGCCGACGCTCTCATGACCCAATAGGGTGGGGTACTGGACCGGCCAGGGGAAACGCCCCGCGATCAGGTGCTGATCGGTGCCAGTGCACGTCGCGCCGTACTGCAGATCACAGAGCACGTCATAGCTTCCAAGCCCGCCGGCGTCGGGACGGGCAATTTCCCGGACGGTCAGTTTGCCCGGCGCTTCAACAACTGCGGCTTTCATCCCCATGGATCTCTCCTTGCTTGGAAATCGGATTCGGGTCCGCGACTTGCTGCCCTCACGCTTGGATAGGTTGGACCCTTACCTCGGTAACGTCAATGCGGCCCTCGGTGCAGACGAGCGCGACCCCCCCGTCCTTCAGGGGATCGTCATGGTCGGTCACCGTGAAGGCCACCTCGCTATTCACCTTGGCCGTCAACATCTGGCCCCGAACCTGCAGGGCCAGCTCGTATGTCTCGTCATAGGTCCACGCGTGGCCCGCCTCCGCCAGGACGATCCGTCCATCACGGTGTTTTACCAGGCGGAGCTTGTCGCCGGCGCAGAGCAGAAGGGCGTAGTAGCGCTCAAGCCCTTGCACCCGAGCCGCCACGCCCGTCTCCCGGGCCAGATGGGGCCTGATCAGCGTGTGGACTTCGTAGTCGGCCCACTCGCGCGTGCCTTGGATCAGCAGGCCTGTGCCGCGGTCCTGGCTGATGCGGAGTCCGTCGTTTGCCCAGAGATGGTCGACAGCGTTGACCCAGGCGCGCTGCCACATCGTGTTGGCGCCACCCCGGCGTGTCAGGACGGTATCCGGGGCGCCCTCCCACGTCAGGTAGTCCAGATAGACCGTACCTGCCGCCCGCGCATCGGCGTGGATCTCCACCCCGACCTCGGCGATCGGCGCGCCCGAGGTGTCGGCGATCGGCCAGGTCAACGTCCGGTCCTGCGTCGGAAGAAGGCGCACCTCAGGGCCCCGGCGGAGGATCAGGGCATCGTCGTCGCCATAGTATCGGATGTAGAGGTTGCTGGTGAGGGCGCTGCTGTTGTCACCATCGGCCTCAAGGCGGGCATGAAGGGTCTGACCGGGATAGAGGGTGGGGGAACAGATCAGGCCGTATCCCGGCATCTCTGCGGCCTCCGGCGTGAGGAACGTCGCCGTGCCCGCGCGAGCTGTGCGTCCTCTCGCTACACCATCGAAGTGCAGGGCGAGGCTGCGTCTGCCCAGTTCGCTGTGCCCGGCGACGTTCTCCAGCGTTAGGGTGCCTCTCGCGTCGGGCGCGGTGTCGGGCATGAAGCCCTGCACCGAGCCGGGGAGGTCGAAGTGGAAGCGCGCGCCCGCCTTTGGCTCAAGGGCGGGAAGGCCCGCCAGCGCGCGTCCGCCGTTGACCAGATGGTAAGTCTCGCGCAGGGCATCGGTGACGGCCCGGCCTCCATCGGCGGTAGGGAGGTAGAGGCGATCGGCCACAGGGCCGCGGTAGTCCGGACCTGTCGCGAGCCCAGCGAGACCGTTCTTGATCCCCATCAAGCAACCAACGTTACCGGCGTTGCAGTCTGTGTCCCAACCGGACGTGTTGACGATCATCAGCGTCCTCTGGAAGTCGTCCCGCCCGTAGAGCAGGCTGAGGATGATGAGCCCATGGTTGGGCACCATATGGACGCCACCGCCGTACTTATGATAGCCGTACGCCTCCGCCAACCACTCGCGAGCCTTGCGCCAATCGTCCTCGCGCTGACGCAGATCGCGCAGCTCGTCGATCATTTGGTAGATGGTGCTGTCGTGCGGGATCATCCGCACGCTGGTATCGAGCAGTCGGTCGAGGTCGGATTCCACGAAGGCCTGGGCCTCCATGGCGGCAAGGACTTGGGCGCCGTAGATTGCCTCGCCATCGTGGCTCACGCTAGCCGCGCGACGGGCGAGGTCGGCGGCGTATTCCGGATCGCCGGGTGCGACCATCGCCCAGCCGTCGATGAAGATCTGAGCCCCGATCTGCTCGGCGACAACCCGACCGTTGGTCTCAATGGCCCCGCTCTTGGGCGCTTTGAGGCCCGATTTCAGTCTCAGGAAGGCTGTGTGCTCCGTGGAGTTGCCCATTCCGCCCCACCAGAGAATCGTGCGCTGCTCGATGATGTAGTTCAGCCACGTCTGGCCGATCTGAGCGGGCGTGATGTCGCGCCGATATGCGTAGTCCTCCAAGGCTCTGATGAACGTGAAAGTACCGGAGATATCATCGTCGGTGACGATCAACGGTGTGTTCAGCTTCTCATGCACGTAGTAGTTGATCTCGCCGAGTTCCTCCATGATGCGCTCATAGGGCCAGCCCTCGAAGGGACGGCCCAGGTAGACGCCGATGATCTTACCCAGCACGCCGGCATAGACACGTGCCTCATAGTCGATGGGAAGGGGCATTTTCATGGCCTCCGTTGCTAGAGCGCGACCGGCGCGCCGATTCGGGCCGACTCAAGGAGCGCCAGGGCACTTCTGAGGAAGTCGCGACTGCGACTCAGAGGAACGACGGGATCAGCCCCGTCGAGCACGCAGGCCTCCATCGCTTGGACCTCGCAGAGGTAGGGATCGATGCCCTCGATCGTGATGTTCTGAGGATTCCCATCGCGCGGGACGAACTGAATGAGGCTAGGCTGGCTCTCCATACCGGGCTTCCAGGGCTGGTCGAGTTTGACGGTGCCCTCATCACCCACGATTACCGTGCCGGCGCGGAATGGCATCCGAAAACTTGACGCGATCTGCGCGGACGCGCCGTCACCGAAGCGCATCTGGCCGATCAACGACACGTCGACGCCGGTCTCGCCCACGATCTGTTGTGCCCAGACCTCCTTCGGTGGGCCATCCATCATCGTGATGGCCATGCTATTGGGATAGACTCCGACATCCCAGAACGACCCGCCGCCGAGCTCTGGCCTGAGGCGGATGTTGTTTGACTGCTCCGGTGGCAGGTAGAAGCTGAACCAACTCTGCAGCAGTTGGACGCGCCCGAGGCGGCCCTGTTCGATCATTCGCCGCGTGCGAAGCGCTTGGGGATGGTGCAGATACATAAAAGCCTCAAAGACGGTAACCCCGCGTCGAGCTGCGGTCTCCTCAATGACATCGAGCTCCGCGAGCGTCTGCACCAGCGGCTTCTCACAGAGGACGTGCTTGCCCGCCTCAGCTGCTGCGAGGGTCCACTTGCTGTGGAGGGTGTTCGGCAGGGAGATGTAGACCGCGTCGATGTCTGGTGCAGCGATCAAGGCTTCGTACGTCCCGTACGCCGTAGGTATATGCCAGGTCGCGGCGTAGGTTTTAGCGCGCTCCTGGCTGCGGCTGGCGACGGCAACGAGCTCGCTTCGCTCGGCTTGTCGAATCGGTTCGATCAGGGCTCGGTTGATGCGGGCGGTTGATAGCAGCCCCCAGCGGAGTTTCTTAACGTTGGCCATGTTGGTCCTCCTCGGTGTTTTCGTCTCGAATCCCAGTCCTCAGCGCTCCACCTCGAGCAGTGCCACGGACATCGCCTCGACGCTCTGTTCTCCCAGATCGACATAGGCGCCGCCGTGGGTGCAGTATCTGATCTTGGTCTTCATCGGCGAAGAGAAGAGGTTCATCATAAAGAGCAGAGCGCGGTCGCCATGCGCGCGGAGCGAGGTCCACACGTTGGGGTTGGTCGATACCACGGTCTGTGTCAGATCGAGGCGCTTCATCAGCCACAGCAGGGCCTGGGACTGCTCGTGCTTGCGGTGCTCCCACGTTATGCCAAGGAGGATCGCACGGCCTCCACCGGCCGTTGTTACCTCCCAGGCCAGGGTTCGTCCGGTGCACTCGTCGTACCCCACAATCGTGGCCTCTTCAGGGAGCTCCTCGGTGAAGAAGACCTCGCTCTTGAGCACGTTCTTGATCGGCTCATCCTTCTCTCCGATAGCGACGCGGATGACCGCCTCCGTTCCCTGCGCGAACTGCGGTGCGCCAAGAAAATCCGATAGCAGGCGGCATGGCTGTAGGCGCTCATCGAAGCGAGGTAGGATCGGCGCGATCAGGGCGCGTCCGCCGTTCTTGAGGAACTGGACGATATGCTCCTGCTCGGCGCGGGGCATGCTATCGCCGCTGGCGATGATGATCGGTGTATCGGTCTTCGTGACCCAATCCTCGGCGTCGAGGTTGATGCCCGCGGGGCTCAAACTGGCACAGAAAGCCGTGGTCAGCAGACCGGCAGTGAGAAAGCGCCAGGCCTCGGCGCTGGAGAAGAGGAATGGGCCGCGCTCAAGCCAGTACCGCTCGGCCCGCGCATACTCAAAGCTCGATCCGAGACGGCAGTCGTAGACATGCTTGGCCTCGACAAGCCAGGGATACCTGGCGATCGTCTCGCTAAACTCAACCTGGGCTTTGTAGAGGGGCCGAATCTGCCCATACGGGCCGATGGGCGCGCCATAGTCGTAGAGATCGGTGGTCTCCCCAACCTCGGGTGGATTGGGTCCTCCGGTGAAGACGTAGTAGTTATGGCCCTTCATCCCGTAGGCGAGGTTGGTCATATAGCAGGCCTTGGCGTCGCGGGCCGTGATGGGCGGCCAGTCGGAAGCGCTGCCGCTGGGGAGCTCCAGGACCGTCGGGGGATATCCGAGATGCCGGAGCTGCTCGTTGGACAGGAAGACGTTCCGGGCATACTGCGGCGTAGGGTTGTTCTGGGGCCAGTTCTGGTCGAGATTGTAGTAGTGATCGGAGCCGAGCAGAAACCCCTCGCTCAGCGCCTTCGACATCTCGACGAAGTAGGCGTTCATACCGGGGTTGGCACTGTTGTGGATGAACGGCGTGTCGATGCCGCGGTCCCGCAGCATCCCGCAAAGCGCCTCGGCGTACTCAGTCGTTGCCGCGACATAGGCATCGAAATAGTCACGAAGGCGGCGGATCCCCTCAGGCGTGCTGCGCTCGGTGGCATCCGGCGCCAAAGGGCGCACGTCTGCAAAGGTCTCGAACTCCGTTCCGTATGCCGCGTTGAGCTCGGCGACCTCGCCGTAGCGGCCCCGCAGGAAGCTCGGATAGCGACCACGTGGGTCGCCAAAGCCCATGGATTCGGCGTTGTAGTCCAGGCCGCCAAACCAGATGTGGATGCCCATCAGCTCGTTATCGAACTGGGTCAGGGCGACAGGACCACCGCGTGACACGGTGTGTCGCGCCAGGATGGGGCCGACGGCGTCGAACCAGGCACGCACCTTCTCGAGAAAGAGGGGATGGGGGTAAGAGGCCGAAGGCAGGCCGAAGGGCTCGCCCGCCAGCGTCCGCGCCCGAATCTCCGGATAGCGCTCGAAGAGCCAGGGTGGCAGCCCTCCATAAATGAGCTCCGAGTACTGGTAGGGTCCGGGCCGGGCGATGACATAGAGTCCTATCTCTTGAGCAGCCCCCAGAAAACCCTCGAGGTCCGTGGTGCCGTCGCCCGCCTCGAAGACAAAGTGACCTTCCTCTGGCTCGTGGATCAGCCACGGAATATAGGTGGCCACGCAGTTGCCGCCCGCCTCCCTGAAGAGCTCCATCCGGCGGCGCCAGTCTGCCTTGGGGACACGGAAATAGTGGAACTCGCCGGAGTTCAGGTAGAAGGGCTCGCCGTCCACTCGGTAACAGCCTTCGTCAAAGGTGATGGGTCTCATTCTGCTATACCTCCGTTGCGGCCTGGGCTGGCGTCGTGCATAGCTGAGCGGCGCCTCCCGCTGCTAGTGTACTCGACTTCCGCCGACTTGACACGTGCCGGGACCGACCTACGAGCCGATCAGATGTTCGCATCTGACGATCTGTTCAACGCGGTTCATCGGCCTGACGCTGGATCCACTGGCGCGTACACCCAAGGTTATCGCCGTAGCGGGAAGGTGCGTGAAGCTGCAGGTGATCCGCACAGCTTCGAAGACGGGGCTGTCAGATAGACCAGTGACGGATGATACGACGGCACACGCGACGGTGCACGCTCTCTTGGACCACGAAGCGTGAAGGGTGAGCCTCTGCAAGCGTGGATCTGCAAGCGTGGACGGAAGAAAAGCTGATCGCGCGCGCCAGAGCGGTGGTGTCACGCGAAGGCAACGCCGTGATAGCGCTCGCGGAGGAGGTGAGGGAGGGGCTGGTCGTTGCCTCACTGCCTCACGGTGTCGAGCAGGATACCCCATCCGAGACTCTGTAGGCAAGCTGCAGCTTCAGCCTCGTTGCCCCGCTCCACAATCGCTTCCAGGGCGGTGACGAGTTCTCTCGGGCTCTCTGCCTGGGGCTCCTGGACCGCGATCCGACGTGCGACGTCCAGGACGTCCTCCAGCCGTTCTATCGCGGTACCCTCCTCGGTCAGCCTTGCCTGGCGATGTGCGATGATCTCTAGTGCTTTGTAGCGTTGTTCCAGTTGGCTCACGGTGGGCTGTCCCCCTCCTGTGGCTGGCTGATGTCCGTCATTTTACATACGGTCTTTCGTCTGTGCAAGCGGCGCAGGAATGCGACCTCGTTGGAGGTGCGAATCTCAGGTCCGGGGCGAATGACGGCGAAGGTCCAATGCGCTTGAGCCGGGCCCACCAGAGCCCAATCCTAGGCCGAGAGGCATTGCGGCAATGCTGGAGTGGACGGAGGACGGTAGCTCCTGAAGGGGTTCCACGGTTGTGGCACCCGCGGCCGCTCGGGGCGTGCCTAATCGTGCACGGTGCCGTTGGGCATTGTTGCGCCCTCGAGGTCGGCTTCGTCCAACTGGGCTTGACGGAGCTTCGCATTTCGCAGATTCGCACCGGCAAACCGTGCTCCGCTCAGTTCTGCGTTGCATAGATCAGCGTTGCTCAAGTCAGCACTGCCCAGATCGGCATTGCTGAGGTCGGCATCGCTCAGGTTGGCGCCGCTCAAGTTGGTCTTGTATAGCCTAGCGTCACTCAGGTTGGCCCCTCCCAACTTGGCGAGACTCAGGTCGGCGCCGCCCAGGTCGGCCTCTCGCAGATTGGCTTTACTCAGCCGGCAGACCCTCATGATGGCCCCGCGTAGGTCGGCCCCGTTCAAGTCGGTTCTAAACAACAGAGCCCCCTCAAGGTTTGCCCAGCGCAGGTCGGTCCCGACCAGCTTTGCATCCATGAGGTCTGCCCCCTCCAGCCCGGCCATGCTCAGATTGGCGCCACTCAGGTCAGCCTCGCTCAGTTGGGCGGACTGGAGCTTAGCCTCGTTCAGATTGGCGCCGCACAAGTTTGCCTCCCACAGGCTGGCGTGGTTCAGATCGGCTCCGCGTAGGGTAGCCCCGCGCAGGTGAGCGGACTGCAGCTCCGCGTTGCTCAGGTTGGCGCCTGTGAGATCGGCCTTGTGCAGATCCGCCCGGCGCAGGTCGACCCCGCTCAGATCGGCTTCGCCCAGGTTGGCCTCGTTGAGGTCGGCCTGCCGAAGCTTGGCGCCGCTGAGGTCGACGCCTCCCATATCCGCCTTGTGAAGCATCGCGTTATTCAGGTTCGCCCCGCGCAGGTCGGCGCCACTGAACTTGGCTTCCACAAGATCCGCGCCTTCGAGCCTGGCTGTGTTCAGGTTGGCCTCGCTCAGGTCGGCTTTGCCCAGATCCGCTCGATAGAACGTAGCCCTGGTGAGATTGGCGCCGTTCAGCTTGGCCCCGCTCAATTTCGCCTCGTCTAGATCCGCTCCGCTCAGGTTGGCGCCGCGCAAGTCCGCGTTGGTCAGGTCCGCCCGGCGCAGGTCAGCCCCGCTGAGGTCTGCCTCATTGAGGTTGGCGAGGCCAAGATCCGCCCGACGTAGATTGGCGTCGGACAAGTTGGCCCCGTCGAGCTTCGCCAGGCCCAGGTAAGCCCCGCCGAGGTCGGCCTTGCGGAGATCGGCTTTGCTGAGTCTGGCCACGTGCAGGTTGGCGCCACGGAGGTCGGCGCCGTTGAGGTCGGTTCGGAAGAGCAGACTTCCATCCAGGCTGGCGCCGCGAAGATCGGCCCCAGTCAGCTTGGCATCCATAAGGTCGGCGCCGTCCAGCCTGGCCATACTTAGGTTGGCCCCAGTCAGATCGGCATCCCCTAGCTGCGCGGACTGAAGCTTCGCACTGCTCAGGTTGGCGTCACTAAGGTTAGCCTCCCAGAGACTGGCTTGGTTCAGGTCGGCACCGCTGAGCACTGCGCCCTGCAGATTGGCTTTGGAGAGGTTGGCTGCACCAAAGCGACGTTCCCCAGCTTTGTACGCGAGAATAACCTGCCTGCCATTCTCCCATACTTCCATAGCCTCTCCATTTCACGATGATGAAGGCGGGACCCAAGCATTTCCATATATATATCAATCTCGCTAGGGCACAAGTCGGGGTCGGCGCGCTGGCACCCCCTACCCCTTGGGGGTGCGCTGTCGAGGCTGCGTGCGGAACGGCGTCCAGCACCAACTGGCACAGCTTCGTCGGCTTGCGCGTTGGGTTGAGGCTAGTACAATCCCCCGTGACAGACAGGGCTGTTCGCTTAGGAGAGGAGTGACAGGTCTATGCGCATTATGGAGAAGAAACCTTGTTTCGGTCTGATCGTCGGCACCCGCGGCTTCTTTAACGCTGAACTGGCTGTGGGGGTGCGCCATAGTCTTCTCCGGATTCTCGAGGAGAACGGCTACGACTTTGTGATCACGCCCGAGGAGGCGACGCCTTGTGGCGCGATCGAGACGCGGGAGCACGCCAAGATGACGGCAGATCTCTTCCACGAGCACAAAGACGAGATCGACGGCGTGATCGTGGTTCTGCCCAATTTCGGTGACGAGCTGGCGATTGTGCAGACGCTGGACATGGCGGATCTTGGCGTGCCGGTGCTCGTACAGGCTTGCGATGATGAGCTCGATAAGCTGACGGTCGCTGACCGCAGGGATGCCTTCTGCGGCAAGCTTTCGGTCTGCAATAACCTCTATCAGTACGGGATCCCCTTCACCAACACCACCTACCATACGTATCCAATCGACAGCCCCGAGTTCGTGCGGGATCTCGACTTCTTCAGGCGGGTGTGCCGCGTCGTGAACGGCCTCCGCACGGCTCGGATCGGAGCTATTGGGGCTCGTCCCGCCGCCTTCCAGACGGTGCGCTTTAGTGAGAAACTCCTGCAGACCGTCGGCATTACTGTCGTGCCCGTCGATCTCTCAGAGATCATCTTTGGCGCCCGGTCCTTGAGCGACGGCGACTCCACCGTGCAGCAGAAGCTGGCGGAGATCAAGGCCTACGGCACGATTCCCGATTACGTGCCCGAGGAGAACATTCTCAAACAGGCTAAGCTCTCGGTCACACTTGATCGATGGATGGATGAGAACGAGTGCGATGCAAGTGCCATCCAGTGTTGGGACTCCCTCCAAAAGAACTACGGGTGCGCCAGTTGTCTCTCGATGGCTATGCTGGGGGACCGTCTGCTCCCGAGTGCTTGCGAGGTCGATGTCATGGGCGCGGTATCGATGTATGCGCTGCTGCTGGCGTCCGGCAACCCGCCGGCATTCCAGGACTGGAATAATAACTACGGCGAGGACCGGGACATGTGCATCAACACACACTGTAGCAATTTCCCGAAGAGCTTTATGAAGGCCGAAGTGGAGATCTCGAACCTGGATGTCCTCGGGGGCACCCTAGGCCCCGACCGTTGCTTTGGGGCGGTCAAAGGGCAGGCGGCACCAGGGCCTATCACCTTCTTCCGCGCGTCCACCGACGATCCCCAAGGCGTCATCAAGGCTTACGTCGGTGAGGGCGAGATGACCGACGATCCCGTTGGCGATTTCCAGGGCGGTTCAGCGGTGTTGCACGTCAAGGAGCTTCAGTCGCTGTTGAATTTGATATGTCGTTACGGGTTTGAACACCACACGGCGGTGACCCGCGGACGCGTTGCGGACGTCTTAGAGGAGGCGATCACCACTTACCTCGGATGGGAGTTGTATCGCCATGCGTAGAACGCCGCCGAGGGCCGACAGGTAGGGAGCGGTCGCTTGTGCTCGTCCCGTCGGGCGGCCTTCAGCAGGTGATCACATCCAGCCGGCTTCGTAACCCGTCCTGTACATCGTCACGACATTCTCCGGCGGGGTGTTCGCTTGGATGTTGTGGCACGGCGCGATGATGTAGCCGCCGTCGTCGCCGAGGATCTCGATGTTGGTGAGCACCTCGGATCGAACGTCCTCCGGGCTGCCAAAGGGGAGCGTCTGCTGGTTGTCCACTGCACCGTGAAAGACGAGGGCATCGCCGAAGTCCCGCTTGAGGCCCTCGCGCTCCATCCCGGTACAGCGCCACTGTATGGGATTGAGGACATCGATGCCCGCCGCAATCATATCGGGGAGGATTCTCCTGACGGCGCCGTCGCTGTGAAAGAAGACGTAGGCACCGGCGCTGTGAGCAAGGTCAATCATACGCTTCATCCGCGGGATGAGGAACTCGCGGATCTGTTGGGGTGAGAAGAGCAGCGACTTCTGGGATCCCATGTCCTCGGCCACGTATGAGACGTTGACGCGTCCGGGGATGGCTTCGTAGATCCGCAGCGTGTTCTCATAGCAGAAGTCGAAGAGCCGGTCGAGGCAGTAGTGGACCATCTCGGGGTTGAGCGCCAGATCCACAAAGCCCTGTTCCAGGCCGCGAAGCTGGCAGTAGATGAGGAAGGGCTCCGATCCACCTCCGCGGACGGGGAGGTCGTCGTGACCCGTGACCTGATCCGGGATTGTGGTGTAGTCGAACCAGTCTGCTGTCGGCCATGTGTAGTTCTCGTCGATTTCCTCCACCGTTGTGTATTGGGCCAAGGGATGGCCGATGCACTCGCGATAGATGCCAGTGCCGTAGTCGACGTCGGCGTAGCGGCACCCGTACATATCCATGTCTGGCTCGATGGGTGGGCCCACGTACGCTGGCGCCACCGTGATTAGCCGGTCGATGTGAAGGAGGTCGTACATCTCCGATGGGCTGTCGCAGCCAAGGTAAGCCATCACGGCCTGGGTTGCCTCAGGTGTGGCCCAATAGTCCATGGGCAACCGATCGGGTATCTGGTGCTGAAGGACCGCTAGCCAGCGCTCCTTGGACGTCATGGTCTCAGTGGGCATGATCGCTCCCTTGTCGTGGCGATTGTGTGTACGGACGACCGTGATTCTACCCGGGGATCGGTGGGAGCGCAATCGTGACGGTTGCCGCAATCTCCATACTTGGTACAATATGGAACAGCTGTTCTGTTCGGGCCTGCCCGCGATCCATATACACCGCTGCAGGGGCGGCCCACGCAGAAAGGTGTGATTGCTGGAGATGCCATCGGTAGCCGAAGTCTCGCTCGTACCCCATCAGATCAACGTTGCCCGCGCGCCTGCCACGGGTCGTTGTTTCCTCGAGGGGGCTGCAGGAACCGGAAAGACGACGACGGGCGTCGCCCGCGTGCGGCATCTGCTTGAGAGTGGCGTCGCTGCGGACTCGCTGTTGGTCCTCGTCCCACAGCGGACCCTGGCTAGGCCCTACTACGATGCGTTGCGCCGGCCCGAGGTTGTAGACGGCAGCCAGGTAAGCGTCGCGACGTTTGGGGGGTTGGCTCGCCGCATGATCGATCTCTTCTGGCCCCTCGTGGCGGAGGAGGCCGGTTTCGCCTCTCCCGATGAGCCTCCGACCTTCTTGACATTGGAGACGGCGCAGTACTTCATGGCCCGGGTGGTCGGCCCGCTCGTTAGGGAGGAGGGGTACTTCGAGTCGATCACCATCGATCGCAATCGCTTGTACAGCCAGATCCTCGACAACCTGAACAAGTCTGCGGTGGTCGGCTTCCCTCCCGCGGAGATTGCCGAGCGTCTTAAGGGAGCCTGGATGGGGGAGCGGGCTCAGGCCCGCGTCTATGAAGAGGCGCAGGACTGCGCCATGCGGTTCCGTAATTACTGTCTGGCTCACAACCTGCTCGACTTCTCATTGCAGATGAGTGTGTTCGCTGAGCATCTTTGGGAGGAGCCGCTCTGCCGAGACCATCTGCTGGGGACCTATCGCCACCTCGTTTTTGACAACATTGAGGAGGACACTCCCGTTGCTCACGATCTGGCGTATACGTGGCTTGGTCACGTCGAGTCGGCGCTGATCATCTTTGACCAAGGGGCCTCCTATCGCAGTTTCCTCGGTGCCGATCCGGAAAGCGCACAGATGCTTCGCGATCTCTGCGACGAGTCCATCACATTCACGGACTCCTTTGTCGTCAGCCCCTCGGTCGCAGCCTTGGGCGAATCCCTGCTTCACGTCCTGCGGCCTGTCACACCTGTGAATCGCGAAGGCCCCGCCGAGGATGCCGCAGTAACGTCAGAGGAGGTGCTCTATCCCGTCGCTGGCGCGCCGGGTTTTCCAGAGGCGGAGACGGAACCGGTCGATGTCCGCAAGATCCTGCGGTTTGAGAATCACCGCTTCCACCCTGAGATGCTGGACTGGGTGGCTGAGGGGATTCGACACTTGGTCCACGATGAAGGTGTGGCCCCAGGGCAGATCGTTGTTCTAGCGCCTTTCCTGACCGATGCACTGCGGTTCTCGTTGGCCCATCGGTTGGGCCAATACGAGGTGCCCGTCCGGTCGCACCGTCCGTCGCGAGCTCTGCGGGACGAGCCCGCCACCCAGACCCTGCTCACACTGGCTGCCTTAGCTCACCCTTCGTATGGTGTGTTGCCGGCGCGTTACGATGTGGCCTATGCGTTCATGCACGCGATTGCCGACCTCGACCTGGTGCGGGCCCAGATCCTGGCGGAGATTGTGTATCGACCTCAGGATCAGGAGACGGTGCTCACGCCCTTCGACGAGATCCAGCCCGAGACACAACAGCGCATCACGTACGTTCTCGGTGGGCGATACGAAGCATTGAGAACGTGGATCGCCGCGTACGGCAAGCAGCGCCCGACCCATCTGGATCACTTTCTGGCGCGCTTGTTCGGCGAGGTGCTGTCACAGCCGGGTTTCGGCTTTCATCGGGATCTCGACAGCGGGCGGGTCGCGGCGATGCTGGTGGAGTCGGTGCAGAAGTTTCGCTGGATCGCGCCCGATCTGGACGCGGACAAGCCGCTGGGGCAGGAGTACCTGGAGATGGTCCGGGATGGTGTGATCGCCGCCCAGTATTTGCTGCCCTGGCGGGAGGAGCCCGAGGATGCCGTGCTCCTGGCGCCGGCTTACACGTTCCTGCTGAGCAACCGCCCCGTGGATGTGCAGTTCTGGCTGAACGTAGGGGGGCAGGGCTGGTGGGAGCGACTCTACCAGCCGCTCACGCATCCCTATGTGCTGAGCCGCCGGTGGCCGAAGGGGAAGGTGTGGACGGACGCGGACGAGTACGCACTGCGCCAGCAGACGTTGCGCCGTCTGGTGTTGGGCCTCATCCGCCGCTGTCGGGGCAGGATCTACCTCGGCCTAAGCGAGCTGTCCGAGCAGGGGTTTGAGCAGGAAGGCACGCTACTTAGAGCCATACAGCAGGTGCTCCGGCGCCTGCAAGACAACAACTGATAGATCTACTGGAGGAGTATAATGCCTGATGTGCGCTTCGACACGTTCTACCGCTACGACGATCTGACCCATCATCTACAGGCCTTTGCCGAGGCCTATCCGGATCTTGTGCGAATCGAGAGCATAGGCAAGAGCCACGAAGGACGCGATATCTGGTTGCTCACGCTGACGAACTTCGCTGCCGGCGAAGATCGGGAGAAACCGGCGTTCTGGATTGACGGTAACATCCACGCGACGGAGGTCTCGCCGTCGACAGCCTGTCTCTATTTCATCGACTACCTGACGCGCCGCTATGGGGAGGATGAGGCTGTGACGCGGGTTCTCGATACGCGAGCTTACTACATCGTGCCGCGCGTCAATCCCGATGGTGCTGAGTGGGCGCTGGCGGACGAGCCGAAGTACATACGCTCAAGCACGCGGCCCTATCCCTACGATGAGGAACCGATGGGGGGGCTGGTGGTCGAGGACATCGACAAGGATGGTCGCATGTTGACGATGCGCATTCCCGATCCCCACGGCCCTTGGAAGGTCTGTCCCGAGGATCCGCGATTGATGGTGCGACGAGATCCGACGGAGGTGGGAGGAGACTACTACCGGTTGCTCCCAGAGGGGCATGTCGAGAACTACGACGGTGTGACGTTATCGATTCAACCAAAGAAGGAGCGGCTCGATCTCAATCGAAACTTCCCGGAGCACTGGCGTCAGGAGTGCGAGCAGCGCGGCGCGGGTCCCTATCCGACATCGGAGCCTGAGGTCAGGGCCTTGGTGTCCTTCATCGCTGATCATCCCAACATCACCGGCGGCGTTGCCTTCCACACCTACGGGGGTGTGATGCTTCGTCCCTATGACGATCGCGATGATAAGGAATTCCCGGTTGAGGATCTGTGGACCTATGAGAAGATCGGTAAGAAAGGGACAGAGATCACGGGATACCCAAACGTCTCCGTCTATCACGATTTCCGGTATCATCCGAAAGAGATCGTGACGGGCGGATTCGACACGTGGCTCTACGAACAGAGGGGCGCGTTCGCCTGGACGATTGAGATCTGGAGCCCGCAACGTCAGGCCGGTATTGAGGATTACCAGTTCATCGACTGGTATCGCGAGCATCCTGTGGAGGATGATCTGAAGCTGCTGGCGTGGAGTGACGAGAAGTTGGAGGGCAAGGGCTACGTCGACTGGTACGCGTACGAGCATCCCCAGCTCGGCACCATCGAGCTCGGTGGCTGGAACAGCATCTACGCGTTTCGCAATCCCCCCAAGCCTTTTCTTGAGCAGGAAGTCGCCCTGTTCCCAGAATGGCTGGTGTGGGCGCTATTGATCTCACCACGGCTGGAGCTCTATGAAGCAACCGCGATGCCTCTAGGAGAGGGCGCGTATCGCATCCGCCTTGTCGTGCAGAACACAGGATGGCTGCCCTCTTACGTGACCAAGAAAGCTCTGGAGAAGAAGGTGAGCCGTGGCCTCGTGTGTGAGATCACCCTGCCAGAGGGGGCGAGTCTGGAGACTGGGGAGCCTCGTGAGGAGTTGGGGCAGTTGGAGGGGCGGGCCTACAAGCAGGCCTTTATGACCGGGGATGATGAGACGAAGGATCGGATCAAGGTGGAATGGGTGGTGCGTGCGCCAGAGGGTGGCACGGTGAAACTGGTCGCCCGGCACGAGCGTGCGGGGACCGTGAGAGCGGAGGTCGAACTCTGAGCGAAGCTGAGCTCGTTTCGTTCCAGCCCCGCCCCATGCAGGCGGCTGTGCTGGCCTACACTGGGGGCAAGATGGGGGTCTCCGCCGTCCCGGGAAGCGGCAAGACGTGGACGCTCTCGGCGCTTGCCGCGAAGCTGGTCGGCGAGGGTAACCTGGATGAGGATCAGGAGGTCCTCATCGTGACCCTGGTTAACTCGGCGGTCGATAACTTCTCGACCCGGGTTGCCAGCTTCATCCAGGATCGCGGGCTCTTGCCCGGTGTTGGCTATCGCGTTCGGACCCTTCACGGGCTGGCGCACGACATCGTGCGGGAACGTCCGGGGCTGGTCGGACTCTCGGATGAGTTCAGCATCGTCGACGAGCGATTGTCGCAGGAGATCCTCGAAGATGCAGCGAGAATCTGGCTGCAGTCAAACCCTTACGTTGCCGACGGCTTCCTCGCCCCAGGGTTGGAAGAGCGTCAGTCGAAGTGGATACGCGAGGGCCCGTGGTCAGGTCTGCTGGTAAAGGTGGCGGCAGCGATCATCAAGCAGTCGAAGGATCTTCAGATCACGCCGGTGAGGCTGCGTGCTATGCTCAGCAGCTTTCCTGACGAGCTCCCGCTCTTGGAGATGGGATGTGCGGTCTATGAGGATTATCAGCGCGCGCTCGCGTACCGGGGCGCGGTTGACTTTGACGACCTCATCCGCCTCGCGCTGCAGGCTCTGCGGCTCGACCCCGCCTTTCTGGGTCGTCTTCGCTATCGTTGGCCCTATATCCTTGAGGACGAGGCGCAGGATAGCAGCCACTTGCAGGAGCTCATCCTCAGCGAGCTGGTCGGGCCGGATGGGAACTGGGTACGCGTTGGAGATCCCAACCAGGCGATCTATGAGACGTTCACCACGGCGAGTCCTCACTATCTACGGGCGTTTCTCAGGGAGCCGGATGTGTTGGCGCAGGATCTGCCAAACTCCGGGCGGGCGATGCAGAGCCTGATAGATCTCGCAAACTACCTCATCGATTGGTCGACCGAGGAACATCCCGTACCCGAGCTGCGCTCGGCGCTGGCCCCGCCACATATCAAGCCGACACCACCAGGGGACGCGCAACCCAATCCACCGGATGATCCAAGCCGGATCCATTTCGTGGCGCGGGGATTCTCCCCACCGGCGGAGACTGCGGCGGTCGTGAGATCTGCGGGCGCCTGGATCAAGGAGCATCCCGAGGACACCGTCGCGATTTTGGTTCCGCGCAACACCCGTGGCTTCAAAGTCGCTGAGGGACTGAAGGAAGCGGACGTGCCCTATGTTGAGCTTCTGCGGAGCACCCCTTCAACCAGACAGGTCGCGGGCGTCCTGGGCAATGTCGTCCGCTATCTGGCAGATCCTGCTTCGACACGCAGGCTTGAGACCGTCTATCGGGTATGGCAGCGGGAGCTGCGCGACGATGACGAGGCGCGGAAGCAGATGGAAGCAGTGGCCAAACTCATCGGGCGCTGCTTCCACGTCGAGGACTATATCTGGCCGCGGGTTGGTCGCGATTGGCTGGAGCAGCTGCGCGACGAGGAGGTCTGGTCCCCCGAACTGCAGGACCACCTCGAGGCCTTTCGGGAGTTGGTGCGTCGTTGGCAGGCGACCATCGCGTTGCCGATCGATCAGATTATCCTGACGCTGGCGCAGGATCTCTTTCACGAGCCGGCGGATTTGGCGATTGCGCATAAGCTGGCTCTTGTGCTGCGGCAGGCTGCGGATTCGCACCCGTCGTGGCGCCTGCCCGAGCTGACCGAGGAGCTTGCGGTGATCGCGCGGAACGAGCGACGGTTCCTGGGCTTTGCCGATACGGACATCGGATTCGACCCAGATGCCTATCCGGGGCAGGTGATCGTGACGACGATGCACAAGGCCAAGGGTCTGGAGTGGGACAAAGTTTATCTCATGTCCGTCAGCGATTACGATTTTCCCTCGGCATTGCCGCAGGATGAGTTCATGTCCGAGCCGTGGTACGTCCGCGATCGCCTGAACCTCCAGGCTGAGGCCTTGGCCCAGTTGGAGGCACTCGAGAGCAACCCAGATCTCTTTGACTATGATGAGGGGGCACCGACACTGGCGGCACGGCGGGACTATGCCGCGGAGCGGCTGCGGCTGTTCTATGTTGGCATCACGCGCGCGCGACAAGCGCTGAGCGTAACGTGGAACACGGGTCGTAAGGGAAAGGCGCAGCCCTCTGTGCCTTTCATCGCCCTTCAGACGTGGTGGGAGGAGCGTGAACCATGATGACGCTGCCCGACGACTTCCAATTCAGCCAGGCCAACCTGCAGGATTTTGTTGACTGCCCGCGACGGTTCCAATTGCGCTATCTGATGGAGCTTCGCTGGCCGGCGGCCCAGGCCGAACCGATCGGAGAGTACGAGCGGCGGATGGAGCTTGGTCGCGCCTACCATCGCCTCGTGCAGCAGCATGTGCTCGGCGTGCCTGAGGAGCGGATTGGGGGCACGATCTCGGATCCCGAGCTCCGAAGCTGGTGGGAGAACACATTGGCCCATCGGCCAATCGCGCTTTATGGCGGAGACTCGGCCACTGCTACGGTGTGGAGCGAGCGTGGGATCGCAGATGCTGTTGCCGGGTATCGCCTGGTCGCCAAGTACGACGTGCTGATCATCGAGCCGGGGAGGCGGGTGGTCATCCTCGATTGGAAGACGTCGACGGCCCGCACGCCGGATCGTTTTCTTCGGGAGCGCCTGCAGACGCGCGTGTATCCCTTTTTGGTGGTCCGGGCCGGGGCTCATGCTCACCTGGAAGCCGCGATCACGCCGGAGCAGGTGGAGATGGTCTACTGGTTTCCCGGGGTTCCCGACTCTCCGGCCCACTTTCGATATAGCGAGGCGCAGTACCGCGAGGACGGCATCTATCTTAATGCATTGATTGAGCGGGTTGCTCAGATGGGTGCCGATGACTTCTATCTCACCACCGACGAGCGACGTTGCCTCTACTGCCCCTTTCGGTCATACTGCGACCGCGGGATCCAGGCCGGTGCGCTCGAGGATGTAGAGGAAGTCTTCTTGCTTCAGGAGGCTACGGACACCGTCGAGTTCGATTTTGACCAGATTGCGGAGATCGAGTTCTAGGATTGCCGCCTGCGCGGCGACCGTATGCGCGGTCGAGCGCTTGTGATGGGCCTTGACCGCAGTAGAATGGATTGAGAGAAAAGACCAATGGGGAGGGATGGATGAAACAGTTGGACTTGATGCGAGAGCTGAGTGAGCCAGGACAGACAAAGATGCTCTTACTGGTGATGGACGGTGTGGGAGGGCTGCCGGGCCCGGAGGGTCTCACGGAGTTGGAGGCCGCCCGGACACCGAACCTGGATGCTCTGGCGAGCCGTGGGATCACCGGGCTGACCACGCCCGCTCGTCCCGGCGTCACGCCGGGGAGCGGGCCGGGACACGTTGGTCTCTTTGGCTACGACCCGATTGAGTGGGAGATCGGTCGTGGCGTGTTGGAGGCCTTGGGCATCGATTTCGATCTGGGGCCGAACGACATCGCGGCGCGTGGCAACTTCGCGACCGTCGACGCGGAGGGTAAGATCCTCGACCGGCGAGCCGGCCGAATCCCGACCGAGGAGGGCGCACGTTTGGTCGAGAAGCTGCAGCAGATTGAGCTGCCCGGCGTCGAGACGTTTGTGCGGGTCGTGAAGGAGTACCGGTTTGTGCTAGTGCTGCGAGGCGAGCAGCTAGCGGATGGTCTCACCGAGACGGATCCGCAGCAGACCGGCGTGCCCCCTATGCCTGTGGAGCCCACGTGTCCGGCGGCGGAACCGACGGCGAAGCTGCTCAATCAATGGTTGGCTAAGGCGCGAGAGCTCTTGGCCGACGAGCCTAAGGCTAACAGTATGAACCTTCGGGGGATCGCGAAAGTGCCCCCTATCCCCAAGATGCCCGATATCTATAAGATGAAGCTTGGCGCGATTGCGACCTACCCGATGTATCGGGGTATCGGACGCCTGGTGGGTATGTCGGTGCTGCCGACGGGAGACACGATTGCTAGCGAGGTCGAAACGCTGCGCGAGCACTGGGACGCCTATGATTTCTTCTTCTTCCACGTGAAGAAGACCGATAGCTACGGCGAAGATGGGAACTTCGATGCCAAGGTTCACGTGATTGAGGAGGCGGATGCGGCGTTGCCGGACATCCTGGAGCTCGATCCCGACGTCGTCGTTGTGACCGGCGATCATAGCACACCTTGGGCGCTCAAGTCGCATTCGTGGCACGAGGTGCCGGTGCTGCTATGGTCTCGGAACCTCCGTCCCGACCGGGTCGACGCTTTTGGAGAGCGACCGTGTATGGCGGGGGGCCTCGGCCACATTCGTCACTACGACCTACTGCCGCTGATGATGGCCCATGCAGGACGGCTTGCGAAGTTTGGTGCATAGCGAAGACGCGCTTTCGCTCTTAGCATTTCGACCGTCAGCAGGCCCTGCGCCTGCTGACGGTGTCTTTGTTCGCGGATGTGTGCTGCTCACTTGTTGGAGAAACGCGGGTGTCTAAATGACGCGCTGGGCTGAGCCAGAGCCTATCGTTGTACCGCGGACGCTACGTGAGGCCGTCGGTGGGCATCCCCTGGTGGCGGAGACGTTGGTCCGCCGGGGGCGCAAGACCCCCGAGGCGGCGCTGGCGTTTCTCGATCCTGACGCTTATGAACCCACCGCGCCTGAGTCCCTGCCGGGAATGGCCGTCGCCGCCGACCGCGTTCTGCTGGCGGTGCGGAGGGGAGAGCGCATATGCGTTTGGGGCGACTTTGACGTTGACGGTCAGACGGCGACGACGGTGCTGGTCTCGACGCTGCGGGATCTGGGCGCGGACGTCATCTATCACATACCGGTGCGCGCCACCGAATCGCACGGCATCAAGCTGCCGTGGCTTCGAGAGGAGCTTGACAAGGGCGTTCAGCTTCTGATCACGTGCGACACGGGCATCGACGCCGCGCCTGCGGTCGCGTATGCGAGGGAGCGAGGCGTGGACGTTGTGATCACCGATCACCACGAGTTGCCGGCGACGCTCCCGGAAGCTCACGCGATTGTGAACCCTCATCTGGTCGACGAGGACCATCCTCTTAGCGCGTTGCCCGGTGTTGGGGTTGCGTATAAGCTCGCGGAGGCTGTCTATGCTCGGCTAGGGAAGGCCGATGGCCCCGAGTCGCTGCTTGATCTTGTGGCGTTGGGCATTGTGGCCGATGTGGCTGTGCAGACCGGTGACACCCGCTATCTGCTGCAGCGCGGCTTGCGTACGCTGCGGGCGACGCCGCGGCTCGGCCTTCAGGAGCTGATGAAGGTGGCCAACGTCAATCCAGAGGAGATGACGGAGGAAGACATCGGTTATGCGCTGGCCCCTCGTCTCAATGCACTGGGCCGTCTTGCCGATGCCAATCTCATCGTCGATTTCCTGACGACCGAGGATCTGACGCAGGCGCGCATCGTGGCTTCCCAGTTGGAGGCTCTCAACTCGCGACGGAAGCAGATGTGTGAGCAGATCTACGCCGCGGCTGAGCGCCGGATCGAGCGAGATCGCGCGTTGGTGGAGGCACCGGTCCTGGTGATGGCCGACCCTGAGTGGCACCCGGGCGTCATTGGCATCGTCGCCAATCGGCTGGCAGAGCGCTACCGGCGTCCCGCCGTGTTGCTCTCGGCCCCGGATGGCGAGCTGGCCCGAGGTTCGGCGCGCTCGATTCCCGGCTGCCACATCACTGAGGCGATTGCGACGCAGGAGACCCTGCTCGAGAGCTTCGGGGGACACGCGATGGCCGCGGGGGTCGCACTCGACCCGGCGAGCATTGAGGCCTTCCGGCGCGGGCTGGCTCGCGCGGTCGAGGCGCAACTGGAGGTCGCGGAGGTCGAGCCGGTGATCCAGGTGCATGGCTATGTGACGTTGGGCGAGCTGTCGCTCCCGTTGGTGATGGACCTGCGGCGTCTTGCCCCCTTCGGTCCGGGTAACCCGCCGCTGGTGTTGGTCGCCCGGAATGTCGCGGTCGCGGGCCAGCGGGTGCTGGGCCGCGCGGGACATCATCTTCGCGTGACGGTTGAGGATGAGGAGCACGTGACGCGAAACGTTGTCTGGTGGAATTGGCGCGGTGCGCCGTTACCTGAGACTCGGTTCGATTTGGCCTTTACGCTGGGGATCAATGAATATCGGGGTGAGGTTTCGGCTCAGATTGTCTGGGAGGATGGCAAGCCTATGGCTGAGGAGGCCCCGGCCGTTGTTGCGGTGGCCGAACGGGCTGTTGAGATCCTGGACTATCGCACGCATACGCAGCCGGAGATCGAGGTGAGGCGGGCGCGGGAGCGTGGTGAGTCGTTGGCCGTGTGGAGTGAGGGTCAAGACCACAGGAGAGTGGCGGGGGAGACTCGACTAAGGCTTCCGTCGGCGCAGACGCTGGTGATCTGGTCGACGCCGCCGGGCCCTGAGGCTCTGCGGATCGCGCTCCGCCGCGTTGAGCCGGAATGTGTCATGGTTGTTGGCACGGACTCCGAGCTGGATGATCCTCAGACGTTTATTGGGTATCTCATTGGGCTGGTCAAGCATGCGCTGCGACAGGCTGAGGGGCGTGTGAGCGTGCCGGAGCTGGCAGCCGCGACGGGACATCGGGAGATCACGGTGCGGAAGGGGCTGGCATTGCTGGAAGCCCGAGGGGCAATTCGCGTCGAGAGCGAGGGCGCGCTGGCGCTGCGTCTGATACAACCGGGACTGCCCGATCCAGAGCGCGAGCGACGGGCTACGGCGGAGTTGCGCGAGGCGTTGGGCGAGACGGTCGCGTACCGACGCCTGTTTGGGAAGGCGGATCTAGCGCGGGTGCTGAGTGGTTACGGTGCCGGGTGAGGTAAGCACTGTGGTCTCGGGCCGGTTGTGGAGCAGCTAGGATGCGGCCTTGTGGGCTTGGGAGAACGGGTGCAATCGAGCCTTGACAGGCTAGGGGAGTGTGGTAGAATTTTCGACTGTGCCTGGGGGAAAGCCTCCGGTGCGGGCAGGACCTTAACCAGACGAGGATGACCGAGGGCAAGTGGGCGCGTAGTGCGAAAAGTGCTATGCCGACCGGCTTGACGGGTGATCTCGAGTATGGTACAATAAGGTTTACCTCAAGGGTCAATACGAGAGCAGGCAAGACTG
>JBNGCP010000012.1:63710-71760 GCA_049974845.1 Anaerolineae bacterium | reverse complement strand
CCGACGACGAGATCGGCCTCGCTGAGATCGTGCGCCAACTGGGCGGCCTCGGCCTCTGTGTAGTCGTGAAACTCGCTATCAGCTGTGTCGTAGGTCACGGCAATCGACAGCCGCAGACGTTCCGGGTAGCGTCCTCCAACTTCCTGGAAGGTGTTCTGGGTCTCGATATCGAAGAAGATGGGCATGCTCAGCTCCTTATGGGGTTCAGATCCTGACGATTTCCCTTGGCGATGATGCCGCCTCCCAGCACCTCTTCTCCCTGGTAGATCACCAGAGACTGTCCTGGCGCGACGCCGTACTGCGGTCTTGAGAAGTGTACATCAGCCGTGGTGGGATCGCGCAGGGTGATGCTCACGGGTGTCAGTGGGGCACGGTATCGGATACGCGCCGTGGCCTCGAACTGCTCCGCCGGCGGGTGCCCCGCCGTGAAGGTCAGGGCGGTGATGAGACAGGCGGTGCGAGCGAGTGCGTGGCGAGGCCCCACGATCAGGGCGTTACGCTCTGGGTCCAGCGCGATGACATAGAGACGCTCCGGCGCGCTGAGCTCCAATCCCTTGCGCTGACCGATGGTATAGCGAGCGAGCCCCGAGTGCTCGCCCAAACGGCGGCCCTCGCGATCGAAGATGGGACCGGGTTCGAGCGCTTCTGGACGCAGAGACTCGAGCAGCGTGTGGTAGCTTCCTGCCACAAAACACAGATCCTGACTGTCGTCGGCGTGGGCGGCGGGCAATCCGAGCTGCTCTGCCCTCTCCCGCACGCCGGCCTTGCTCTCCATCTCGCCGAGCGGCAGCAGAAGCCGGCGGAGGATTGGCTGCGTAAGCCGATAGAGCGCGTAGCTCTGATCCTTTGGCTTAGCGCGCGCAACCAACAGATGACTCGACCCGTTGTCGTGAGCCACGCGAGCATAGTGGCCTGTCGCGACCCACCGCGCTCCGAGAGTGTCCGCTTCATCACTCAAGGTGGCAAACTTCAGAATAGGATTGCAGAAGACGCAGGGATTGGGGGTTCGTCCTGCCGCGTAGGCGTCGATGAAGGGTTGCACCACACGGGTGTAGAAGGCTTCGTTGAGATCTCGTTCGGTCAGTGGGATCCCCAAGTGGGCGGCTATCGCACGTGCGCGGTCCAGATGATCGCTGGCGGCCTCTGGCGCTCTCCACGTGTCCAGAGCAACGGCATGGACCTCGTAGCCTTCCTGTTGAAGCAGCGCCGCAGCTGTCGCGCTGTCGACGCCTCCGCTCAAGCCTACGACTACACGCCGTCGATCGGTATCGTTCTTCGCCGTCATGGGGCTATTATACCCTATCGGGGCTGTGATAAGTATTTGACATTTGGTTGCGTCGCTCCTATAATAGTATGCGAAGCCTAGCCATCAACTTCTGGTATATTCCGAGCATCATTTAGCAAAGGAGAGACCGTATGGCACAGATGACCCCGCAACCTCCCGTTGACGCGCCAGTTGGCGTGACCGATGATGACAAGCTATGGGCTTTGTTGTCGTGGATCTTCGCACCGATCGTGCCGATCATTGTGCTGTTGCTTGAGGACAAGAAAGACAGACCCTTTATCAAGTACAATGCGATTCAGGCCCTTGCCCTGAGTGTCGTTGGTTATGTGATCTCAGCCGTGCTGTCTGCCGTGGTGATCGGCTGCTTTGTAGGCCTGGCCGTGTTTGTCTACATTGTCTATCTGGCCATACAATCGTATCAAGGTAACTGGGTCACCATTCCGGTGGTAACAGACTTCTGTGTCAACCAGGGGTGGATCGAGCGCCCGGTGGCATAGGTTCCTCGCATAGGCGCGCGCCGAGCGGTTGGAACAGGCTGATGATTGACGATTCGTAGAGGATCCTAGAGATCCTCTAAATTGTGGCTGAGGCTGACACAGAGCGGCTCCCGATAAAGGAGCCGCTCTTTTGATCACGCGCTCAGCTCACGCGGGGCTGATGGGCTTGGGTCGAGGTCCGTCCGCAATTGCCTCCGTCGATCCGTATGATATACTGTCGCGTTGCACCAAGGAAGCTCGCGCAATGCAGATACGCCGGTTCGTGTCGCCTCCAGACTGCCCATGAGAGCCTATGCAAACCCTGATTCGGAAACGGTGGCGTTTCGCTCCACAAGCCCCTGATGGCTTCATCAGGAGCTTGTCTTCGTCTACAAGCTCCCCAGCCCTGCACCCTCTCGTGGCGCAAGTGCTCTACAATCGCGGACTTGTGAAGGCCAATGCCGCCTTGCGTTTCCTGAACCAGGAACCCGCTCTGGGCGATCCCTTCGAGTTGGCGGGGGTCGCGGAGGGCGTAGCGCTGGCGCGTGAGGCTATCACGCGCGGCGATCGGATTGCGGTCTACGGTGACTACGATGTCGACGGCGTCACCGCTGCAGCCGTGCTCATCCAGACGCTGCGTAGCCTCGGCGGGCGGGTGTGTCCCTACATCCCCAGCCGTGAGGATGAGGGCTACGGGCTCAACCGCGAGGCAATCGAGACGCTGGCGACGGAGGGCGTTCGCCTTCTGATCACCGTCGACTGCGGCATCCGCTCGCTGGAGGAGGTGGCTCTGGCGCGCCGACTTGGCCTACGCGTGATCGTCACCGACCACCACAACGTCAGCGACGAACTCCCTCCGGCGGATGCAGTGATCAACCCGAAGCGTCTGCCTGTGGGCGCTGCAGGGCCTGGAGACTTCACGGAGTACGATGCCGCTGGATTCAGCGATCTTGCCGGGGTCGGCGTCGCCTTTAAGCTCGCCCAAGCCCTGCTCCGTGCTAACCGCGAGAGGGCATTGGACACGACGCAATGGGATCTTGCCGAGGAGGAGCTTCTCGACCTTGTCGCGCTGGGCACCGTTGCCGATATGGTCGCGCTTGTCGATGAGAACCACGCGCTCGTCGCAAAGGGGCTTGAGCGGATCAACTCAGGCCGTCACCCAGGTCTCGGCGCACTGATGCGCGTGGTCGGCGTTGAGCCCGGCCAAGTCACGACGAAGACCATTGGCTTCGTCCTCGCACCTCGCCTGAATGCCGCCGGCCGCATGGATGAGGCGATGACCGCCCTCGAGCTCCTGCTGGCGCCGGACATGGCGGCTGCGCTTCCATTGGCCGAAAGGCTCGATCGCCTCAACCAAGAGCGCCGTGAGATCACGGGCAGCGTCCATCAGAGGGCGCGCGATCTGGCGCTTGGGAGGGGCGATCTGCCCCCGTTATTGTTCGCTGCATCGCCGGACTTCCCCTCTGGGGTGGTGGGCCTGGCAGCCAGCCGTTTACTCGACGAGTTCTACCGCCCGTCGATTGTTGTGGCGGTTGAGGACGAGTACAGCAAGGGGTCGGCGCGCTCCATCCCGGAGTTTCATATCACCGAGGCGCTCGATGCCATGCACGATTTGCTGGAGCGTCACGGTGGGCATGCTGCGGCTGCGGGCTTCACCGTGCGGACCTCCCGCCTCGATGAGCTACGCCATCGATTGATGGCCGTAGCCGAGGAGAAGCTTCAGGATACCGTGTTGATCCCCACGCTCCACGTGGATGCCGAGGTTCCGCTGGAAATGCTGTCGTGGGAGCTGTATCGTGAGATGGAGCGATTACAGCCCTTTGGCTTTGGCAATCCCGAGCCGGTCTTTGTGAGTCGCCACGTGCGCGTCCTTGAGGCCAAAGCCGTCGGCAACGAAGGACGGCACCTCAAGCTCTATCTGGCTGATCGTTTGGGTCAGTCCTGGGACGCCATTGCTTTCCGCCAGGGACACTGGGCCGGGCGCCTGGCGCCGTCTGGAGGGTGCACGCAGTACATCGATATCGCCTATCACTTGGAGAGGAATGAGTGGAACGGCAGGGTGACTCTGCAGCTCAACGTGCAGGATATCCATGACACGGAATAGAGAGTCGCATGGCTAAACGAGTGTTGGTGACCGGTGCTGCCGGTTTCATCGGAAGTAATCTAGCCGAAGCGCTCTTGCGCCGCGGTGATGCCGTTGTGGGCCTGGACAACTTCAATGACTACTATCCCCCGGCGAGAAAGCGAGCCAATGCCCGCGCGCTGGAGGCTTATGATGGGTTTGTCATGGAGAAGGCCGATCTGCGGGATGAGGAGGCGGTCGCCGCCACTCTGCGCCGTGGCGAGTTTGACGCGGTCGTCCATCTCGGCGCTATGGCGGGCGTCCGGTATTCCATCACTCGCGCCCCCCTCTATACAGACGTCAACATCCGTGGCACGGTCAACGTGCTTGAGGGAATGCGGCAGGCTGGGGTTCCTCACATAGTCTTCGCCTCCACCTCTTCCGTCTATGGCAAGACCGAGGCACTGCCGTTTCGCGAGGATGACCCGCTTGGGAAGCCTTTGGCCCCTTATCCGGCGTCGAAAATCGCCGGCGAGCTGATGGGCTATGCCTATCACAATCTCTTCGAGTTGTCCTTTACCGCGGTGCGCTTTTTTAGCGTCTACGGCGAGCGGGGCCGACCCGACATGATGCCGTATATCATCACGGACAGCATCGTGAAGAATGAGGTCTTCAGGCTGTTTGATGCCGGAGAGATGTATCGGGATTGGACCTATGTTGGGGACATTGTCGACGGCTTGGTCGCCGCGGTGGATCGCCCATTCGGCTACGAGCGCATCAACCTGGGTCGTGGACAGCCGGTGCGCATGGCCGACTTCGTTGAGCTCGTGGAGTCCCTTGTTGGGAAGGCAGCCAGGATGGAGACGCCGCCGGCGCCGCCGAGCGAGCCGAAGATCACCTACGCCGATATCTCAAAGGCTCAACGCCTCCTTGACTATCGACCGAGCGTGACCGTTGAGGAGGGGATGGCGTTGTTCTGGCACTGGTATCAGGAGCACGTTCTGACAAGAAGCGGGCGCGCGTCTGGATCCTCAAGCGGCTAGAGGCAAGCGTGGTCTTGAAGCGACGGGCGCAGGTCCCGGAAGCCGCGGGCCGTCTTGGGGTCCGTATCGCGCAGAGGGTCGGGTGCAGCGGCAAGCTATATGTACCTAAAGACAGATAGAGAACTCTTCAGGCAGGGTCGCCGATTTCGGTGGGTGCGCATCCTGATGGTTCTCTTTGCGCTCGCGGGCGGCGGTTACCTGGTCTATCGGCTGGTTGGTGGCCTGGATCCCTCGGACCTCCCCGGGAATCTGGACTTCATCGAGTCGCTTGGCTTCACTGGTGTCTCCTATCCTACGCCCACACCTGTGCCCACGGCGACGCCAACGGCGGGCTTTTACGTGTCACAGGCCGAGGATGCGTACTGGCAGGGGTCGATGGGCGAGGCCCTCTCGGCTTACCAACAAGCCCTCGACAGGGAGCCCAATCAAGTGCATCTGTATCTTGAGCTCGCTTCGCTTCTGACCTACTACGGACAGCCGGAGCGTGGCCTGGAGATGGCACGCCAGGCGGTGGTGCGCCAGCCGGAGAACGCGCGCGCATGGGCGCTTCTGGGTATGGCCTATGATTGGCTGGGGCTGACGGAGCAGGCGGTGATCTTCTGTGAGAAGGCCGTCGAGCTCGATCCCACCCTGCCGGAGGCCTACGCTTACCTTGCCGAGGCCTATATCGATGACGGACAGTGGTACGCTGCCAACGAAGCGATTGCCACGGCGCTGCAGCTCGATGCCGAAAATGTGGTGGTCCTGCGCAATCAGGCCTATGTGATGGAAAACCAGGGCAACTACACCGCTGCGATCGCGGGCTATCGTGATGCGCTGGAGATCAACGACCGTCTCGTCCATCTCTACATCGCGATGGGCCGAAACTATGGGGCGCTCGGCAACCTGCTCAGCGCTCGGAGCGCTTTCGAGGACGCAGTAGAGGTGGATCCCCAACACGCGATGGCGTTGGATCGGCTAGGCTGGACCCAGCTCCTCTTGGGGGACTACGAATCGGCGCGCGAGAACCTGACCGCTGCGCTGGAGCAGGATCCGAACTCCGCCGACGCGCACGGCCATTTGGCCACCCTCTATTTCCATCAGCGGAATTACGAGGACGCGATCGAGCTCTTCGGTCCTGCGATCCGACTTGGGGAGGCCCGCTCGCGACGCCGTACGGTGCTCTTCCTGATCACCGAGGAAGACATAAATGCGGTCGGTGCCGAACCGGAGGGGGACGAGGTCGCCTATGCCCAGTTCGTCCATCCGTCGGAGCTTCAGACGCCGATGCGAGGTGAGTTCAAGGCTGTCGACGGGGGCGCCTCGGTGCAGGGACAGATTCGGTTCGACGTGATGTCCGGTCGATACCAGCTCTCTGTTTCGAGTCTACCGCCTTCTCCCTCCGGCAAGGTCTACATCGGCTGGTTTCTCCAACTCTTTTATCCGGAGGGTACGGTGGTGAGAACTGAGCCCATCTACCCGGCGCCGGATGGATTGGTCGAGATGAGCGGGGAGACGGGTACCGTCAAGGGCCCGCCTATCGAGAACTACTATAACTATGCGCTCTCTCACTATCTCCTGGATCAGTGCGATCAGGCGAGACCGATGATCGAGATCGCGCTGCGCATTGACCCTGAGGACGCCAATGCACGCAGGACTCTTGAGCTATGCCAATAGCTCAAGGGTCCGCGTTGCGGGCGTTGTTGTAGTGTGTGGTGCGCCGCGTGATGCGTAAGGCCCTGATCAGGATGCTCTCCGGCTGGGCCCTGCCGGGGCTGGTCCTGGCCCTGCTCGGCGTGCTGTACCGCCGGCTGCTGATGGGACAGGTGCTTGCGGGGGGTGATCTTCACACCTACTTCTTTCCTTATTGGTCGGCTGCCGTTCGCGCTCTGCACGGGGGCGAAACGGCGTTCTGGAATCTTTATCTCTTCGCCGGTGCTCCTCTGTTGGCGAATTCGCAGGCGGGACTGCTCTATCCCCTTAACTGGCTGTTATGGCTGCTCTCGACCCCTGCACTCGTGGATGTAGCCTCTGCGATTCACTGGAGCGTTCTTCTGCATCTCGCTCTGGCCGTTCTCACCATGTATTCGTTGGGGCGAGATCTGCACTTGTCCCGATGGGCGGCGGCCATGGCGGGACTCGTGTATGCGGGAGGGGGCTTCGTCGGGGCACACGTTGAGCATCTCAACCAACTGCAGTCCTTGGCCTGGATGCCATTGCTCTTCCTGACGCCGGTCTGCGTCCGGAGGAAGGCGTCTGGCTTGAGATGGCTAGGGCCTCGACCGGTCTCGGTCATCGCGTTTCTGATGATTCTGTTGTCTGGGCACACGCAGATGGCGTTCATTTCCGTCATCGGTATAGCCACTTGGCAGGCGGTGCGCTGGCTTGTGCGCGAGATCCCGTCGGCGACTGAGACGACAACGGAGGGGGTGGCGGGGGAGCAGCGGACTATCGCGCGGGGCCGATCCATCGCCCGCGGCCTGATGGCCTACGTGGTAAGCTTTCTTCCTTTTGCTATCACCGGGTTGATCTCGGCTGCGCAGTTGCTGCCAACGGCGGAGCTCGCCTCGTTCTCGGTGCGGGGCGGTGGACTGGGGTGGCGGGAGGCAGTGTCGTTTTCGCTTCCACCGTGGGAGGCACACCGCGCGTTATTGCCCCCCTATGTAGTGCAGCCTTTGCTTCCGGAAGGCGTGGCCTATCTAGGGAGCTTGCCGCTCTTGCTGAGCGCCATCGGGGCCGTTCAGGCCCTTCGGCGGCGCTCAAGGCGGCTGTCGCGTTCCCCCGATCCCGGTGCGATGGCTGCGATCGTGCTGATGGGCCTGGGACTCCTTCTGGCGTTTGGCGGCTACAATCCGCTCTATCTCTTGGCCGCGCGTATCGGCGTACCCGGGGTGGTTCACTTTCGAGCGCCCGCGCGTTTCCTGGCTCTCTATACCCTGGGAGGCGCGGTGCTTGCGGGCATAGGTTTCCAGCGCTCGCTGACCTGGCTCGGTCGCAAGCTGAACGTTCGTCGATGGACCGCCCGGTTGGTGCAGGTCGTGGTGCTCTTCGCGGTCTTCGGTGAGCTGGCGGTCTCCCTGGAGCATCTTCCGGCAGCGCGGGCCACGACGCGCCGTGCGTATACGGATCTCCGTCCTGCGACCGCGACCCTTGTGTCTGCCACGACGTCTGCGTCGACTACGACGTCCGCGTCGACCTCGACGTC
>JBNGCP010000012.1:17570-63610 GCA_049974845.1 Anaerolineae bacterium | reverse complement strand
GCGTCGACCTCGACGTCCGCGTCGACCTCGACTCACGCTGCCGAGACGGTCCCCGGGAGGTTTTTGAGTATCTCACAGATTCTCTTTGAGATTGGCGACCGTACGGAGATCGAGGTCGCCTACGGTGATGAGCTCTCCCCGTTGGCGCTCCAGGCCTATCTGATAGCGTCGAAACAGCGTGAAGTTCTCGCGCCCAATCTGACTCTTGCTTTCCAGGTGCCCGCGGTTGACGGCTACGATGGGGGACTGCTTCCACTGCGCCATTACTCGGCTTTCTCGAAGTTGCTTCTGCCGCCTGGTACGCCGGCTGGCACGACCGATGGGCGCTTGCGGGAGAATCTGACCGCCATCCCTGAGGCCAGGTGGCTCGATCTTCTGGGTGTGCGCTTCCTGTTGACGGACAAGACCACCGATGTCTGGATCGATGAGGTTCTGTACGATCGCCAGTTTCAGCCTCAGCTGGCGGCTGGGGAGACCTTGGCGATTGCGTGGCTGCCCGAGGACTTCACAGCGAGCGCGCTGGGTCTCCTCTACGAGGGGCGAGCGGGTACGCTGCGGCTTCACCTGGCCGACGGTCGTGATCTGTCGTTTGAGTTACCTTCCTCCGCGACGGCGGATCTCGCTCATTGGATTCGGTGGGATAAGGCGACCCCGGTAAGAACTCTGACTTTTGGGGCGCAGTCAGGCTCGCTGGTCCTCAAAGGCGCGAGCCTGGTCGACGAGCGCCTTGGTGCGTTCTATCCTCTAGTGCTCTCCGATGAGTACTGGCTTGTGCACTCCGGTGACGTCAAGGTCTACGAAGACACCAGTCCGCCAGCGCGGGCCCGTCTGGTTCGTGGCTGCGTGCCCGTGAGATCTGATGCAGAGGCCTTGGAGGTGATGGAAGCCCGTGACTTCGATCCATCCGAGACGCTGGTTCTCCACGTCGCGGAGGGTACTGTGGGAGAGATATGTCACGATGTGGAACGCGCCGCCTCGGATGCGACACAGGAGATCGCTGTCCTGCGCTATGCCTCAGACGAGATCGTGGTGGACGTCACGACGAGCGAGCCGGGGTATCTTCTGTTGACTGATGCGTGGTATCCAGGATGGCAGGCTCGCATTGCGAGCAGAGCGCCGCAAGAGGCCACCGCGGAGACACCCACTGAGCTTGACGGCACGCTTTCTCAAGTCTTGCGCGCCGACATCCTTTTCCGAGCGGTCGCGGTCGAGCCTGGCGATTGGCGGGTGACCCTGCGCTATCGTCCTCGGCCGTTTGTTTGGGGTGTGGGCTTGAGTCTGCTGGGCGTCGTGCTCTTGTGGGGGTATGTGAGAGCTCTACGTAGACGTTCTTAGGTTAGAAGCAGCGAGCCTGCTTTGCTCAACCTTAACCGAATGGTTATGAAAATCTGGTTTGTTTATAACTATCCTATGCTATAATGAATGTGGCGGCTTTGGCGCACGCATAGGCTCGAGCGAGGTGAACATGAGGATTCTCTACATTGAGGACAGCTCCTCTAACCGGTTGCTGGTGAAGCGGGTCCTCGAAGCGGAGGGACATGATGTGCTCGAGGCTGAAGATGGTGTGGCTGGCTTCGAGATGGCCTTGGCGGAACACCCCGATCTCATTCTGATGGATATCAACCTTCCCGATGTGGATGGTTACGAGATGACTCGCCGCATGTGCTCCCATCCCGATCTCGCGGAAGTCCCAATCGTCGCGATGACGGCCAATGTGATGCAGGGTGATCGTGAGAAGACATTGGCTGCAGGCTGCGCGGGCTATATTCCCAAGCCGATTGATGTGGATGCCCTACCATCCCAGGTGGCCGAGTTCCTTGAGGGAAAAGCTTGCGGCTGAGAGCGAGCCGAACGTGGCCATCAGGGCGGATCTGGCGTGTGTGAGCCTCCGTCTTGGTCTCTTCAGCAACCCCGGCGGCAGGCAGCTCGTCCGCACCCCAGATCGTTTTCGCGATTATACATAATGCACCTTGCGGAGTGAGGAGGTATGGGAGCAAGACTAGCTCGTGATACGGCTTCTGCCCGTAAGCCACCTAGCGTCCCGACGACGGGAATGCGAGGTGGGTTGGGCAGGACGTTGCTTACTGCCTTCCTGATCCTGACGATTGTTCCCTTGGCAGTGATTGGAGCCTATGCAGCCCAGCAGAACCGTCGCAACGTTGAGGCGGAGGTTGCCTCGCGGCTGCTGGCAATAGCAGCGCTCAAAGGCGAGGCGCTCCGCCGCTGGTCCGAGGGGCTGCAGGTCGCTCTTCTGTCGTCGCCGCTCCTGCAGGGCGATTATCCACCCGCGACGTATGAAGCGTGGTGGACGATGCTGAAAGATCACACCGCCGGTTCTTTGGGGGTGATGCTTCTTGAAGGTCCGGCCCAGGCCGACGGTTGGCAGCCGATATGGTCCGCCGGAGAATGTGGATCGACCGCCGCTCGGTTGCCTGATTCGTTACTCGCAGCACTCGTGACGGATACAGGCGGCTCGCGATCGGCGCTGGTCTTCGTGGAAGCTACTGAGGGGCAGGACGACGACCACGAAGAGCTATTGGCCGCCGTCGTTGCGGCAAGGCCCGAGCTGGCGGCGAGCACCGACTCCGGGGAGGGCACCGGCCGGGCAGCTGTGCTTTGTGTGGGCTGGACAGCCATCGCCGAGGTCCTATCGGAGACACAGGACGTCAAGGCCTCGTCTGACATGCCGTCTTACGGTGACTCTACAGGGGCGGTCAGTCTTCTGTATCGGTCCAGAGCTTGGCCGAGCGGGGAAACGAGGACCTTGATGGCTTCCGCGGAGGGCTCAACGGAGCCACACTACGAACATTACCAGAGTCAGAGCGGGCAAGAAGTGATCGGCGCCTACTATCCCTTGCCAGATCTGGAGGCCGGGATTCTGGTCGAGCAGGCCAAGTCTGATATGCTGGTCTCGACGGAGCGCATTGTCGCGACCCTGATCGCGCTCGTTCTTGCTGTCGCGCTCGCCACAACAGCGATCGCGGCGGTCGTCATCCGACAGATCACGCGTCCCGTGATCGATCTGACGGAGTCGGCGGTGGCTATGGCAGAGGGGGATCTGGATCAGCACCTGGCCGTCCGCTCGCGTGACGAGATCGGCATCCTGACGTACGTCTTCAACGAGATGGCATCGGAGCTCAAGGTGCTCTACAGCGATCTGGAGGCGAAGGTCGTGGAGCGTACCAAGCGCCTCCAGCAGGCGAACTATCAGATCCAGCGTCGTGCGCTTCACCTTCAGGCCAGCCAGGAGGTGAGCCAGGCGATTACGTCGATTCGGGATCCCGAGCTGTTGCTGATGCAGGTGACAGAGCTCATTCGCAACCATTTTGTCTACTCCTCGGTGGCGGTCTATCTGGTCGCGCCCGGAGGTGGGGTAGCGCGCTTGCAGGCCTCGAGTCCGCCCGTGCCGTCAGCTCCCCCAGAGGATGATGCGAAGGATGCCATTGAGACGGGGGTGCAGGATGTCGACGGAGCCCGTGATCATCGTGGACACGGGCCCTGGCCTGCAACCTTCCGGGCGGGTGACGGCTCGGTGGTTGGGCGGGCGCTGCGCAACGGTCAGGCGCAGGTGCATACCGAGGAGCTGCCCCGAAGCGAGTTTGGAAGCGACGAGTACGGCTGGTATGCTCGGGTCGCCAGCCAGGTCGCCGTCCCTCTGAAAATGGAGGATCGCGTTGTGGGCGTCGTTGTGGTTTCGACCACCGCGCACGAAGGTGTCCAGCAAGATGAGGTCGAGGTCCTTGAGGCGCTGGCGAATCAGGTGACGATCGCCCTGGAAAACGCTCGCGCGTATGAGCGTGAGCGTATGGCGATGGAGCATCTGGAGATGGCGGAGGCGTTCAAGGCGCGGTTCCTGACCAACATGTCCCGTGAGCTGATGGGGCCTCTGAACACGATCATAGGGTTCTCGCGCTTGCTCATCAAGGGCATCGATGGTTCGCTCACTCAGCAACAACAGGAGGACTTGAGTCAGATCCATGAGAGCAGCCGAAGGTTGCACGCTTTGATCAAGGATATGCTCGCGATCTCTGAGATACAGGCGGGTTTGATGGAGTTACGCGTGCAGCCTGTGGATCTGCCCGCGCTCATCGACGAGATCATGCCGACAGCAAGCGCGCTGGTGCGCGGTAAGCCGGTCGAGCTGATCCGAGATGTGCCCCAGGAGCTGCCGAGGTTGGCCGCCGATCCCGCGCGCCTGCGGCAGATTCTCATCCGCTTGCTGAACAATGCGGCGAAGTTCACGGAGGAGGGGCAGATCGGCATCCGGGCGTGGGCCAATGATGGCGAGGTGTTCGTGACCGTCAGTGACACGGGCGTCGGTATTCCTATGGTGGATCGCGAGCGAATCTTCACCCATTTCGGAAACGGCGGCATGTACCGCTCTGCGACGGTGAGTGCTGCTGAGCCATTGTCTGTGGCATCAACAGAGCAGCGCAATGGGGGACGCGATCAACGGGGCGTCGGGCTGGGGTTAGCGTTGTGTAAGGAGTTTGTCGAGTTGCACGGAGGTCAGATCTGGGTTGACAGCGAGGTGGGGAAGGGGAGTCTTTTCACGTTCTCCGTACCGGTCTATGAGAACGGTGGAGAGCACCCAGATAGCACCTGAGATTCCATCACGGGTATCCTTTTATGCAGGCAGAGCAAGCAGAGCAGGCAGAGCAGGCGGAAACTGTGTACAAAGCCGAGGGCGAGTCCGGTCTGGCGAACGGGATGATCGCGGCCGCCGCCGTATCGGAGGAGTTGGCGGTGCGCATCACGCGCGTGGCTGCTGTTGTTGCGATTCCTCTCGCCATCGTGGCAATCATCTATCTTTACCTGGCGCAGCGCTTGGCATTGGCTCCACTGCTCGTGCTCGCCGTGGTAGCGCTTTTTCTGGGTGGATGGGGACGGTTGTCCAGGCCACTAAAGGTGATGGCGCTCCCGGTTGCACTCTTCTTCGTGGGGCTGCTCGACCTCGCCGCCCAGGGCTGGGGTGGAGAGGCTCGCTTGGTGTTCTTGGTCTCCGCTGCTCTGGCCACGCTCTTCCTGGACGGCCGCGCCGGCTGTGCGGTGCTGGTGGCAGCCAGCGTGGTCCTCGGTGCCTACATTGGGGCGATGGCTCTGGGCTGGGCGCAACCGGTCTTTCCGACCGCCGGCGTGTCTCTGAATGGTATGGTCGCAGGGTGGGGCCTCTTCGCCCTGTCCAGTGCTCTGGTGGTGCTGTGCACGCAGTATCTTTTCGACCGGCTGACGAAGGCCGTCGACCGGGCATCCCAATCGACGTGGCTCTTGTCAGAGAAGCGGCATGGCCTGTCAAACCGCCTCGAGGAAGTGCACGACGCCAATGCGACGTTGGAGCATCTCGTCTCCCAGTTTGATAAGAGTCTGTCTGTGGCGCAGACGTTCGCAGCCGCTTCAGATTTGGATGATTTGCTCAACCGGTCGGTGGAGGCGATTGCTGAGCATTTCGCGTTCGATGAAGTGCTCCTTTACCTTATGGCGTCACATCCCGATGCTGGGGAGCACGAGAACCGGCTGGAGCTATGCGCTGCCTCCACGCCCAAGGGGAAAGCGATGGCCCTGCGCGGTTACCAAGTGGCTGGGGGCGACGACACGCTCCCGGGACAGGTTGCCGGGAGGGCGCAGACGCGGCTCGGTGGGCGTATGTTGTCGACGGCGGATTTCTCCAAGGCGCAGTCGGCGTTGGGTCTTCCGCTCATCGTAGCCGGGCAGCCCGTGGGTGTCCTCACGGTTGCGGAGTTTGAGGCCGGCGCTTTCCAGAGGGAGGACACGGCCCTTTTGGAGCGTCTGAGCGGGTATCTGGCCCTAGCGATCGACAGCGCGCGGCGGCGACGTCGGGAGAGCGTGGCGCTTGAGGCCACGAGCCCATTCTATCGCACCGCCAGCCAATTGGCGGCGACTGAAACAGCGGTGCAGACGTATCGGGCGGTTCTAGATGCGCTGCAGGCGTTCCGACCCACCCGCGTGCTCATCGCGCGGTCCTCGGACGAGACACGCGGCGCAGATGTTCGTGCAGCTGACGAGGGAGCTCGTGTACAGCTTACGGATGGCTTCGGGCTGCGGATTGTCGCAGAGGCCCACGCTGGGACGCTCAACCTGGACTCGTACCCGCTCGGCGAACCGGGAGTTCATCACGGTTCGGTGCCCGAAGCCCTCATAGACACGGTGGTGATGGGGCTTGCGCTGGATGCGCCGCTGTGGGTCGACGACCTCGACGCTATCAGTCGGCGTAGGGCGGAAACCGGTGGTAGCATGCGTCGCCAGGATCCCGGTGCTGGCGATGAGCTCAACGCTTCCATCAGCCCCGAAATGGGACAGGCGCTGGCAGCCTTGCGATTCGGTTCGGAGGCGCTCTTGCCTGACTCTGCCGCGCGACGGGAGCCGTTCAACGTTGCTAGCCTGGCCCTTGTCCCCATTCTCGGAAGAGGAGGGGACTCCCAGGGCGTCATCCTTATCCTCTATTCTGCGTTGCACCGCTTCAGCGCTGCTGAGCGGCGTCTCCATCGACTGCTCATGGAGGTGACGGGCACGGCGTTGGAGCGCGATCAGATGCTTGGGGCTGCAAAGCGGCGCGCCGCGCGGGAGCGTCAGCTCTTGGAGCTGGGCGCTCATCTCCGAAGCTCGGCCGATCCTGCCGTGATCCTGCGCACATCGGTGCGCGCGTTAGGAAGGGCCCTCGGCGCGCGGGGAGGATTGATCCAGATACACCCCGACGGGTCGGACGGGTTGGCGCCGGATGATGAGGACCCGTTAGATGGTAAGTCCTCTCAAGAGCATGCGACGCCTGCGCACCGCCGGGAGGAGTCCGATGGCTGACTCGAGCTTCGATCCAGTTGAAGTGGTAGGAACCGACAGATGAAACCGACGTCTCTAGACTCTGCGCACCACGCAGCGCGCACGTCCACAAGTCTGACGATGCGCGGGATTCTGCTGTTGAGCATTCTGTCTCTGTTGGCGGCGGGACTGATCGTAGGCGTCGCCTATTGGACGATGTTGGACCTGGCCTTGCTTCTTGAGACGGGGGAGGTCGAGACCGTGATCCCGTTGGCGCGCCGAGCCGTTTTGAGGATCGCGGGAGCCGGTGTTGTGGCGGTCCTCGTGGTTGTCGGCGGCGCCTATCTTGGGGGATGCGGATCGATCCGTCACCTGAGGCGACTTCGAGATCACCTGCGTGGTGTCAGCCAAGGGGCGCTCGGGCGACCGCTGCCCGTCTCGGGCCGGGGAGAGATCCACGACCTCTATCAGGTTGCGAATACCATGACTGACCGTCTGCGCGAGTTGTATGCTGACCTTGAAGACCGGACGGAGGAGCATGTCGAGCTTCTGCGACGTCGGTCGCTTCACCTGCAGGCTGCGACACGTATCTCTCGAGTTCTGAACACCGTTGATGAGGTTTCCACGCTCTTGGGTGAAGTCGTGCGTCTCATTCCTGAGTGTGTCCCCTACGACCATGCTCGCATCTTCCTGGTCGATGATGCACAGGAGTACGCGATGCTACAGGCGGCTTCTTCCCCGGATGGTCAGGCGATGTTGGCGCAGGGATACAGGTTGCGACTTGGACAGGGTATCGTCGGCGCTGTCGCCGAGACCGGGGCGCCGCGGAAGGTTCCCGATTCGGAGGGGCTGGTCAGCTCCGGCAGTGCAGCCTACGGCATGTCGGAGATCGCGGTGCCTTTGCGGGTGCGCGATCGCATCATCGGTGTTCTGGATGTTCAGTCCGACCGCCCGGCCGCCCGTGAGGGCTATGTGGTCGATCCCACGCCCTCCGAGTTCACCGATGACGACGTGATGCTGCTTCAGGGCATAGCCGACCAACTGGCGCTGGCGATCGAAAACGTGCGCATGCTTCGGATGGATGCGCGAGGCCGCACATCTGGGAGATTCTGGCGTGATGGATCACGTAGCCTCGGCACGTCGGCTGGTGAGCTGTGGGTGGACAAGCTCTCGCGGACGGGTGTGGCTTATCGGTACACGGGGGTCGATGTCCAATCCGTGCCTGTGGGCGCACCTGAGCCTGATCCGAGCTCTCGGCCCCTTGGGATGGCCTTCGACGATGAGCTCAGCGGTCTGGAGGGCGGCGAGGGCGACGCTTATGCGTCTCAAGGGCGTGAGCTGCGCGCTCCGATCCGAGTTGGTGGCGAGCGTCTGGGATCGCTGGTGTTCTGGCAGGGGGTCGATGACCCGACTTGGTCCGACGAGGATATCGAGTTCGTCAATGCTGCCTGTGATCAGATTGGGCAGGCACTGGAGAACGCACATCTTCTCGATGCGATGCAGGCCCGCGCTGCTGTCGATCAGATGACGAGCGAGATTTCTGAACGAATTCGGGCCTCGGCTACCGATGTTGACAGCGTCCTGCGCACGATGATCCGCGAGCTAAGCACGGCCCTGGGAGCCACGGGCACCGTGCGGGTCCGGTCGGCCGAGCCCCTGGAGCCTCACGACCAGGAAGCTCTTGGTAGCGGAAACGGCCGCAACGAGGACGACGATGATTGAGGCAACCCCGGCGGTGAGAGCGCAAGATCGAGGCCGCGTGGCTGGTGGGTGGTGCGCCGATCGCCTATTACCGCGGACGGCGCTGGCGGTGCTGCTTGTGATCGTCAGTGCGCTTTATCCCGTCGGCGTCCGCGCAGCGTCTTCCACCGTCGTTGGACTGGGTCAGCGTCAGCCGGGTAACGTCCCTATGCTTGCCTTCTACCATACGGGACAGCCTTGGACCGACCGCATCGTGGAGACCGTGCAACGCGTAGTCATGGATCCTCAACAGAATCCGCTGGAGAAGAATCCACTGGCGGATTCGACGGAGATCTACGCGGATAGTAATCTCGTGATCGTGAATCAGCCCACGCCGTTTTTTGAGCGGTATGGTCCGGCGATCGGCGTTGGTGCTGTTATTGCACTTCTGATCGCGGTCGTCGCCATCCTCCTGTTGCGTCGCAATGTGCGAAGACACAGAGAGGCAGAGCTTGCACTTCGCCGATCGAATGATGCGCTTGAGCGGGCCAAGGCTTTGGTGGAAGCTCAGGCCAAAGCGAACACAGCCGACCTCGAACGACGGTTGCGCCGGCTGCAGACTGCTCTGACCGTGACGCGCACTGCCGCGGGCATTCGGGAGCCCGAGGCCCTGATGCGTGCTGCCGCCGAGCTCATCTCAGAGCGCTTTGGGTACGGTCACATCGGCATCTTTCTCATCGACGAGAATGACGATTACGCAGTGCTTCAAGCGGCCTCGTCGCAGGGCGGACGACGGCTGTTGGCGCAGGGGTATCGCCTGCGGGTAGGTCGAGAGGGCCTTGTCGGCCAGGTCGCCGAGAGAGGCGAGGCGCAGATCGCCCTTGATGTGAGTGCCGACGAGGTGTGGCGGAGCACGCCCGAGCTTGCCCAGACGCGCTCCCAGATGGCCCTGCCGCTCAAGCGACGCGACGAAGTGATCGGTGTCCTGGATGTGCAGTCTGAAGAGCCGGGCGCGTTCAGTTCCGAGGATCTGGAGGTACTGGGCATTGTGGCCGACCACTTGGCTTTGGCCATCGACAGCGCGAGACGTCTTGAGGAGAGTCGGCTGACGATCGAACGGTTGACAGCCGCGTACGGCGAGCGTGTGGATGCCATCTGGCAGACGTCGAGCTTGGAGCGCGGATATGCATTTGATGGCCTGAGGGTGATTCCCCTGGAGGGCGACGGTGAGGCGCCGGTCGCTGCGCGTGGGACAGAGTCAGTAGAGACCGCGGAAAACCAACTGGTCGTGCCGATCCCGTTGCGGGGACAGACCATCGGTACGATTGTGCTTGAGCGAGAGCCAGTCTTCGAGCCGGCGGCTCCTGAGAACAATGAGGCGCCGTCCGTAGCCAAGGGCAAGCCTTGGACCGCACAAGAGCGCGCGCTCGCGGAGAATATCGCTGCTCAGGCGGGCCTCTCGCTGGAAATGGCCTATCTGTTGAATGAGACCCGAGTGCGTGCTCAGCGGGAACGTGTGTTCCGCGAGATCACAGCGAACGTGAGGCAGACTCTGGACATAGATCTGATCCTTCAGACTGCATTGCGCGAGGTCGGCGAGAATCTGGGTATCTCGAACATCGAGGTTCGTATGGGGAGTGGGGAGGAACGCGACGTCTGAGTGCGCGCCGGGATGCCCGCATCCTGGGACTCGAACGAAGGGATTTTCACAATGGTCAGTTGGGTGAAGTCGCTCTTGACTCCTCCGGTCTTTCCCGACGAGGAGAAGACCCGCCAAGCACAGCTTGCTTACGTGGTTGCGATGCTCTTTGTCGTGGCCCCGGGGATCTATGGACTGTATCGCTGGTTCGGTGAGGCCCCGACCACGAGTGTCACGGCGGAGGGCGCACAATGGACGGCATGGCTGCCGCCATTGGGGGTCAGTCTTCTTAGCGTCTTCCTTCTCTTGATGATCCGTCGCGGACGCGTCAAACTTGCCAGCGGCGTGCTGGTTCTTTCAGTCTGGCTGGGTTTTGCCGTCATGAGCATCAACTTGGGTGGCGTTCGGGACGCGAGCTACAGTGCATATATGATGGTCATTATGTTGACCGGCCTGCTGTTGGGTGGGCGATTCACTGTGGTGATGGTTGCAGTGACGCTGGGGTTGGGTTGGGCGTTGGTGAATGCCGAGACGAACGGGCTCCTCCCGCTGGATCAGGACACGCCGACTGAGGTCTTCATCAATTACGCGGCTCTCTTCCTGATCACAGCCGGACTGATTACCGTTTCGAACCGAGGATTCCGCGCCCTGCTCGGCCGTCTCCAGGCCGAGGAACGGGCGGTGCGCGCTCGCAACTGGGAGCTGCAGCAGATGCGGGATTCGCTGGAGCGGCGGGTTGCGGAGCGCACCGAGGATCTGGATCGACGCTCTCGCTATCTGGAGGCGGCCGCCCGGGTGGCGTATGCGGCGGGTGAGATTCTTGACGTGGATGAGCTGATGAATGAATCGGTGAACCTGATTCGGGACGCCTTCGGTCTCTACTACGTAGGTCTCTTTGTGGTCGACCCTGCCGGAGAATGGGCCCTGTTGCGCGCAGGGACCGGGGAGCCGGGACGCAGAATGTTGGCGCGTGGTCATCGTATTCGTGTCGGCGAGGGCATGATCGGGTGGTCGGTCGAGCATCGTGAGAGTCGCTTCGCCCAACACGCTGAGGAGGACCAGGTCCGCCTCGTCGCCCCTGAGCTACCGGAGACGCGAGCCGAGGCAGCGTTGCCTTTGCGCGCGCGCGACCGCGTCCTGGGTGCGCTCACCGTCCAAAGTGCAGAGCCCGACTTTTTTGACGAGGATGTCGTGACTGTGCTCCAGACGATGGCCGACCTGCTGGCGGTCGCGCTCAACAACGCTGAGCTCTTTGCTGAGAGCGAGAGGGCAATGGCTGCGGTGCGCCGCGCCTATGGCGACGTCGCTGCTGACGCGTGGGGTGAGTTGCTCCGCGAGCGGGGGGCCTGGGGATACCGCTACGCGGAGGGGCTCGTGAGTCCTTCCGAGGGCGATTGGGATCGAGCTACGTTGCAGGCGCTCGAGGCTCGGGACATCGTCCGCGTTGCGGAGGGATCCACGACCTCGGTGGCGATCCCGCTGCGTGTGGGCGGTGAGGTCATCGGGGCCATCAACTACCAGCGCCGAGAAGAGGGGGAGGGCTGGGGCGCCGAGGATATCGAGTTGCTTACCGCATTGACCGAGCAGTTCGCCCAGGCGCTTGATAGTGCGCGGCTCTACGAGCAAACGCAGCGCTCGGCTGCACGTGAGCGAGTGGCGCGCGAGATCACTGATCGAATGCGGGCGACTGTGGATTTCGCCGATCTTATGGAAACCGCCGTGCGAGAAATCGGAGAAGCGCTGGACGCCTCGCGGGCCTTTGTGCAATGGGTTCCGCCTCAGCGCAAGCCCGTGGACATCACAGAGAGAGAGCCATGAACGAGATTGGGACCCGACTCACTGTGACTTTCATCGCGCTGGTGCTGGTGGTCGCTGTCGTCGTGAGCGCGACGTCGATCTTGCTGGGTGTTCGCACAGTGCGACAGCATGTCTACAATGAACTAGAGACTGATGTCGTCCTGAAGCAGCAAGCGCTGGAGACGTGGGTGGACCAGCTTACCCTTGCGCTGCAGTCCCTCGTCGTTGAGGACTATGAGGTCGAGCGCGCCCAGACCATTCTGTTCCGCACGTCGACCTATCACTATCGGCTCCAGGCCCGTCAACAGCTTCGGACCCGCCTTGCCGACGTGATCGATCGCACTCAGTGGTTTTCTGAGATCTTCCTTATCGACAATGACGGTGTTGTGGTGCTTTCGACAGATCTCAATCTGGAGGGACGATCGGTCGCCCATCGTGACTACTTCGAGCAGGGGGCCCTGGGTTCGTACCTGGAGACCCCGCACTATGATCCCATTGTTGACGGCGTTTCCGCTATCTTCGCGCGTCCACTGAAGTTCGGCGATTACACATACGGTGTGCTTGCGGGCCGGGTAGATGTGACGCAGCTGAACCGGATCGTACGTGTGGGTGTTGCATCGGTGGATGCCGCAGCGGTAGCCAGTCCCGCGGGCGGAAAGGCACGTACGACTCACCTCGTCGGGCGCGACTATATGCTGCTGACCGAACCCATACTGTCGGCGGGTTTCCTGCCTGTTCATAGCCAGGCTATCGACTCTGCGATGATGGGCCAGGAAACGGTGGCCCGTGGCGCCTATCGGAACCACAGAGGCGTGCCCGTTCTGGGCGTCTATACGTGGGTGCCCGATCTAGAAATCGCCCTGGTATCCGAAGTGCCGCGGTCGGAGGTGCTGGCTGGTGCTCGGATGACGTCGCTTGTCAATGCGGCCGTGGCTGTTATCGCTGCCGTCGTTGCGGTCGCTGCTGCGCTCTACTTCTCTCGTGATATCTCGGGGTCTCTGTCGGAGCTGGCCGACACGGCAACGCGGATCGCGGAGGGCGAGCTGGATCTCGTCGCCGAGATCGAGCGTGAAGATGAAATTGGTGCCCTGGCCCAGGCCTTCAATGCGATGACGGCGCAGCTCCACGATCTGATCGGCGGGCTGGAGCAGCGCGTGCAGGAGCGCACACGCGGGCTGCAGGCTGTGACGGAGGTCTCGCGCGCCACTACGTCCATCCTCGATCCGGTCCGGTTGTTACCCCGTGTCGTTGATCTGGTTCGTGAGCGGTTTGATCTGTATTACGTCGGGCTCTTCCTGATCGATGAGGAGAGGGAAGATGCGGTGCTTCGGGCAGGCACTGGAGAGGCCGGTGCCGAGATGCTTGCCCAAGGCTGGCGGCTGGCCGTTGGCGGAAGGTCGATGATCGGGCAATGTACGAAGACCGGCGAGCCCCAGATTCTGCAGAGCTCTGAGGACGAGGTGGCTAGATTCGTCAATCCCCTTCTTCCGGAGACGAGATCGGAGCTTGCTCTCCCGCTGCGCTACGGTGGCCGGATCATCGGAGCTATGACGGTGCAGAGCGTAGAGAGCCGCGCCTTTGATGAGGCGACCATTGCTGTGTTGCAGAACCTTGCCGATCAAGTGGCTGTGGCGGTCCAGAACGCGAGTCTCTTTGCCGAGACCCAGGCAGCGCTCGACCGCGCACGTCGCCTTCAACGGCAGTACCAGATCGAGGCATGGTCGGCATATATGGAACTCAACAAGATCACCGGGTATGAGCGTCGAGGGGCCCAGGTGCAGCCGCTTGGCGATACCATCCTCCGCGAAGTCGAGGACGGTCTCGAGCTGGAGGGCCCGGCTGTCGAGGAGGGTCGGCTGCGTATCCCGCTGATGCAGGGCGACCAGGTAATGGGCGTCCTGGGCCTGGAGCGTGCTCGGGACTGGACGGACGAGGAACTGGCTCTCGTAGAGTCGTTAGTGGAGCAGTTGACGCTGACGGCTGAGACCCAGCGTCTTCTGGACGATATCAGTCGGCGGGCTGCGCTGGAGCAGACCGTTGGCCAGATGACGGCGCGCATTCGTGCTGAGGCCGCCATTGAGTCTGTGCTGGAGCGCGCCTTGGCGGAGCTGGGGAACGCCCTCGATGCAGAGCGCGGGGCCGCGCTTCTCACGCTCGATGGTACTCGGCGGAGGGATCGCGAAGCAGGGGAGCGGGGAAAGGAATGAGCGACCAAGAGACGCGGCGCGTAGGCGATCTGGCTCGGACCTGGCGACGTCTTGTGTTTGTTTCGGGCAAGGTTGACGAGGACGAAACCCGGCGTGGTGTGTTGCTCAACACGCTGGCGGTCTTGGGGTTTTTCATCGCAGCTTGCTTGCTGATTTTGGTCGTCGTGGGCGCGCAGCTTGGCTATTTTGGATCGACCTGGCACGTTGTCCTTACTGGCCTCTTCCCCGTGGTGTTCTTGCTGTTATCCGTCTTGTGTCTGGTGATGACCGAGCGCGGGCGGGTCGACCAGATGGCGAAGGTCTACGTGTGGAGCACGTTGGCTGCCGTCATCACGGCTGCGGCACTCTTCAACGGATATCGGTCGGCGACGTGGCTTCTGGTTCTCTGGCCTGTGGCGTTAGCTGGTAGCCTTTTCCAGCCGGTGAGCGCGCTGCTCTTCGTGGGCGTTGCGTTCTCCGCCTACCTTGGCGTCGCGATACTGCAGATAGTCGGCGGGTATGTTCCGCCGATGGCTACGTCCCCTGAGAGCTTCCCCTTCTTCGCGCTCTCCTTTGGCTGGTTGATGATCGTTAGCGCTGCTGGTTTCGTGAGCTTCATCAACCTCCGTAGCCTTCGTGGGCTCCTGGACAGATTGAGGCGGACATCTGCCGAGCTTGTCGGTGCGCGGCAGGATCTCGCTGGGCGTGTGGATACGCGCGCCCGCGAGCTCGGACGACGGGCAGAGCAGTTCCGTGCCATCGCGGAGCTGAGTCAGGCTGCCGTCTCAATTCAGAATCAGGAGGAGCTGCTGCGAACTGCAGCCAGGCTGATTTCCGAGCGACTTGGCTTCTATCACGTCGGCATCTTCTTGCTCGATACGCAGGGCGAGTGGGCCGTGCTTCGCGCTGCCTCCTCAGAGGGAGGACAACGGATGTTGGCACGGGGGCACCGCCTCAGAATCGGCGCGCAGGGCATCGTCGGCTACGTCGCGGAGCGGGGCATTCCCCGTTTCGCCCACGATGTCGGTGAGGACGCAGTGTGGTTCAATAACCCGGATTTGCCCGATACGAAATCCGAGATTGCCTTGCCCTTGATCATCGGTGATTGCGTCATCGGCGTTCTCGATATTCAGACTCAGGAGCCGGCGGCGTTTGACGACGATGATCTCGGCACGTTTCGTGTCCTCGCCGATGGCATCGCTGTGGCGATTGAGAACGCGCGTCTTCTCGAGCAAACTCGGGTGACGATGGATCGCTTGCGCCGCTACCAGGACACCGACGCGGTCGAGGTCTGGCGACAGGCCCTGGCCCGCCGCGACATGAAACTAGCGTATGCCTATGAGCTCGGTGAGACGGAGCCCTCTCCGTCCGGGGATGTGGCGATCGAGGAGGAGTTAGACTCGGTGGAGCAGATTTCATCACCGGATAGGGTGACGCGGATGGAAACCGCCGATGGTCAGCATCTGATCCTGGCCCCGATCCACGTCGCCGGGCAACGGCTAGGGCTGTTGCGTTTTCAACGTAGCGAGCCCTGGTCGGATGAGAGCGTGCAGCTGGTCGAGGCGGTGGTGGACCAGCTCGACCTCGCTCTGGAGAACGCTCGTCTCATCGAGGAGACTCGCCTTAGGGCAAGCCAAGAGGCCGCGCGGAGCGAGATCGTGAGCCACGTCCGCGCCTTGACGAGTACAGACGCGATCCTCCGGAGTGCTGCGGAGGAGTTGGGTCGGGCGTTGCGCGTTGAGCGAAGTCGGATTCAGTTGGTCCGGTTCGATGAGTGAGGTTGTGATGCTCCAGCAACACATGTTTCGGCAATCGGGTCTGGAGGCAAACTCTGATGCGTGATGGCTTGGGCCTTCGCTGGCGCATAATCCTGTTTGTAGCAGGGCTCGCCTTGCTGCTGCTTGTGCCCCTGACATCCATCACGTTCTACGTCGTGGTTGGAGAGCATCTTCCTGAGGGTGGATTGCCGCTCTATCCCTTCCTTATCGCCGGTGGGGTGGGGGTGCTGGGCCTGATTCCGATCCTCTATCTCTTGCTAGATCGATTGGTGCTGGCGCCCTTGCGTCGCCTGGCGGAACACGCCACGGCGCTCACTGCAGGAGACGTCGGATCCTCTAAGGAGCTAGATCGCCAGGATGAGTTCGGTCTTGTGGCGCAGAGACTGGCCGATGTGGTGCGTCGGCTGCACGCGAAGGTGGCCCATCTGGAGGACGTGGTGGCGGAGCGCACAGACGCCCTTGAGCGCCGGAATGCACAGCTTGAGGCCATGGCCGCCGTCAGTCAGGAGGCCGCCAGAGAGCGCACCGGCTTCGCTTCCACGCCCGTGAACGCCTTGCTCGAGACCGCAGTCGACGCGGTGGCGGAGAACTTTGGCTTCTACCATGTCGGTATTTACATCCTGGACGACAGCCAGGAGTGGGCGGTTCTCCGTGCGGCGTCTTCGGACGGCGGACGACGACTGCTGAGTCGTGGGCATCGCGTGCGAGTCGGACAGACCAGTATTGTTGGCTTCGTCGCGGCGCAAGGGGTACCGCGCATGGCCTTTGACGTCGAGGAGGAAGAGGCGGTACTCGATGAGGCCCCTGGGCGCTACCACTTCGCCTTTGAGGCTCCCGGATCGGATCTTCCCCTAACGAGGTCTGAGGCAGCGCTCCCGATGATCTTCGAGGGGCGTGTTGTGGGTGTCGTTGACGTGCAGAGTGATCAGGCGCGGGCGTTCTCGGATGACGACGTCCGTATGCTGCAGCTGATGGCCGATCAGCTTACCGTCGCGCTGAACAACGCACGTACATTGGAGAGGATGGAAGCGGCGTTGGCTGAGCTTCAACAGCTTCAGGTCGACTACAGCCGCCGAGGCTGGGCGCGTGTCACGAAACGTGTGCGACCGCTCGCTTATGAGTACGATCAAGTGGACACGATTCCCGTCGCGCCGCTGCCCGTGCCGGACGAGGTAGCCAGCGGCGCGGAGGATCGAGGCGTCGTTGTCGATGGTGGTATGCCTGTTGTCATGGAGCCCCTGCGTATCGGGGATCAGATCCTCGGCTATTTGGGTCTGTCCGATTCGAAGCGGGTGTGGACTGAAGAGGAGCTGGCGCTCGTCCGCAGTATCGGCGAGCAGGTCGCTTTGGCGCTGGATAACGCCCGGCTCTTTGAGGATACGCAGCGCAATGAGCGTCAGCAGTATCTGATCAGCCGCGTGTTGCAGGCTGGAACGGACCCCGAGTTGGACGCCGAGGAGGTGCTTCAGGAGATTGCCCGGATCCTTGCGCAAGGCCTCGATATGGCCGTTGTGATCTTCACATTCCCTTACCCTGATGCGCCGGTCGTCCATTCCCACGCTGTCGTCAGCCCGGAGGGAGAGCTCATCTCCCTCATCGACGAGGATCTGACCCTCACGCAGGAGCACTTTGTCTTCTTCCAGGGACTGATGGAGCCGGAGTTTGGGCCCCTAGCCCCGTTGCTTGGGCACGCTGTGGAGCAGGCTGAAGCACCTTCTTCGCGTGCCGATGCGGGCTCGCCCGGCGCGGGCCTGGAAGGGTACGATCTTCAGCGGGTGCTGTATGTCCCGATTGTAAGTGCCGGCGTGCGCAATGGATTTATCGGGTTGATCCAACCCGCAGATGCCATGGGAGATAGAGATACGCCGCCCCCTGTGGACCCCCACACGCGTGAGCTGGCTCAAAGCCTTGCCGGCCAGATCTCTGTGGTTCTCGAGAACCTAAACTTGTCCGAGCAGACACAACGGACGCTGAGCGAGACTGAGGCGCTATACCACGGAAGCGCAGCCCTCAGTGAAGTAGACTCCTACCAAGGTGTCCTGGATGTGCTCTTGGCGCACACGGTCCTGGGCCGGAAGGTGCACAGAACCACGCTTCAGCTTTTCGATCGTCCGTGGACCGATGGCGAGCGGCCGGGCCACGCCGATGTTGTCGCGCATCGGTCTGCAGATCCCGAGGTACAGCTCCCGCGTCGACAAGACCTGCCCGGCGTCGATGCCCAGGACCTTCCACTCACGCCGGATGGTGCAGAGGAGCTACAGCCTCTCTTCATTGAGGATCTGGCGCGGTATCGGCAGCGTGCCTCTGACATGCCCGAACAGCAATCGATCCTGTCGCTTGTGCATCCCGCCGATGGCACACAGAGCTTGGTCGTTTTGCCCCTGGTTGTGGGCGGGCAATGGATCGGCTACCTGCACGCAGATTACCAGCACACTCAGACCTTCACAGAGACCGATCGCCGCCGCCTTATCAGTCTAGCGCAGCAGGCGTCGATTGCTGTGCTGAATATCCGTCAGCTTAGAGCCACTGAGGCCCGCGCCCGCCGCGAGCAGCTTATTCGCCATATTGCCGGTCGCATCCAGGAGGCAGGTGACGTCCAGGGTGTTCTGCAGACGGCGGTGCGGGAGTTGGGCCAGGCTTTTGGGACCTCACGGAGTCGGATCCAGTTCCGCCCTCCAGAGGATTCGGAGGATACCGATGGCTGAGCGTAGGGATGGGCGGGCACGACGGCAGGAGACCGATCGCGACGTGGTGTTGTTGGAAGCGCAGCGGCGGGCCAACCGTCTGCAGACGGCGGCGGAGATCTCGCGCGCTGCCTCCTCCTTGCTTAGTCTGGAGGAGCTGCTTCCGCGCTCGGTGGAGCTGATCCGCGAGCGGTTTGACCTCTATTATGTGGGTATCTTCCTTCTCGATCAGGATGGAGAGTGGGCGATCCTGGAGGCCGGGTCGGGGGAAGCGGGCCAACAGATGCTGGCCGCCGGCCATCGCCTGCGTTGGGGAAGCGACTCGATGATTGGTCAGTGTGTGGCCTCAGCCAAGCCGCGCATCGCCCTGGACGTGGGCAACGAGGCGGTCCGTTTCGACAATCCGGTACTGCCCGAGACAAAATCGGAGATGGCGCTGCCGCTGATCAGCCGCAACCGGGTGATCGGCGCGATGACGATTCAGTCGGAGCTCCGTGGTGCGTTCTCTCAGGAGGATATCACCATACTCCAGACGATGGCGGATCAACTCGCCAATGCGATTCAGAACGCACGTCTTTTCGATCAGATGGATCGCGCGGTGCGGGAAAATGAGACCCTCTATCACATCACGACCCTGGTAGGTGAGGCGCGCACAGTTGAGGATCTCGTGCACGCGGCGCTCGATGTCGCTACCTTCCTGGGTCTCGACACGGCGTCGCTGGGCGTTTTCACGCGCTGGGATGACGATGACGTCCCTGTGACCATGGATGTCTACGAGCTAAGCCGCCGTGAGCGAGTGCAGGAGATCCAGCGGCATTCTGGCAAGCTCGTCGACCGTGAGCTTTTTGACTGGTGCTTTGCGGATCCTCAGAGCATCTTCGCGTCTGGCGATATCGAGGGTGGGCCGCTCGCTGAGTCGGCGGCTTCGTCGATCCCCGAGCACGTCCGCGCTGACCTGGCACGCAGAGGACATCGTGCGCTCATCGTCGCGCCGCTTCGCGCTCGCGGACGGATTCAGGGGGTGTTGGCCCTCTTCGGTGCGAAAGCCCTCGGCTCGTTGCCCGAGTCCTACGTACAGATCTTCGCGCGCTCGCTCATCGACCAGGTCGCTTCCGTGCTGGATCGTCAGTTCCTCATGACGGAGCTTGAGCGCCGCGCCTCCTACCTGGCGGCCGCCGCTGATGTCTCGCGTGCTGCCTCCTCCTTCCTTGACCAAGGACACCTGCTCTCCGAGAGCGTGACACTGATCCGGCAGCGGTTCGACCTTGAGGATGTGGGCATTTATCTGGTGGATGATGTGGGGCAATGGGCCGTGCTCGGCGCTGAGAGCAACGAACCTCCTCAAGGTTCCGGTGGCCCGGATGAGGCCGCGGGTGTGGCACCCGATCGACCCCAGCGCGTTCCTGTGGATCGGACGACATCCGTGGGCGTCTGCATCTTTGAGCGGCGCGTCGTGTGGCAGGATGAGGCGGTCGGACGATCACAGGTGTCGGCTGCCTCGGAGCAGCGTCGGACCCATTCAGAGCTGGCTTTGCCCCTGGTTAGCCGTGGTGAGGTCATCGGTGCGATGGTGGTCCGTTCCGGAACTCGGAGGTCCTTTTCGGAGGCCGATGTGGCGGCTTTCCGCACGCTCGCGGACCAGCTTGCCAATGCCGTCCGTAATGCGCAGCTCTACGAAGCGTCGCAGGAGAACCTGGAGGAGCTGCAACGACTGCAGCGACGGTACGCCTTGGAGATGTGGGGTGAGTACCTTGAGCGTCAGAACGTCGTGGGTTACGAGTACGATCTTCACGAGGTCACGCCTTTGGCGGCGGGTGCGGAGGCCGAGCTCTTCGACCCCTATGAACCTCAGGGGAGGGACGGCGCCGGTCTGATGGAGACGCTGAGTATCCGTGATGAGCCGGTGGGGCTGATGACCTTCGCGGAGCCCGTCGCTCCTGACGCGGAGGAGATAGCCGAGGACTGGTCGAAGGAACAGATGGCTGTGCTGGCGGCTGTGCGCGAGCAACTTGAGCTGGCGCTTGAGAACCGCTTGCTGATCGATCGCTCGCAGCGATCGTTGATGGAGGCCCGGCAACGTGAGGCTGAGCTCGCCTTCCTACAGGAGGTATCGGCTTTTCTCAATGCGATCAACGATGTCGTCGCAGCGCGTCAGGAGTTGCTCTCGTTGCTACAAGGATTTGTGCCTGTCGACCAATTGACCCTCGTCGGCTACGACAGCGAGCAGGACGAACTGACGCTCCTCGGCGGCGTGGGTGACGCCACCGAGATCTACCGGGCGATGGCTGCAGAGGGTGCGCTTGCGGACTCCGGTTTTGCCTCCGTCGTTGGCAGCCAATCGATCTCTGTGATCGGTGATCTGAGCATGGCACCTCCCGATCGCGAGGCACCCGAGCTTGTGGCCCGAGGGATCCGCTCGCGGCTCTTGCTTCCTTTACAGCTGGGCTATCGTGTTCTTGGCGTCTTGGAGCTTGGGAGTGTTCAGCCTGATGTCTTCGATGCGCCAGGCCTGCTGCCGATCCTTCAACAGGTCGCTGCCCAGGTGGCCTCAGCTCTGGAGCGCGGCAATTTGCTGCGCGTCGCCCAGGCGAGTGCGAGCGAGTCGCGCACATTGTATGAAGCCACAAGTGACCTGGCCGAAGCGATGCATCCGGCAGAGGTGTTGGCCGCGATTGCCCGGCACGCTTTTCCCTCTACCGCCGTCCGAGCCGAGATTGGGCTCTATCTCGCTGATCCTACGCTGGAGGAGAACGGGGTCGGTGGAGATGGCAGGCGTGCCGAGGGTGAGCCCGCGTGGCTGGAAATCGTGGCCTCGCTATCGACCGTCGAGGGCGTTCCGTCTATGGAGGTTGGTACCCGGATGCCCATTTCCGAGATGCCGTCGCTGTCATTTCTGGGGGTGGCGCCGCTCTTTGTGTCGGAGAACGTGGCTGAGGATCCGAGGATCGACGAGGATCTTCGGGCAGCTTATCTCATCCAGGAAGGAAATGGGCGCCATCACTCTGGGGCGCTCCTGATCGCTTCGCTGGCGACAGGTGTGGGGGCGACCGAGCGTATTGGCGTGCTGCGAGTAAGATTTGAGGAGCCTTTGGCGCTGGATGAGACCCGGCTACGTCTCTACCGCACCGTCTCCGATCAGGCTGCGGTCGTGCTCTCCAACCGTCAGCTCTTTCAGGAGTCACAGGAGCGGATCGAGCGTCAGGCTGCAGCCGTGGAGTTGGCCAATCTCACGACATCCCTCTCTGAACGTCAGGCGCTGCTGCAGCGGTCCGTGGATTTTCTTGCCGAGCGCGCTTGTGGTTCTCAGAGATCCCTAGAAGCTGAGTGGCCTGGCCTCTACTTCGTCGGCATCTTCCTCCTGGATGCTCAGGGTGAGTGGGCTGTCCTTCGGGCGGCAACCGGCGAGATCGGCGAGCGGCTCCTGGCAATGGGACATCGTGTGCAGGTTAGCCCGGTGGAGGCGTACGAAGAGCGTCCCTATAGGTCTATGGTGGCTCGCTGTATCCAGGAGAGTGAGCGAGTACTAGCGCTCGATATCGACGCTCATCGTGCAGCTCTCGAAAACCCACTGCTCCCGGACACACGGTCCGCAGTGGTCTTTCCGCTTATCAGCCGAGGGCAGATCCACGGCGCGATATCCCTGCAGTCAGATCGCCGGTTCGCGTTTACCCAGGATGACATCGCCACGCTGGCGTTGATGGTGAACCAGTTGGCCAACGTGATCGAGAGCACGAACCTGTATGAGCGCTCGCAGCGGTCTCTGGCTGAGACGCGTATGCTCTATCGCATCGCGCAGCAGATTACCGATGCCCGCGACGCTGAAGCGGTGCTTAAGGCGGCTGTGGAAGGCATTGCGCAGCGAGAGGAGCCGGATTTCGTCATCGCTGGACTATTGGAGCCACAGCAAGCGCCGACCGAGCTCCGCATCGTCGAGTTCTGGGATCGCGATGCACAGCGCGTGCGCCCTGGCTCAGCGCCATCGGTATCGACATTCCCGCTGGATGAGGTGCGCCAGTTCTATGAAGCGTTGAGGCTGGATGAGCGCTTCGTCACCCCAGATATCACCCAAGATCCTCTGGCGAGCGATGTCCTTCGGCGCACGTATGCGGAGCTTGGACTCCGTGCGACGGCGGCATTCCAGCTGAGCGTGCGAGAAACCCAATACGGAACGATCATGGTCCACAGCCGAAACGCACGCGAGTTCTCCACGGCGGAGCTCAGCTTCTACGAGAACGTGGCGCGCCAGGCCTTCGTTGCGCTGGAAAACATCCGGCTCGTGGAAGCAACCCAAGCCCAAGCCGAGCGGCGGGATATCCTCAACCAGGTGCTACAGACGGCCTCGAGCTCGCTGGATCAGACGGTCATCATGCGCGAGGTCGGCGCCGTGATCTCTGAGCGCCTCGATATGCCGGTAATGGTGTGGGAATGTGCCTCCGAGCCGTACCGAGGCAGTATGCGATTGCGACCGGTCGCCATCTATGCTGAGGGCGGGCGGGCGGTCAGGCCCAGCGATGTCACGCTGCCGGCGTATGCTAGAGGGGCTATGGCGACCGCTGGCGGCAATGGGCCCGAGGGCGCCGGTCCTCAACGGTGGGGCGATGTGACTCTGGAAGCTACAGGCCCTCTAGCGTCTCTCTATGACGCGCTTGAGCGTCGCGAGCCTGTGCACCTCGATTTTGCCGGTGCATATAACGGTGCCCGCCCACGCTCTGAAACTCGAGCAGATCGTGGCGGTGATGGGCACGGGCGGGAGATCCTTGATGATGCAGGGACACACAACGGAGAGCCACCTGACGGTGTTGGGGTTGCGGGGCTGCGTCTGGCCGAGGGCTATGCTGTGCCGCTGGTCGCCTCTCGTGAGGGCTACGGAACGGAACGTGCTCCTCATACTCCCGGGCTGTTTGGTGTCATCGTTCTCGGTCGCCAACCCGAGCACGGGGAAATCGATGAAGCCGAAAGGGAGTTTATGCGCACCGCCTGCGCCAACATCAGCATCGCCCTGGAGACGGCGAGCCTCTACCGCAACGCGCAGGAGACGGCGGAGAAGCTCAAGGAGGTCGATGAGCTCAAGAACCAGTTTATGGCCAACATGTCCCACGAGCTCCGCACACCGCTGAACTCGATCATTGGCTTCTCCCGCGTTATGCTCAAGGGCATCGACGGGCCACTGACGGATGTGCAGAAAACGGATCTCAGCGCGATCTATGACAGCGGGCGCCATCTTCTCAATCTGATCAATGACATCCTCGATATCTCGAAGATCAACGCCGGCAAGATGGAGGTCGCCTTCGAACCGGTCGATCTCGGCGAGATGATCAAGAGCGTCATGTCGACTGCCCTTGGCTTCGTTAAGGATAAGCCGATTCGGCTGCTGACCGACGTGCCCGAGGATTTGCCCAAGGTGGTGGCAGATGGTCGTCGTGTCCGCCAGGTGCTGACGAATCTCTTGGGCAATGCGGGCAAGTTCACCGAAGAGGGCCACATCAAAGTCTCCGCCAGCTATGATGACTATCAAGTGCTCGTCCGCGTCGAGGATACCGGCATCGGCATTCCACCCGACCGCATCCACGCGGTGTTCGAGCAATTCGAGCAGGTCGACTCAACCTCGACGCGCCGCTATGGTGGTACAGGTCTGGGTATCCCCCTCAGCCGCGAGTTTGTGCGGATGCACGGGGGGGATATGTGGGTCCAGGACACGGTGGTGGGACAGGGCACCGTCTTCTGCTTCTCCCTGCCCATCGGCGGGCCAGACTCGGCGCGGGCATCGGCAGACGACGTAAGCCCAGTCGGTCGGGTGGTGCTCGCCGTGGATGACGATCCCGGTGTAATCACGTTGTTCCGCCGCTATCTGACAAAGCGTGGCTATCGCGTGTTTGGCCTGACCAACCCGCAGCGCGCCGTAGCGGAGGCCAAGCGCCTGCAGCCTCACGCGATCACGCTCGATGTGATCCTGCCCGATAGGAGTGGATGGGAGATCCTTGAGGAGCTCAAGTCCGATCCAGACACGCGTGATATCCCCGTTATCATGTGCTCGGTGTTACCGATGGATGCGGAGGGCGATGGTGCTCCTGAGGGCCACGGACGTGAGAAGGGATTGAGCATGGGTGTGGCTGACTACCTGGTCAAGCCCATCTCCGAACGCGCCTTGCTCGACGCGCTCGAAAGAATTGGCGCTCACCAGAGCCTTGGCCCCGGTTATGAAGGTGGTAGCTACGTGCTGGTGGTCGATGACAATCCTGAGGATCGAAAGCTGTTGCGGCGCATCCTTGAGGCCGCTGACTACGAGGTCACGGAGGCGGAGGGAGGTGCCGAAGCGATCGGTCAGATCCATGCGGAGCCGCCCAAGCTTGTGATTCTCGATCTCATGATGCCCGACGTGGATGGGTTTGTGGTTCTTGAAAACATCAAGAGCGATCAGCGGACGCGCCAGATACCGGTCGTCATCGTCACAGCCAAAGAGCTCGATGAGGCTCAACGTGAGCGTCTTCAGCGCCAGGCGGAAGCGCTGGTGGAGAAGGGACTCTTCGACCAGGAGCAGCTACTAGATGATGTCCGCGCTGCCCTTGATCGGTTTGCCGAAGCGCGATTCGCTTGAAATCGGCGCTATTGACACGTCGCGCCTCTTGTGTAGAATGATACGCGACGTCAAGTACTAGGCTTTCCTTTGAGACCCTATTGGAGGTATACTAAATGGCTTATGCAATCACTTCTCTCTGTGAGCGCGCTGGTTTGTGCGCCGATGTTTGCCCGACTGACTCGATCCACTTCGTCGATGACGACAGCGAATGGCCCTACTACTACATCAATCCTGAGACGTGCATTGATTGTGGGGCGTGCGCTGCCGAATGCCCGAATGAGGCAATCTTCTCCGATTTCGACCTGCCCGAGGAATACGAGGAGTACCTCGAGATCAACGAGGCCTTCTTCACCAAGGGTCCGGGGGCCGATCTAGTATAGCTGGACATCGACCTATAGCGCCTGCGAGAATCGCCGACGCGTGTAGGCTAGACTGCAGACAGCACAACGGGGCCGATTCTGTCGGCCCCGTTGTGCTGTCTGGATGTATCAGATCGCGTAGATGGGGCTGGTGATGATCCAGGCCACTTTCCGCCCACGGAAACGTCTGTAGACCTCCACCCGGTAGATGCCGGCCTCTGCTGAGGTGTAGGTCAGAGACTGTCCCATAATGCGTCGAATGACTTTTCCGTCGCGTCTCAGGAGGATCTCACCATGGGCCGGCGTGGTGATCGTCACGTTGATCGCACCAAGGCGCCGAAGCTCCTCCCCAGGCACGGCGGAGGCCGAGCCACTCCTCATCACGCAACGGAATCCCCGTGTTGGATGTGGGAGGTCATAGCCAATCCAAGTGCGACCGGCCTGTAGGGCCTCGTAGATAAGGGCTTTGTCGGTCTCGAGGTCGCCCGAGAGCGGAGCCTGCGTCAGCACGTGGGTGTTGACGCATCGGAATAGATACTCATAAGGGAAAACCTGACGTCTGAATGGGCCCATTCGATACGTTTCGGCGTGAGCATCCGCGCCGCCCAACGCCGAGATCCGGTGCCCCTGTGCCAACAGCTCGTCCCAGAGGCGTAGCGTAGCGCGATAGGGCCCTCGAATCCCCCAGTCTGGCTTGAACGCGTAGATAGGCGCCACGAGCTTGGACCACAGCAATCCCTTGAACTCGGACATGTAATTCCAGATCTCCATCCCCTGGACACCCTGGGGCGGCCAGTCGGTCCAGGGGATCGCCTCCAGACCAGGACGGACCGGGCTGCTGCGTTCGATGGGGTGCGCGATGTAGCAGATGCCGTCGTGTTGACGCGCAGCCTGTATCAGAGTCTTAGTGCTTCCGAAGGAGTAAGGGGCCATCTCCCGTTCGGCCCCGAAGACCAGCAGATGATTGCTTGCGGGATACTGCCGGACGTTGTGCACCTCCTCCCCGGAGAGCATCAGCGTCTGGCCGTGATAGCGCTCCAGGCCCACAGGACGCACGTTGTGGTCAGTGACGATGACAAAGTTGAGATTGGCGGCTGCAGCCGCTGCCGCGATCTGCCCATAGCGCCCGGATCCATCGGAGTAGACCGAATGGACGTGCGGATTGCCGACGTACTCGCGATAGGTATTCATGGCCTATGGTCCTGTACCCGTACATGCCCCGGGTTCATAGAATGAGCATCGCGTCGCCAAACGAGAAAAATCGGTAGCGTTCGGCGATCGCTTCCTCGTACGCGTGGCGGATCGCCTCCTCACCGGCAAATGCCATGACGAGGGCGAGTAATGTGCTTCGCGGCAGGTGGAAGTTGGTGATCAAGGCGTCGACGACGCGGAAATCGAATCCCGGTACGATATAGAGATCGGTAAATCCCTCAAAGGGTGCAACGGTGCGCCAAGGGCAGGTCTCGTCGGGCGGCTGCAGACCCCCTTGCCGTGCGGCGGTCTCCAGCACGCGAACGCTCGTCGTGCCCACCGCGATCACCCTCTTTCCCATGACCTTCGTCTGGTTGATCTGCTCCGCCGTCCGGCGGTCCAGAGAGCACCACTCCCGGTGAATCTCGTGCGCCTCGATCGAGGCCTCCGTGATCGGGCGGAAGGTGTCCAGCCCGACATGCAACGTGACAAAGTCGAGCTTAACGCCCTGGTCCCTTAGCTCCAACAGGAGGTCGGGCGTGAAGTGCAGCCCCGCCGTCGGCGCTGCCGCGCTGCCGGGTGTATGGGCATAGATGGTCTGATAGCGCTCCGGGTCCTTCAAGCGGCGGTGGATGTAGGGAGGCAGGGGTACCTCGCCGAGTGTCTCAAGGTAGGACTGAACGGGCTCGGAGAACCTGAGTACGCGTTCTCCGCGGGAGCCAACCTCGATGACCTTTGCTTTCAGGTCTGAGGGCGCTTCGTATCGGTAGAGCCGGATGACCGTGCCTTCGCGCGTCCGCGCGCCGCCAATCAGCGCGTGCCATCGCTGGTCGGCGAGTTCACGGAGCAGCAGCACCTCGACCTTCCCTCCCGTGGGCTCCTTTCTCCCGTACAGACGGGCGGGGATGACGCGGCTCTCATTCGCGATCAGGAGGTCGCCCCTGGTGAGGTAACTGCCGATGTCCCGGAACCTGCGGTGCTCTAGTTGCCCTGTAGCACGGTGCAATACCAGGAGCCTGGACTCATCGCGGTGGGCGATGGGCTCCTGTGCAATGAGCTCTTCAGGTAGCTCGTAGTCGAGGTTCGCGGTCTTCACGATCTGGCTTTCTCGGAGGTCCAATCCCTAAGCTAGGTGGGTAGAAGAACCGGTCGGAGTTCGGGTGCGTAGGCGTTGATCATCTCCGGCGTGATCGCATTGCCGCGCGCGATAGCGGCATAGAGGTCTGCACTGGGGCGGGGCGTGCGCGTCTGCGTCTCGGGGTCCAGTTCGATCAACCCAAAGGGTAGCGTCCAGCCCTCCGCCCACTCGAAATTGTCGACCAGCGTCCAATGATAGTAACTCATGACCGGCTTGTTGTCCTGAATGACTTTCCATAGTTGGTGCAGATGAAGCAGCAGCGCGCGGGGCCTCTGATCGTCGTCACTGTCGGGGATACCGTTCTCGGTGATGTGCACCGGCAGACCGAGGCGGGCGACCCGCCTCACCGCTCTCGACAGCCCCGCAGGATACAGCTCGCCGTAACCGCCGTCGAGGAGCTCGGCGTCCTCGGCGTGTCCCGTCTGTGCCATCCCGGGCTCGTCGCTCTCGCGGTCGAATCTGACGAGATCGCGGGTGTAGTAATTGAGGCCAAACCAATCCAGCGTGCGTCGCGATGCGAATGCGGGCCCGAAGCCCAAGGGCGGCAACCACCATCCTTGATGCACTGCCTGGATCGTGGCGCGGTTGAACCATGTGTCCTGCGCCCAAGCGGCAACGCGGTCGGAAAGTCGCTTGGGGTTCGCCGGATCAAAGAAGCGAAGATTGTGGGCCAACCCCACCTGAGCGTCCTCCTGAAGCTGATGGATGAGCTTATAGGCGGCGCCGTGAGCCTCCAACATGTGGCGAAGCACCACAGAGGCGGTTCTCAGATCCTGGGACCCCGGCGGAAAGCTCCCCATAACGTAACCGAGCGACGCATAGACGTTCGGTTCGTTGAGGGTGCACCAGAGATTCGTGTACTCTCGCAAGGCCGGGACGACCTGCTCGACGTAACGCGTGAAGTAGGGGATCGCGTCCTTCTGCGTCCACCCGCCCTTCTCCGACAGCCAAAGGGGATCGGTGAAATGATGCAGTGTAACCATCGGCTCGATGCCCCGTTCGCGCAGCCCTGCTAGCATCTCGCGATAGCGCTCGAGCGCTGCCGTGTCAATGCGGCCAGGCGCTACCTCCACCCGGCTCCATTCGATGGAGAGACGGAGCGTCGTCAGCCCCATCGCGGCTGCACGGTCGAAGTCAGCCTCGGCATTCTCCCACCAGTTGCACGCACGCCCCGACCGGTGGCCCGCGGCGATGCGGCCTGGTTGATGCTCCCAGGCCCACCACTGGTTGTTTGTATTGTCGCCCTCGACCTGATGGGAAGCCGTCGCGACACCCCATTTGAAGTCTGGCGGGAAGTGATAGGTTGCGTCAGGCATACACCTCATCCTCGTCTCAAGAGAAGGCCCCGGCAATCAGCCGGGCCCCTCCGCCCATTATAACGGATCCCTTCCCACCGGCAATGCGTCGGCAACAGCCAGAGCACCCATCTAGCGGCGGCGCAGGTCTCTTCCGGTGAACTCCACAGCCTCGAGCGTGACGCGATTGTCCCGGATCGTTCCCTCAGTATCGTTATCAGCGGGCAGGCGGTTAAGTGTGTCGGGATCGTACCAGCCGAGACCTAGTCGATACGCGCCTGACGTCACCGTGGAGACGTCCAGTGTGATCGTCTCGCTGACGACCTCGCCCTCCACCCATTGGGTGGTCGGGTAGGTCCAGTCACGGGGCATCGCATCATTCTGGCTCACGACTTCCTCAGTGGCGGGGTCATAGAGGTGGACGAACCGCTTATAGTCCTGAGCGGGGACGCGCAGTGCTTGCCACCAGACCGTTAGGTCCAGAGTGTCCGCACGTGGGTCGTGCCGGAGATCGTAGCCCAATAAGGTGAACGCCTCACCGAACGTTGCCCGCTGCGGAAAGGGGAGCGATGGCACCGTGAAAGCGCGCGGTCGGGCAGCGGGGGCAAACTCGGCGACCTCCTCGCAGGTCACGGCGCTCGATGCGCCCTGAAGGGTGAGCGTGAGCGTATAGATGCCTGGTTCGAGTCCGGTAGGCACCTCCAGTGTCACTGGGGAGAGCACCCACGCGTGTCGCGGCCACTCGGAGGTGCGGCTGCCTGGCGCTATGGGCCCGGCGATGACGCTGATGACGTTCCCGTGTGGCCCGACGAGCGTCCACGTTGCGCTGAAGTCCTCGGTCGGCTCACGGAGAGCGTTCCATTCAGCGACGAGTTGCAGCGCTTCCCCCTCGGTGAGTGCATCCGGCTTTTCAATGCCCAGCAGCGCGAGCTCGTGGGCGCCGTCAGCATGGTCTGTCTGGCAGAGGATCGTCGCCCCCTTCCGCACCTGTTCGCAGCAGGCTGTTCGCAGATCGTAGAGCACGGGCTGATCCAGGTGAACCGGTACGTCCACCTGGCCTCCTCCCTCCATCGTCGCCTGTAGGTAGGTCAGGATGCGCAGTGTGTAGTCGCCGGGCGCCAGTCCCTCAGGCAAGGGTAGCCGGGGATACTCGATGACCTGCTCACCGGGCCGCCACAACGTCGTGGGTAGGTAGCCGTAACCGGGTTGCTCGTCCAGTTGCCGGATCAAGCGGCCCTCTGCATCGAGGAGTCGGAGTGAGTACCGCCAGTTTCGCGGCGTCCCTGGCGTCGACCAACCGAGCTCCAAGCTCAGCTCGGTGGGCTCCGTCTGTTCCGTGTGTACGCGATAGAGTGCCAGATCCTGAAACGTCGCTACCGGTGTGAGCTCCGGATCGAGGGCGGCCCCGACCGGTACCCGAATCGCGCCGATGTAGAGCGGGCCCATCGTGCGCCCCTGCGACGTTCGTGGGGCGAGCGAACCTGTCTCGGTGTCCACTTGGATCTGTAGCAGATAGAGGCCTCGGGTCAGGTCCTCGGGGAGCGGAAGGGTGATTCGAGTCTCAGGCGAGATGACGGCTGAACCCGCGGCGACGGCGTAGGGAACGCCGCGCCGTGGCTCCGCCGGAGAGACCAGCCGCAACGTGGCCGTCGTCGGAGAGGAGGCCGAGAGGCTGCTCCAGTGCAGAACCGTCTCCAGTGCCGTGCCCGGCGCCGCCGTGTGGCTGGACACGGCCACGTCGGTCAACTCAAGGGGTCCAAAGTCGATCGGGCCTTGATGGGGGTAGGGCATCTGGTCGAAGTCGAAGAAAGTCGCACTTCGATCCGGTGGCGCTTGGAGCAACAGGGCTGGAAGTGACGCGAGCAAAAGCAGGGCGCCTCCCGACGCTGCTGCGCCGACCAGAGGCCGAGTGTCAGGTCTGTGGCGTCGCCTCAACACCAACACCGAGACCGTGGCGAGTCCGGTAGCCAGGGATGTCAACAACGCCCTTGTTCGCAGGGGCGTCGATCCCAGGCGCAGGATCACCGTGCTGGTCCCGGCGGGCAGTGAGACGGTGAGACGTCCTGAGCCCGGCATGGCATAGGTGTCTGCGGGGGTGCCATTGACGCGCGCCCGCCATCCCGGCCACCAGTTCACGGGAAAGGTGACGGCTGTCGCCCCCTCCAGAGTGACCTCCCACGTCTGTTTCGTCGGTGTGCGAGCCACCAGCGTCGCGTCTGGCATCCCTCGGACAGGTCCCGCGGCGATGGGTCTTCCCGATCCGTCGACCACTGCTTCGGAGATGTAGAGCCGCGGAACGACGTCGCTCGGCAGGTACTCATAGCGGATCGTCGTGCCGATGTTGCCCGTGAAGCTCTCGTAGAGCAGCAGGTTGTCCCATGTGACGTCCTCAGGACGGATGAGGAGCCGGTCGGGTCTCAAGGTTGCCAAACTCGCGCCGGCAATCGCCAGACTTCCCGCAGCGGCCACGAGCACCAGCAAGCGCCGTGGGCGGGGACCCAAGTGGGGCTCCGCCAGGGTGGCTGTCACTGCAGCGGTGAAAAGGGCCTGCACCGACAGGAACCGCCACGGGAACTGCGTCAGCTCGAGCAGGGGGAGCTGGTCCCAGAGCGGCTTGGATAGCGGCGTGATCATCAGGGTGGCGCCGAGCAATCCGATTAGCACGATGACGGTGTCTACTGCCGCCGATCTCCGGCTCGCGTCCCGTGGCGGACGGAGCCCACGAACTAGACGGATCACCAGGCTCACGCTGCCAAGGAGAGCCAGTATCGCCTGGACCATGCCCATCGCAAAGGGGCCCGCTGAGTCGACGGTCGCTGCCACGGTGTAGCTGAAGGCCGGCGAAAGCTGCACCAGGTCAAGCCCCCGAAAGTGGCGCGTGTAGTGGAAGTAGTCGCCGGTGAAGGCTGGGCCGAGCTGCCCGTATCCCGTTTCCAACACTGCTGGTATCCAGAACCAGGCTGTCAATAGAACGCCCACGACAAAGATCGCTGCCAATCCGATCACTCGATGAGCGGTGGACGCGCGTTGAATCGTGCGCCCTCGATCCGCGCTGTCCTGTGCGGCCTCTCGGACCACAGCACCGACGGCATACAGCATGGCGAAAGGCGAGAAGATCATGGCAGACACGTTATGGGTCAGGATGAGCGCTCCATAGCTGAGGCCGCCGACGAATATGCGCCCGGCGCTAGGACGGCGGACGCAGCGGTCGATAGTCCACAGAATGAGCGGGTACCAGACAAACGCATAGAACTCAGAGAGCGAATCCCCACGGACGTAAACGTTCACCATGTGAAAGGGCGCGAACGTATAGGCGACCACAGCGAGCAGGCGAGCGGCGCGGCTCCGCACCCTCCTGCGTGTCCAGAGGTCCATCGTCAAAGCGGCGAGGAGAAAGCCCAACGTCTGCGTGATCTGGATCGCCGAAAGCACATTGACGCCGAGCGCCGTGAGACCTCCGCTCAGGTAATAAGGAAGCGCCGCATAGTGGTTGAAGAAAGGATAGCCCAGATCGTACGCGGCATGCGCCATCCAGCGCGGTGGTACGTGACCGTGCTGGAGGTTTTCGGCCATCTCCAGCGTGCGCTGGAGCAGAAAGGGGCTGTCTCCCCCGCCGCGAGTGTTGACGATGCCCGGTCCCCAGAGCGGGGCCGCGGCAAGCAGCGCGCAGAGCAGCATCAGGCTCAACGTCACCGCTGCCGGGCGTCGCGAGCCCTGAGGTAATGCGCGCTGCGGCGGTGGTTGCTGTGAGGTCATGGCTGCTCGGTCAGGATGAGGGGTAACTCGACAGCGTCCCCCACGGGGGCTGCGAATTCATCCACTGCCTGCAGGCCCCTCATCGTCTCGGTGTCGTAGAGTCCCACCCGTAGCCGATCTTGCTGCGGGTCGGGCACTACTTCGGCCAACGGATGGATGTCGAGGATGAGATCCCCTGGCTGCCAGAATGTCGTCGGCAGGTGGCCTTGCCCCGGCTCTCCGTCGTCTTGTACAAGACGCGCTCCGTCGCGAAGGTAATGGACGAAGACCGTGTACCGGTCTTCGATGGGGACCTCGGTCTCCCACCAGAGCAGCACGGCGGGAACCGCAGTGGGGCCAGTCTGTACCAGGGCTGCCCGCAGGATAATGCCGCCTTCGAACCGTGCCACTGGCTCCGGCACTTCCGGTCTTTCCGCGGCCTCGATCAGCATCGCGATGGTCACCGGCTCTGGATCCAGGTCACCCTGAGCTCGAGGGCCCTCGCGTACCTGAATGTAGGCGGGGTGGGGAAGGTGAGGAAGCACGTCGGGTTCCCAGTCTCGGTAGGGCCACACGACAAAGGCGACGTTCTGCTGTAGCGCGTCGCCAGGCGCCACAGGGAGGAAGCTGACGCTCTTCTCTGGCACCAGAAAAGGGATGGCGATCCAGCTATCCCAGATCTGACGATCCATGAAAACCTGCCACCCAGACCCAGCCTCGGTCACTGCTTCTGTGCGCGTAGCGGGCTTACGCATGCGATCGCCGTCCCAACCCTCCCCGCGGAGCGTATTGATCTCCCCGGCTAGCTTCACCGGACCGGCTTCAAACCAATGATAGGTGAGCGGTGCTCGCTGGTAGCGCACGAAGTAGTCGTACAGCGTGCTCCCATATCCCGCGACGACGAGCAGAACGGGCAACGCCGCGAGACCTCGACGGGCCCAATACCGGCGGGCCGTTCCTGTCATCGTCCCTGCCGGCAGGGCGAACTCGCCCAAGCGTGCTGACAGCCACCCTAAGCCTGCGGCGGAGAGCAGCGCAGCCGTGGGCAGCACGCCGACGCCGCGCAGAAAGTGTGGTGCGTCCTCGGCGAGCAGCGTGGGGATCGCCATCACCAGCGTCCAGAGCAGGACCAACGCTGCACCGGCGTCGTGTCGGAAGCGGGCCAAGGCGATCCCCACGCCCCACACGAAGGCCACCCCTAGCGCGGGGCCCCACACAGGGCGCCATGCGAGATTGTGGCGCCAGATGCGATCGCCGCGAAAGGTGAACATCCCTGCCGTTCGCAAGAGATGCCGGCCCAGAGTCCGCCAGAAGTGCCCCTCATTGATCTCCTCGCTGAAGATCGAGACCTGCCCGCTGCGGCCGAGGACGATATCAGGATGCGCAAGCGTGTAGATACCCAGCGGCAGGAGCACCAGAAGCGCCATCAGCATCGCCAACGCGGCGGGCCGCCACAGAGCAGCGAGCTTGTCACGGTGCCAACAGACCCCATAGATCGCCAGGGCCGCGATTGCGACGGGCGAGAACCGAGCCGCCATATATGTGTACCAGCTCGTCCCATAGAGCGCACCTGCCGCGATCCAATGACGGCGTCGTTGCGTGCGCACGCCCTTCGCAGCTTGCGCCAGGGTTAGGGCGGTGAACAGGGGAAGCAGTACGGCGCGAAACCCCACCCGGCTCAGATGCACATGCCAGAACGTGCCGCCGAGCACGGCGAGCGTCCATCGCCCCGCGGCAGACCCCCACAGGGTGCGTCCCAGGTCATAGGCCGCTGCCAGGGTCAGAATCCCCACAAGAGCGGCGGGCACTCGCACAGCGATGGGATTACGGCCCAATATCTTCACACCAATGGCGACCAGGTAGATATAGAGCGGTTCTCGCCCGTTGTTGGCCTCGAAATAGAGACGGGGATCGCCCTGCAAGACGTCGAGCGCATCCAGGCCGTGCTGCGCCTCATCGTGGTAAAGGCCGGGCGGGAGGGTGCCGATGTGGGGCAACCGTAGTGCCGCGCCAAGGAGAACCAGACCCAGCACAATCAGCTGTCGGCGCCAGGCCTGTGGGAGACGACGCAGGCCGAGGCTTGAGCGTATCCTCATAGCAACGCGCCTAAGGGCCGGGCGTGGATGCGTGGATCAGGGTGCCGCCGCGATAGGCCGCCGGTTCCAACAGCGCGCGCCGCAGATTGCCTGGCTGTGCCCCGGTCATGATCCACACCTGCAGCTCGGGTTGCTCCGTCACAAGGTGAACCATCCGCTCCACTTTGTCCGCCATCCCGCCGGTCACGTCCGTGTAGCCCGATCCTCGTAGATGTACGGCAATCTCGGGCAGCGTCTCAGGCGTGATCTCTGGGATGACCTTGTGGCGGTTGCTCAAGACACCGGGCGCGTTTCCCAAGAGCAAGATCCGTGCGGGATTTAGCGCTTGGGCGAGATAGACGAAGATGTCCTCGGTGGAGATGATCGTCCCGCCCACGGCCTTGTCGAAGGCCACATCGCCGAAGATCAGGGGCACCAGTCCATGGGTGAGCGCCCGGCGAATCGGGTCGAGATTCAGGCTTACGAGGTTGCCTCCTTCGGTCAGGGCCGAGGCTAAGGGTTGGAGGCTGAGCGCCGGGATGCCGGCTTCGATGAATGCCTCGAGGACGATCCGGTCGAGCTGCAGCGCTGTGGCGCTTACCCGCGCAAATCCATACCAGCCTTCCTGGGTGTGCACGCCCTCGTGGGTTCGGTAGCGATTGGCCTCCCAGTGACCAAAGGAGCCGGAGCCGTGTCCTAGGAGGATGCGAAGGTCTGTCCCGGACGATAGGGCCTCCTGCGTCTCTCGCGCCAACCGGTGGATGATATCGTGCCGCGCTGTTGCACGGCGGCGTTTGTCGGTGATCAGTGATCCGCCCAGTTTGACGAAAACGAGTTCTTCCATGTTCTTCCGACCGTTTCCCGTCGTTGCGCTCCCGCGCTACGGCTCGCGCGACCCCACTCGAGTCTGCCAGACTGCAACGGCGCCTGCGTCCCGCAACGCGCGGCTGACCTCCTCGAGCCGGTCGCTTTCGACCAGCGCGATCACATTGCCGCCCTGTCCCGCCCCTGTCAACTTCGCGCCCAGGGCTCCCGCCTTACGCGCGCTCTTCGTGAGCATGTCCAACTGGGGCAGAGAGACGCCCAGGTTCATCAACAGCTCCTGATTCTCGTTCAGCAGCACGCCAAGGGCCGGCAGGGCTCCCTCTTCGATCGCGGAGCGGGCTGCGCGTACAATGGCACCGATGCAGTTGAAGATGACGTCGTAATACTGGGGAGTCTTGGCCCACCGGTGGTGCACCTCAGTTACCGCTTCCCGCGTGGATCCGGCGATGCCGCTGTTGGCGATCACGAGATGAAAAGGCGTGTGGATGCGAAACGTCTCTGGGGCTTCCCCTTTTACGAAGTAGATTGGATGCTCCCACGCAATGACCGTATTGTCGATGCCACTGGGCATGCCGTGGTGTATTTTCTCTACCTCGTAGGTCAGAGTGCTGACCATGTCGGGAGACAGCTCGTGATCGAGGGCTGCTGCGAGCGCACGCACGGCTGCGGCCGTGACGGCGGCGCCACTGCCCATGCCTGAAGCGATGGGGACATCCGATCTGATTGTTAGAACGGCATCCGGCTCTGGTGTCTGGAGGTGGTCTAGGACCAGCCGGGCCGCTCTGGCGAGGGGTTCTCCGGCGCCGGTCGTCCTGAGACGGAGCTCCTTCCGGAGGTTCAGCGCGCGGATTCGCAGGCCTTCGCCGACGGGACCGGGCTCGACCCGCGCATACGCGCGCATGTCGCTCACCGGGACCGCAATGGCCGGCCGGCCATACACGACACTATGCTCCCCGCAGAGGATGATCTTACCGGGAGCCGAGCGTTCCACGACACTCACCCGCATTCTGCCTACCTCAGGTATATGATACCCACGACGGTCAGGCCCCACAGGACGATATTGGCCTGCGAAGCGCGATCTGTCAGGAGCACCTCATCGGGCGCAAGCGTGCACTGTGCCGCGTGGATGAGATACATGTAGCGGAATAGCCCGTAGATCACGAAGGGGATCGTCAGCATCATCGCGTAGTTAGCGGGCAGGTTGGGTGCGGAAAAGGTGTAGAGGGCATAGGCCAGGATCGTCGAGGCCGCGACCATGCCGATGAGTTGATCCAGGAGCCCGATTGTATACTTCCGCAGGATGGGGCGGTGATTCTCGGCGCCACCCGCAAGCTCCACGAGCTCGCCCCGTCGCTTCGAGAGCCCCAGAAAGAGGGCCAGGAGCGTCGTGCAGATGTAGAGCCAGGGCGAGAACCGCTCGGCGTCTACCAAGGGCACGCCGGCAGCCACCCGCAGCACGAAGCCCGCGGCGATGGCCATCACGTCGATCAGCACCACATGCTTCAGCACGAAAGAGTAAGCGAGCTGAAGGGCCAGATAGCCTCCCAGCCACAGCGCGAATTGACCATCAAGTGCGAAAGCGGCCGCGAGCGCGCCTACGCCTAGAACCACCGCGGCGATGACGGCAACCTCGGCCTTGAGGTCGCCGGCGGGCAGCGGGCGGAGGCGCTTGCGCGGGTGTTCGCGATCCTTCTCCAAGTCCACCAGGTCGTTGACAAGGTAGACGACGCCGGATATCACGCAGAGAAGCAGAAATCCAAGCCCAGTTCTGAACATATATCTGAGCGTGAATAGCTTGACATCGAAGATCAGGGCCGCGAAGATGATCACGTTTTTCGTCCATTGAGGGGGGCGCATCGTGCGCAGCAGTGCGCTTAGTGTCGTGCTGGATGGAGTCTTTTCGGGTGTATTCACAGGTCTGTCTCGCTCACGCTGAGGTTAGGGTCGGATCCAAGGGCAATGATATCGCGTTCAGGGGGATTGACAACCACTCCGGTGTTGTGTATACTGTGAATAGTGACCTGTATGGATCGCTGCGCACCGGTAGGTGGCGTGGCGCTTGCAGGAAGACATACTGATCCGTCTGGCTTGGCCGAAGCACGTGGCTTCAGCACTGTGGCTGGAGAGGATCAGGACATAACAGATTGAGACAGGCAGACACTTCTACAACCCGAAACGGGAATTTTGGTTCCCGGGGTTTTGTGCTGCCTGTCGATTGTTGTTGACTTTTAACGAAGATCCGCTATACTATTCCAAACTATGCCACTGGCAAGGTGTGTGGGGAAAAGAGCACTGAGTACGATAGCTGCTCAGCTGCTCCTTTTATTTCTTGGGGGACCCTTTAGGATTAATCCGCTAGGGGAGGAAGAATGAACCGTGATGAACGGGTAACCGAAGCACGAACGTTTAAGGCTCTCCGTATTGGCCTAGCCTCACCCGAAAACATCCTTTCTTGGTCGTATGGTGAGGTGACCAAGCCTGAAACGATCAACTACCGACGTCTCCGTCCGGAGAAGGATGGGCTTTTCTGTGAGGCCATTTTCGGTCCGTCGCGTGACTATCAGTGTTATTGTGGGAAGTACAAGGGTATCCGATATCGTGGGATCATCTGCGATAAGTGTGGCGTTGAGGTAACCCGTTCTTCGGTTCGTCGTGAGCGGATGGGGCATATTACGTTGGCGGCCCCTGTTGCACACATCTGGTATACCCGTAGAATCCCGAGCCATTTGAGTGTTCTGCTGGATCTGAGCAAGCGCAACCTAGATCGCGTGCTCTATTTTGCCCAGTACATTGTGACATCCGTCGATGAGGATGCGCGCCAGCGCGCCCTCAAGCGCATTGACGATGAGGAGAACGCGCGTGTTGTGCGTATGGAAGAGGCTGCCGAGGCTCGTATCGGTGAGCTTGAGGGCAGGATTGCCGACCGACAGGAAAAGCTGGAGGCTGCGCAGGAGAAACTGAAGGCCCAGCTCGAGGAAGAGCTCAATGAGCGCACCGAGAAAATCCTCGGTGAGGCCCGGCGTCTGCAGGATCGCCTCGAGGGTATGATGGGGCGTGCTGTCAGCGATCCGGTCGTCTTCAGCCCAACCGACACTGTGATTGTCGATGCCGACGAGGTGATCAGCCGCGATCACTATGCGGTCCTCAATACGGTTGCTCAGGATGCACTCGACGCGTTGGAGTCGGAGATCCGTCAGCGTGAGTCGGAGGTGTTGAGCCCCGTAGAGGAGGGCGTCGAGGCGCAAGCCGAGGACGTTCAGGCAGAAGTGGGGCAGGTGCGAGAGGAGCTGGCCGAGAAGATCGAGATCATCCGAACTCACTACGGCGACCTGCGGGAAGAGCTTCTCAGCCTCCAGGAGCTCCAATTCTTCAATGAGCAACGCTATCGGGAGCTTCGCCAGCGGTGGGGCCAGGTCTTCAAGGCCGGGATGGGCGCCGAGGCGGTCTATGAGCTGCTGCAGAACCTCGACCTCGATCAGCTCTCTGAAGAGCTGTGGCACGAGGTCCGCTTTGGTCGCTCGGCGCAGCGCCGCAAGCGAGCCACCCGTCGTTTGCGTGTCGTCGAAGCGTTGCGCAAGAGCCGCAATGACCCTGAGTGGATGATCCTGACGGTCCTGCCCGTCTTGCCGCCGGAGCTGCGCCCGATGGTGCAGTTGGACGGTGGTCGTTTTGCTACGTCCGACCTGAATGACCTCTATCGACGCGTCATCAATCGTAACAACCGGCTTAAGCGCCTTCTTGAGCTCGGCGCGCCGGAGGTCATTATCAACAACGAGAAGCGAATGCTTCAGGAGGCCGTCGACAGCCTGATTGACAACAGCCAGCGTGGCAAAGCGATGAGCCGACGCGGACGTCGGCAGCTCAAGTCGCTGAGCGATATGCTCAAGGGCAAGAAGGGCCGGTTCCGCCGGAATCTGCTGGGCAAGCGCGTTGACTACTCCGGTCGCTCGGTTATCGTTGTCGGTCCGCATCTGCAGATGCACCAATGCGGTCTGCCCAAGACGATGGCGCTGGAGCTCTATCGTCCATTCACCATCCAGCGTCTCGTTGAGTACAACTATGCGACCAACGTCAAGGCCGCCAAGCGGCTCATCGAGCGCCAGCGCCCTGAGGTTTGGGAGGTGCTGGAGGAGGTAATCGCTGACCGACCGGTGATGCTCAACCGGGCGCCGACGCTTCACCGCCTGGGCATTCAAGCCTTTGAGCCGGTGCTGGTGGAGGGCAAAGCCATTCAGCTCCATCCTTTGGTCTGCGCGGCCTTTAACGCCGACTTTGACGGCGATCAAATGGCGGTGCACGTGCCGCTGTCACGCAAGGCCGTCGAGGAGGCGCGCAAGCTGATGCTGGCCACCCAGAACTTGCTCAAGCCCGCGGACGGGCAACCCGTCGTGGGGCCCTCCAAGGATATGTGCATGGGCATCTACTATATGACGATGGATGTGGATGCTGACAAGGGGGATGGCAAGGTGTTTGCCGATCTCGACGAGGTCGAGAAGGCCTATACCCTCGGCGTCGTTGGGCTCCACGCCAAGATCAGGGTCGCTCAGGTCTACGATGATCGGCCCGCACCCGACGAGCTGGTGGAGACCACGGTGGGGCGCGCGCTTTTTAACCGTATCGTTCCAGATCCGCTGCGCTTCATCAACCACCCGTTGGACAAGGGCGAACTGCAGGATCTCATCGCGCTCTGCTATCGCAAGATGGACCGCGAAACCACCGTCGAGTTCGCCGATGCGATCAAGTCGATGGGCTTCCATTATGCGACGCTCTCGGGTGTCACGATCTCGGTCTACGACCTGACCGTGCCCGACGAAAAAGCCCGCATTCTGGGAGAAGCGACCCAAGAGGTCGCGGAGATCGAGCACCAGTACCGCCGTGGGCTGCTGACCGAAGAGGAACAGTATAATCGCACCATCGAGATCTGGTCCCGTGCCCGAGACATGGTTTCTAAGGCCGTAGCGAGCCGACTCGATCCTTATGGGCCAATCGCTGTGATGGCGAAGTCCGGGGCCTCCAAGGGTGGGTTTGGACCGATCTCCCAGCTATCCGGTATGCGCGGGCTGATGGCCGATCCCTCGGGACGCATCATCCCGCTGCCCATTCGCTCGAACCTCCGTGAAGGGCTGACCGCGCTGGAGTACTTCATCTCCACGCACGGTTCGCGGAAAGGCCTGGCCGATACCGCTCTGCGCACCGCCGACGCGGGTTATCTGACGCGGCGTCTCGTGGACACGGTTCAGGATATCATCATCAATGCGCAGGACTGCGGCACGCGTTCGGGCATCTGGATTCGCCGGTCCGACAACGTTGGGGGCCAATCGCTGGTCTCGCGGCTCCTCGGCCGGGTTGCTGCCGCGCCGGTGGTTCACCCGGAGACCGGGGAGGTGTTGGTCGATCGCAACGAGGAGATCGATGAGGATGGCGCGGAGCTTATCGACCGCCTTGGCATCGAGGATATCTTCGTGCGATCACCTATGACCTGTGAGCTGGAACACGGCATCTGCGCTCACTGTTATGGACGTGATTTGGCTCGTAGCGGGATGGTCGAGATTGGCACAGCCGTTGGCATCATCGCCGCCCAATCTATCGGTGAACCGGGTACTCAGCTGACACTGCGGACCTTCCACACCGGTGGTACCGCATCGTCCAGCGGCGACATCACCAGTGGTCTGCCACGTGTTGAGGAGCTGCTAGAGGCCCGCAAGTCACCCAAGGGTGAGGCGGAGATCGCCGATCTCGGCGGTGTTGTTCATATCACGCGCAATGGTGATCTCGCTGAGGTAACCATCGTCGATAGCCAGACCAAGAAGGTCAGCTACGATATCCCCGAGGACTGGGAGGTCTTCGTGGAGGACGGTGACGAGGTGGACCAGGAAGATATCCTCGCCCGTGGTGAGACCGAAGAGGGCGAGGAAGAACTCCGTGCTAAGGCCGCCGGTCGGATCAGCCGTGATGGTCAGGATATCGTGCTCATCTACGAGATCCGGGAGGAGCAGTCCTACGACGTGCCTCCTTCCGCTCGCCTGTTGGTCGCCGAGGGTCAAAAGGTGACGGCCGGTACCCAGCTCTACGAGGGTGTTCCGAACCCGCATCGCATCCTTCAGGTACAGGGCCGCGAAGCGGTTCAGCTTCACTTGTTGAGTGAGGTTCAGCAGGTCTACCGGACCCAGGGCGTGAATATCTCGGACAAGCACTTTGAGGTCATCATCCGCCGGATGCTGAGCCGGGTGCTCGTGACCGAATCTGGAGATACCGATTTCCTGCCTGGTGACCTTGCGGATCGCGTGCTCTTCGAGCACACAAACCGGGATCTGGTCGCCGAGGGAAAGACACCCGCTCGAGCTCGTCAGGTGCTGCTCGGGCTGACGAAGGCCTCGCTGGCATCGGATTCGTTCCTGTCGGCGGCTTCTTTCCAGCATACGATCAAGATTCTGTCGAACGCCGCGGTGCGCTCGGCCGAAGACCATCTCTACGGCCTAAAGGAGAACGTGATCATCGGCAAGCTGATCCCTGCTGGCACGGGCTATCGCGGTGATATCGAAGGCTCAGATGGGCCGATCGAGGAGTACGAGGGTGTGCCGGTGGAGAAGGAGTTGCCCAAGGGTACGTTGCTTACCAACATAGAGGAGGAGCCGGAATCGATGCTGTTGTCCGATCTTCAGCAGCCATTCCGTCTTGAATCCATCTAGGCGGACGCAGGGAGCTTTGTGGAGGGCGACCTGAGGGTCGCCCTCTTTTTCATGCAACCGTTGTGGTTGGACTTCGTATAAGAACATAGGGGCTTGGTGGCTGCCCTGCCGTCGGCGCAACAGGTTCGCGCGATCCACGCGGCATCTTGATCGGGAGCAGAGTTCTGTGCGTCTGGCGCTCCACGGGAGAGCTAGGTGAGGGGGACGATGGCGGAGGACTTTCTGCGTTTGGCACAGAAGGGTGATGAGTCTGCGATCACCCAACTCGTGGAGACGTATCAGCAGAGCGTCTTCAACGTGTGCTACAGAATGCTGAGCGAGGTCACGGAGGCCGAGGACGCGACTCAGGAGACGCTCGTCAAGGCCGTGATGAACCTTCACACCTACGATCCCGACCGTCCCTTTAAACCTTGGGTCCTGCGGATTGCGTCTAACGAGTGTATCGATCGCCTGCGGCGCCGGAAGAACCCTGTCTCCTTGGATGATATGGGAGAGGACGGGGCCTGGGAGTGGAAGCCGGGGGACAGCCCCAATCCCGAGCAGGCATTTCTGCACCGCGAGCGACGGCTGGAGGTGCGTGAGCTTCTGAAACACCTCAGCCCGACCGATCGGGCGGTCGTGACGCTCTTCTATTGGGAGGGCCTGTCTTATGCAGAGATTGAGGCGGTCACGGATCTCACAATCTCCGCAATCAAATCAAGGCTGTTCCGTGCCCGCCGTACGATGGCGGAGCTTCTTGTTCAGGAGGAGAGCTATGCCTGAAGAGAAAACAACCCCCGTATATGGAAAGAGGAGGAATGCGTCGCATCCGATGCATAGCGATCGGTGGTGGGCACACCTCTTGGCAGATGACCTGACCGCGGAGGAGCGTGCGGATTGGGAAGCGCACCTGAGGTCATGTAGACGGTGCCAGGAAATGTGGCAGAGGTTTCGCCACGTTGACGACGTTTTGCGTCAAGCCCCGGCGCCTCCTGAGCTGTCCGTTGGTTTTACGGCAAGGACCGTTCACAAGATCGCACAGCGACAACGACTGCGGCGTCTGTTGAGCTTTCTTGCTGGAATCCTAATCGTGACGTTGGTGTCGCTGGTGGTCTTCAGCTATCTTGGGGCTGCCTACGCCTCTTTGGAGCGGGGTTTCAGTGCGGTCATCTCCGCACGTCAGGTGCTGTTTCGTTCGCTCGTGCGTACGTTTGTGGGCCTTCTTTTGAGTTGGAGAGCGATCATGCCTTATCTGGTGGGCTTGGCACTGGTGACCTATCTACTGGTGATGCCGAACGGCGCTCTCGTGACGATCGGGCTTCTGTGGTTGTCGCGCCGCCGTCGAGCCTCGACGACCGGATAGGCCCTATCCTGCTCATCAATGCCCTGGCTCACGGGGTGTCTGACAAGGTTCGAGTTGGAGGTAATCCGATGAAGAGATCATGGCTTATGGGTGTGATGTTGGCGGCGCTCCTGGCTTCAGTGGCGCTGCCGATCCTGGCAGCGCCTGCAGCACAGGAGGGAGGTGGCGTTCACTTCGGATCCTACGTCCTCGAGAGGGGCAATCGCGTGTCAGGCGATCTGGTGGTCTTTGGCGGGCCAGCCGTTTTGCGCGAGGACTCGGCGTTTGATGGCGATCTGACCGTCTTCGGTCCGCTCACACTGGAACACGGTGCCCGGATGAACGGTCACCTCGTGGTGATGGGTGAAGCGGAGATCGGTGGGGAGGTCGCCGGTGATGTCTTCACAGCCGGTCGCGTGTTGCTCAAGAATACCGCCTACGTCAATGGCGATGTCGTCAGTGCGGGTGTGGTCGATCAGGAGTCCGGCGCCGTTGTGACAGGCGACGTACTGCCGGTCACCGATGAGGGTTGGCAGGTACCTTGGGAGATCACGTTGCCCGCACCGCTCTTTGGGGTTCGGCGATGGGGTCCATCGGCCGAGATCAGTCGTACCCCGCGCTGGGTCACCTTCCTATGGCGTGTCGTGCGCGGTGTGGCGAGCGTGATCGTCATGGGCCTTCTAGCCCTCGTTCTCGTCAGTCTATGGCCAGTGCACATCGAGAGGGTCGGTCGTGCTATTGAGGAAGCTGCCCTCACCTCGTTTGGGATGGGGATGCTTGCGCTCATCTTAGCTGGACTCGCCGTCTTGCTCCTGACAATCACGATCTGCCTGAGCCCCTTTGCCGTGGTAGGCCTGATCATCGTGGGCATTGGTCTCCTTCTGGGATGGGTCGCTCTTGGCCTGGCGCTGGGTCGTCGCATCCTCTCCGCCGTCTTCGACCAGTCTGCCCCCAAAGCGGTGACCGCCGCCATTGTGGGCACGACCTTGATCACGTTGATTCTCGCCATCGCGCGGGTCTATGGCGCTTTGCACACATTGTTGCTCTTCCTGTTGATCCCGCCGACTGCAGGCGCGGTTGTGTTGACACGGTTTGGCACGCGGCCTTACGCCACGCGTGGGTCCCCCGGCGCGCGTCCCCAGGCGCCAATCCCGTCCGAGCCGCCTGCGCCGGTCCGTGCTTCGATTCGCCCTGACGTGGCCCCGGAGGAAGCCGTCGAACGGTCCGCTTCCTCGTCGGAGACCGATACCTCGTCCGAAGGCGCTCGCTGAGGCAAGATAGTCAGTCGGTCATGCCTCAGAAGGCGATTGCCCGACGGCGAATATGGATGATCTAAAGCAGCCGGGGCCAGCGGTCCCGGCTGCGGGTACATTTCATCTCTGGGGCAAGAGCGGGCAGCCTTGGCGTTTGTCCACTAGATTGCCAAACGCTATAATCGGAAGCACGGTTAGCCGATCGGATCGCAGAGGTCGAGATGGAGAATCGATACGCTCGTCAGGTGGTGATGCCCCAGGTTGGAGAGGAGGGACAGGAACGCCTCCGCGCCTCCCGCGTCTTGGTAGTGGGTGCCGGTGGGCTCGGCTCGCCCATTCTGCTCTACCTGGCGGCGGCCGGCGTCGGCACGTTGGGCATCGCCGACGACGACAAAGTTGGGTGGTCCAACCTGAACCGTCAAATACTGTATGTGACGGAGGATGTAGGGAGGAGCAAAGCGCTCACCGCGGTCCAGCGCGTCAGAGCGCTTAACCCGGCGGTCAGAGCCATCCCCCACGAAGTTCGTGTGCTTCGCGAGAACGGTCTCGCGCTAGTCCAGCAGTATGATCTTGTCGTCGAGGCGAGCGACAATCTGGAAACGAAGAGCCTGATGAACGAGCTTTGCGTGACGGCGGGGATCCCGCTGGTGTGGGGGGCAGTGGTCCGTCTTGAGGGCCAAATAGGCGTTTATCTGCCGGGGCATGCCTGTCGTGCTTGCGTCTTCCCGGAGATTCCCGACGAAGATGCCTATCCTTCTCCCGCTGAGCTGGGGGTGCTTGGTGCCGCAGCGGGTGTCGTTGGGGCCCTCGAGGCCGTTGAGGCGCTCAAGGTGCTATTGGACGCGGGCGAACCGCTCGTGAATCGATTGCTTCTTTGGGACGGGCTGCGCGGCGCCTTCGATGTGGTCTCTTTCGAGAGGAATCCGGCCTGCTCTGTGTGCGGCTGACCCTCAGGATCGCCGAGCGACTGCGCACCGGGGCCGGACAACGCTGTCCGGCCCCGGTATTTGATGAGCGCTAGTAGGCCCTCCCGAAGATGGCGAC
>JBNGCP010000012.1:0-17470 GCA_049974845.1 Anaerolineae bacterium | reverse complement strand
TAAGGGAACCCCCCGCATCTCCCAGTCGTTGAACTTCCAGCCAGGAGAGACGCCTTCGCGGCGATCAATCTCGATACGGACCAGATCCTTGAGGCGCTGGTAGATTCCCACTGCGGCGTCTAGCACGTCCTGTCTTTCCTCATCCTTGCGCCAGATCGGCACGATCACCACTTGGATGGGTGCGAGGCGGGGCGGTAGCACAAGTCCCTGATCGTCTCCGTGGGCCATTACGACGGCGCCAACCATCCGCGTGCTCACACCCCACGAGGTGGTCCAGGCGTACTGGAGCTCGTTATTCTCGTCGAGATATTGGATGTCGAAGGCCTTGGCGAAGTTCTGTCCGAGGAAGTGGCTGGTGCCTGCCTGAAGGGCCTTGCCATCTTTCATCATCGCTTCAATCGTGTAGCTGTCAACCGCTCCCGCGAACTTCTCGCTCTCGCTCTTCCGCCCTGGGATAACGGGGATCGCGGCCTCTTTCACCGCGAAATCCGTGTAGACATTCAGGATTCCCAAGGTTTCGTCCACCGCCTCCTGCTTTGACGCGTGGGCTGTGTGCCCCTCCTGCCAGAGGAATTCCGTGGTCCGGAGGAAAAGGCGCGTGCGCATCTCCCAGCGAACCACATTTGCCCACTGATTGATCAACAGAGGGAGATCTCGATAGGACTGAATCCACTTTGAATACATATAGCCAATGATCGTCTCCGATGTGGGACGGACGACCAGAGGCTCCTCAAGCTCGCTTCCCCCACCATGGGTGACGACGGCAAGCTCTGGGGAGAACCCCTCAACGTGGTCCGTCTCTTTCTCCAGGAAACTCATCGGGATAAACAGAGGGAAATACGCGTTGACGTGGCCGGTTTCCTTGAAGCGTCGGTCCAACTCGTCTCGCACACGCTCCCAGACGGTGTAGCCATAGGGCTTGATGACCATGCAGCCGCGCACTGGCGAGTAGTCGGCCAGGTCGGCTTTCTGTACAATCTCTGTGTACCACTTTGAGAAATCCTCGCTCTGTGAAGTTAAGAAGTCTGCCATAATTCCCCTTTCTTGCTGGTAGTCTGATGCCGCGCAGCGGCTTAACACCGAGGGAAGCTCTTGATGTGAATGTTATCTTCGTCCAAATCGATGATGCAGAAGGGATGAACGTTGACGATTTCGGTCCCCTCATAGCGCGTCCGCCATGGGCCTGGACAATAGCGATGCTGATGTCCGTGTAAGAAGAGCCGGGGCCTGAAGAGCCGAATCAGGCGCAGAAAGACGGCGAATCCCTTGTGCGCCCCGGTCGGGCTGTCATGGATGCCTTCTGCCGGCGCATGGGCAATCAGGATATCGAGGTGGCGTCCGTGCACGAGGCGATTGAGAAGGAGACGCGGCACCAGTTGCATCGAACGCCACAACATTTCCGTCTCTGTGTATTGATAGGGCTCACCTGGTACGTAGCGGATCGACCCCTCCAGTCCTGCGATAAGCAAATCCTGTTCGCGGGCGTAGATAACCTGCCGATCGACGTTACGCCAACCTCCCGGCTCCTTGAGTGTTCGACCACTGCTTACACGTTGCGGTTGATCGTGATTGCCGTGTACGTAGAACGCATCTCGAACGTGAGTCTGGGTGACCACATACTCCATGTAGTTGTACGGCAGGTCCCCGCAGCCAACAAGCACGTCCACGGTCCCGGTTACTTGTGTCAAGCTTGGTGTGTACAGAAGAGCGGTGGCCTCGTCACTTATCGCCAGGATGCGCATGCTCGTTCGCTTTCCCGGTCGCGTGAGAGGGTGCCGGCAGCAGAGTTCTTTCGCTGTGGTCGGAACCGCGAATCCGTTCCCCCACGGACCCTAGACATCCGCCTCCTCGTCGGTGGTCCCGAATCTCCGGTAGTTCACGGCAAGTTTGTCCATGACGGCCTCTGTGAGGTCGATCTCGGTCAGGTACGCGAGCTGCAGCAGATAGAGGAGCACATCGGCCAATTCCTCTGATAGCGCCGTGCCATCAGCCTCCTCTCCCCACTGATAGTGTTCGAGAACCTCTGCCGCCTCCAGGACAAGCGAGATCGCGATGTTGCGTGGCGATTGTTCGAAAATCGAGTCGGGCCGGTACCACCCCATGGCCTCGACGAACGCGTTCATCGCGTCGGTCAGCTCTTGCACCGTCTTGGGCCTATTCATGGGCACATCGTCTCTTGTGCCGGCGCGGACACTCTCATGCCTACCAGCTCCGGAGTGCCTCAACCAAGAGTCTGACACCGAAACCCGTGCCGCCCTTGGAAATGTAGGCATCGGCCTTTTCCGCGATCTCCAGACCGGCGATGTCAATGTGAACCCACGGCGTGTTTTCCGGTGTGAACTTGCTCAGGAAGTACCCGGCAGTGATGCTGCTGGCCTCCCGGCCCCCGACGTTCTTGAGGTCGGCCACATCGCTTTCGAGCTGCTTGCCATACTCCTCAAAGAGGGGTAGGGGCCAGACGCGTTCACCTGTGGCCTCTCCTGCCTGCCTCAATCGCTCGATCAAGCCGTCATTCCCCATCACGGCGGCGGCGTGACGCCCGAGCGCGACGATGCGCCCTCCTGTCAAGGTCGCGATGTCAAGGATCGCGTCGGGTTCAAACTCCCCGGCGTACGTCAGGGCATCTGCGAGGATCAGCCGTCCCTCCGCGTCCGTGTTGATGATTTCCACCGTCAAGCCCTTCAGCGACCCCTTCACATCGCCGGGTCTCGTGGCATTCGCATCGGGCATATTCTCGGTCAGTGGGGCTAAGCCGACGACGTGGAGTGGAAGGTCCAGGAGCGCAACCGCGCGCAGCGTGCCCAGGATGGCAGCAGCACCAGCCATGTCCCCTTTCATCCGCTCCATGCCTTGGCTGGACTTGAGAGAGATGCCGCCGGTATCGAACGTGATGCCTTTGCCGACGAGGACCACCGTGGGGAGATCGGATCGGTCTGCATTGTGCTCCAGCACGATCATCTGAGCCGGCTGTCTGCCACCTTGGTTGACGCTGAGGAGTAGCTCCATCCCCAGTGCCTCAAGTGCGGGCTTATCCAACACGCGGCTGATCAGGCCCGTTGAGGACGCAATCTCCCGCCCTACCTCCACCAGGTGCGCGGGGGACGCAAGATTGGCGGGGCGATTGACCAGGTCACGGGTCAGCATCGTGGACTCCGCCACCACACGACCAAGACGCAGCCCCTCCTCAACGTCCGGCGTATGCTCTTCCTCAGTCGCAATGATGATCAGCCGTTCGGGGTCGGGCCGCTCGTCCTTGTGTTGGGTCTTGAGTTCGGTGAAGCGGTAGAGACCTAGGAGAGCACCTTCCACGATAGCAGCTGCGCAGGTCCGCCTCGAAGCGTCCCCGACACCGGCGCCGAACAGCGACAAGTGTATCTCGGTCAGGCCCAGCGCGCGTCCCTTCTTGGCGACGGTTGCTGCTGCCTGTCGGATTGTATCCAACTGGAAGGCATCCCGTTTGCCCAAGCCCACGAGGATCAGGCGCTTCGCCGGCAGTGCCCCATACGTGTAAAGGACGAGCGTCTCATTGCGTTTGCCTCTGAAGTCGCCATCGGCCAGGACGGTGGAGAGCCGTTCGCTCAGCGCGGCATCCAGTCCAGCTGCCTGGGCTGAACGCGCGGCGACCTCTTCCTCAAAGAGTCCAATCGCCACCGCATCTGTCTTCTGCTCGCCAATTGCGCCTGTGACGGTACTGATCTCCATACTTCAATCCTCCCTGATGTCTGGGTTGTAACAGCCTGTCCGAAGGGGAAGTCTGTGTCTTTCGCTACCTGCTATACAGCCACGTCCCGATTATACCATGTCCCCTCCTTCGCCCATAGCCTTGCGCATCTGCCCGACCGTGCTATAGTCAGGACAGGCTGGGGGACGTTCTTCCCTACGTCTGAATGGTTGACGCTATGGCACATCGCACACAGAAGAGGTCGATGGAATCCCTGGGCAAACTCCGCCAGTACCGCTCCGAGATTGTCGACGCCTGGCTCGATGCGCTGGGGCGGACAAATCCCGTGCTTCAGCAAGAAACCCTCCATCCCCGTGCCGAGGAGCTTGCGGACGAGGTTATCGAGCTCTTGACCGCCAAGACGCTCGACATACGACGTGCGCGGGCGGTGGGCGAAAGCTTGGAGGAAATCGACAGCTGTCAGCCCGAGGATCTGGTGCGCATCCAGGAGACGCTGGCTCAGACGCTTCTGGACAGCCTCGGGTCTGGTGGTGGGGACGCCCACACGCTCGCGCAGCAGCGGGTCAGCCGGTTCCTCTTCGCGCTGGGCGCTGGCTTCTTCTCGGGCAAAGCCAAGCGCGCGAGCCGCTTGGGTATGGCTTCGATGTCGAGGATGAGTCACGACTTCAAGACGCCCATCAACACCGTGACTGGTTTCTCGCGGGTGATGCTGAAAGGCGTCGACGGTCCGATTACCGATTTTCAGCGCGAGGATCTGACCTCGATCTATGAGGCCGGCAGCAAGCTTCTCCGTATGGTCGATGATCTCTTCGCCGTTCGCAAACTTGATCAAGCCCGGACCTGGATCTACGATGCCCCTTTTGAGGTCTCGGAACTGATGGCCGACATTGTGCGCACCGCCCAGCCCATAGTCGCTGACTACGATACTACGCTTGAGCTGCGGTTGGCAGGCGATCTTGGGACGCTGGATCTTGATGCCTCCATGGTGCGTTGGGTGCTTCTTGGTGTCCTGGCCTATATGATGCGATCCACCCATGGGAGAAGTGTCAGCCTCACTGCTGGCAGGGACGTAGTCAATCCGTCAACGCTCGTCTTCGAGATTGCTCGGCGCGAATCTGGGGCCTCTGAGGCGAGGCGTCGCGTCGAAAATCCGGAATGGCCGGACGATATGACCTTGACCACCAGTCGGCGTTTCTGCGAGCAGCTCGGCGGTACGATCAGTAGGTCGGTCACGGACGTTGAGCTCATCACCGTGCGGCTGCCGACTGCAGATGCCCGCGCGTAGCGCAACGGTCACGATTTGACAGCCATCTTCTATCCGCCGTTTTGGCGCCCGCCGCTTCGGCGCCGCGCAAGGAGCGCACGTCCTGTGACTGTGGCAAGTTGCATGCAACCGCACTTCATCAGGTTGCGTAATGGATATAGCGGCGAGTAAAGACAGGCTGTTCAGCGGAACAGAGGAGGGCTAGATGAAAACGAACATCAAAGTTCTTGGTTGGTTGTACATCGTGCTTGGCATCCTGGGCGTCCTGACAGGCTTGATCGTGCTGACCATCCTGTTGGGAATGGGTCTGTGGGCGGGAGAGCGCGGGGCGATGACCATACTCCTCATCGTCGGCGCTTTCGTCGCGGGGTTCACGATTCTGATATCGGCGCCCGGCATAGTCGTGGGCATCGGCCTCCTGCAGTTTAGGCCGTGGGCTCGGGTTCTCGCTCTGGTGCTTGGTTTCCTGAACCTGCCCGGCTTCCCACTTGGCACCGCTCTGGGTATCTACACGTTCGTCTCGTTGCTCGGCTCTGATGCAGAGGCCCTTTTCTCGGCCGAGTAACTTGGACGGGACGCCTGGGCTCTCTCCAATCGCTGTCTAGAGGTCGGCGGTTGGGGTACCCTCCAGTCTGTTCTGGAGGGTGCGCGCTTTTTCCAAACACGATGGACTGGGACATCAACGCAAGCAGCTTTGGGGGCTCTCAACTTGGAGGCCCTATCGTTCATTAAGCTGCTGTTGAAGAGCCCTCAGCTGCAGCGCGGTTGTCTCGCGGTAGGCCGTGTCACGATCACAGGCAGCGAGCTCCAGCACCCCTCCATCGGCGAAGTAGGAGAAGTCGAAGTGCACCGGGTCACCGGCGGCTTTGCCCGGGAGGGGCATCAGCCTTGCCGTGAGAGGCTTGTTGAGGCGCACCGATAGCGCTGCCACGTCGAAGAGCAGCGCGGCCAGACTCGCTTCAGAGACGTCCCCGGCCAGCGGCACCGTATCGAGCCCCGTGCCACAGACCGCCGACCACTGCAGCAGATCGCTGATGCGCAGCGTGCCCTCAGCGGCCCGGCTCGCCAGCACGACGTCCTCCAGCACCGGCAGCATCAGGCCACAGAAACCGGTCTGTAAGAAGTCCGCTCGCTGAATCGCGTCTGTGAGCAGCGCCGCGGCCGTCAGCGTTCCCGGTGATCCCAGTCTGTTCTGGCTCAGAGCCTCCAGGGCCGCGCCGATGCTGATCTCTGGACTCGGGTAAGGCGCCGGAGAGAAATCGATGCCCAGAAAGTCCAGATCCTGCTTGGCGACGGCCTGGAAGCCGATCTCCTGCAAGCGACGTCCGTGTGATTCGACCATACCCGAGAGTCGCGCGTGAGCCACCGCTGCATCCTGTGTTCCCTCGGTCGCCACCACAGCCAGGTCGGCAGCTTCCGTAGCTATCGCGAAGGCCGGCGGCCCTTTATGCCAATATGCGGCAGGGAAGAAGGGCGTTCCTGCTCTCACGTTCGCGAGAGCGGCGAAGCGAAGATTGCCGAATCCATCCTCGATGTCTGAGGCTTCGCGGATGATCTGGGAGGCAGCCCGAATGGCCTCGCCGTCGATCCTGCCTTCCTCTGGCTTCGCGATATGGCAGGTCACAAAGACGGATTCGGTAGCGGCGAGGAGTTCCGGCACGTGCCGTTGCATCCCCGGACCCGCCGGACCGATCGCGACGTATTCGAATCCCGCATCGCGACATCGTGCTTCAAGTTCCTTAACGATGTCCACAGCTCGTTTCTGGGCCTCGTGGTCGCCAAGTGGGCCCCAGAGATCCGTGGCGAGGCGCAGGGTCTGGACTTCATAGCCAGCGTCTTGGTAGCTCTGGGAGAGAGCGCGCGCTGCTTCTCCAAGTTGCGCGAGGTGGGCGTTGTTGAAGGGAATTGCGAGCTCGGCGAAGAGCGTGATCGAACGAATCTTCATGGGTATGGACCTCTCCTGCAATGTTAGGCCGGGATCACTTGTGGATCCGGGTTACGTTTCGTGCGATAATGCCCTGCTGGTTAATGCCCTGCTGATTATAGAAGGTCTTCCCGCTCTGGCGAGTCGCCGCGGACAATGGGTTGCGAATCTCTCCTGAGCCGAAGCTAAGCGGCTGCGTCAGCGTTGCGCACTTCCGCGCTATCTGATATAGTACCTCCACATATCTTCAGCGAGACGGGTTGGCGGGCCGGAGTGCACGGGCGCCAACGCGAGCTCTTTACTCTACAAAGGGGGCAGCGATGCCGGTCGTCACGATTTCGCGTCAGTACGGCAGTGGGGGTGTAGAGATCGCAGAACGCCTCTGCGAGGTTCTGGGCTACAGCTACTTTGACAAGAACATGATGGCTCAAGTAGCCTCAGAGATGGGGATCTCCGAAGACGAGGTCGTCGATCTCTCCGAGGATACCTATCGCATGCGCAGTTTCCTCGAGCGCTTGTTCGGTCGCCGCCGCATCCGTTCCGAGATCAGCCGGTCTGCTGCTGCCGATCGCTCGATGCCGGTCGAGGCGCTTTCTGAGGCAGAGGGGATCAATCTCGTCAAGGACACGATTCTGGGTGCCTATGAGAGGGACAACGTGGTCATTGTAGGGCGGGGTGGGCAGGCGATCCTGCGCGAAAAACCTGGCGTCCTTCACGTCCGGCTGAATGCGCCATTGGGGGCACGGGCGTTGCGGGTCAAAGAACGAGAGGATATTTCGTTGGCTGAGGCCACCGACCTGACGACCTCCAAGGACCAAGCGGCAGTGGCATATCTAGAGCGCTTTTTCGAGATCGATTGGGATAATCCGATGCTCTACCACCTTATCCTCAATACGGGCAAGTGGGAGATCGTGGACGCCGCCGATGTCATCATTGCGGCGCTCACGCACCTAAAGGTCGTCACCGAGATCTAGCTCCCGCGCCTGACAGCATCGGCCTCTGGGCTGCTCTTGCCTTCACAGAGCTCTACGTAACTAGTGGTCAGTTAAGTTGGTTCGTAGTAACCGCCCCCACACGGTGGGCGTCATCGGTTATGCCGCCGGTTTCTGAGGCACCGGAACGACTGAAGTCGTTACTACGAACCCCAAACATCAGCTTAACTGACCACTAGGCGACAGACGCCGCGCGGTGTCTGTCGCCTCTGCATGGGCGCGTGCCTGTGGTGGTGTACGCTATGCCGCCGCTGCTAAGGCCTGATCCAGATCGGCAATGATGTCTTCGGCGTCCTCCAGGCCGACGGCGAAGCGTACCAGACCGTCGGTGATCCCTGTCTGCAGGCGCGTTTCTCGCGGGACGCTGTGATGTGTCGTGCTCGCCGGGTGGGTGATCAGGCTGCGCACGTCCCCAAGGCTGACGGTGCGGGCGCAGAGCTCAACGTGGTCGAGCAGGCGGGCGCCAGCGGCTAGGCCCCCTTTGAGCTCGAAGACCACCACGCCACCACCGCCCATCATCTGCCGCTGAGCGAGCTCGTATTGGGGGTGCGATGGATGCCAGGGGTAGCGCACCCACGCCACGGCGGGGTGCTGATGCAGCCACTCGGCGATGCGCAGCGCGTTCGCGTTGTGTCGAGCTACCCGCAGGGGCAGGGTCGTGATTCCCCGGGCGATCAGCCAGGCGTTGAACGGGCTGATACACCCTCCAAGCCGGCGTATAGGCCCTTTGAGGACCTGGGTCACAAACGCTTCCGTGCCCACGACAACGCCACCCAACGCATCTCCGTGCCCGCCCAGGTATTTCGTTGCGGAGTGGATGACGACATCGATGCCCAACTCGAGGGGCCGCTGGTTCACCGGCGTGGCGAACGTGTTGTCGAGCATGGTGAGGATCCCACGATCCCTGGCGATGTGGGCAATCGCGGCGATATCATTTAGGAGTAGTGCCGGATTGCCCGGCGACTCGAGATAGATGGCCCGTGTGTTATCCTGAATCGCGGCCTCGAACGCCTCGGGACGCGTGGCCTCCACAATCGTCGTCTCGATGCCGTACTGTGGCAGATCCTCGACCACGAGATGGTAGGTTCCGCTGTACAGCCCGGTGGTGGCAACAAGGTGGTCACCGCCCTTCAGGGCCGCAAAGAGCGCGGCGCTTACGGCAGCCATGCCCGAGGCGGTAGCGACGGCGGCTTCCCCCCTCTCCAGCGCCATAACCTTGCGCTCCATGACCGCCGTGGTGGGGTTGCCCCAACGGGTGTAGATGGGTCGGTCCTCGCGCTCAAAGGCCTGTGCCGCCTCCTCTGCGCACTCGAAGATATAGGTGCTTGCCATATGCAGGGGTGGGGACACGTCCTGTGGTTCCAGCTCAGTCCCTGCATGGATGGCCCTCGTCTCAATTCGCCACTCAGACTTTGACATATCCACCTCGCGCAATATCATCACTGGGATCGATCGACCCCCGCGGACTATCCAGTCGGACAGGCTCCAGCCTGGCTGCTCGTGTGGTGACCCGTACGAATCTAAGCATATACTTATTCAAGCTCTTTGTAAAAGGGAGGTTTCCTCATGCGACGTTGGATCTTGCTGGTTGTGGTCTTGCTTCTCTCTGTAGGCTGTGCGTTGCCTTCAGGTGGGCGTGAGGTCGCCGTTAACCCAGAGCGTGCAGATGCCATCGCCGAGGTTCTTGCAGGCTCGGAGGGCAGGTTCGAGATTCAGCTTGGTGTTGAGAACGTGTCCAACCGACCGCTCGCTGAGCTCGAGAGCTTTTCCGGTCGTTGGCAGTTGCTGACCGCCGGTCGGGAGGTGCGCGCTGCCGGTCGCGTCTATCATCTCGGTGCCTTTGAGCCCGGCGAATCGCGCTTTTTCCTGACCTGGGAGGCTGAGCTGGAGCCGGGCGATTACGTGCTGCTCTGGGGCGCCCCGTCGATCGGCTCGGTGACGGTGATGTTCACCTTGGATTCTGAGGGTGCAGGCCGGGCCGTTAACGTGCGGCGAGTCTCGATCGCTAATTCTGAGGTGTATCCGCCGCCGGAGGGGTTTGCCGACTGACTCTGATCGGCGCTACTTGCCCCTCAGTGCGACGCGAGTCCAGGGCCTCTTTCAACGGCTCTGGGCTCTTTTGTTGGGGATGATGCAAAGTTGCTAGAAGCCTCATCGAAGGTAGAATCCAGGTCTACAGGCGCGTTTACTCGGCGCACTGGGTGTCCCAGCGCTACAGGCGCCTGTGCGACGGTGAGATCCCAAGATATGACGGAGCGAGGATGAGTGAAGCAGCCCTGACCGCGTCGGGTCGGCGCCGGCTCGACGTCTGGAAGATAGCCTATGCCGTGATCCTGGTGCTTGCCTTGGTGACCCGCCTCTATGCACTCGGCGATCGGGCGGTCAGCCATGACGAGACCACCCATGCGAAATACTCGTGGAACCTCTATTCGGGCCGTGGGTTTCGTCACGACCCGCTGATGCACGGACCCCTGCTATTCGAGGCCACTGCCCTGTTGTATGCCCTTTTTGGCGTGAGCGACTTCACTGCTCGACTCTATACGGCCCTGGCGGGCGTCGCTCTGGTCATGGCGCCCTGGCTCCTCCGGCGATGGCTTGGGCGATTGGGGGCGGTCTTGGCCTCGCTGATGCTCCTCATCTCTCCGTCGATCACGTATTACTCGCGCTACACGCGGCACGACGTTCCGACGTTGCTCGCGGCGATGCTGTTGCTCTGGGCCGTGCTGCGCTATGTTGCGGACGGGCGAGCTCGGTGGCTGCGCTGGGCCGCCGCCTTCTTTGCGTTGCTGTACGCTTCGAAAGAAGTCGCCTACATCTACACGGCCATCTTTATGGGGTTGATGGCGTTGCCGCTGCTCTGGCAGGTTCTGCGCACGCGTTGGCGCCGACCCCAACTCATCCCCGTGCTCGTCGGCCTCTTGATACTGGCTCTCATTGCCGGTGCTGTGTTTGCCAGCTCTTTGCCGGAGGCCATGGTCATAGAGGAGGGGGAGGGCAATACCGCGATTGGCGACACGGTAATCCCGGCATACGGTCGCATTGCGGTTGGCCTCGCCGCCCTCGCGCTTCTTGCGCTGCTGATCCTGTTGGCGCGGGCGGTGGGTGAGGGTGAGATCCGGTCGCTGCGGATGTTCGACGTCTTGATGGTGCTGGGGACGTTGACCCTCCCTCTGGGTTCCGCGCTGCTGATGCGATTCGTCGCGGGCGTGGATATGAGCGCCTTCTATCCGGCGCTCATGGCCATGGACTTCAGCGCCATCCCGCTGCCGATGGCGATGGGAGCGTTCGCGGTCCTTGGTGTCTCCTTTGTGCTGAGTGTGGGGCTAGGTCTCTGGTGGGATGCGAAGCGTTGGCCCTTTATCGCACTCGTGGGCTACGCGGTCTTCATCGTCTTCTACAGCACCATCTTCACCTACGGCTGGGGCGTGGTGACGGGGTTCGTGGGGGGGCTGGCTTATTGGATGGCGCAGCAGCGGGTCGACCGCGGGAACCAGCCGTGGTATTACTACGGCCTGATAGGTCCCCTCTATGAGTACCTCCCGATCTTGATCTCCTTCCTGGGTGGCGCGACCCTCGTCGGGCGGGCACTTGTTCGGGGTATAGCGCAGCTTCGGTCATCTGGCACAACGGAGGATCGATCGGACGTCCCGTCGCCGATGCTGGGTGAGCTTCTCCCACGTCTCCTGCCCTTTTTCTTCATGGGGTGGGCCGGCTTATCCTGGATCGCCTACGCGATTGCCGGTGAAAAGATGCCCTGGCTCTTCGTTCACATTGCACTTCCCCATATCCTGCTCGCCGCCTGGGTTCTAGGACGGATCTTTGAGGGCCTATCCTGGCGCCGCCTCTTCGCCGATCGGGGATGGTGGGTCCCCGTATCTCTCCTCTTTCTTGGTTTCGCCTGGGGGGCCTTCCGTGAGTCATCGGGGAGCCTCCAGCAGGTGCTGGAGCAGAGCGGTGCGGCGCAACAGCTGGCCTTGACCGTTGTCCAGCTCCAGCCGCTGGCCCGGCTCACCGGCGGCTTAATCGGCATTCTGATCTTTAGCGGACTGCTTATCGCTGCCCTGGATCGCGTGGGCGCGCGGCGTGGTCTTCGCCTTGTGGCAGCCAGTGCAGTGGCGTTCACCGGCGTCCTCACCGTCCGCACGATGATCATGCTGAACTACGTCAACGATGAGCTCGCGACCGAGTACATGGTCTACGCGCACAGCACGCCGGACGTCAATCACGTCCTCTCACAGATCGAGGAGCTCTCCTGGCGGTTAACCGGCACCCCTGATCAGATCAAGGTCGCCTATGGCCAGCATGTCGCCTGGCCCTTCTACTGGTATATGGACACCCGATATCCCAACAACTACTACTTCACCACACCGGAGCCCGAGAGGCTTCTGGAGTGCCCGGTCATTATTGCGGAGAAAGACGAGTGGCCTGCCGTTGAGGAGATCGTGTCGGGGCAGTATGATAGCTTCGACTACAAGCATATCTGGTGGCCTGTCGAGGACTACAAAGACCTTTCCTGGGAGCGCATCAAGGCGGTGCTCACGGACCCCGAGCGACGTCAGGCGATTTGGGACATCATCTGGAATCGTGACTACACGCGCTATGCGCGTCTGCGCAATCCGGAGGATCCCTTCACCCTGCATACGTGGCCCCATCGCCTCGAGTTCCGCTTCTACGTGCGCAAGGATGTGACGGACCTCGTGTGGGACTATCAGCTTGAGGAAGGGCGGGCTGTGCCGGGGGCGGCTGTCGGTGGCGCGAGCCCGGATGAGGCCCATGATCTGTACGCCGATGTCCGACTGGCTGTCTCACCGACCGTCGTGGCCGATCTGCCGAACGCCGAGCCGCAAGGCATTGCTGTCGCCCCCGATGGGTCGTTCTACGTCACCGATACGGCAACCCATCGCATCTGGCATGTCTCGGCGGAGGGAGCGATCATCGGCGCGTGGGGTGGGTATGGGGTCGGACCGGGTGAGTTCCACACGCCCTGGGCTGTGGCGGTTGATGCCCAAGGCTTTGTCTACGTCGCCGACACCTGGAACCATCGGATTCAGAAGTTCGACGCCGAGGGAAACTATCTCCTGAGCTGGGGGCGCCTCGCTGAGGTCGAGCCCTTCGATGTTACCGGACAGGGCGGGTTCTTCGGCCCGCGCGGCATTGCGGTCGCGTCGCGAGACGGCGAGGCGGAGACCGACCCCGTCGCCGAGGTCTACGTCGCCGATACCGGCAACCATCGCATTCAGGTCTTCGACACAGACGGGCGATACCTGCGCGAGTTTGGCGGGGCCGGGGACTGGCCCGGGGCCCTGCGCGAGCCCGCGGGTATAGCGGTTGGTGCGACGGGCAATCTCTATGTCGCCGACACCTGGCATCGACGCATCCAGGTCCTCTCCCCTGAGGAGCTCTTTCTCAGGGAGTGGGAGGTACCGGTCTGGGGTGCGATTGACGACCGACCGCAGCTAGCAGCGGCGCCCGGCGCGATCATCGCCACTGACGCTGCTTATCAGCGTGTCGTGGTGTTCGACACAGACGGAATGCCGCTTCAGGCGCTTGACGATGCGTCGTCCTCAGTGCGACCCGGGGGCGTCGCCTGGGCCGAGGGTCGCATCTACGTCACCGATCGCGCTGGCTCGCGGATTGTCTCCTATCCTTGGACCACCGGCCCTTGACGCCGTGCGACGATTACAGGTGGTTGGGATCGGTGATGCGTTGGTCCTCGACATCCTTGTCCCTTGAGCTCGCTTTCTTCTCCTCGATGAACGCGTCGTACTCGGCGCGATCGACCGGCAGCCTCACGGGTTGACCTTTGTGGCCGGAGAGCATGACGGCATTGGCCAGCTCGAGGCTGTAGACCGCCTCCGGTCCGGGGGAGATGAGTGGCGCGTCCTCAAGAATGGCGAGCGCCACGTTGCGGACAATAGCGGCGTGCCCGGTCTCCCGCTCCTCCAGCTCGATGGGCACCTCCCTGGCATCCGGTCGACCCCACATCTGGTCGGTGGTGTCCGACGTCGCACGGACCCCGGGGATCACCTCCCAAAAGCGGAGTTGCCCATCCGCGATTTCCAGCTTGCCCTTCTCCCCGCAGAGCTCGATGCGGATACCTGTCGGGTACTCGTTGACGCTTTCCAGGAAATAGCCGACGGCGCCATTCTCATACGTGAGCAGCGCGGTGGCTTCATCTTCGACCTCGATGTCGTGCTGGCGCGTGTTGACCTGGGCGATGACCTGCGTCGGCATCCCCGCCAGCCAGGTGAAGAGATCCATCCCGTGCGGCGCTTGGTTGAGGAGCACCCCGCCTCCTTCGCCCTTCCAGGTGGCCCGCCAGCCGGCGGAGTCGTAGTAGGCCTGGCTGCGAAAGTGGCTGTCGATCAAGAGCGTTCGGTAGAGCTCGCCGAGGCGGTCTTCGTCGACCAGGCGTTTCGCCGCTTGATGGACGGGCAGCGTCCGCTGCTGGAACATCACGGCGAAGACGACGCCGCTGCGTTCGGCGGCCTTGATCATCGCTTCCGCGCCTGACACGGTGACGGCCATAGGCTTCTCGCTGAGGACGTGGATGCCGCGTGCCATCGCATCGACCGCGATAGGGGGGTGGAAGTAGTGAGGCGTAGCGATCAACACGGCATCGACCAATCCGCTGTCCAGCAGCTCGGTGTGCTTCTCGAAGCCGGGCACGTCATAGGCGTCCGTGGCCGCTTGTAAGGCCTCCGGAGCGATATCACATACGGCGGTGAGCTCGGCCTCGGGAATGTGCGGCATGTTGCGGGCGTGACCGTTGCCCATTCCACCCATCCCAACGATACCAAAACGGACGGTAGCCATAGATGGCCTCCTTGCGGTACTCGGATTTGCTTGGATTCTTGGGTGAGTATATACCGCAAGTAGCGGGTTGGAAAAGGAAAGGGGGGCCGCAGCTACGTGCCCGGTCCGGTGATCGGCGGTCGGTTGATGCTCGCCCTAGTGCTTCTCTGCACGCTGTCCCTCTCGGCGAACGGGCTTCGTCTGGCGCCGCCGAACAGTCGGGAGGCCCCGCCTCCGTATGCACTGAAAATACAACAGGCCGGCGAGGGGAACTCCCTTCGCCGGCCTGTTCGCCTGGTGCCCCAGAGAGGACTTGAACCTCCACGCCCAAAAGGGCACAGGTCCTCAACCTGCCGCGTATGCCTATTCCGCCACTGGGGCACGAGCAGTTAGAATTATACGTGAAACCCCCGTCTTGTCAACCATTTTCGCGCCAGATCGCCCCCCTGTAGAGACGCGACGGTGTCGCGTCTCCGACGTGCGTGTCGCGCCTCCACTACACGTCGGAGCGCCCGCTGCGTTCGCAGCGGGCGCTCTGTTGGAGGAAGTGAACGATGATGTGAATACGGTCGATGGTGAGCTCCTGAATAATCGGTTAGCGAATCGCCTTCTCCGTCTGCTTGTCGAAGATGTGGACCCGGCTCATGTCGAACGCGGCCTCTGTGGTCATCCCTACCGAGACCTTCGTCCGGGGGTCGAAGCGGCCCATGAAGTCGGTGTTGTCCGCCGTGAAGAAGACGTTGACCTCGTTCCCCATCAGCTCCGTGATCTCCACCTGCGCCTCAACCAGCGATGGCTTGATGCCGGGCGGCGGGTACTCGGGATCGTGGATGTGCTCCGGCCGCAAGCCCATCACCACTTCCTTGCCCAGATACGGCTTATAAACCTCTGCCTTCTCATTGGGCATCTCGACCCGGAAATCCCTGCAGTCGGCGTAGATCGCACCGTCCTCCTGGATCAGGGTGGCGTCGAAGAAGTTCATCGCCGGGCTGCCGATGAAACCGGCGACGAAGACGTTGTTGGGAAAGTCGTAAAGATGCTGCGGTGTGTCCAACTGCTGGAGCACGCCGTCCTTGAGCACCGCGATCCGGGTCCCCATCGTCATCGCCTCGACCTGGTCGTGGGTCACGTAGATGAAGGTGGTGCCCAGGCGCTGATGGAGCTTTGAGATCTCCGCGCGCGCCTGCACGCGTAGCTTCGCGTCCAGGTTCGAGAGCGGCTCGTCCATCAAGAAGACGTTGGGCTCGCGGACGATGGCGCGGCCCACGGCCACGCGCTGGCGCTGCCCACCGGAGAGCTGCTTGGGCTTGCGGTCCAACAGGTGCTCGATGCCCAGCAGGCCCGCAGCTTCCTTCACGCGCCGGTCGATCTCCTGCTTCGGTACCTTCCGCAGCTTCAGCCCAAAGGCCATGTTGTCATAGACCGTCATATGCGGATAGAGCGCGTAGGACTGGAAGACCATCGCGATATCCCGGTCCTTGGGCGGGACATCATTGACCAGCCGGTCGCCGATGTAGATCTCGCCCTCGTCGATCTCCTCAAGCCCGGCCAACATCCGCAGGCTCGTGCTCTTGCCGCAGCCCGACGGACCGACGAAGACCAGGAACTCCTTGTCGTTGATCTCAATGCTGAGGTCCGAAACGGCGACGACATCGTCAAAGCGCTTCGTAACGTGATCGTAGATAACACCTGCCATATCAAGCTCCCTTCAATATGAGCCAAACCTCTGTTTGCCAATCCCGGTGACTAGCGCGGACGACGGACGCCCGCTCATCAAAGACCCGAACTGTCCCCAGACCTCTCCTAAGTCAGGACGATGCGCACGCCCGCTTCGCTCAGATCCCAGAGCCGCGCGTTGTCGGCTTCCCGGCCCGTCACCACCACATCGATCTCGCCGGCCGGGGCGATAAAGAGCGCCCCCGCGCGGCCGAGCCGCTCCGGCGCGATCAGGACGATCTTCTGCGCGCTCAGGCTGAAGAGCGAGCGCGCCATGGCCGCCGTCTCCCGGTCGTCGTGGGTGAAGCCGCGCTCGGCGTCGAGCCCGTCGGCCTCCAGCACCACGTAGTCGGCGCGAACCCGTCGCAGCCTCTCCGGATCCCCAAAGACCCCGTAGCCCGCGCCTACCTGTCCTCCGATCATATGGAGCGTGTGCCGCTGCTGCCGCGCCAGGCTCCAGGCCGCGTCCAACGCGTTGGTGATCACCGTCAGGTGCGCATGCGCCTGGAGAAAGGGGACGACCTCCGTTGTCAAGGCGCCGGGTCCCAGGAAGAGGACGCTCTCCTCGGGGATGAACTTGGCCGTCGCCTCGGCAATCCGCCGGCTCAGGCCCGAAGCGCGGCTGCGAACCGCCCCGCTCTCCCGAATGACCGCGCCGCCGTGCACCCGACGGAGCTGGCCCTCGTCCTCCAACTGGGTCAGGTCACGCCGAACGGTCACCGGGTTCACGTCCAGCGTCTCCGCCAGCTCCGAGACCCGTACCACACCCTCGGCCTGCAGACGCTCGACGATCCACCGCTGCCGCTCGCTCTTAAGCATTCATGACCTGCCCAACACCCTAACTATAGCACGCCCCGCACGCTCAGTCAACGGAATCAAGCGGAAGCGTGCAAAAGCGTGCAGCAACGTGCGGGATCGAACATCAGCGACGGGAGTAAGGAGTAGGGGAGTAGGGAGTACACGACGCTGCGCCCGAGCGCTGTTTACTCCCTACTCCCTTACTTCCTACTCCTGTCAAGCAGGCTGACAGCTGATGGCTAATAGCTGACTGAAGTGACCCCATTTATTTGGAGAGTTTTTGAGCCTTGCTAAGTCGG
>JBNGCP010000011.1:0-72535 GCA_049974845.1 Anaerolineae bacterium | reverse complement strand
ATCTCTTGACAATGGAGCGCGGAGTGTGCTATATTAGGTTGCCGTTAGCACAGGTGGCATCCGCCGCCCGTGCTCTTTTTTGCGCCTGTGCGGCCCAGGTCGGAAGGGCTTGGGTTGACAAGTGCTTGAAGTTTACTACGCTATTATTCGCAATCTGCTACCATACACCTCGCTCTCGCAGCGTGGCCCTGGACGAACTGCGCACGTAGGCAGAGCCCGTAGGCAAAGCCCGTGGGCAGAGCAGCGCTCGATCGGTTGAGCAGAGAGCAAAGGTCTGATTCTTGCACTTAAAGGAACAATAGGTTGGTCTTAGAGAAAAGATACGAGAAACAGGAAGAGGAAATCAGCCCTCTCCACAGCTACTTATCCGGCGAGGAGTACCTGCTGGCGCTGGGGCACGAACGCGGTTACGTCACCTACGAGGACATCCAGCAGGTCTTCCCAGAGGCCGAAGAGGATATAGCGGAGCTGGACGAGACAATCGCGACGCTGATGGAGTCTGGCATCGTCGTTGGCGGACCCGGGGAAAAGGTGCCCACCGGACTCGTCAAAGTGATGGAGGAGCTCGATACTGAGGAACCCTTTGACGGCGAGGATGAAAAGCTCGAGGAGGACGTATACCGGGCCATCGAGGTGGATGACACGATCGGTCTCTACCTCAAGGAGATCGGAAGAGTTCCGCTGCTTACCGCCGAGGAAGAGGTGGCTTTAGCGAAACGTATCGAAGCGGGCAAGAAAGCCCAATCCAAGCTAGCCGCCGGTAAGTACGCCAACGACGACAAACGGTACGAACTGGAGCTCCAGCTCGAGGACGGAATCCGGGCGCGAGAACATCTCATCCGTGCGAACTCCAGACTGGTCATCAGCGTCGCCAAGAAGTACATCGGGCGAGGCGTGCCTTTCCTCGACCTGATCCAGGAGGGCAACATAGGCCTGATCCGTGCAACGAATAAGTTCGAGTACAAGCGCGGACATAAGTTCTCCACTTATGCGACCTGGTGGATCCGCCAGGCTGTCACCCGGGCGATTGCCGATCAGAGCCGCACCATCCGCGTCCCCGTCCATATGGGCGACCAGATCAACAAGATGCTGCGAATCTCGCATCAATTAACGCAGCGCCTAGGTCGCAGCCCGACAGCCGAGGAGCTGGCGGCGGAGCTGGAGATTCCCGTGCGCAAGGTCGAGCAGATGCTCGATGTCGCCCGCCGTCCTCTGTCGTTGGAGATGCCCACTGATGACGAAGGTGACAGCACCTTGGGCGATTTCGTTGAGGATGTCGATAGTCCCTCGCCGCCGGATCGCGTGAGCTCCTTAATGCTCAAAGACCAGCTAATGGAAATCCTGGTCGATCTGCCGCCCCGCGAGGTCAAGATCCTCCAGATGCGGTACGGTCTCCTGGACGGGCAGACCTACACGCTGGAGGAGGTCGGCAAGAAGCTGGGCGTGACACGCGAGCGCGTCCGCCAGATCGAGGCCCAGGCCTTAAGTCGTCTGCGCCATCCGGCCCACGCCCGCCGCCTCCGCGACTTCCTACGGGCCTGAGCTCGCACGATCTGCAATCTTCCTGAGCCTTAAGCGACGGGGGAAGCTCTTGAGCTTCCCCCGTAAGTTGCGTTAAGCCAACCTCGTTGGCTTGCCGAGGGCGCTCGCACAATTCTCGCCCGTCGTCACCTCGACCACACGCCCACCGGCAGCGCGCATCAGACGGTCACGAACCGCGAGCCCAAGGCCGACATCCCCCAGGTCCCGCGTGAGGATCACCTCCACACCGGCCTGATCAAGGGCGCGCAGCGCGGCGAACAGCCGCTGTGCGATCTGCCGCATGGAGGTGATCGATCCCAGACTCTCGGCCTCCACCGGCAAACCCGTCAGTGCAGACATGTCCTCCTCGACCAGCAGGACTCCCACCCGATCCCCGGCCTCAAGCCGCGCCTCGGCCGCTGCACGCATCTGAAAAAGCGTGGGTTCACGCTCCCCTCGGTAGAGAATGACTTCCGCACGGGGAGCGTAGTGCTTGGTTGAGGTGCCCGGCGAAATCAAACGCTCAGTTGGCTCCTGATCTTCACTGACTAGAATGGATGACGCGATCTCGATCGGCCCCAGGACCCGCTCCAAGGCCTCCCGACTGACCCCGCCGGGCCGGAGCAGCGTGGGCACGGCCTCGACCAAAGAGAGGACGGTCGACTCCACGCCCACCGGGGTGCTGCCCGCATCCAGAAGCAGGTCGAAGCGACTCTCAAGATCGTGCAGCACGTGCTCAGGACGGGTAGGACTCACGCGACCAAACCGGTTTGCGCTGGGCGCCGCAATCGGCACACCGGCTGCCTCAAGCAACGCTTGAGCGACCGGGTGTGATGGCACCCGCACGGCCACGGTGTCCCCACCAGCCGTCACCTCGAGGGGGACTCGAGAGCCCCGCGGGAGTACAAGGGTCAGGGGGCCCGGCCAGAATGCCGCCGCCAACGTCCGGACGACATCCGGCACCACTGCAACGACCATGTTGATCTGGTTGGCGTCGGCCAGGTGAACGATCAAAGGGTCGTAGCTCGGGCGGTCCTTGGCGACGAAGATGCCGGTGACGGCCTCCCCATCCAGCGCATTGGCACCAAGCCCATAGACCGTCTCCGTGGGAAAAGCGACCAGCCCGCCACCGCGGATGACGGCAGCAGCTCGCGCGATGAACTCAGGCTCAGGCGATTCTGGATCGACCTTTAGCACCAACGTCATCCGGGGCCTCCTGAGACCTCACCCAACGCCACGAAAGCCGGACAGGCGGGGAGATGGAGCCACTAAGGTAACCCTCAACGCGACCACAGCCGTCGTCCCATCAGGAAGGCGCCCAATAACAGTAACACGACGCCCTCCCCCTTGGTCACATATCGAGGCATGCCAGCCCGGACGATGACCACGTCTGGATAGACCGTTGTCGTGCCATCCCACTCCACTTCCTCTATTCGGTAGCGATAGCGACGACCGGGTCGAAGTCCCTCATCCTCGAATCGATAGGAGGCGCCTACCACCTCGTCGCCCTCGGCAGGAATCAGCTCCGGATTCACTCGCGTCCAAGAGTCGGCGGAGTCAGTGTCCCATGCGGGGGCCCGATAGACGTTAAACCCGGCTGTGCCGACCTCACTAGCCGTTTCCCAGGTGAGAACCACGGGCGGCACATCCAGAAACAACAGGAGAATCCCCACCCCGAGCGACGCGAAGGCCAGCAGGAGGCGCAACCCGATCACGTCACGCCGGTCGCGGTCTGACTCACTCACTTTGACGTGGCCTCACTCCATTATCGGTTAACGATCGCGATCACGGCGTTCTACTCTCGATGGTCACACCGCCTCGCTTCGACAGATCAGGCTGAGTCTTCACAAGAATCCAGAAGACAAGCCGCTCCATCGGTCTGGCAGAAGTGGATGCTATAGGATTCGACGATGTCAGGGTAGGCTTGGGGATAGCGACTCTCGACAAACGCCGTGATCTCCTCACGAGCTTGTGGGTGACTAAGCGCGATGCACGAACCGCGGAAGCCGCCTCCACTGAACCGGGCGCCGTAGACACCCGGGCACTCACTGAGAATGTGGTAGAGCGTCGTCAGATGCGGGCACCCCGACTCGTAGTTGTAGACCGAGCTCGCCCCTGAAGCCCGCACCAGGGCCCCGACCGTCTCAAGATCGCCGTTCCGCCAGGCCACAACGCCTTCCTCAACGCGCTGCAATTCGGTGAAGAAGTGACGTGCCCGGCGATCGAGCGGCGCTGGAAGACGGTCGCCATACTCGGCGTAGATATCGGACGGCACGAGCCTCAGGCGGGACGTGCCGTTAGGGGACGGTAGGCCGGACCAGTCGAGAAGCATGCGCGCCGCTGCCTGGCATTCCGCCACCCGGCTGTTATAGTCCGTGCCGGTCAAGGCCTTTTGGACCCCGGAGTAGACAACAAGGATCTCAAACTCGTCCGAGCTCGCCGCGGTGGGAATCCTCTGGATCTCCATCGAACCACAATCAATGTGGGTCAGGCAGTCACGGGCACTCAGCAGAATCACCGACTGATCCAACACCCCGTTTCTAAGACCTAGATAGACGTTCTCAACGTACCGATCGAGCTCGATGTTCTCCCGAGGCAAAACCTGAAGATCGTTGACGGTTTCCAGCGCCAAGAGATAGGCGATGCCGACCGCCGCCGAAGAGCTGAGCCCCCCAATGGGCATCGTACCGGCAACGACGGCATCCAGTCCTGTTTGTATGTCATACGACTGTATCAGCGCCAGTGCAGCGCCGCGGGCGTAGTTGCCCCACTCTCCCGGCACCCTGGGTGGCACGTCGCTGAGGTTGAAAGTAACGCGCCCCGGGAAATTGAGGCTCTCGACCCGCACCAGATCGTCCTCGCGCGGTACAAAAGCGAGATAGATCGCTCGATCCAGGGTCATCCCGGTCACCAGACCGTCTTGATGGTCTACGTGAGCGCCAAGCGGTGAGACACGAAGCGGGGAACGAACCAGCCGGATATCCCCGTCGTCGCACCCGTTGATGACCTTGAGCCGTTTCCTGAGTTGCCCTATCGGCGGTTTGCCTGACACGCTGCACTGCCTCTCAGCCCTGTTCATAAGCATACTTCGTGAGCCTTAGGCCCCATAGGCCTGCGCGACCTGCTCAGCAACCCAAGGATAGGTTCGCTCGATGCCCTCTCGAAGGCTCACCTTGGCCTCCCAGCCGAGGGCCCGCATCTTGGCCTTGCTGAAATTCCGCGCCTGAACGCCTACCGGGCCTTCAACGTGCCGCACCTCAAGATCCTTGCCAGACACGTCGATCACCGTCTGCACCAGCTCGTTGACCGTGACGTATTCCTCGGTGCCGATGTTCGCCGACTCCTTCAGATCCGACTGCATCAACAAATAGATCCCGTCGACCAGATCATCCACGTATGTGAAGCCGCGAACGGCTGTTCCGTCGCCCCAGACGTCGATGGTGCCGCCATCCTCAGTCATCGCGACCTTGCGCGAGATCGCCGCCGGTGCCTTCTCACGCCCTCCGCGCCAAGTCCCATAGGGGCCGTAGCAGTTCTGGAAGCGCGCGATCCGCACCTCGATGGGGTAGTGTCGGGCGTAAGCGTGCGCCATGCGCTCTGCATATAGCTTCTCCCACCCGTACTCGTTATCCGGGTTTGCGGGAATAACCTGCTCCTCCGTCATCTCCGGGTCGCCGGGTTTCATATCCGGGTAGACACACGCCGAAGAGGAGAAGAAGTAACGCGGCACCCCGGCCTTTACGGCAGTATCGATCATGTGAACATTGATCAGCGCGCTGTTATGCATAATGTCGCATTCAGCCGTGTGGATGAAGCCCATTCCCCCCATATCCGCCGCGAGCTGGTAGACCTCGTCGAAGGTGCCACCCTCGATGGTCAGGGCCTCCCAACAGCTCTCGGGCCTCCGCAAGTCCAGCAGCAAGAACTCGTCTGTCTCGAGAGTGCGGAACTCATGCTCTTTAATGTCCACGCCGCGCACCCAGTAGCCCTCGCGCTTAAGTTTTGATACCAGATGTCCACCGATGAATCCACCCGCCCCGCAAACCAGAGCTCTCTTCATACGTGTTGCTCTCCTTTAAGCCTGATAGCTAACTCACCACTAAGCCCGCTGACGGTACAGGTTTGGATCTACGACGGCTGCCATCGCCTCAATGTCCAACGGTAGATCCAGGAAGGCCTGCACCCTTTTCGCACTCGTGGAAGGGTCTGTCAGCACCTCGTTGTAGTCCACGTCCAGCCAAGTCATGTTGGCTTGCCGTTGCATCCAGCCGTAGACCTGAGAGAGATGCTTCTCGAACAGACGCGCCATCTCCCCGTCGTCGACGGCGTCAGGATCCTCGCCGCGCCGCACCAGCATGCGCCGTTGTGAAGCCAGGATCTCCTCCATGTTGCGCCGCATGAAGAGCACTTGGTAAGTATAGGTGTCGGGCAGGTACATCAACAAGGCGGCAATGACTTTCACCGCCTTCCCCTGTGCCTCCGATAGCCATGCGACGTCGCCCTCCGGCAGCTTCTTGACGCGCTCATACTCGTAGTATCCCTTGGGATTGTCCTCATTGGGCGCCCGGATGCCGTCCTGCTGGATGGGAACGCCGCCCCCCTCAAGCATCCGCATCATCATCGAAGTGCCGGAGCGTGGCAGACCCGATACGACAATCACCGCGTCTTTACGCTTAGCAAACAGCTTTCCGAGAAATCCCAATGTCATCTCCCCTGTACGGACCTGCGTGCCGGGCTGACCTACACGTGGTTGAGGAAGCCGCGCTCCTCAAGGTACTCCACGATCAAGCGCGCGTTCTCCTCCGGGGTCCGTTCCACCGTATCCATCACCAACTCCGGATTCTGCGGCGCCTCATAGGGATCGTCGATCCCCGTGAACCCTTTGATCTCGCCGCGCCGCGCGCGGGCATAGAGCCCCTTGACGTCGCGCTCCTCGCAGACCTCCAGCGGCGTGTTCACGTAGATCTCGACAAAGTGCTCATCTCCCACGATCTTGCGCACCTCGCTCCGCGTATTGCGATAGGGACTGACCGCCGCGCAGATCACCGTCCCATGGTGCCGCGCGATCTCCCCCGCCACGAACCCAATCCGCAAGACGTTGGTGTCGCGATCCTCTTTGCTGAATCCCAACCCCTTTGAGAGGTGCGTCCGCACCACATCGCCATCCAGGATCGTTGCCTGTCGTCCCCGCTCCAGCAGCATCGGCGTCAGCGCGTTGGCAATCGTCGACTTCCCCGAGCCGCTTAGCCCGGTGAACCACAGACACAGGCCCTGCTTGTGGCGGGGCGGATAGGTCTCCCGCAGGATCTCCGCCGTCTCCGGTCGCGTGAACCAACTCGGCAGCGACTTGCCCTTGTCCAGGTACTCCTCCCGGACCTCGGTCCCCGAGATGAAGAGGGCTTCCCCGACGTCTGGCGCCTGCTCCTTGGCCACGTAGTCGTCGAGATCCTCCACGTAGACCAGCTCACGGAAGCTCACCGCCTCCACGCCCAGCTCCTCGCGGTACTGGTCCATCATCTGCTGCGCCTCATAGGGCCCGTAGAACGGTCGCCCGTTACTGTCCACCCCCGGCCCGGCGTGGTCACGCCCCACCACGAAGTGCGTCGCCCCGTAGTTACGGCGGATCAGCGCGTGCCACAGCGCCTCCCGTGGCCCCGCCATCCGCATCGCCAACGGCAACAGGCTCAGCACTACGTCATAGTCGGTGTAGTAGTTCTCCACCAACGCCCGATAGACGCGCACCCGGGTGAAGTGGTCAACGTCCCCGGGCTTCGTCAACCCCACCACGGGGTGGATCAGCAAGCTGCCGCCCACACGCTCCGCGGCGCGCTTCGTCAGTGCCTCGTGCACGCGGTGCATCGGGTTGCGCGTCTGGAACGCCACGACGGTCTCGTGACCCAGCTCGTGGAGCTTGGCGCGCACCTGTGCCGGCGTGCGCCGCAGGTTGACGAAATCATAGTACTTCGGCAAATTGATGACCTTAAGCGCCCCAGAGATACAGAGGTCACCCCACCGCTCCATCTCCGGCACCAGCGGATGCCGCGGGTCCGTCGTCCCCAGGACCAGGCGCGCCTCGCGTGTCGGATCCCAGCGGAAGACCTCCTCCAGGCGCATGATCGCGATCACGTAGTTGCGCGAGTCGCAGAGGGTGATCCACTCCCCGCGGGTCGGCAAATCCTCTTTGTTGATGGTGAGCGTGATCGGGATGGGGAAGAGGGTGCCATCGGCCAGCCGCATCTCGGTCAGGACGCGCTGGTAATCCTCCTGACCCATAAAGCGGTCCAGCGGTGAGAAGCTCCCTACCGCCAGGAGCTCCAGATCGCAGAGGTTGCGATCCGACATCTGGAAGGTCGGGTATTGGTTCGCTTCGGCCATCAGCGCCTCGCGCTCCTCCGCCGCCGCGACCAGGTCCACCAGCTTGCCCCCGTAAGGGGGGATCAATGTCACACTACCGTTGCTCTTCGTCATACTGAATGTCTTCTCCATACGCTTTCTAAAGCCCACAAACTCGCAACTTGTTGTCCTCGCTAGAGAGGCGCTTCATCGAAAGAATCAATCGACAAACACACAATCAGGCAGCGACCTGCTCTCCGTAAGCCAGCAAGGCCCCCACCTCGTCCAAGGACCGTCCCTCGGCGTAGACACGCAGCACAGGTTCGGTACCCGAGGGTCGGATAAGCAACCAGGCATCATCTGCCAGAATGTATTTGACCCCGTCAATGGTGCTCACATCAACCACCGATTGACCCGCCAGCTCGGCAGGCACGTGCTCCTCAAGCCGCGTGACCATCTCGGCCTTAGGCACGTGGCGCCTCACGGGGATGTCGCGACGTGCGTAGCACGTCGGCCCGACCTCTTTCTGGATATCGGCGACCATCTCCTGCAGGGACGCCTTGCTATACGCCATCACTTCCAGAAGCAACAACCCCAATAGAATACCATCACCTTCTGGAATATGCCCCCTAATCGAGAGGCCACCGGATTCCTCCCCGCCCATCAACACATCCCCACCGAGCATGTGATCGGCGATGTGGTTGAATCCTACCGGCGTCTCACAGAGCGGCAGTTGATAGCGCTTCGCCAGACGGTCGACCATCCGTGTCGTCGAAACAGAGCGCACCACGGTCCCCGTCCAACCTCGCTTCTCCACAAGATATCGCAGCACCAAGGCGAAGATGTGATGCGGATCGACGAAGTTTCCCAGGGCATCTATGGCGCCGATTCGATCCGCATCTCCGTCAGTGGCCAACCCAACATCCGCGTGGTTCGCTTGCATAGCGGCGACGAGCGCCTGCAGATAGCGAGCCACCGGCTCTGGATGAATGCCGCCAAAGCCGGGATTCATCTCGCCGCGGATCTCGTGAACCTGACATCGCGTACGGCTTAATAGGTCCCGTATGGCGCCACGTCCCGAACCATACATCGCGTCTGCGACGACCCGCAACTCCCCGTTCGAGATCAGGTCGAGATCCACCAACGTGGAAAGATGCTGGTAGTAGGCCCATGCGGGGTCGAAGCGACGGATCAGGTCCAGCTCCATCGCCTGCTCATATTCCATCAAGTTCGGCCCTCGCCCCTCAAGCTGGTTACGCTCGAGCAGGATCTCGACCTCGCCGGCTTGTTCTGGTAGAACAGAGCCGCCAAAGGACGCCTTAAGCTTCAGGCCATTATAGCGCGGTGGGTTGTGGCTGGCTGTGATCATCACCCCGGCAACCGCTCGCTTGTCCACCACCGCATAAGAGACAGCCGGCGTCGGCGCGTCGGCGCGCGTCAGATGCGCCACGATGCCATTTCCTGCCATCACTCGCGCCACCTCGCGCGCATACCGATCGGACAGAAAGCGCGTGTCGAACCCAACAATCACCTCGGGTCTCTCCGAGGTGGTGTGCAGCTGCACGTAGTCCGCAACCGCCTGAGCGACGATCCGCAGATTCTCAAACGTGAAGGTGTCGCTGATCACCGCTCGCCACCCATCGGTACCGAACTTGATCGGCATGTGTCCCCCTAAATGTGACCAGACAAGAAAAAAGCCTATACCCTAGACGGAGTACAAGCTTTGGGTCGCGCCTAGCCGCATCCTACTCTAACCCACTGAGTTGTCAAGCGAATATGTATACCAGTGAGGGTCAAACTGAATTGCGAAGCAAGCCGCTGCTCACTCAAAGTCGGCGCTATGGGCCTCCAGCGCATTCCGTAACCGCACCATCTGCAGATTGCTCGTCAGATCGCCCCGCGTGCGCTCCAGTACCCCTCGAAGCTGATCGACACGTCGTCGCAGCCCCCGCGTGATGGCATCAGGATAGGCGAAGGACATCAGCACCTCATAGACGGCATCCATCACCCGCAGCAAGCGTTCGGCCTCCTCGAAATCCTCTCGGCGCAGAAGATCAAGACACCGTCGACGCAACTCGCTGGCTGCTTCGCACACACCGTTGAGATAGGTGTTAAGCGGGATAGCATCGGGATCCACCTGAGGCAATGATCGATCGGAGATCAGCGCCAGGGTTACCTGGGCCTCCACCAACTCCTTCAACGCGTCCTGCGTATAGCCCGCATAATAGAGTTCTGGATAAGGCTCCAGTAAGGTCTGCATATCGCGACCTATGGCATCCGCCTCAGCCAGCAACGTCTCGGCCTCATCCCACTCGTTGCGATGGCCAGCGCGGATGGCGTTGGAGCACAGGCGAATCAAAGCACGGCTCTGTTGCAGCGCCTCGTCGCGGACCTTGTTCTGGATCGCCATATCGGCCTCGGCGTCGGCGGCCAGATCATCCAACCACGTCTGCAGGGTGTCGTTCATAACCTAGTCTCTCTCTTTCCTGGGAGTTTCCCCTACAGGGATCCGTGGAATCCACCCACTCAGAAAGCAACAGAGGGGGTATCCCCCTCTGTTGACCATAACCACTGGCGAATCAGCGTATCTCGATTCTAGAACGGGATCTCGTCCTCGGCCACATAGTCCGGGCCTTCGACGTCGCCTTCATCCTCACGGCTGGGAACATCCCCTCGACCCTGCAGGAAGACAACACGAAATGCCGTGAGCTCGTACGAGGCTCCCCAAGAACCGTCTCTCCGCTGAAAAACACGGGGGCCTCCCGTCTCCCGATCAGGGGTCATGCGGCCCTCTACCAGCACTTGACGTCCTTTGCTGAGGTATTGCGCTGCAGTTTCCGCTAAACGTCGCCATGCGGTCACGCGGAACCACACGGTCTCCTCACCCTGGGAGCCGTCCTGGTTTGTCCAACGTCGATTGGTTGCAACGCTGAAGGATGTGACCGGCGTGCCGTCCGGCGTGTAGCGCATCTCAGGGTCGCTCCCTAAGTTCCCAACGATGATGACTTTCTGGTAGGACATCTGTTGTGACTCCTTTCACGAGCAGCTTGACAGACTGGGGGAGAGATGCCTCGTTTCACCTATTTTACTTCACAGACGCGGAAAGATCAACCAAACGGCAGCGAAAACTGCTGCCCCACAACCCAAACCCACCCTACAGCTGGCGCCGAGACCGGGGGTGTGACGGCCCGCCAACCTCACTGCCCATCTCCCTCCACAAAACACACCAACCCCTCGACAATGCCCTGCGCCACCACCTCAGGGCGCTCCGTCAGCAGCTCTCGATCGTCCAGCAGGAATCCGACCTCGATAATCGCCGCCGGTGTGCTCGGATCAATCTCATAATAGGCATGATACCGTCGCATATCGTACGTAATCGTGAACGGATCGAAGGGCAGCCCTGTCACCTCTGCATAGTGCTCGCTGATGCAGTCCACCAGCTGGTCCTCAGAACCCGGAATATAGCTCGACTCCGCCCGTGCCACCTTGAACCCCGACTTCCCCGGCACATTGCACGAGTCAACGTGAATCGACAACAACGCGTCCGCCTGGTACCCGTTCAGGCGCACATCGAACTCCTCCAACAGCTCAACCTGCCATCCATAGCCTGCTAATAGCTCCACCACCTGCTCGGCGATCGCCAGGTTCACGTCCACCTCTTGCAGCCCGTCGTTGCAGATCGCCCCACTGTCGCTTCCTGTGTGCCCCGCGATAATCCCCACCCGTGGCACCCGCGGCGTCGGTGTCACCTCGGGCGGCAGCGTCGCAGTCGGTACCGGCGTGCTCAACGGAATCACAATCGGTCCCTCCATCTCCGTCAGTTCGCCGCTCGCATCCGTGGCCACCGCCACAATCGGCACCAGCCCCGTGGGCACAGCCAGCGCAGCCGCGAACGCCACGACCACCAGCGCCCGTACCGTCCACGCTACTGCCCAGGGATCCGCCTCCTGCTTGCGCTTGCTCATCGCCGTCTCACCCTCTCTGCCCCGCCGCTACCGCATCCGCCGCTTCCATTCATCCTTCACGTCGTACTGCTCCCACGCATCGCCGTAGGCTAGAAAATCCCGCAGCAGCCGGCAGAACTTACTCCCCTCATCCAACATAGGATAATGCCCCGACCCCGCTAACACCAACGAATACACATTGTAGTCCAACTCTGCCAATATGCTCGCGTCCGGTGCCGCTACGAGCGGATCCTCGCCTCCGCTCACCAACAGCACCGGCATCTCCAGCGCCCGCAGCGCTCCCAGCACATCGGCCTCCCGCGCCGAGCGCACGCTCTCTACCACCGCGGCCCCGTCCGTCTTCCCCGCCTCAAGCGCCACTTCCTCGTACTCCCGCAGGCGCCGACCGAGGATGACCCGCGCCGGATTCTCCCCGCCGCCATAACCACTCAACGTCCGTCCCATCTGCCTCGGTGACAGCGGCACGCTCACCCCCATCAACTGTGCCACCCGTTCCGGATACTGCTGGGCTAGCAGCGTCCCCACCACCCCGCCCAGCCCATGCCCGATGATCGGCACTCGGCCAATCCCCATCTGCTCCAGGAACAAAGCCACCTGCCCTGCCAAATCCCCTACCGAATACCACGCGACCACCTTATCCGAATCGCCGAACCCCCAGAAATCCAGCGCATACGCCCGGAACGACGGCGACAACTCCACCATCGTCGGCACCCAATAGCGCCACGATCCCAACCAATCGTGCAGAAACACCAAGGGACGCCCCCGCCCCAGCGCCTCATAGTGCACCAGACTGCTCTCCAGGATGATCGCGCTCATTGCCGCATAACCCTGTCTGCCTAGATCGACCGCAGGCGTGGGCTTACCCTGCCTTCGCTTCCTCCAAAATGCGCCGCACCTGCGCCGTCAACTCGTCCGGCGCGAACGGCTTTAAGATGTAGTCCACCGCCCCGGCCTCCATCCCCTCCTGAATCTCGGAGTCCTGGCCCTTCGCCGACAGAAACACCACCGGAATCTCCCGCGTCTCCGGCGTCTCCTTCAGCGCCTCACATGCCTGATAGCCCGTCATCCGCGGCATCCGCACGTCCATCAACACCAAATCAGGGCGTGCCTCACGCGCCAGCGCCACCGCCTCCGCGCCATTCGTCGCCAGCACCACCTCGTATCCTGCGAACTCCAGCGTGAACGCGATTAGGTCTCGAATATCCCGCTCGTCCTCAGCCACCAAAATCATTGCCATGCCCACCCCCACGCTCAGTCTACGGCTTTCCACTCACGGTCGTCGGCTCATGGCCTTCAGCTTGCGGCCTTCAGCTTGCGGCCTTCAACTCACGCCCGCCAATCACCGGCCTATCCCCCACATCCTCCGTCGGCTCCCCCTCGGCCAGTGGCAGTGAAAACGTGAAGATACTTCCCACGCCTAGCTCACTCTCCAACCAGATCTGCCCCTCGTGCATCTGAATCAACGACAACGCAATGGCCAATCCTAGCCCTGTCCCCGATGTCTCGTACACCGCCGGATCGTCTTCTACTCGGTAAAAGCGCTCGAAAATCCTCTCCTGATTCTCCGGCGCAATGCCGATCCCGGTATCTGCCACGGCTACATGCATCATCCCCTCACGCACGTAGGCATGTACCGCCACCCGCCCGCCTGCGGGCGTGTACTTGTGCGCGTTGCTCACCAGATTCGTCAGCACCTGTGCCAACCGGTCCGAGTCCGCATACACCCTCGGAAGCCCCGCGGGCACCACCATCTCCAACCTCTGTTCCTTCTCCGCTATCTTGGGACGCAGCAACTCCACGACCTGCTCGACCACCTCCGCCACCACCACCGGCCTGCGCAGCAACTCGACCCGCCCTTGCTCTAGTCGCGAGATATCCAACAAATCGTCCACCAAACTCATCAGACGGCCCGCACTCGATCGCACCCGCTCCAGAAACTGCAGCTGCGACTCCGAGAGGGCACCTACCGCGCCCTGCAACAGCAAGTCCACATACCCAACAATTGACGTCATCGGTGTCCGTAGCTCGTGCGAGACCGTAGACACGAAATCGCTCTTTGCCCGGTCCGCCTCGATCTCCGGCGTGATATCTCGGAAGACCACCACCACCCCACCCGGAGAGCCTGCGGATGCTCGCGCCGCTACTGGCGACAAATGTAGACTTACAAACCGGCGGCCCACTTCCAGACGTTGCGACACGAATCCCTCCGGACCGTAGGCCTCGGGGTCTTTCTGCCACGCCGCTACCTGCGACAGCCACTCGTGAGCTTCCTCTCTATAGCTCCCCAGAATCTCCTCCAGCTGCCGCCCCAACACCTGCTCCCGCTCCAGCGACAGAATCCGCTCGGCGGCTGCGTTGAACAGGATCACCCGTCCGGTCGCGTCCGCTACCATCACGCCGTCTGCGATGCTCTCCAGAACCGCCTCATGCTTCGCCGCTTCCACCTGCTGCACGCGTAGCATCGCCCCCAACTCGCGCGTACGCGCCGCAACCCGCGCCTCCAACTCCTCGTTGAAGCGCCTCACTTCCTCAAACAGCCGCGCGTTCTCCACTGCTACGGCTACCTGATCCGCCACCGCTGTCAACGTCGCCACCTCCGCCGGCGAGAAGCCGCCAACCGAACCCGCACCAGGAGGGCCTTCGTCTGACGCCTCGTCCCGTCCCACCTTGCGATCCGCCGTCAGCACACCTACCGTCCGCCCTTCTGCCACCAGCGGCACCGCCATCGACGCCGCAATAGGCAGCCCCACCTCTGAGAAACGCGGATCGCCCTCTGCGTCCTCAACCACCAGGGGCATCCCGCTGCGCACGACATCCGCGATATACGCCATCGTCGCGTCCTCGCGCAACGCCTTGAGCGGATATCCCGACGAGGCCCGCGGCACGAAACGCCCCTCGGCATCGTCCCTCAGGAAGACCGTCGCAAAATCGTATCCCAACAGTGTGGTCACGGCTTGCACCACCGTGTTCAGGACCAACGGTAGGTCCAGGCGGGTCGCAATCGACCGGCTCAGCTCATTCAATAACTCCAGCGCCGTCACCTGGCGTCGGAGATCGTCCACCAGCTGCGCAGTCTCCAGCAACTGCGCCACCTGCGCCGCAAAGAGCTCCACAACCTCCGCGGTCATCGCCGTCGGCGCCAATCCATCACGCGGACGGTCCACCGACAGGATCCCCAACACCTCTCCGCCACTCCCCCGCAGCGGCACGAAGAACAAGTCCTCCTCGTGCCAAGTCCCGGAAGGCGCCTCCGCGCCACTCTCATCGGACACAAAGATGTCGAGGCCTTCTCGCTCCCCTTGGAATCGCGCCGGAACATAGTAGCATTGCCCCACTCGGAACCGCTCCTGGCAAAGCCGCTGCACGCGATCCCAACGCAGGCGCACCCCCTTCATTCGCTCCAATTCCGCCAGGGGAATCCCCGCCCCCGCTACCCGTCGCAGCGTTGCCCCTTCCAGCACGCTGATCAGCACCAAATCAAATCCCGTCCCCTCCTGAACGGCGTAGGCGACGTCGAGAAGCACATCCTCCAAAGGGCGTTCCGACCGCATCGTGCGGCTGATCTCCAACAGCAGCGCCAGCTGCTCGGCCCGCTGTCGCATCAGCTCGCCCCGCGCGACCTGCTCCTCGTACCGTCGCGCACCACCAATCGCGATGGCGGCCTGCTCTGCAACCGCCCTCACGAAACTCACCGTCCCCGACGGAAACCCTCCGGGCTCCGCGCTCTGTATCAGGATCGCTCCAGCGAGCCGTTGCTCGTAAAAGACCGGCGTCACAAGCACGGACCTCGCGTCGGGCAAGCCAAAGGCCTGAGCAGGCGAGTCCGACAGATGGACCTGTTCCTCGGTACGCAGCCGGCGCAACAGGGCCCGATCGACGTCCGGGCCCTCGATGCGCGCCTGCAGCGCGGCGCGCTTGGGAACACCCTTAGCGACCGCCAGTTCCGCACGATCAGCGGCGAAGAGCACCACAAAGCCGGCTTCGGCAGCCGCGAAGCCAAGCGCTTCATCAAGCACAACGCGCAGCACGCGATCGAGGTCGAGGGTTGACGCGATCTCGTGCGTTACACGACGCAGCGCGTCGATCGCCCCCGCGGAGTCCCCCGGCTTGTCGCGCGCTTCTGAGCGCGTTTGGCGTTGCAGCGTCGAGGCCACCACGGTCGCCATCTCCTCCAAAGCGACAGCCAGCTCCAGATCCGCCTCGTCGAATCCATCCCTGCTCGGACTCCCACCCAAGACGAACCAGCCGGGCCAGGCATCAGTCCCCGGGGGGCGCTCAGGCCCGACGGGCACAATCAGGAGACGCCGGCACACGTCAGAAGCGGATGTCCCTTCGACACGCACAGGCTCCGAGGGTGAACCCGCCGCTTGCAGTGCCTCCTGCCACGCCACCGAATCGGAAAGGCCCGGTACGCTTCCCACATGACACACCCGGGGTTTCGGCGCGGGCCAAACCCAGGCTCCAGCCTCGGCAACAGCAGGCACGACCGCGTCCAGCACGGTGAGCCAGACCTGATCCGCGCTTGAGGCACCTGCCAGGCGTTCTCCAAGGTCCACAAGCACGGCGAGACGTGGGGCGTTCAAAGGCGAGGACACGGCCTTCTCCTGACCTCCTGGCTATTCCTGGGCGCTACGGCGCCGCGCCTCTGCGGCAGCTTCGGTGATCTCGCGGATGTCGGTGAAAGGCCCATCGTCGGCCGTCAGGGTCCCAACCCTCAGGCTCATCAGCGGTGTCTGAGTCTCCTCGCCATCAGCGCCTTCGACGACAAGGTATCCCTGCATCCGGGTCATAAAGTCATAATGCGTGCCGACGTTTTTCTCGAATTCCGCCACGATGGTCTCGCGCATCGGCGCTACGTTGGACGCGGCGGCGATGAGGATAAAATCAGCACCACCAATATGGCCGACGAAATCGTTGGGCGTGCCCAGCTCGTCGACGGCGCGATTGAGGAGCATACCGGTGAAGCGCAGGACCTCCTCGCCGGCGACAAAGCCATACGCTTCGTTGAAGGCCTCGAGGCCCTGAATCCCGATGTAGAGAATGCCCCAGTCCTCCATTCGCAGAAGCTCGCGCAGTTGCTGCTCGATGAGGCGGCCGCTGGCCAGGCCGGTACTGGGGCTGGTCAGACTGGCGACTTCCGCGCTCTTGATGGTGTTACGGACGCGCAGACGCAGCTCTTCCACGTCAAAGGGCTTGGTAATGTAATCGTCGGCGCCCAGCTCGAGGCCGTGGATCTTGTCATTGCGCTCATCCTTTTGCGTAAGGAAGATGATGGGAATGTGGCTGGTGCGCAGGTTGGTGCGTAGCCGGCGGCAGACCTCATAGCCGTCGATGTCAGGGAGCATGATGTCGAGGACGATGACGTTAGGGAGCTTCTGCCGGGCCAGATCCAGGGCGACACCCCCACGCAGTGCACCGTAGACCTCATAGCCCTGCGACTTGAAATAGAGTTGCAGCATGTTGGAGATATCGGCATCATCTTCCACAATGAGGATGCGGCCTTCGCTCATCGTTCACCTCCTGAAGGAAAAGGCAGACCGGCAAATGGACAAATCGATAAATCGGAAAAGTGAGCAGGCGCGGGACCGGGGGAGGCGTGCGTGTCCATGTCAGTCACGCGGGTAGAGACGGGGGTGCAGGTTATCGCCGCCCTCCAAAGTCAAGTGGTCGCTGTCCTCCCACATCACGTTCTTGCGAATCACGCGCCGTTCCGGCGTTGCGAACAAGATCACGTCGGAATCGATCATGCGCGCCGGAAACACGATCATTCCCGATCCGATCCTCACATTGTGCCCTACCGCGGCGCCTAGAGCGGTCATTCCCGTGTTCTCCAGCTTTCCGTCGAAATGAGAGCGGATCGGACGGTCGACCAGGTTGAAGTCCGTAAAGGTATTGCCGGCTCCGATGAAGGAGTGACGTCCCACCACGCACATCTGCAGGCACGAGTTCTGCGCCAAGACACAGTTATCCATGAGCACACTGCGATACAGCGAGGCCCGGAAGGGTAAGAACGAGCGATCTCCCACCACGCTGAGCATCAGCTGACAGCCCTGGTCGATGGTGACGTTGTCTCCGATGTAGCAGTTGCCCACGACCGTGCCCGGGCCGATGGAGACATTGTTGCCGATAAACGTCGGTCCTTGAATCTGAGCTGTCGGATCGATACTGCAGTTCCTGCCGATCTTGACCAGCGCCGAGGAGGAGAGCACCTGCTTGCGCTCCAACATCCCTCGCCACAGCAGCTTGAGATTCAGCCCAACATCACGCTCGGCCTGCTGCTCGAACCGGGCGCCGATGGCAAAGATACCGAAGTCGATGTTCGCGTGTAGAACGTGAACCCAGTGCTCAATGGAAAGAAAGGGCTTGGTCGGGAGGTCGTAGACCAGGTCGCCATACTGGTTGGACATGTGGGTGGGAACGTGATAGAAGCCCACCTCTCGAGGTTCGGTATGCATGACCAGCGGTCGCACGACCGCTTCCCTTCCCCGAGGATAGTACCAGAGATCCGCCACCCAATAGGAGCCCTGTTGCCGGATGCCACGCTGTAGGTAGAGGGCCTGACCCGTGATCGCCGGGTCGTCCAATGGAAAGGCGACCTGGCAAGCCTTGCCCGACGCCCGGGCGCGACGGATAAATTCGTCGATAAAGACCTCGTCAAAGTAGAGATTGTCGCGGTGAACTAGGGTCTCCTCATCATCTTGACCGAACTGATCGAGACTGTCGATCTCACGCTCCGCAGTCGTATACCGTGTCAGAATATCCCGCTGGTGGAGCCACAGGGGCTTGGCCAGCACGCTGAGTTCGCGCGCCGGCTCGTTGAAAGGTGGGATCTTGCGACGATCGCGCAGTATGATCTTACGCACGCTTGGATGTCCCCGCTCTCTACCCTCTCAGACTCTTACGCTCTTGGGCGGGTTATGCCCAGGAACTTAAAGGGCTCTGGTGTCCCAGTCAGCTCAATGGTTTCTTGGCAATGTGGAACGTGCAGGCCGAATCCCCACACGCCACACAGGTCGTCTCCTCCACGCTGAATTGGCGCCCGCGGCTGACCCAGAAGAGCGATTCCTCGATGATGCCGACGGGGAATGCGCAAGCGGGCGTCTCAGTCCGACGTCCCTCACAGAAGCCGCAGCGCTCCAGAACGATATAGTACCCCTCGCTCCCCTCACCAAGCCTCACAACCTGATCCGAGTAGCGGTTGAAGATCTCGGCCAACACCTCGATCCCGATACGGACACGAAAGCTCAACGGGAGGAGCCGCAGAGCCACATCGGCAAAGCCCATGATGCTCCCCAGGCCCTCGATCCAGTAACGAAAGCTCTCCCTCCCGGCCCGACGCGCTAACTGACGCCCGCCAGTGACGCCGTGAAGGCCCTCAACAGCCTCGAAGAGCCGGCCAACTTCCGCGAAGGTCAGCCCCGGTTCAAAGTCCGCCGGCGGATAGTTATCGATGAGATGGGCGAGCTTGGCCGTCGTCAAGATCGCGCTGCTGCCGCGGCTGCCGACGACATCCTCTAGCGATAGCAGCAGGATGCGCGAGATCTTGTTCGGAAAACCAGCCGGCTGACGGACTTGATCCTCACTCACGAATCGGTCAGGAAATCCAGAATTGCTGCGTGAAACCGGTGCGTCTCATCCAGCATGGGAAAGTGCCCGGAGGACTCAAAGTAATGGACAGTGGGATTCGCGACACCCTTGGCGAGCACCTCCCCCTGTTGCGGACTCACGATGTTGTCCCGCAGTCCGTAAATCCCCATCGCAGGCACCCGACAATCGGTCAGGCGCGGACGCAGGTCTGTATGTCGCAGATCGCGGATGCTTCGGGAGAAGGAATCCACCGTCGTCCGCGAGAGGTCCTTCCGCAGCATCTCCCACAACGTACGCCAATCCTGCGCATAGGTCGTGGAGAGCACTTTGATCATAGCAGGTAACAGACCCGGAACGCCATAGAGCACATGCGCAATCCACGGTTCGCCGGCCAGCTTCAGGAGAAGGCTGAGCCCGGACCCCACAATCGGGGATCCGACGACCGCGACTTTCGAAACGCGTTCCGCATGCGCGAGGGTCAGGGCCAGGGAGACGGTTCCCCCCATAGAATGGCCCATGACCCGCGCCGAGCGCAGGCCCATACGCTCCATGAACTGCTCCACCATCTGAACGTACTCATCGACCGAGAAAGCACCCTGCTTGGCAGAATCGCCAAATCCCCAAAAGTCGAGCGCATATGTCTTGTACTCGTGCTGGGCCAGGTGCTCCATCGTCGAGAGCCAATACTGCCACGACCCCAGCCAGCAGTGCAACAAAACCACGGGCTTGCCGCGACCGAAGGTCTCGTAGTGGACAATGCCTCTATCCGTGACGATGGAGCTCATAGAGCCTACCTATAACTAGCGGAGGCGGATCGGCGCGCCGCCCCTACATAGCACGCACCGCAGCGCCCCACCCGTTGTGCAAGCCGACGGCGCGGCGCTACGCCCCTTCATCTATCAGCTCGAGGATGCCGTAGAGCAATTCCAGCAGAACCTGCTTGACGGCCTCCTTCTCCCGCGCCACACAGGGCACGACTTTGATGTCAGGGTCGACGCGTAGCACAATGCGCAGGTCATCGGCGGGCCAAGCATCCTCGAGATCCTGTTTGTTGGCCGCCACAATGTACGGCACCGGGGAATAGCTGCGGAAGGTATCCAAGATCTTGCGCGCCTCTCGAAAGGTCTCGGGGCGGGTACTGTCGACCATCACCACGAACCCCAGCATGCCCTCGGAGAGAATCTCCCACATAAAGTTAAAACGCTTCTGACCCGGGGTGCCGAATAGATATAGGATGAGCTCCTCGTCGATGGTGATGCGACCGAAGTCCATCGCCACCGTTGTCTGATCCTTGATCCGCTCCGACGCTCGTGAGAGTCTCCGCTCGGTAGAGACGACGTCGATCTCGCTGATCGCCTGGATGAACTCGGTCTTGCCGGAGGAGAAGGGGCCGGTGACCACGATTTTCAACGTCTGCATGTACTACAGCTCCCGAATGCGCCGGATCAGCCTCTGGATAATGCCGCGTTTCACGGAGGGACGTCGCATCTGAGGCGCCGTCTCCTTGACTGCCTCCCGCTGCTCGGCCTTCGCGCGCCTCGCTGAAGGCGCTTTCCCTGCGGCTGACGCCGATGTAGACGGGGCCACGGGTGCCGCCATTGGTCGCGGCGGGCGCACGATCTCCACCAACCCGGCCTGCAAGAGGCCGTAGACGATCTTGCGGATCTGCAACTCGTCCATGTTGTTGTACTGCCCGATCTGCCGGATCGTGTTGCGGGGGTTGACGAAGGAGATCACGCGCCACTCCTCGACGCTGAGGTTGATATTACGCAGGGGCGTTGACGGACGCTCAGCGAACTTAAGGGCGATGTCGAGGTCGGGGAGTTCATCGTGCAACAGCTCCCACTCCTTCAGACGACGGTTGCCCTCCATGATCACGTTCTCCAGCGCGATAGAAGTCGTGATCCGGCCCTGTACAGGCAATGCCGAGGCCTCAAACCGGAAAGTACCGCGGTTCCAGGAGAAGACCTGGTACACGATGTTTAGCACGTACTCGCGGAGATGACGCAAGACCACCTGCTGCTTGAGGCGCCCGCTGGTGATGAGGACCTTAGCGATGTCCTGGTCCGAGCGCCCAGGCATATTCTCCTCGATCATACGGACGTGGTCGGCGGTGAAGACCCCGGCCCGATGAAGGATTGCCGGCAGATTCCCCTCGACCTCGGCCATCGCCGCATAGATCAGCTTGCCCTCTCGGAAGCATAGATAAGCCTCTTCGTCTTCCGGGCTCTGAAGATAGAGGGTGCCGGTCTTGCGCGCCAGGTTGATGAGATTCAGCAGCTGGGTGATCCCGAAGTCCTCGAGCTTACCTTTTAGTGCCATGGTCGACCGTCCTTAATCTGACCTTGCCAGAGAGTGGCGTATCTGTGCCACAGGCATCATCGCCCCCAAAATCGCGAAGTCATTATAATGGTCTTCTAACATTCAGCAACTGGAGAGGTTAGTTATGAGCCCGCGCCCATAACCCGAATCTCGGCATATCAGCGGACCAGTTAGGGCAGCGTGTCACCCAAGCGGTGTGTTGCGGCGTATGGTGCGCTCACACCTTGACGGGCTCCTTCTTGAGCCGGGCAGCTTGATCGAGAATCTCGCGGGCGCCCCGCTCCGCAGCGACACCGCGGGTGCCCAGCATCTGCGCCAACTCCTTCACCCGATCCTCTGGATCGAGAGAGATGACGTGCGTGACCGTCCGGTCTCCGACAACGTCCTTGAGCACCCGGTAATGGACGTCCCCAAATCCAGCTAACTGGGGCAGGTGGGTGATGCAGAGCACCTGGTGCTTGATCGCCTCGTCGCCGTTGGCCACGGTCAAACGCCAGAGTTTTGTGCCGACGACCGCGCCAATCCGCCCGCCAATTCCCTGATCGATCTCGTCAAAGATCAAGGTTGGCGTCCGATCGGCGCGGGACAGCACCGTCTTGAGAGCTAGCATCAGACGGGAGGCCTCCCCGCCGGACGCCGTGCGCGCCAATGACTTCAGGCCCTCTCCTACATTGGCAGCGACCAGGAATTCCACGCGATCGATCCCAGTGGCATCAAAGGCGACCCGCTCCACTGCTGTATCGTCAATCACCTCAGAATCGGTTCCGGTGACCACGAGGGCGCGCGGTGAGGGCGTATCGAGGGGTATGCCGCTCGCGTCGGGTTCCAACTCGAACTGCACACCAAAGCGGGCCCCCTCCATGCGAAGATCATTGAGCTCAGCCTCGACGGCAGCCGTCAAACGCGCGGCCGCCTCCTGGCGCGCCCGGGAAAGCTCCTGGACGGCCCCAGCACAAGCTTGCAGCAACTCGGCCTCTTCCTCCTGCAGCTCGCCGATTCGCTCGTCGCTGTGCTCCAAAGACTCGAGTTCGGCGGCAGCATCCTTGGCGTAGGCCAGGACGTGCTCGATATCGCCGCCGTATTTGCGCTCGAGATGCCGCAACAGGATCAGCCGTTCCTCCACCCACGTCTGTCGCGAGGGATTGAACTCGACCTCACCCACGTAATCACGCAGCGCTCGGGCGAGATCCTCGGTCTGGTAGACAAGGGCATCCAGCGTCTCAGCATGCGGCGTCAGGGTTTCGTCCACCCGCACCAGGGCGGCCATATCCCTCTGACTGCGCCCTAGAAGGTCTAGCACTGCCGGGTGCCGCTCCTGACCCTCCTCGAGTCGTGTAACGATGCCCGACGCCAGAGTCATCAACTGCTCGGCATTGGTCAGTCGAATCAGCTCGGCCTCAAGCCCCTCCTTCTCACCGGCCTTGAGCGTTGCCTCCTCGATCTCTTCGACCTGAAAGCGCAAGAGGTCGATGCGCTGCATCCGCTCCTGCTCATTACTCAGCAGACGGCTCAGCTCTCGCCGCACCCGGCGGATCTCCTGCACAGCCTGTGTCACCTGGTCGCGTAGCGTACCCAGGCCCGCAAAGCGATCGAGGAGATCCACATGCTCACGTACCCGCAAGAGGCTGAGATGCTCGCTTTGACCGTGGACATCGACGAGGCCCTCGGCAATCTCGTGCATCAGTGAGACAGAGACGGCCCTGCCGTTGACCCGGGCGACGGTGCGTCCGGTGTTGCGCAGCTCCCGGGCGAGCCATAGGGTATCCGGCGCGTCACCCTCCAGCCCCTCGCGTTCGAGGGTGGGGGCCAGCACCGCCTGCATCGCCGGGGAGAGCACAAACATCGCCTCGACGCGACCAGAGTCCGCCCCCTCGCGGATCATGCTGGTGTCGGCCCGCTCGCCGAGGACGAGCGTGACAGCATCGATCAGTATCGATTTCCCGGCCCCCGTCTCGCCGGTCAGGATGTTGAACCCCGGCTCCAGCGTGAGGTGAAGCTCATCGATGATGGCAAAGTCTTCGATGTGGAGTTCCCTTAACACAATCGATGTAAGCTCCCGAACCTGGTTTAGCGTTCTTGTGATGAAGGATATAGTCCTTTCGAGGATAACCCAATCCAGAGAGAAGGCAAGGGAATATCGAACCAAAACCGATTGAGGCAGGCAAATGTCGTTTGAAAACGGTATGAACCGGCGATCTGATAGCTTTTGAGAGAGGCTTTGTAGTATGATTATTGCGCCTTCAAGAGATTGGACCACTATGGCGGCAAAAGCAAATTCGCGACTAAGCGGTTTCTACAATCTTTCCGTCAAAGAGCGCCTGGATTTGATCCAGGCGCAATGTCCGCTTACCGAGGCCGAGCGCCGAGCGTTGAGTGCCGGGGAGAGTCTTGGTCTTGAACAAGCCAACCATATGGTGGAGAACGTCGTCGGGTTGCACGCACTGCCGCTGGGAATCGCAACAAACTTTGTCGTCAACGGTCGGGACGTGCTGGTGCCGATGGTGATCGAGGAGCCCTCGGTCATTGCTGGCGCCTCACTGGCGGCGAAGCTGGCTCGCGGCGGTGGCGGCTTTGAGGCTGAGGTCGATGAGCCGGTGATGATCGGCCAAATCCAGCTCGTCGCGGTGGACGATCCAGCTACCGCGACAGCCGCGATCCTCGCCCACTCGGAGCAGCTCCTCGCGCGCGCCAACGCCGTCGATCCGGTACTGGTAAAGCTGGGGGGCGGCGCCAAGGGCCTCGATGTACGCACCCTCGAGACGGAGCGCGGGATGATGGTGATCGTCCACTTGCTCTTCGACGTGCGTGACGCGATGGGCGCCAACGCCGTCAACACGGCCTGCGAGCAGCTCGCTCCTGAATTGGCGAGGCTCAGCGGAGGAGAGGCCCATCTGCGGATCTTGAGCAATCTCGCGGACCGACGCCTGGCAAGAGCGCAGGTGGCGATCCCCGAAACCCATCTTGCGTTCGACCGCTTCGACGGCGCGGAGGTCGCCGAGGGCATTGAGCTGGCCTGGGCCTTTGCAGCCGCCGATCCCTATCGCGCCGCGACCCATAACAAGGGGATTATGAACGGCATCGACGCTGTGGCGCTGGCGACGGGCAATGATTGGCGCGCCGTGGAAGCCGGCGCCCACGCCTATGCGGCCCGGGACGGTCACTACACGAGCCTGAGCACGTGGCGTCGGGACGGCTCGGGACAGCTCGTCGGCACGTTGGCGCTGCCGTTGGCCTTGGGTACCGTCGGAGGAGCCACACGGGTCCATCCGACCGCACAGATCGCGCTGGAGATCCTCGGCGTGCAGAGCGCTCGCGAGCTCTCCGAGATCGTGGTCAGCGTCGGGCTAGCGCAGAACCTTGCCGCCCTGCGCGCCCTGGCGACCGAGGGTATCCAACGGGGACACATGAGCCTGCACGCGCGCCAGGTCGCGATGGCCGCCGGCGCGAAAGGTGAAGCGATCGACCGGATTGCAGAGACGCTGGTCGCGGCGGGCGAGATCCGCATCGACGTCGCGAGGGCGCTATTGGAAAAGCAGACGACCGCAGACTTAGGAGGGGGAGAGCCAGGTGAGTGACGTCCAACTGATGAAGCCAGAGCGGGCAGTGGGGATCGTCGGCTACGGATCGTACATTCCGATGTATCGTCTCCCCACCACCGAGGTTGCCCGGGTCTGGTCGGCCGGCGGTCACGGCCCGATCCGCGAGAAAGCGGTGGCAGGACTCGACGAGGACACGGTGACCATCGCGCTGGAAGCGGCGCGGAACGCCATGGCGCGCGCGGCCATCGCTCCTGAGGCGCTGCGCGCGATTTGGATAGGGAGCGAATCCCACCCTTATGCCGTCAAGCCCTCCTCGACGTTGGTAGCCGAGGCCCTCGGCGCCACGCCGTATCTCCTGGCTGCGGACTTCGAGTTTGCGTGCAAGGCAGGGTCCGAGGCCCTGCAGGCCGCGCTTGGCCTCGTCGGCTCAGGCATGGGTGATCACGCGATGGCCATAGGCGCCGACACCGCCCAGGGTCGTCCGGGCGACGAGCTGGAATACACGGCAGCCAGCGGGGGCAGCGCCTTCATCATCGGGCCAACAGAGACGGCCGTAGCCATCTGCCTAGGCTCCCTCTCCTATGCGACGGACACGCCCGATTTTTGGCGCCGCGCCGACCAGCGCTATCCCAGCCATGGGGGCCGCTTCACCGGCGAGCCTGCCTACTTCCATCACACTGAGACGGCGGCAGGCGCATTGATGGACGCCTTGGGGATGACCGCGGGTGATTTCACCTATGCCGTCTTCCATCAGCCCAACGTGAAGTTCCCCCGCCGCGCCGCTAAGCGTCTGGGCTTCACGACCGAGCAGATCGAGACCGGCCTGCTCAGCGACCTGATCGGCAATACTTACGCCGGGGCGTCGTTGACGGGGCTCTCGGCGGTGCTCGATGTCGCGCAGCCGGGCGATCGCATCCTGAGCGTCAGCTTTGGCTCAGGTGCAGGCTCGGACGCCTTTGCGTGGGAGGTCACAGAACGACTCCTAGAGGTTCAAAACTGCGCGCCAACGGTACAGGATTACATCGACCGGCGTGTGGAGATCGATTACGCCCTCTACACGCGGTATCGTGGGAAGTTGCGTGGCGTGTGAGGCGCCCCCCTCTAGAGCTCTCCCCTCCGTAATTAGGTGGGACGGGGACAGCCCCCCGAAGGGGGGAACTCATGGCTTTTCCCCCTCTGGGGGAAACACAAAGGAGGGCTTCTGGATGGAGGATATGATCTGGCAAGGGAGCATGTATGCGTGAGGTAGCAATTATCGGCGTAGGGCAGACACCGGTTGGAGAGCATTGGACGACCGGCATTCGGCACTTGATGTTCGACGCCGGCAGGGCTGCGCTGCGGGATGCGAATGTCGAAAATGTGGATGCGGTCTACGTCGGTAACATGCTGTCGGGTGAGATCGCCAACCAGTCACACCTCGGCGCGCTTGCCGTAGATTTCATGGCGCTGCGCAATGCGGAGGCCTTCAAGATCGAAGCGGCGTGCGCCTCCGGCTCGGCGGCGCTGCGCGTGGGCTGTATGGCGGTCGCCAGTGGCCTGCTCGACCTGGTGCTCGTGTTGGGCGTGGAGAAGATGACCGACACCGCAGGACGCGAGACGACGGCGGCGCTCGCAGCCGCGGCCGACGCCGAGTACGAAGTGGCCCAGGGGATCTCCTTCGTGGCGCTCAACGCTTTGTTGATGCAGCGCTATATGTACGAGTACGGCTGGAAACACGAGGACTTCGCGAATTTCGCCGTGACGGCGCACGCCAACGGCGCGAATAACCCCAACGCGATGTTCCAGAAGCCGATCACCGCCGCCTCCTTCGCGCGCGCGCCGATGATCGCCACGCCAGTGGGGCTCTTCGATGCCTCGCCGGTCTGCGACGGCGCCGCTGCCGTGGTGCTGGCTCCCGCGGAGTACGCGCGGACCTTGAGCCCGGCGCCCGTGAAGATCCTGGCCTCGGCCATCGGCATGGCGCCGCTGGCCGTCCACGACCGCAAGGACCCGCTGGCGCTGAGCGCGGCGGTGACCTCGTCGCGTAAGGCCTACGAGCAGGCGAGGATCAGGCCTGAGGATCTGGACTTCTTCGAGCTTCACGATGCCTTCACGATCATGGCAACCCTGAGCTTGGAGGCTGCCGGCTTCGCCGAGCGAGGCAAAGGCGTGCAACTGGCGCTCGACGGCGAGATTACGCTGGAGGGCCGCGTCCCTATTGCGACAATGGGCGGCTTGAAGGCTCGAGGTCACCCCGTCGGCGCGACCGGCCTCTACCAGGTGGTTGAGTCGGTGTTGCAGCTACGGGGCCTCGCCGGCGCCAACCAGATCCCTAATGCACGCCTGGGGATGACCCAGAACGTCGGGGGCAGCGGCGCCACTGTGATCACACACATTTTGGAAGCGATGGAGTAGGAACACATTGGGACGTTCAAACGTTTGAACGTCCCAACGTTTAGACGATGTTTTCCGAGAGGAGTTCTAAAGATGGAATCTAGAGTTGCAAACGATTGGCGGCTACGCGGACAACGCTACCGCTTGGAAGGCGAACGATGCGAGCATTGTGGAGAGATGATCTTTCCACCACGGGATATCTGCCCGGTATGTAACCAACCGGCCAAGACGTCCCACACGCTGAGCGGTCGGGGCGAGGTCTACACCTACAGCACCGTCTACAGCGCGCCGGAGGGCTTCGAGACCTATACGCCCTACACCGTCGCCCTGGTGAAGCTGGAGGAAGGGCCGGTCGTTACGGCTCAGCTCACCGATGTCACACCCGATGACGTGCAGATCGGCATGCCCGTGGAGATGGTCACCCGCCGCATCCGCACCAACGGCGAGGAGGGCACCATCGTGTACGGCTACAAGTTCCGGCCCGCGCGTTTTAGTCGGGTCGCTGACGGGAAGTGAGAATACCCATCCCACTCACCTGGCGGATCACGTTCTGATCTCGGTCGTCTGTGATCCGGACGTGGTCTGCCAGGAACTCAACCATCTGACGGCGTAACTCAAGCTGCCTCTGGCATACTTCACGGCCTTAGTTCGAGGGCACTGGCCTTCCCCAAAGGCCGGGGGGCCGTAACGAGACAGGTGTGGGTCGTAGGTCGCTGGCTTCATAGGGAGCCAAGCCTGGCTATAGCAGTTCAGCGATCCTCGGCGCGATCTCACTGGGCTCGACGCTGGGGGCGAAGCGCTGGAGCACCGTCCCATCGCGATCGACCAAGAACTTGGTGAAGTTCCACTTGATCGCCGTGGTGCCCAGAGCGCCCGGGGCCTCCTTCTTCAGGTAAGCAAAGAGAGGGTGCGTATTCGGGCCGTTGACCTCCACCTTGTCGAACATTGGAAAGGTCACCTGCGGCAACCCCATAATGTTGTTGGCTGTGAAGTCATAGACTGATCCGGACATGTCACCTCCTCCTAACGGACTCTAGCCAAAGCCATATACTGGTATGCAATAGCTGGAGCGCCACCTTGCCTCGACCAAGCATCGCGGCGGCTGCTCCCCAGATCAACAATCATATGCTTATACAATCATAGGCTTATATCAGTTGGTGGCTAGTCATTGTACTGTGATTCAGAGATGGCAGTCCGTGTTGCTTGCGGTCGTCGACGCCACTACGGCCTCTTTTCGCTACTCTACGTATCGTGCCGGGCCTGTTGCCGATCAAGAATCCTTGCCCTAACTGCATCGAGGCCCACTGAGCGCACGGTAAACGGCGCGTGGTTGAACCCAACGGCACCTTGTCGGCCCACGATTTGGCCGACGGCGTCTGCGAAACCTTCAACTGCAGTAACCACGGTTGCCCGGCGCTGGATTTCGATTACACTGCCGTGTGTGCGGCCGTGCGAAAACAGTAGGCTTATTTGAGCGCCCGTGGTCGCACGCGCGCTATGGTCACGATCGCTTATGTCGCCTTCGGAGGAACCTGATATGCGCTTTATGCACATCGCCGATGTGCACCTCGGTTACCAACAATACGGGCTCAAGGAACGCTTCGACGATTTCAGCAAGGCCTTCCTCGACCTTGTGGACCAAGCCATCGAGCGCGAGGTGGACTTCGTGCTGCTGGCCGGCGATCTCTTCGAGAAGCGCAACGTCGAGCCGATGGCGATGCGCGTGGCCATCGCCGGGCTCACTGAGCTCCGCGAAGCAAACATCCCCGTCCTGGCGGTCGAGGGCAACCACGAGAGAGCCTTCTATCGCGAACAGACGTCGTGGATGGATTTCCTCGACGCGTTGGAGTATCTGCAGCTACTCACACCGCGGTTTGAGGAAGGCCGCGCCATTCTCGATCCCTATGGTGCCGAGGGCGGCGCCTATGTCGATCTGCCCGACGGCGTCCGGGTCTATGGCATGAAATACTACGGCGCCTCGACGACCAAAGCGGTCCAGGCGCTGGCCGAGGCCCTGGCTGAACAGGACCACACGGACGTCCGCTATACCATCGTGATGATGCACGCCGGTCTGGAAGGCCAGATCGCGCACATGGGCAGGCTAAGACATGATGACGTCGCGCGGCTGCGTCCCCACGCCGACTACGTCGCCTTGGGTCACATTCACAAACCCTACGTCGTCAACGATTGGATCTACAATCCTGGCTCGCCGGAGACGTGCAGTATGCAGGAGACAGCCTGGCCCAAGCGTGGCTATTTCATCGTCGATCTCCATCCCGATGAGAATCCCAAGCACGAGGCCAAGTTGTTTGCACCGAAGCGGCGCCCCTTCTACCGGTTCCACGTTGAGGTCGATGCACTGACGGACCCCCACGCCGTCTACGACGCCGTGGAAGCCCTGATCCGACGCGAGAACGCCACAATGTCTCGCGATCCGCAGCCTGTGGTTGAACTCGTGCTGAGTGGCATGCTGCCCTTCAATCGCTACGACCTCGACCTTGATTACGTTCGGCATCTGATTGACGAAGCCTGGACGCCGCTCACGACTCACGTCCGTAATTCCACAACCCCGGCAGAGTTTGAGATACGCATCGAAGAGGAGAGCAGCCGTCCAGAGTTGGAGCGAGCCATCGTCCGAGAACTGCTTGAGCGTGATGCGCGCTATCGCGCGCATGCCGAGGCCTGGACCGAAGGGGCGTTGGAGCTAAAACGCCTGATCCTAGAGGGAAGAGATCCCGAGGCCGTGATCGACCACCTGCGCCAGCTACGGACCTCGTTGCATCGCGAACCCGGCTCGACGCGATCCGCTGAGGCGGAGGCATAGGATGCGCATCCTTCGGGTTGATCTCGAGAACGTCAAGAGCTACGGACAGGCACGGGTGCCCTTCACGCCGGGCACCAACGCGATCTGCGGTCACAACGGCGCTGGAAAGAGCACGCTATTGGAGGCCATCGGCTTCGCGCTCTTCGATCATCTTGCCGTTTCGCAGGCCGACTTCGTGCGCGAGGGCGAGAACCTGGCGAGCGTCACCGTGCACGTTGAGGATCGGGATGGGCGCAGCTATCAGGTGGTGCGCAAGTGCGGTAGTTACAGCCAATACTACGTCTATGACTCGGAGCTCGATCAAAAGCTGACCGACGGCAAGCAGGAGACCATGGTGTGGCTCAAAGAGCTGATGGGGATGGACAGCAGCGACGAGCTCTCGGTGCTCTTCCGCGATGCCGTAGGCGTGCCCCAGGGGCTCCTGACGGCAGCTTTTCTCGAGACGCCAGCTCGTCGGAAGGCCACCTTCAACCCTCTCCTCCGCGTCGACGAATACGAACGTGTTTGGGAGGGCCTTCGGGAGCCCGGCCGCCGGCTGGATCAGTCCATCGCAGAGCAGGAGAGACAGATTGCGGGCCTCGAAGCCCGCGTCGCGGTCCTGCCCGGCTTGCGCGAACGCGCTGACGCGCTGACGGAGGCGCTCTCGGTCGGTGAGGCGGAGCAAGCGGAGTTGGCCGAGACCGAGACGGAGATAGCCGCTGATCTGGCCGTGCTGACCGAGCGCAAGGAACGCCTGGAGGCCCTGGACCGCGCCGTCAGCCAGGCCGAAGCGACGGTGCAGACGACGAAGGCCCGACTGGAGAGCGCTCAGGCAGCCGTGCAGGCGTCAGAGGACGCCCTGGCCGTGGTGGAGGCCACCGTAGCCGGCCACGAGGCTTATGTTAACGCCCAACAGAACCTTGCCGCTCTGGAAGAGCAGCGCGCCCGGCGTGACGAGCTGGTCGACGAGCGTCGACAGATCGACCAGGCCCTGGCCGTTATCGAGGAACGCGTGCGTCAGCTCGACGCTGAGCTTGAGGCCATCGATGAAGCAAAAGCGACGATGACGAGCCTCGAGGAAGCGGTCGCCACACAGAGGCAGTGGGAGCATGAGCTCGAAGCCGCAAAGCGCAATGCCGACCGCCTGGCCCTCGCGCAGCAGAATCTGGCGGCTGTGGAAGCACGCCTCGTCGACCTCCGCCAACGACATGCCGACGCGCAGACCAAGATGACATTAAGGGATGAGAAAGAGGCAGCGCTGGAGGACACGCGGGCTGAGTTGGCTACGGGGGCAGAAAAGCGCGAGGCATTAGCGGCAGAGATGGCCGACCTCACCGCCAAGCGGGCCCGCATCGAGGCGCAGATTGCCGAGACCGAACAGCACTTGGGCGCATTGAATGCCGATCTGCAGGAGGATCGCCAGCAGTTGGCGCATCTCCAGGATCGGCTTGTGTCCCTGCGCGCCCAGATGGGCGAGCTTCAGCAGGTCGAGGCCACCATCTCGGATACCCGTGAAAGACTCCACGACCTCGCCACGCATCGCCAGCAACTCGCCCAGGAGGTCGCGGGTTATGAGGCGGAGCTTGCACAGATCCAGTGGCAGATCGAGATGCTGTCGACGTCCGAGGAACCCGTCTGTCCCCTGTGCGGTGAGCCGCTGACCCCAGAACACAAAGCCGACCTGCTCGCCGGCTACCGCGAGCGGGCCGAAGCACTGAAAGTAAAGCGCGACCAGGCCCGGGCGAAACTAGATCGCGCCGCCCAGACCCTCAGCGATAAGGAGGCCGAGCTGGCGGAGCTGGAGGGCCGGGCGCGCGCACTTCCGCGCACAGAGGAGGTCGAGGCGCTTTCGGATCAGCTAGAAGCGCAGAAGGAGGCTCTAGCGAAGAGCGCCACGGCCGTGGAAGCCGAGCAGCAGAGACTGGCGGAGCAGGAGCGCGAGGCCGAGCGCCTGGCGCAGGCTATGGAGGAGCGCCGGCCCCTGCTGGAGGCCGCCGACGAGCAGCAGGCACACCTTCAGGCTCAGGCGCGCGCGTTGGAGAGTGACATCCAGGCATTGCCCCGTCTGGCAGAGGTCGAGGCCCTCGACGCAGAGATCAAGAGGGAGGCCACCGCTTTGACGGAAACGGAGGAGCGTATCGCAGACCTAGCCGCTGCGCCGGAAGAGGTCACCAGGCTTTCCAGGGCGCTGGAAGAGCTGGGCAATCCCCGGCGTGATTACGAGCGCGCCGGCGACGCGGTAGAACGCGAACCTGAGGTGCAACAGCACCACGCCGCCGCGCTTGCCGAGACCGAGTCCCTCGAAGCGCGCTCCAACGAGATTCAGGAGCAGCTATCTGCCTACAAGGAGCTTGACGCCCAGATTACGGCGAGGCGCCAGGCCCTCGACGAACACGAGGCGGCCCACCAGCGTTACCTGCAGCACATCCGCGAGGCCGAAGCGCTGGCTGAGCGTCAGGCCGCCGTCGCGGATCAGGTCAAGGAGCTGGCTGCCGCGGAGAGCACCTACACGGAGCAGAACGAAGCCCGTGAGGCGGTCGCGGCGGAGTACGATGCCGGCCTCCACCACAGCCTTACCGACGAGCTCGCCGAGATCCGCACCGACCTGGCGGCGTTAAGCGAGCGCCTGCGCCAGCAGCGCGCCCAACTCGCCGAGACAGAAGCGCAGATCGCCGACCTGGAGACGGTCGAAGCCGAGTTGGAGACTGCGCGTGAGGAGGTCCGTGATTTGCGCGAGACCCAGTCGCTGCTCGCCCATCTGCGGCAGGTGCTGCGAGAGGCCGGCCCCCAGATCACCCGGGCGCTGGTGCAGATCATCTTCCTTCACGCGGACCGGCTCTACGCCGATATCATGCAGAACTACCGGTCGCGACTCCACTGGACCGAGGACTACGAAATCGTCCTGACCACCGAGGGGCGCGAGCGAACCTTCCAGCAGCTCTCCGGCGGGGAGCAAATGGCCGCGGCGCTCGCCGTGCGCTTGGCGCTCCTGCGCGAGACGTCGACCCTCGACATCGCCTTTTTTGACGAGCCCACGGCGAACCTCGACAGTGAGCGTCGCGCGAATCTCGCGCGCCAGATTCTCAACGTCAAGGGCTTCTCCCAGCTCTTTGTCATCAGCCACGACGACACCTTCGAGCAGGACACCGACCACGTCGTACGGGTCTGGAAGGAAAACGGCGCCAGCTCAGTGGAGGCTTGAAGCATGTTCCATCGAGAGAAGGTCATTGCCGCACTGGAAGCCAAGGCCGATCGCTTCGCAGGCTATGATGTGCGCTTGGCCGACGCGCTGGAGACCTATGAGATGGCCCTGGACGAACTGGGGCAGCTAAGTCGCGCGGAGATCGAGGCGCGGATCGCCGGCATCCGCTGGCCCGGCGCCCGACCTACCGCCGAGCACGACGCCCATCCCGATCTGATCGTGGAGTTTGCCAATTCGTGGGAGAACCACGAGCAGGCCCGGACTTGGGCCCGTGAGGTGTTGCACGGGGCGCCCACCGTCGCCGTCGACGGGTCGCAGATCGTACCCACCACCGATCTCTCGGTGCCCGTCGGCGCCGTACAGGTTGGCTGGTTCGTCAATCCGCATCGTGTCGACGGTGAGTACATCAAGAGTATCGACTTCGAGGTGTTGGCGCCCGACGAGCTGGGCGACGACGAGTCTGTCGGACACGGCTTTCCCGACTGGCGGGTCAACCTGCGGCGCTTCGTCGGCGAGTGCGAGCATCTGATCGCGTGGATGGAGCGCTTCCACGACGCAGCTCCCAAGCCCGTCTGCTTCTTCGACGGCTCCCTGATCATCTCGTTTATCCAACAGATGCGGCCCGAGCGACAGCGCCAATACGTCAAAGCGGTGACCGACCTGCTGGCAGCCTCGGAGGCGACGCGCGTGCCCTTGGTCGGCTACATCGACAACAGCCTCGCCAGTGACCTCCTCACCATGCTGATCGCGCTGACGGGGCGGCGGGGGAGCCGCGATCTGAGCGATGGTGCGCTGGTGCGGCCCCGTATGGCCTGGGGCGATCGCACCACCGCGTGGATCTGCGCCCGCCGTGACCAGGTCGAGCTGAGCGATGAGGAGAAGTATTACGAGGAGGTCGCGTTCGTCTACCTCAAGACGACCGCCGATGGGCCGCCGGCCCGCCTGGACCTGCCCCGGTGGATCCTGGAAGCAGGCGAGCTGGACCGGGTGATCGATATCGTCCGTGCCGAGTGCGTCGTCGGGAACGGCTACCCCTACGCCGTTGAGACCGCGGATGCCGTCGCCGTCATCACGCAAGAGGATCGCGAGCGCTTCTACCGGGTGCTGCAGGAGTTCGCCCGGCGGCGAGACCTGCCGCTGCGCTTTCGGAGAAAGTCCCTGAGCAAGCGCGGACGTCGGTAGAACGCCCCTCACTCGCCGGTACATCCTCTCGAAAACTATGATAAACTCAGGGCTGATGTCGAGCAGCCGTGTCCGGGCCTGCGATCGCATTGAGTCTGGGCAAAGGAGATGAGAGGGATGGAACCCAACATGGAACCTGGCGTCCTGGGCAAGGTGATCAAATCCAATAGCCACGCCGACTACGTCTGCCAGGTCTATGGCCCGGCCGAGGTGGCTACGCCTCCTGGGCCGGAGGACTACGCCTTTGGGACCTTTGTCCGCATCCCGTTAGGCGAGCTCAGCGGCTATATCGTGGGCGTGATCTATGATACCGTGCTGCTCAATCCCGACTTCGGCAATTTAGGGCCGCGCCTGTCGCCGCAGCCCGACCTGGCCATCTTCTCCCCGGACTACCTGGCCGAGAAGGTGACGCTGGTCGGCATCACCACGGTGGGCACAGTGGATAGCGAGGGAGTAGCGATCCAGGGCGTGCCGCCATTAGCAGCGCAGATCGACGCGCTGGTCGCGCCCCTGGATGACGCGGCCGTGCGCGCGTTTCACACCGACGCATCGGGCGGCGTCCAACTCGGCTACGCGCCGGTGCTGCTGAACCAGGCAGGACCGCTGACACACCATCTGCTGATATCCATCATCGACCGGCTGCACGGCCTCTTTCCTGATCATAAGGCGCGTCTCGACGTATTGCGAAACGAGCTGAGCTGGCGCGCCTATGTGAGCCCGCTGGGAGGTGTGCGATGACGCGTCCTCATCCCCTCGGCACCACCAAAGGGCCGGGAGAGAGCCCTCACGAGTACGTCTTCGTCACCCCTGACAGGGACGAGTCAGCCAAGGTAGGCGAGTTCGTCTACTACGAGGCCGCCGTCGACGGCGAGTCGCGTCGCGTGCTGGGACGCATCACCGGTCGCGCGCCGCTCCGGCTGCTGCCCGACGGCTTCATGGCCGATCCTGACGTCGCGCCAGAGCAGGTCGCCGCCATGATCGGCTATACCGGTCGCGACCACGAGCTCTTCGCGGTGACGGTCGCGGTATTGGGCTACTACAATCCACAGCTCGGGGACTTCATCAACCCGAGGCTGCCCCCGCGACTGGGCACACCTATCCACATCGCCGACAGCGAGATGCTCGCCCAGGTCCTGAGCAAGCGCGCCGTGGGCGAGGTCGGGGCGGCACACGTCGGCTCACTGCTGAGCCGTCCCTTGGGTGAAGTGCCGGTCGTGCTCGACCTGCGGGCCATCACCAGCACCCACCTGGCCATCATCGCCAGCACCGGCTCCGGGAAAAGCTATCTGGCCGGGGTGTTGATCGAGGAGCTGATGCGCCCGACCAACCGCGCTGCAGTGCTCATCGTCGACCCGCACGGCGAGTACGACACACTGACGGACATGAGCGGCGTCCGCGAGTTCCTCGATGCGGAGGATGGCTACCAGCCCCGCGTCGAGGTGATCCGGCCCGAGATGGTCAAAGTCCGAATCAACTCACTCACCCTGGGCGACCTGCGCTACCTGCTCCCCGATCTGTCAGAGCGCATGCACTACCTGCTGAGCAAGGCTTATGGCTTAGTCCAGCGCAAGTTTGGGGAGAAATGGACCCTGGCGCAATTCCGCATCGCCGTGCGCGAGGCTGAAGAGGAGATGAGCGGTCGATCCCGCTCGCCCGAGGAAGAGGCAGAGGCCCTCTCACAGTCCGACGATTACGGCACGGCCGGCGCCGTCATCTGGCGGCTGAACTCGCGCCTGGAGTCCTCGCCGATCTTCGACGACCTGCAATCGATGCCGCTGGACGACCTCTTCCGTCCGGGGCAATGCACGGTGCTCCAGCTCAATGAGATCGACCAACGGGAGCAGCAGGTGGTTGTTGCGACCCTCCTGCGCCGTCTCTGGCTGGCCCGGATGCAGACCGAGAAAGGCGAATCCCTGCCGGACGATGAGACCTACCTGCCCTACCCCGCCTTCGTTTTGATCGAGGAAGCCCACAACTTCGCCCCCGCGTCGGCCGATCTCGTGAGCTCGCAGATCCTAAAGCAGGTTCTCTCCGAGGGGCGCAAGTTTGGCGTGGCGGTAGGCCTGATCAGCCAGCGTCCGGGCAAGCTGGACGCTGACGTGCTATCGCAGTGTATGACGCAGTTCATCCTGCGCATCGTGAACCCCGTCGACCAGGGTCGGGTCGCCGAGAGCGTCGAGAGCGTTGGGCGCGACCTGCTGCACGAGCTGCCGGCCCTCTCCAAGGGGCAGGCCATCATCGCCGGGGCCGCCGTCAACACGCCGCTGCTCTGCCGCGTGCGCACCCGCATCACCGAGCACGGCGCCGAGGACGTCGACGCGCCAGCCCGATGGCGCGAGTGGTTTGCGCACGAAACCAAGAGTCTGGACGATCGGGACCACGCCCTGCTCGCAGAACGGAAACGCCGCAGGCGCGATAACCTGTTCAAGACATAGAATATACTGGTAAACTCAATGGATAGGATTCGAAAGCGACTGGACGCGACCTTCTGGACCACCAATCTACTTCTCTTCGCCGCCGCGCTCTTCCTGGTGCAATTTGGGCAGGGATTGCTGAACGGCGCGCGGATGAACTTCTTCATCGAAACATTGAGGCTGAGCGAGAGTCAGGTCCTTTGGCTGGAGGGCGTCCGTGAGCTGCCCGGACTGGGGCTGATTTTCGTTGCCGCGCTCACGATGCGCCTGCACCTGCCGCGGCAGGCAACCCTTTCGCTGGTGCTGATGGGGATTGGCTACGGGTTCTACGCCTTTGTGGGTTCCTACGCCGCCCTTCTCGGGGCAGTGATCATTGCCAGCTTCGGTTTTCACCTCTGGGCGCCCCTTCACAGCGCCATCGGCCTCTCGCTGAGCACCAAAGAGAACGCCGGGCGTGTCTTGGGCACGCTGACAGCAGTAGGATCGCTGGCGGCGATTGCAGGGATGGCCGCCCTATCGCTGATCTCGGGCATCTTCCAGGCCATGCCCCTGACCAACTACTATCTCGTCGGCGGGGCCTTCATTATCGCCGCCGGGTTCCTGCTCCTGCGTTTGCCAACGGATATCGGTGCAACAGCGGCAAAGCGGCCGAGGATTCTTGTCAAGGGCCGTTACTGGCGCTACTACGTTCTCATCTTCTTTGCCGGTGCGCGCAAACTCGTCTTAGGCAGCTTGATCACCCTGATGCTGGTCGAGCGCTACGGTCTTAGGGTCTGGCAGGTGAGCACTCTCACCTTGGCCAGCAGCGTCCTCACCTTCCTGCTGGCACCGCGACTCGGTCTGCTGATCGACCGTCTGGGCGAGGAGGTCACGACGCCGGCTTCCTACGCCGTTCTAGCCCTCTGCTGCGTCGGCTACGCCACCGTCAACAGCCTCTGGGTGCTCGTTGCACTCTGGATCCTGATCAAACTGATGGTGCCCTTGGGATTGGGGCTCTCCACCTACGTCTACCGCACGGCACCTGCCGAAGAGCTCACCCCCACGCTCTCCGCGGGCGTGACCTTCGACCATATCAGCTCGGTCGGTATGCCCTTCCTTGCCGGGGCGCTCCTGGATGTGATCCACTATCAGGGCATCTTCCTTGCCGCTGCCGGCCTGATCTTGATCTCCATTCCCTTCGCGCGGTCGCTTCAGGTGCGGATGGAAGAGGCAGCACCCGAACCCGCGCTGACCGGCGCGGAGTAGGCATCAGCCGGAGAGCTCTCGTGGACCGGGCGACATTTGAGCGCATGGTTTCGGAGGCGGTTGACGCGCTGCCGCCGGAGTTCCTCGTCCATCTGGAGAACGTCGACATCGTCATCGAGGAATGGCCCGATCCAGAGACGCTGCATCGGGTGGGGGAGACACGTCCTACCGATCTTCTGGGCTTCTACCATGGGATCCCGCAGACCCGGCGCACCCGAGGCTATACGTTGGTGCTGCCGGACAAGATCAGCCTCTATCGCCAGCCCATCCTGATGCGTGCGCGGACCCCAGAAGCCGCTAAGGCCCTAATAGAACACGTGCTGCGTCACGAGATCGCCCACCACTTCGGCATCGATGACGCGCGGCTCCACGAACTGGGCGCGTACTGACTGGGGGAGAAGAGAGACGCCGTCCCGCAAGTGGGACGGCGTCTCTGTGGACAAAACAGCCCACAAACCTAATCAGAAACGACCGATGCGATCACGTCCTCCGTCTCTCGCTCGGATTCGGCGTCTTCCGACACTAACGCAAGCGCATCTTGCAACGCGGGCACGTAGTACGCCTCGGTGTAATCCTTCACCATACGTCGCGTCGAAAACCGTGGCCCCACTGTGCGGATGGCCTCGCGCATCATAGCGACCCATCCCCTCGGGATGTAGTCGTGATCGCGTTGGTAGAAGAGCGGCACCACCTGCTCCTCTAGCACGTCATAAAGCGCCGCGGCATCGGCCTGATCCTGGGCCTGCCAATCGTCAGACTGCACGCCGGCATTGATCGCCCAGCCATTGCGCCCGTTATAGCCCTCAGCCCACCACCCATCCAGAATGCTGAGATTGAGCACACCGTTGAAGGCCGCCTTCATACCGCTGGTGCCGCTCGCCTCGTTCGGCCGACGGGGGGTGTTGAGCCAGACATCCACCCCCTGCACCAGGTAGCGAGCTACGTGCATGTCGTAATCCTCGACGAAGGCGATACGACCGCCGAACTTCGGGTCTCGTGCGTAGTTATAGATCTGCTGCAACACCAGCTTGCCCGGATCATCGGCGGGATGCGCCTTACCGGCGAAGATCACCTGCACGGGGCGGTAAGGATCGTGAATCAGGGCCAACAGTCGCTGCAGATCCTGGAAGATGAGGTTGGCGCGCTTATAGGTCGCGAACCGACGCGCGAAACCAATGACCAACGCGTTGGGATCCAGGAAGATCCCGGAGGCCAGGAGTTGCTCCGGTGGGGTGGCCCGGGTGATCCAGTCCTGGCGCGCGCGTTCGCGGATGGTTGAGAACATCTTGCGCTTTAGATAGACGTGGGCTTCCCAGAGCTCGCTATCGGGAATCTCCTCGACGCGGGCCCAAAGGAGCGGGTCGTCCTGACGCCGCACCCAGTCGGGGCTGATATACTTCCGATAGAGTCGATGCATCGCTTCTCCGGTCCACGAGGGAAGATGAACCCCGTTGGTCACGGCGCCAATCGGCACCTCGTCGACCTCACGGTCGGGCCATAGACTATGCCACATCCGCCGGCTGACCTCACCGTGCAGCTCGCTTACGCCGTTGGCTCGACTGGACATCGTGAGCGCCAACTTCGTCATATTGAAGGCGGCCCCATATCCCGGATTGTAACTTCCCAGGGCCAGGAACTCGTCACGACTGAGCCCAAGCTGTGGCCAGAAGTCGTGGAAGTATTTGTCGATCAGACCGAAGTCAAAAGCATCGTGGCCAGCCGGTACCGGCGTATGGGTCGTGAAGACCGTGCTGGCACGCACGCGCTCGCTGGCCTCCTCGAAGCTCATGCCCCGCTGGACGTACTCTCGAGCGCGCTCCAACACCATGAAGGCCGAGTGCCCCTCGTTGATATGCCAGACAAGCGGCTCAATGCCTAGGGCACGCAATACACGGACGCCACCGATGCCCAATAGGATCTCTTGTTGAATTCGCATCTCCCGGTCGCCACCATAGAGCCGCGCCGTCAACTGTCGATCCCACGGAGCATTTGTGTCGACCCCGGCATCGATCAGGTAGAGACGGGCCCGTCCAACCAGAACTTCCCAGAGTTCCAGGCAGATCTGCCGGTCTCCAACCTGAACGAGGATCGCGCCGCACGCATCCTCCTCGGCCGTCATCTGTCGCAGCGCGACCTCATTCGGATTCAGGGGCGGATAGACCGCCTCCTGCCACCCGCTATGATCTAGCCGCTGGCGGAAGTAGCCTTGTTCGTAAAGGAACCCCACACCGACAAAGGGTAAGCCCAGATCGCTGGCCTCCTTCGTATGATCTCCTGAAAGGACGCCCAGACCGCCAGAGTAGATCGGGAGCGACGTGTGCAACCCAAACTCCGCCGAGAAGTAAGCAATGGGATATTGGGCTAGATTGGGATACGTCTGTTTGTACCACGTATGACCGTTCTTGATCTCGCGGTCCAGCTCCATTAGCACGGCATCGAAATCCCGCAAGAAAGAGGGATCCTCGGTCAAGCGGCGCAGGCGCTTCTCCGACGTATCTCGCAGGATCCTCACCGAATTGTGGCGCGTCGTCGACCACAGCGTTCGGTCCACCTGTTTAAACAAGTCGCGCGCCGGACGGTGCCAAGACCACCAGAAGTTATAGGCCAGCTCCTCCAAACGTCTTAGACGTAGGGGCAGCTTGCCTGAAATCACTGTGCTTTCTTTTCTTTCCACGTTCTTCTCCTCCCACCATAGAATCGGCGTAAAGGGGGCAAATTCATCAGCCGCAGATGACGCCTTTCGATAATGACAACGCGCCTGATCGTATCAGGGCCGTATGAACAGAACGAGAACAAACATCAACAGCCCGATCACCGCGAATTCCGCGATGACGCGGAGCGTCAACCGATCAAGAAGATACTGATATCCAATACCACTCCAGATATAAAGACCTAACGTCAACATCGTCGCTGCTGACCAGGTCGAGATGGGCCAGTAGCCCAGGACCCAAGCAAGCTCACTTTCCAACAGTGCGATCGTGCCAGCATAGAGCAGCACTTTGCCCGTTGAGGCTCCGGTAGCACTCAACAACTCCAGAGCCAACAGCCCACTCAGCGCCAAGACCATCGGCGCGGTCACCAGCGCCCGGCCTTGCCGACCGAGGCTCAGACTAAAGAGCACAAAGCCCATCAGATAATTGACCACATTCAGGACCGTACGTGCCCCTGGATAGCTCGGGCTGCGAGGGGATATCGCTTGATAGCTGAGGTATATCAGGATCCCTAGGACGCCTCCTCCAATGACAAGCGCCCCCATCCACAGCGGCCACGTCGCCGCCTGAATCAGAAAGACAGAGACCAACAACGCGCCGACGGAGGGGGTGATAAGCGCAAACAGAAGAGGGCGTTCCCGGCTCTCACGGAGAGGATGATCTTGAACGATGGACAGCGTCCCCGTAGCGACCAAGCCCACGACCAAGAGGGTCAGGAGCACCTCACCCCCGAAAGTGAACCCCAATGGCGAACCCAGAACATTGAGAGCGCCCCAGTTAAGCGTCGGCAGCTCTACAAAACGAAAGAGCGTCACACTGGTGAGGGTCACTGCCAGTAAGACACTTAGCCTTCCCCACTCAGGGCGTAGACGCTCCTGTACTGGACTTGACATGAATCTATTTTACCGGGCGAAGTCCGATTGTCAACCCCTCAAGCACCTCTTTGCAATATAGATTGCGGGGCAACGGCTCGCAACAGACCAGAGAGGCCCGCAGAGCAAGGTGTGCAGCCGTGCCGCCCCAGCTCGGTCCCCCCACACACCTGGCTGAAGGAAAGCGGCAGACCGGGGAGCGTCCAACTGGCTATCCTGGTGGCCAGCTCAGTTGCCGGCCATCCAGGATGTGCAGGTGAAGATGCCGGACGCTCTGTCCGGCGTCCCGTCCGGTGTTGATGACCAGACGGTAGCCGTCCCGATCCAGCCCTTCGTCATGAGCAATCTGACGAGCAGCGAGGAGCATCGCGCCCAGCACCGCCCTATCGTCTTCCTCTGCAGCGTTCAGGCTGGGGATGTGGCGATTCGGAATGAGCAAGATATGCGTCGGCGCCTGAGGCGCGATGTCCCGAAAAGCCGTAAGGATCTCGTCCTGATAGACGATCTCCGCGTCCTCCTTGCCTTCAGCAATACGACAGAATCTGCAGCCTGCCGTCATTCGCGCTACGCGAGGTCTCGGGTCAGCACGTCGAGGAACTCACGGTTCGTGCGCGTCTTGCGCATCTGCTGCAGCAGCGCCTCGTGGGCCGCGGTGATGTCGTAGCCCTGCGTGGTCCCTGTGCCAGCCATCATCTGCGAGATCATGCGACGCATCAGCCACACCTTACGTAGCGTGTCCTTGTCCAGCAACAGCTCTTCGCGGCGTGTACCGGAGCGGATGATATCGAAAGCCGGGAAGATGCGGCGCTCCTCGAGCTTGCGGTTGAGGTGCAGCTCCATGTTACCGGTGCCCTTGAACTCCTCGTAGATCATGTCGTCCATACGGCTCCCGGTATCGATCAAGCAGGTCGCCAGCACCGTTAAGCTGCCGCCCTCCTCGATATTGCGCCCGGCACCAAAGAAGCTCTTCGGTGGGTAGAGCGCAGCGGGGTCGAGGCCACCCGACAGCGTCCGCCCACTCGGTGGTACGACCAGGTTGTAGGCTCGCGTCAGGCGGGTCAAGCTGTCCATAAGGATCGCTACGTCACGTCCGAGCTCCACCAGGCGCTTGGCGCGGTTCAGCGCCATCTCCGCGACGTGAGCCTGATGCTCAACCGTCTCATCAAAGGTGGAGCTGATCACCTCGGCATCGACTGAGCGGTCCATGTCGGTGACCTCCTCGGGGCGCTCGCCGATAAGCACGACCATGAGGTGCACGTCAGGATGGTTCGCCGAGATGCCGTTTGCGATCTTCTTGAGCACCGTAGTCTTACCGGCCTTGGGCGGCGACACGATCAAGCCGCGCTGGCCAAACCCAATCGGCGATACCAGCTCCAGCAGTCGCTGGGTGATCATCCGCGGCCCGGTCACCAGGTTGAACCGCTCATTGGGGAAGATCGGTGTCAGTCGCTCGAAACGCGGGCGATGCTTTGCCAACTCCGGATCGACGCCGTTGACGGCCTCGATCCGCAGTAGGCTGCGGTATTTCTCCGTGTCCTTTGGCGGCCGCACCTGACCGACGACCATATCACCGGTTCGCAGCCCAAAGCGGCGGATCTGGCTCTGGGAGACGTAGACGTCCTCAGGACCCGGTGCGTAACGCGACGAGCGCAGAAAGCCAATCCCCTCCCCCGTGATCTCCAGAATGCCACCGCCAAAGCTGAATCCCTCTCGCTCCGCCTTGGCTTTGAGCAGCAGCAGGATGAGCTCATCCTTCTTCAGCCCACTGTAGCCGGAGACCTGGTAGTCTCTCGCCAACTCACGCAGCTCTTGGAGCCGCAAGTGCTCCAAGTCTGCCATATCCATCTTGCGCAGGACATCGCTTTGGGGTTCGTCGCGTCGCTCCGCGCCATCCCCACTTGAGCCCTCGCTGGCGCGTCTGCTCTCCGTTTCCTCAGGTTCGGTGTATTCGATGTCGTCTTCTACTTGTAATTGCTCTTCGGGATGCACGTTGTTCCTCCTAAATGGTGGTATGGACCACGCACGTTTTCGCTTTTGCTAAAGCCATTCATCCAACACAACATACTCTAAACTCACTCAATTCAGGGCGCTATACAAACAACTGGGCGAGCAGATGTCCCAGAATCCCGGCCCACAGTATACTGTCCAGCCGGTCCAGAATTCCACCGTGCCCAGGAATTAGCTTGCCGGTATCCTTGACGCCGACCTCTCGCTTCATCATTGAGACCAGAAAGTCGCCCGCGGGACACAACACGCTGATCACACCTCCCAATACCAGGCCGCTGACCGGGGTTAGCACGATCTCAACGCCTACAATGATAGGCCACAGCCAACTCAAGAACAGTCCGCTGGCCAGTCCACTCACGACCTGCGCAGCATAGCCCTCCCAGCTCTTGCCGGGACTGATCCCTGGCGCCATCTTGTGCCGTCCCCATCGTTTCCCCACAAAGTACGCTGCAGAATCACTGATCCATACCACAGCGCACGCCGTGAGCGTCCACCAAAGCCCATCGGGTAGGGCACGTAGGTGCATAAGATGGACGCCGCCAATACCTAGATAGGTTCCGCCCGCCAGGGTCAGCGCCCATTGCTCTGTAGGATCGTGCCGTTGCGGACGGGCGCGTACACGGATCAGTTCCACCAAGGTCACAATCAAGCTGGCTATTGCGACCCCTGAGAGAAGCCATGCGTGACCCGGCCAAACAGCATCGACCTCCCAGACCAAGATCACCATCGAGATGAGGGGAAAGCTCACCCCGTACTCACGACGACGAAACATCCGTGTGATCTCAAAGCCAGCGAGAAGCGTCACAACCACAATCAGGATGCGGTACGGCCAGCTTCCGATGACGAAAAGGACTAAGACGATGGGCAATAGGACCGCCGCACTGATCACCCTCTTTTTCAGCAACTCGCCTCTCTTCCAAGCCTTAATATCCCAACAGCAATCAGCACCAACTGTATATCGATAGCCTTCATCTCACCGGACGTCTGTGTTGAGCCCGCAGTCCCAATATGCAAACAAGCTTCCCCTGTGACATCAACTCACAAGCAACAGGTTGATGGGCTCCATTCAGACGGTAGAACATAGCTGAGGTTGCACCATCGCACCTGCAAAAGCCCACTCAGATACTGACTGAGCTGACAGGGAAAACAAAGGCTGCAATCAGGCCGTCAAAGCCCACGCTTAGGGAGTGAACCGTCCCTAACGTTGAGCTAAGCTAAAGATCCAAGTGTGAGATGAGAACTCTACACTGATCAGGGGACTAGGCTCCCGGGGGGAGACGAGCAAAAAAGCGCAACGATCAACGATTGTTACCGATTCAACCCGCCGTAACGACGATCGCGCTGGCTGAACTCCTTCAGCGCCCGATAGAACTCATCCTTATCAAACTCCGGCCAATAGAGGGATGAGATATAGTACTCGGCGTAAGCACCCTGCCACAGCATAAAGTTGCTGACGCGGAACTCTCCGCTGGTCCTGATGATCAGGTCAACGTCGGGTAGCTCCGCAGTATACAGGTGTGCGCTAATGACGTCCTCTGTGATGTCCTCCGCTGGGATCTGCTGACGAGCGATCTCGCGAACGGCCGTCACAATCTCCTGACGTCCACCGTAGTTGAACGCGATATTGGCAATCAAGCGGTCATTGTTACGGGTTAACCTCACCGCTGCCTGGATTTTCCGCTTGAGGGTGTCCGACAATGGCGCTAGATCACCGAGATGCCTTAATTGTACACCATTTTTATGTAATTCGTCAACCTCTTTCTCAAGAGCTTCGGCGAGCAACTGAAGCAACCCCCGAACCTCCTCCTCAGGCCGCGCCCAATTCTCCGTGGAGAACGCGTACAGGGTCAGGATGGGCACACCGAGCTCCCCAGCAGCCCGGAGGATGCTTCGAAGATTCTCAGCACCGGCACGGTGGCCGGCTAGACGCGGTAATCCCTGTCGCCGTGCCCAACGCCCGTTGCCGTCCATGATGATGCCCACATGCTGCGGCATGTCCGGGAGCGGCGGATACTCAATCTGAGGTGTCTTATTCATAGGCCTATTCTACGCCATTGTACGACACAATCGGCCAGAAGGCGAGGGGAAAACGCGCAACGCACTTTATGATCTTAGGCGAAGTCGTGGGGCAGTCGAAATCCTATGGCCAACCCAACTCGTTCGAAGTGCGAAGCCGTCAGATCTCCATGATATCTTGTTCTTTGCGGCTGCCAATCTCGTCAACGCTTTCCACGTACTTGTCCGTGAGCTCCTGAAGCTGATCTTGACCGCGCATCAGCTCGTCTTCAGAGACGAGGCCCTCGCTCTCATACTCGCGCATGTCCGCCAGCGCATCACGGCGGATATTGCGCAGAGCGACTTTTGCCTCCTCTATGCGGCGGTTCACCCGCTTGACCATCTCACGGCGTCGCTCCTCGGTCAAGCGAGGGATGGGAACTCGGATGAGGCGGCCATCGTTATTGGGATTCAAACCCAGGTCGGCCTGCATAATGCCCTTCTCGATATCGCCGAGCGAGGAGGGATCGTACGGGCGTACGACCAGAAGATTGGGCTCCGGAGCCGAGATCACCGCCAACTGGTTCAATGGCGTGGGCGTGCCATAGTACTCCACCATCACCCGTTCAATCAAGGCGGGAGACGCGCGACCGGTCCGCACACTCTTTAGGTCCAACTCGAGTGATTGCACGGTCTTGATCATACGGCCCTCGGTCTCCTGAAGTAACTCCTGAATCATGTTTCCCTCCTTGATAATGGCAGTGTACGCGTCTCATCATCCGAACGCAAGGCAGCCACACAACCTACGGATTGCCTGGCAGTCCAGGTGCCACAACGTGGCCTGTGCCACAACGTGGCCTGTGCCACAACGGGGCCTGCGCCGCAACGGGGCCTGCAGCTGCTAACCGCCGATGAGCGTACCGACCGATTCACCCCGTACGACGCGCTCCAGGCTGCCCTCATCCCAGAGATTCAAGACAACAATCGGGACGTGGTTATCCATGCACAGCGTGATCGCTGTCGAATCCATCACGCGCAGTTGCAGATTCAGCGCCTCCAGATACGTCAGGTGGTCAAAACGCTTGGCCCCCGCGTTCTTGTGGGGGTCCTTATCATAGACGCCGTCGACCTTGGTTGCCTTGATCAGCAGGTCCGCACCGATCTCCGCAGCCCTGAGGGCAGCCGCTGTGTCCGTGGTGAAGTACGGATTTCCCGTTCCGGCCCCAAACACAACGACCCGCCCCTTCTCCAGGTGCCGTACCGCCCGCAGGCGAATGTAGGGCTCCGCAATCGCGCGCATCTCGATGGCCGTCTGAACGCGGGTCACAACGCCCTCACGCTCGAGCGCATCGGCGAGGGCCAGCGCATTCATAACGGTTGCCAGCATCCCTATCTGGTCCGCGCGCGCCCGATCCATCCCATGCGCCATGCCATCAAGACCTCGCCAGAGGTTTCCCGCGCCGATGACGACGCCCACCTCTATCTCCTGCGCGTGAATGGCAGCGATCCGAGCAGCCACCTCTTCCGCCCGCGCAGGGTCGATCCCACAGCCACCCGGATTGGAAAGCGATTCTCCCCCAATCTTGACGATCACGCGTCTATAGAATCGTTGAGCCACAATCCCCTACCTTGGAAAAAGCCTGGGGGCTAATCCCCCAGGCTCTCTCCTAGCTGATAGCGTGTAAAGCGTCGGATAACGATATTCTCGCCGGTCTTAGTGATCTGGGTCTTGAGCAGTTCATCGATGGTCATGTCCTCGTCGCGGATGAAATCCTGTTCAAGCAGACACGCCTGTTGGTAAAACTTCTCAAGCCGCCCCTCGACGATCTGATCGATCACGCGCTCCGGCTTGCCCTCTTGAAGAGCCTGTGCCCGATAGAGCTCCCGCTCGTGCTCGGCGACATCCTCAGGGACATCATCTCGGCTGATGTACAGGGGCGACATTGCCGCGATCTGCATGGCGACATCATTCACAAACTCTTGGAATTCGTCGGTCCGTGCGACGAAATCGGTCTCACAGTTCACCTCGACCAGGACACCGATTCGCCCACCACCGTGAATGTAGGCGTGAATCAGGCCATCGCTGGCCTCACGGTCCATCCGCTTAGCGGCCTGAGCCAGTCCTTTTTCTCGAAGATAGTCCACCGCTGCGTCGAAGTCACCATCAACAGCCTGCAGTGCCTTGCGGCAATCCAGAATGCCGGCCGACGTCGCTTCTCGCAGCTCCTTAACCATGGCTGCCGTGATCGTCATCCTCAGTCCTCCTGATCGTCCTCGTCTTCGTAGTCGTAGTCTTCGTCTTCGTCTTCCTCATCCTCGTCGTCGTACTCATCTTCGTCCTCGTCTTCGAACTGAATACGACGCAGGCGGGCCAGCGTCTCCGCACTCAGGTACTTCTCATCCTCTGCGTAGACCTCTTCCTCTTCTGGCGCCAGCTCCTTGCGGAGGGCCAACCCCTCAAGGGCCGCATCCGCGATCTTTGAGGTCAACAGGCGAATCGCGCGGATAGCATCGTCGTTAGCGGGGATGATGTGATCGATCAGATCAGGATCACAGTTGGTATCCACGACAGCAATGATCGGGATCTTCAGGCGATCGGCTTCCCGTACAGCGGTCTCCTCATTCATCACGTCAATGATGAAAACGGCGCCAGGCAGCCGCTCCATATCCCTAATACCGCCCAACCTTGCGTTGAGCCTCTCGATCTCCCGGTCGCGCATCAAGGCCTCTTTCTTGGTCAGCAGGGCAAACTCACCCGCCTCTCTGCGCGCTTCAAGATCCTTCAGATGATCAATGCGCTCCCTGATCGTCTGCCAGTTGGTGAGCGTGCCGCCGAGCCACCGCTGGTTGACGTACGGCATCGAACAGCGCGTCGCCTCCTGACGGATGCTCTCCTGAGCCTGGCGTTTGGTGCCTACGAACAACACCTTATCGCCCTTAGCCACGATGTCCCGCACGAGCGCATAGGCCTTTTCCAAGGCCTGCACCGTCTGCTGGAGATCGATGATATGAACCCCATTGCGCTCCGTGTAGATAAAGCGCGACATCTTGGGATTCCAACGCCGCGTCCGATGACCAAAATGGACGCCGGTCTCCAAAAGCTGCTTCATTGTAACAATCGCCATAGATCGCAAAACCTCCTAGATTTGTTTTGGGCCTCCGCGATGCTCAACCCGAGCGAGGACCGGCTCAACCGGCACACCCTCACGCGGTCCCATCGCGTGTGTTCTAGACGTACATAAAGCTTACACAAGCTCATATAAGCCCGGCTGCACATTTTACCATAAAAGCCCGTTGAGACAACCGCACGCCTGGCGGCCCAAAGCATGCTAGAGCAGCGCAAGACGATCTCTGGCACGATCTGGAGACTCTGGTAAGATGTCACACGCAAGGGAGATCCGCACATCGCTGCGGGTCATACTTGGGGCTACGCCTAACGCTTACGTTGGCTGAACCTTGCGCTTGCCGGATAGGCCCGCCTGTTGCGCTTGCTAAAACCTATGTTTGCTGAAACCTGGAGTTGAAATGGGACCGAGCACACCACTGGCGCTTGATCTAGCGACCTACAATTGGCTATGGGGGTATCTCATACCCCTTGGCCTGTTAATGCTGATGTGGGGAGGGCTTGCGCCTGAGAAAGCCCGGCGCGTGGCGCCGGTTGCCGCGGCTGCGACCGCTTTGGCCATCGTGAGCTATTGGATGGTAGGATTCGGTCTCCACATGGGCGGTGCATACGTCATCACAGAGGATCCTGCGCTGCAGGGACTTCAGCGCATGTTGCCGCTCGTGCCCGGCGATGCCCGCTGGGGCGTTTTCGGATTGTCCGGGTTCTTCCTTGCTGGCGAAACCGCCACCTCGACGGCCTTCTACCTCTTCCTCGCGTACCTCCCACTGATAGCCACCGCCGTTCTCCTCGCCACGATAGCCCTGGCGCAGACACGGCGCTGGGTGATGGTGGCCGCAGGCCTCTTCGCCGGCGCTTTTGTGGTGCCTGTCGCAGCATGTTGGATGTGGGGCAGCGGATGGCTGGCTCACATTGGCGAGACCCTGGGCCTTGGCCACGGATACGTTGACTTCGGCGGCAGCACGCTGATCCTCTGGCTTCCGGGAATGTTGGTCCTGCCGATTTTACTCCTGCAGCCACGCGCGGAGCCCACGCGGCCTCCCGAACCACCGCACACCTACGCCCCGTTCTTGGCCAACGTAGGCGCCCTCGTTATGGGGATTGGATGGCTGGGTTGGTCTCTGTCTCAGCCTTTTCACGTTGCTGGTGCCGTCCTTGACTGGCAACGCACGGCTCTCAACGTCCTCCTGGGCATGGCCGGCGCGGTCGTCACGGCGCAGCTCTACGCCTGGCTAATGACCGGCAAGCCCGAGGCGCTCTTGGCCTCCCAAGGATTGGGAGCGGGATGGGGCGCGATTCTCTCCTGTGCACCCTTCTTGCCGCCGTGGGGAGCTTTGATCACAGGCCTGCTCGCCGGGCTGGCCTTCCCCCTGCTGCACTACAGCGTACGGGTTGTGTTGCGGATTCGAGACGCAGCCGCTGCCGTCGCTCTGGCTCTCACCAGCGGTCCTATTGGGCTCCTTGGTCTGACTTTGTTCGCCGATGGGCAGTGGGGACAGGGCTGGAACGGTGTGGGACCCGGAATCGGTAGCATTTTCGTCACCGGTACCGGTCAGGTATCAGCGCAGTTGGTCGGCCTTGTCGCTGTGGCGCTTTGGGGCCTTCTGTGGGGCAGCATTCTGGGTGTGATCGCTAGCCCGCGAATCTTGGGGCGCTGGACCCGCGCGAACCGCGCGCACCGGGCAGCGTCGCGCGATCTCCCCACAGAGGCCGAGTCTAGCGCTGACTCACCGCCCACGCCTGCTTCGGCGGAGCACGATGGGGCGTCCGTCGCGGATCAGAGTCTCGGCGTGGTGGGCAGGTCGGCGCCCGGCGCCGCATCCGCCCAGGCAGCCGCGGATGAGACAAACACCATCGAGCCGGATATAGAGCAAGTCTAGGAAGAAGGGCAGGATACTATGCGGGTCATCGCCGGCAGAGCCAAGGGACGACAGCTTTACTCTGTACGCGGACCGGGCACCCGCCCGATAACGAACCGCGCCAAAGCCGCACTCTTTAGCATCATTGAGACCCACATCAACGGATCGGAGTTCCTCGACCTCTACGCGGGAACCGGGCAGGTGGGCATCGAGGCGCTAAGCCGCGGCGCAGGGCAGGCCGTCTTTGTGGAACTCAGCCCCGCGGCCCTCCGCGCGATCAAGGCCAACCTGGAGGTGACGGAGCTGGAGGAGCTAGGATCCATCGTGCGCGCTGATGTCTTCAAATACCTTGAAGGCACGCCGCAGCCCTTCGATTACATCTTTGTGGCGCCCCCTCAATATCGCGGATGGTGGATACAAACGCTGCAGTTGATTGATGCAAACCCAGAGTGGCTCTACGACGATGGGTGGGTCATCGTTCAGATCAACCCCACCGAATACGAACCGGTCGAGTTGAGCAACCTGATCCTGTTCGATCAGCGCACCTATGGGAGTGTCATGCTCTGCTTCTACGCTCAGCCTCCCGAGGAATGGGACACCGACAGCGAGCACGAGGGCGAGGACGCCGCTTCCTAGCAACGGCATCGACGCATGGACCCTGGCGAAATCTCGCCAGACTGACGATCAGCTAGGCGCAGACGCAATCACCGGGCTTCAACCATCTCTGGAATCTGCAGCCGGCGTTCAGCCATGCCTAGCAGGCGGCTGGTTGCGAATGTGAGGGCAAAGTAGAGCGCCCCGGTCAAAAAGAAAATCAGCAGCGGCTCGTGCAGTCGCCCGTTAACCTGTTGAGCGCGCCGCATCAGCTCCGCCAGCCCCACAGCATAGACGAGCGACGAGTCTTTGACCACGACCGCCGCCTCGTTGGACCAACCTGGAATCGCGTCGCGCAACGCCTGGGGTAGAATGATAGTGGTAATGGCTTGCCACTGGGTCATCCCCAGTGCGCGGGCTGCCATCATCTGACCACCGCTGATGCCCAGAATCGCGCCGCGGAAAATCTCCGCCTGGTATGCGCTGCTACAGATGCCCAATGCCGCACATCCTGCCAGAAACGGCGGCAGGTTGATGGTCCCGGCAAGGACGTAGTAGGCGATGAAGAGCACCACCAACGACGGCAGGCCTCGCATCACGACGACATAGGCCACGGCCAGAAGCTGGGCTAAGCGCCCCCCATAGACGCGCAACAGAGCAATCGGGGTGCCGATTAGAAAACCCACCGCTAAGGCGATGAGCGTGATCATCACGGTGTACCCAATGCCGCCGGCAATATAGGGTAGTGCCTGCCAGACTCCGGAGTTCACGGCGTGCTCCTGACTTGTGCTGGCGGCAGCGCCGCCTTGTCGGCGGCGCTGCCCTCTAGCTAATCCAACACCTACTCGCCGCCGGAGAGATACTTCATCGCCAAGTCCTCGACGAAGCCCTCAGCCTGTAGCTCGTCGATGGCCTCGTTCAACTGCTCCAGCAGCTCGGTGTTTCCCTCCTTGACCGCAATCGCCATGTGCTCACCCGCAAACTCGGTCTTGAGCGCTAGCTCGAGGCCGCCTTGCTCGATAAACGATTGTGCGGCATAGTAGTCCATCGCCACGGCGTCGATGCGACCGCTCTGGAGATCCATGATGGCCTGCTCTGCCCGCTCGTAGCGGGAAAGCTCGGCGTCGATGTTCTCTTCGACCCACGATTCCTGAATCGTACCGGTCTGGACACCCACTCTGTAACCGGTCATATCTTCGTTCGTCGTGATCGTGATGTCGGATCCCTCGGCCAGAATGATGGCATCCGCGCCAATGAAGTAGGGATCGGTGAAGTCGACCTGCTCCTCCCGCTCGGGAGTGGCGCTCATTGCGGCGATGATCGCATCGATCTTATCGCTCTGCAGAGAGCCAATGAGGCCGTCGAAGGCGATGTCCTGCCACTCGATCTCCATATTCAGCCGCTTGCCGATCTCCTCCATCAACTCGATGTCAAACCCGGTGTAATTCCCGTTCTCGTCGATGTACTCGAAAGGTTCGTAATCTGCCGACGTGCCGACGACCAGAGTCTGAGGTTGCTGCTGACATCCCGTCACCCCAAGGGGTGCCACCGCCAAGAGAAGAAGAGCCAGAATCAAAGACCAGCGTTTCATAAGATAACCTCCTTCTGAAAGTAAGGTACCTAAAGATTATAGAAGGAAGCTGAGAGCAAGTCAATTGACGTCAATTGAGTTGACGTCAATGACACGTTGACGTGAGCCTGCGCAGACAGGCCGTTACATCTGGACAAAAATGTAAGACGCGGTATACTATCAATTCGATACGCAAGCGCTCTGAAGAGCGTGTGCATTCGTAGGCGAACACAGTAGAAAAGGCAAACTGCTGAGACGCTGTGGCTTCAGACCACACGTCCTGGTGTAAGCACAAGCAGCATAAGCAGTCCTGGAGGAGTCAGCGTGGCGAATACTCAGTCAGCAAAGAAGCAAATTCGGAATTCCTACCGCAAGTGGTTACGCAATCGTTACGTCAAGGGCAAGATGCGTGGCGCTGTGAAGACCGTGAGACAGGCCATCGAGGCCGGCGATTACGAAACTGCCAACACGTGGATGCCCCGTGCGGCGAGCGAGCTCGACAAGGCTGCTCGCAAGAACGTCATCCACCCCAACAAGGCGGCGCGCCTTAAGTCACGGTTGATGAGCCAGATTCACGAACTGCAGCAATAGCCGAACCCTACCCTGTGCTCATAACCCGTGGGTGACGCCCCCACCACGGCGGTGCGACCCCGGCGTTTGTCCGGTCTTATAGAAGCATACAAGCGGGAGACCTAGAGGTCTCCCGCCTCTGCTTACAACGCTGTGCTCCCCACAAGAATGGACGCCTCACTCGTCGCGCCCTAACTGCTCCGACCGTACGAAGGCAGCCCAGATTGCCCGTGAGAGCACCGTGCTGAAGCCACCTTTGTTCAAATGATAGAGTGCCTCCGCGGTCGTGCCCCCAGGCGAGGTTACCTGATTCCGCAGCGCCGCCAGGTGCAATCCCGATTGGCGCGCATAATCCGCCGACCCAATCACCGTCTGGAAGACCAGCTTCTCTGCCACGTGCCGGGAGAATCCGAGGTGAACGCCGGCGTCCACCATCGCTTCCATAAAGAGATAAACATAGGCCGGGCCGGTGCCTGAGAGGGCCGTCGCCATATCGAGGTAGTGCTCGTCATCGACGTAGACTTCCTCCCCTAAGGCCCGCAGGATCGTCAGAGCGTGGGCGCGCTGTGATTCCGTCACCGCCGCCGTCGCGGTCCAGACCGTGATGCCCTCCCCAATCTGAGCGGGGGTATTCGGCATTGCGCGGATCACGCTCTCTATCCCAATCCCGCGGCGAATCTTGTCCAGCGGCACACCTGCTGCGATCGAAAAGACCAAGCTCTCCTCTGGCACCCGACCCCGCAGATCTTGAAGAACGGCATTCATCACCTGCGGCTTAACCGAGAGGAACACGATGTCAGCCACCTCGGCGGCGCTGGCGTTGTCCGCGGCGATTCGGATATCATAGGTCTCCTGGAGATAAGCTAAGCGCTCCTTCCAGGGATCCGCAGCAACGAGGTCGTGTGGATCCACCAAATCCTCGCGCAACAAACCCTTGATCAGCGCCTCCCCCATCGTTCCGGCACCCACAATGGCAATGGTCGGTAGCATGTCTCTCCTTTCCAGCCCGATACGAAACGTGTCGACCTTCTACCGGGCCCAGGGCCTGCCCCCTGTAGGACCCTGCGCCTAAGGTTGAGGGCTAAGTTCGAAAATCATCCGCAGGAATGCTGCGCGATCAGCCGCAGGATCGGGATCGCCGACCGTCATCGGCCGCGGACGCCCATATTCCTCAAGGATCGCCGTCCGCAGATCAATGCCCAGCAAGCGCCCCTCATAGAAGGTCAGACGGTCCACAAACTCCTGCCGCGTCCCATCGCTCCACATTTGGTCAAAAAAGAAGTTGCCCAAGCCGTAGTGCACGAAAGTACCTTCGTGGAACTCCATCGTCTGCGGCTGATGGGCCTGACTGCCTTGCACGACCACCGCACCGGCTGCCGCCATCGCACGGAAGTCGCGGATCTGGGCCGGCGTCGGAGCGTAATTGTAGTCCTCGAGGTACTGGAGCGTCACGATCGGCAGATATCCCTCTGCTCGCAACTGAGCGAGCGTCTCCGCCATCGCGTCAAAGTCACAACGCGCTGCCCCGCCGGAGTCTTCATCGGCGAAGGGGCCCACCGTGTTACAGCCCAGAAAAGCGATTTGGTTGCCATTGTGCGTCATCGTAAGCGGTCGGCTGCCCTCAAGCTGGTTCGCTCCACCCCCATACCATTGCCAGCCGCGCTCCCGATACATATCGAGGGAGTAGTCTATCCACTGGGTCCCCTTGTCCTCCAGATGATTCCCGGTGAGCTCGATGATGTTAGCGTTGATCACCTCCAACAGCTCTATGTAGCTGTCGTGGGAGCAGAAAGACATCGAACCACTTCCCTCGGCAACACAATCCGGTTTGAAGGAGACCTCGTTGCTGATGTGCACGAAATCAGCGTCGTCAAACCAATGCTGGATGTCCTTGGCTGGATAGGTGACCCCTTTGACGTCCATCAACCGCGCTGTCGCACGGGTCATCGCAGTCACGCCCGTCATCACCACACGCGTCATCCGCGACTCATCGCGATTGGCAAAGGTCGATGCGGAGAGATCGAGCAAGGAAAGCGTCTCGGGGCGAGTCTCACTCCCCACGTAGAGCGGGATCTGCATGGGATAGCCGCCGAGATCGACCCCCTTGGCCAAGAGCGATACACCATCGACCTCCAGCACCTTCCACTTCGGGCCCAGATCGTAGAACGGCAAGAGTGCCCAGCCGCCTCTGGCTTCCGCTTCCGTCAGCAGTTGATCCGTAGCGACAGACTGCACGGCCCCGTCGGCGGGTGGCCCCCAAACGCCTGTCAGGGCCTCAACGGTCTGCGCGGTAGCCATCAACGGATGGCCGAGAAAAGCGCCAGCCGGCTCTCCCGCCCAGGTTGCTTGCAGCTCAGCGACCGTGAGGCCGTCCTCAACCGTGAAGAAGGGTGCTGCGACCGCGTAGATCCAGGAACCGACGGGCAACGCCGCGTCGGATCGCTCTGTGGTGAGCACCACGTCAGGAGATGACGCGCCCACCCAGGTGAAATACTCAGGACGCTCCGCGATCAACCCCTCGAATCGCGCACAGGCACCGGCCGGCACAAACTCGGCACACCCAACCGTCACCGGAAACGCTGGTGTCGGCGTCGGGGAAGGCGTTGGGGTCAACGTCGGCGTCGGAGTTAGCGTGGGGCTCGGGGTACGTGTTGGCGTGGGGGTGGGCGTCGGAGTGGGGACCACGCACCCGCTTGCGCCAAACACACCAATCAGTATCAGCAGAACCAACCATAGCCTGCTGGGTCTCTCTTGTCGCTCATCGTGTATGTTCATAGGCACTCCGGAGCGATTGTCTGTCGTCGTCGAGTTTTGTCAAGGGCTCGCAACACCACCGACTCGCGCCGTCTGCCCCAAAAAGAAAAAGGCCGGGAATCCCGGCCTCTGCAGGTGGGCGATACAGGACTTGAACCTGTGACCTCCACGATGTCAACGTGGCGCTCTAGCCAACTGAGCTAACCGCCCCAGCAAGCGCTAGTATAGCATATTCCAGACGATGTGCAAGGCCCAACGCGCCCCAGGCACCTCAAAGCACCAGTCGATAGACCCGGTGGTTCTTGTACATCTTGCCCCCGACGTTCTCCAGATCCTTGCGCATCTGCACCGCCGTCTCGGCTACCTGCGTCAGATCAGCGTGCTCGAAGTCCCGCTCGCGGATTGTGTTCTCCATCTCCGCGTAGAGCAGCGCATTCCCACCAATGCCCTGGAACTCGGGCACAAGCCCCACACCGTTGAGAGCCAGCCATTTGGTGCGGCGCATCTCCAACAGCAAGTCGACCAGCGCCCATGGAGTGAGTCGTCCTTTGGCCCTCTGCAGCGCCGCCGAGACGTCGGGAAAGCCAAACAGAAAGCCAACCATTTCCTCACCGTGCGAGATGATCTTGATCAGCCGAGGATCCGAGAGCCCGATCGCATTGTCCATAAAGAATTGGGCCTCGCGCTCGGTGAGGGGATAGAATTCCCAGTTGTCGACAAAGGCGTGATTATAGGCCCTGCGGATGCGCTCCGTCCACGACTTGAGCTCTCGCGCGCTCTTGAACCGCTTAACCTCCAGGGAACCCCGCTCCAGCACGCGCTGCGCGATGCGGTGGACCCGCTCCGGGAGCTTGAAGTTCTCGATGTGGATGTAGCACGAGACGAAGTCCACAAGCTTCTCAAAGCCCATGGCCTCGATCAAACGTGGATAGTAGGCGTGATTGTAGTTCATCATCGTCATCATCTGACGATGTTCAAAGCCCTCGACCAGCAAGCCGTAGCCGTCTAGCGCTCCGAATCCCTTGGGCCCCACAATCTCCGTCAAGCCACGCTGCTTTGCCCAGTTCACGACGCGCTCGAACAACGCGTCCGACACTGCCCGGTCGTCCACCGTCTCAAAGAGGTAGAAATTCGCCGTCTTCGCGTCGTGGTAGCGGTTGTAGGCCCGGTTCTCCAGGGCTGCGATCCGACCCACCACCTCATCCCCCTGCTTAGCGATGAAGAAATCAGCCTCCGAATGCTCATAGAAGGGATGCTTATCTCGATCCAGCATCGTTCGAATGTCGCCCCGGATCGGCGGCACCCACTGCGCGTGTCCTTCATAGAGACGGTAGGGAAAGTCGACGAAACGCCGCACCTGACGACGATCATCACGATCGACCTGTTGAACGATGACCATAACTAACCTGCCCGCTGTACGATCCTCAAGTTATCAACGCCAACGATCGACGCAATCTGGTGACGCAGATCCGCCGTGTAGTGCGTGGACTCGTTAGGAAAGCTCAATTCAATCTTCTGATCGCCCTCTAGCACGACCACGAAATCATCCGATCCTGGTTCCGACAACAGCACCTCGTGGAGCGTAGAGAGCTTCTCGAAGTCAGTGGTATTGTTGCCGGTCCGTCTCAGTGTGATGTAGAGCGTGGCGGGCGGTGCCGGCGGCTCTGGCGGCGGTGGGGCAGCATGCTCAGAAGTCCGACGGCGAATCGCCCCTCTGTCGTCGTTTTCCTCGTGCGTTTTATACCCATTCCCGCCTCCCCTCTCTTCTTCGTCAAGGGCCTTCGTTCGGTCGGCCTTGGCGGTCGCGAAGCGCTCAGACCGCGAGGGCCCTTTCCGATGGACGTCTCGCTCCATTTTCTCTGGCTGCCGAGACAGATCAGTCTGGGCCGGCGGCGGTTCGGAATAAGAGCTAGACGACGTTGGGGGCGAAAGCTCGGGATCCGGCACCAAGAATTCGTGGGGCTCCTTGAGCCACTCGACCAGCAAAGGGTGTTCGTCACGGTTAGGCCGCTGATCTAACTTACCACAAGCCGCCAGGACGCGATTTGGCGTCAGGAGATCACGATACCGCTCATATATCCTTGGGAAGACGACCAAGTCCAGCGTGCCACCCGGGCCCTCCAAGGTCACGAAGGCCATGGGATCTCCCTTACGGGTCGTGATGCGCCGCACGCGCTGCACCATCCCCAACACCTTCAGCGTCTGGCCTGGCGCCTCCGTCAGGTGGTGTCCGATCGTCGTCGTGATCAAGCCCCGGGCCAGCAGCTCCCGCTCCTGATCCACCAGAGGATGCTTCGAAAGATAGGTCCCCAGCAACTCCTTCTCCCATTCCAACAACCGACGGTCGGGGATCGGCGGCGCAGACTCTGGCACTGGGATCGATTGCCGCATCTCCTGCATATTGTCAAATAACGTGAACTGACCCACATCCCGCGCGCTGTGAGTCTGCGCACTGATACTTAACATCGCATCGATAACGGTCATCAGACCCGCGCGCTTCCCGAACTCGTCAAGCGCTCCGGCCTGAATGAGGCATTCCAGCGTCTTTCGATTGAGTCTGCGGAGGTCCACCCGATCGGCAAAGTCATCCAGGGACTTGAAGGGCCCGCCCGCCTCCCGGGCATCGACCACCATCTGCATCGCATCATCCCCGACGTTCTTGATAGCTCCCAATCCCAAACGGATGAAGCGCTCGCCGTTCTCTCGATGCTCAATCGTGCAGGCAACCTTCGAGCTGTTGATGCTCGGCGCCTCGACCTCAAGGCCGTTCCGACGAGCGTCGGTGATCAAGAAGCCGAGCTTCTCCGTGTTATGCTGCTCCGTCGACATCAAAGCCGTCATAAACTCCAGAGGATAGTGGGCCTTCAGGTAGGCCGTCTGGGCGGTGATCACCGCGTAATCGGTAGCATGAGCTCGATTGAAGCCGTAGCGCGCAAAGAACTCAATGTCGGCCCAAACCCGGTCGGCAACCTCAGCGTCAAAACCCTTCTCAATGGCACCACGGCGGAACATACGCCGGTGCCTATCCATCATCCTCTGCTTCTTTTTCGCCACCGCCTTGCGGATCATATCCGCTTCGCCGGGCTGGTAACCCGCCATCGCAACGGCGATCTCCATAATCTGCTCCTGGTACACGATGATGCCGTAGGTGTCACCCAGGATGTCGGCGAGGATCGGATGATGGTACTCTACCTTCTCCTCACCGTGCATGCGTCGGATATAAGCTGGGATGTTGTCCATCGGGCCGGGGCGATAGAGCGCGAGCACGGCGATAATGTGCCGGAATTGCTCCGGGCGCATATCCCGCAGCGTACGGCGCATCCCGGCGCTTTCTACCTGAAAGACGCCAGTGGTCTCGCCGGTGGCTAACAGCTCGTAGAGCTTGCGCACCTTGGCGTCTTTCTCCGGATTGTCAGGGCAGCGCTCGTAAGGGATCGACTCCAAAGTGAGCGCGTGCCCATGCTCCTGCTCGATCAGCTCGCAGGCCTTCCGCATGTGCGTCAGCGTCCGCAGCCCCAGGAAGTCCACCTTGAGCATCCCCATCGCCTCGACGATCTCCATCGGCCACTGCGAGATACGGTCGACCGGGCTATCGTCGCCCTCACCCTTGGTGGGGCGATTCAGGGGCAGATAGGTCTCCAGGGGCTTGTCGGAGATCAGGATCCCGGCGGCGTGGGTGCTGGCGTGTCGGGTGACGCCCTCCACTTCCTGAGCGGCTTCCAGAAGGTTCCGAATATACGGTGACTTTTCGCATTCCTCCTGCAGCTCCGGCACGGTCTCCAGCGCCTCACGGATGGACACCGGTTTGCCGGGGACATTTGGAACCATCCGGGCGACCTTGTCGACCTCGGTCAGGGGGATATCCAAGGCCCGCCCGACATCTCGAATGGCTGCGCGAGCGCCCAGAGTCCCAAAGGTGATGATGGCCGAGACGTGGTCGGCGCCGTAGCGCTCCTTGGTATAGGCAATTAACTCCGCACGACGGTCATCCGGATAGTCGAGATCGATATCGGGCATAGTGACCCGCGCGGGATTCAAGAAGCGCTCGAACATCAGGCGATTGTGGAAGGGATCGACGTTGGTGATGCCCAGGGTGTAAGCCACGACGCTGCCCGCGCCGGAGCCGCGCACGTTCCACCAGATATCGCGCTCCTTAGCCGCCTCACAAAGATCCCAGACGATCAGGAAGTAATCGTCGAAGCCCATCTGATGGATGATGCCGAGCTCGTACTCCAATCGCTCGACATACTCGGGCTTGTCGTGATCCTCACCGTAGCGCCATTTCATCCCACGGTCGCAGAGATGCCGCAGATAGGCCTCCGACGAGCCCTGACCATCGGGAAGCGGGAATTTCGGGAGGTGATAAGGAGGAGCGAACTGGATCTCGACCTCACATTGTTCCGCGATCTTGACGGTGTTGAGCAGAGCATCCGGCAGCTCGCTATAGAGAGACCACATCTCATCAGGCGAGCGCATGTAATAGGAATCGTCCGTCATCCGCAGCCGGTTCGGCTCGTTAACGCTCTTGCCTGTGCCGATGCAGAGCAACACGTCATGGGCGTCGGCCTGCTCTCGCTTGACGTAGTGAACGTCGTTGGTGGCTACCAGCGGCACATCCATTTCTCGGGCCAGTGCCACCAGCTTCCGGTAGGTCTCATCGTACTCGGGGATATCGTGACTCTGGAGCTCTAGATAGAACCGATCGGGGAAGCGCTCCAGATACCACTCCACCGCCCGACGCGCCTTCGCCTCCTGGCCCCGATAAAGCAGTTGGGGTATCTCACCCTGAACGCAGGCGGAAAGCGCGATCACACCCTCGCTGTAGGTTTCCAAGACCTCTTTATCGATGCGCGGCTTGTAGTAGAAACCTTCCAGCTGTGCAATACTTGCCAGCTTTAGCAGATTCCGATACCCAACCTGGTTCTGGGCCAGCAAAACGAGGTGGTGAGGTTTGCCATCACCACGATCACGGTTGAAGCGTGATTCCTGCGCGACGTAGGCTTCAATACCGATGATCGGCTTGATGCCGGCGGCCTGACAGGCCTGATAGAAGTCGACCACACCGTACATCACACCATGATCGGTGATAGCCAGGGCCGACATCCCCAACTCCGCTGCCCGCTGGGCAAGGTCCGGACATTTGCCCAAGCCGTCCAGCAGAGAGTACTCCGTGTGGTTGTGCAGGTGGACGAAATCCCGCATCTTATCCCCTCCAACGGTACCCCTACGCCCTCATCCAGCCGACCGAGGAACAGCGCACCTCTCACGAATCCCAACCGCGCTGCTGTGCTTCGATTATACGGTAACCAGGACGTCTGTTCAAGTGGTATCCGGCACTGACACAACATATCACCCGATCAGGAAACACACGAACTCACCCTTTGAGGCAGCGCGACCTCGGTCTTGCACGCCGGGAACCGTTGACTTGGAGCCCCAACCCAGAGATCCTGTCCATCGACGCTCGCGACCTGCAAGTTAGAAGGTGTTCCGCTCCCTTTAGCTTCCCGAACAACGACTTGAGGATGACAGAACCGCAAGCGCAACCCCATTATCGGAAAGACGTATTATGCCTATAATGGAGGGTGTTGATTCAGGCTTCATTGTCCATCAAGTCAAGGAGGGAACGATATGTTCGAGCGTATCATCGGCGTCTTCAAGCTGGATCGGCAGGTCTTCGCTGACATTGAGCACGATTCATCTGCGACCACGCAGGCCGCGATCGTCGTCGCCATCGTCGCGGGCCTCTCCGTGATCGGCACGATTCTACAGACTCTAATCAACATCGTGCGTGGAGACGAGTTTTCTATCGTCTCTCTGCTTCTCAGCGTCATCGGGACCTTCGTCGTGGCTTTCGTGAACTGGGTCATCTGGTCCGCCATTACCTATCTCGTGGGCACCAAGCTCTTCAAGGGCGAGGCCACCCTTAATGAGATGCTCCGGGTGATTGGCTTCGCCTACGCGCCCCGAATGCTGAGCATCATCCCGTGCATTGGTGGCATCGTCGGAGCGATCTGGTCGTTGGTCGCGAGCTACTTTGCGATCAAGGAGGGCCTCGACCTCGATGACACGGGCACCATCGTGACCATCTTGGTCGGCTGGCTCGTCACCGTGGTCATCGGATTCGTCCTGGGTCTTTTGGGCCTGGGGGGTGCGTTGGACCTCGGCGCGTTGGGAGGCTTGTTCGGAGGCTGATTTCGCAAGTCCCGGTCAGGACAAAGGCCGCCGCGCAGCTGCGCGGCGGCCTTTGTTGTCTGCTTCTGCATCCCCTATATCACTCAAGAAACGCTATAATTTGTTAGAAAATCTTGACAAAAAAAGCGGAGTCACCTATACTCAAGCGAGCAGATCGACTGACATTTCGAAGCCTTGTCTAAGGAGAAACACGGATGGCGTTAGAGATTCGCGACCTCCGCGTGGGGGTCGAGGGTGAGGAAATCCTCAAGGGGGTCAGCCTCGTGGTTGAGCGAGGAGCCACCCATGCGCTGATGGGCCCAAACGGATCGGGCAAGAGCACCTTGGCTTATGCGTTGATGGGACACCCAAAGTACCAGATTCTCCAGGGGGATGTCCTCCTCGACGGCACGAGCTTACTGGACCTGAGTCCCGATGAGCGCGCCCGCCAGGGGCTCTTCCTGGCGATGCAATATCCCGTGGCGGTGTCTGGCGTGACCCTCTATTCCTTCCTCCACGCGGCGACGAGCGCCATGCGCGGCTACGGCGATAAGAAAATCAAAGCCGCCCGCGGCAGGCTCAATGCCCATCTTATGCCTATGCGCGAGTTCCGCCAGGAGGTCAATGAGAAGCTGGACCTGCTAAAGATGGATCCCACCTTTCTCCGGCGCTATCTCAACGAGGGGTTCTCCGGCGGTGAGAAAAAACGCGCTGAGATCCTGCAGATGGCAATGCTGCAACCACGTTTTGCCGTCCTCGACGAGACGGATTCCGGCCTGGACATCGATGCCCTGCGCATTGTCTCCGAGGGCGTCAATACACTCCAAAAAGAGCTGGACATCGGCCTGTTAGTCATCACCCACTATCAGCGCATCCTCAACTACATCCACCCCGACGTCGTCCACGTCTTCGTCGACGGCCGCGTGGTCAAGACCGGCGATGCCAAGCTCGTCGACGTGCTCGAAGAGCAGGGCTACGAGTGGGTCCGGCAAGAGATTGGTGCACGGGAGAGGGGATAAGTCATTGCCTCATCCCTTATTCCCCTATCCCTTATCCCTTCTATATCGTGAAAGACCGCAATGACAACAGATCAAGATAGCCTACGAACCATCAAGGACCAAGACCAATACGATTTCCGCACCGACATCGACTATGCGCACCGCTCCCGGCGGGGGATCGGCGAGGACGTCGTGCGGGAGGTCTCGGCATTGAAGGGCGAGCCTGAGTGGATGTTGGATTTCCGCCTCAAGGCGCTCGAGACGTTCTTCGAGCTCCCGATGCCGACGTGGGGTGTGGACTTGGGCGCACTGGATTTCGAGCAGTTCTACTATTTTATGCGTGCCACGCCGGGCAAGCAACGCTCGTGGGATGAGGTGCCTAGTGCGATCAAGGACACCTTTGAGAGGCTGGGCATTCCCGAGGCCGAGCGCAAGTACCTCGCCGGCGTCGAGACCCAGATGGACTCCGAGGCGGTCTACAGCTCTCTGAAAGAGGAATGGGAGCGCCACGGCATCATCTTTGTTGACATGGACACTGCGGTGCAGGAGCATCCCGATCTGGTCCAGGCATACATCAGCAAGGCTGTGTCGATTCATGATAACAAATTCGCTGCCCTGAATAGCGCCTTCTGGTCCGGGGGAAGTTTCGTCTACGTGCCCAAGGGCGTGGACGTGGAGATCCCGTTGCAGGCTTACTTTCGCATCAACGCCCAGGCGCTTGGACAATTCGAGCGCACGATCATCATTGCCGACGAGGAGAGCAACGTCCATTATATCGAAGGATGTACGGCGCCGCAGTACACGGAGGCCGCGCTGCACACCGGCGTCATCGAGATCTTCGTCAAGCGGGGTGCGCACGCACGGTACACGACCATCCAAAACTGGTCCAGAAACGTCTACAATCTGGTCACGCAGCGGGCGATTGTCGAGGAAGATGGCCTGATGGAGTGGGTCGACGGCAATCTTGGCAGCGGCGTGACGATGAAATATCCGGCTGTCATCCTGAGAGGCCCCAGAGCGCGCGGAGAGGTCCTCTCCATCGCCTTCGCCGGTGAGGGCCAGCACTATGACGCGGGCGCCAAAGCCATTCATCTCGCGCCGGACACCAGCTCCATCATCACGTCGAAGTCCATCAGCAAGGATGACGGTCGGTCGGGTTTCCGCGGGCTGGTCCGGATCGCCCGGGGTGCCGAGCGCGCCCAGTCCAAGGTTGTCTGTGACGCCTTGCTGCTCGACCGAGAGTCCCGTTCCGATACCTACCCTTACATCGATGTCAGCGAAGATGACGTCAAAGTGGAGCACGAGGCGACCGTTAGCAGGATCAGCGAGGATCAGCTCTTCTACCTGATGAGCCGGGGGCTGAGCGAGAAGCAAGCTTCAGCGATCATCATCAATGGCTTTCTGGAGCCCTTTGTGAAAGCGCTCCCCATGGAATACGCCGTCGAGCTGAACCGACTCGTCCAACTGCAGATGGAAGGTTCGGTAGGATAGAAGATGCCTATGACCGAAGAACTTAACAGCATGGATCTACCGGATTCGCATACTTCAACGTCGCAACGTTCAAACGTTCAGACGTTCAACGATATTGCCTCGGCACCCACCATCGCACCCGTGAGTCGCGAGACCGTGGAGATGCTCTCTGATCTCTATGATGAGCCCGACTGGATGCGCGCAGCCCGCCTTGAGGCTTGGGACCTATACACAGGCTTGGACCTGCCCGATCAGCAAGAGGAAGCCTGGCGGCGCACAAATCTGAGGGCATATCCCCTCGACACATTGCGCCTGACCTTCTCGGCCCGCGAGCTGGACGGCATCTACAGTCTCCCCCCTTGTTGGGATGTGATGTTAGCCCCCGTGGAACAAGTCTCCGGCGTGCTGGTGCACTGCAACGGCGCCCGAACGTACAGCACCCTGCGTCGTGAGGATGCCCGCCACGGCGTGCTATTGGAGAGCCTGCACACCGCGCTCCTGACTCACGGCGACCTGATCCGGTCTTATTGGATGCAGGGAGTGACCACCCGACCGGAGACCAACAAGTTCACGGCGCTCAATGCTGCGCTCTGGCACGGCGGCACCTTTGTCTACGTGCCAGCGGGGGTCCATGTGGCGCGCCCGCTCCAGTCTCTGGTCGCCTACGATGCAGAGGGGGGTACCGGATTGCATCACACGCTCTTGGTTGCGGAGCGTGGTAGCCGTGTGACACTCATCCAGGACCGTGTCTCGCAGGATCTGCAGGATGAAGTCAATGCCGAGATCGTCGAGATCTACGCCGAGGCCGGCGCCTGGGTGCGTTACGTCAGCCTGCAGCACTGGAGCGAGCACCGGCACTCGGTATCGGTCCAGGAGGCGCAGGTGGCACAGGACACCAACTTCGTCTGGGTTGCCGGTTCCCTTGGCGGAAGGATGACCAAGGATTTCCTCCGCAGCAATCTACGAGAGACTGGCGCGCGCGTTGCGATGGCGGGCTTCAGCTTTGTACACGGTGACCAGCATCTAGATCAGAGCACGTACCAGCACCATCAGGCCTCGCACACGTATAGCGACCTGCTCTTCCGCAACGTCCTGCGCGATCAGGCGCGCACCGTCTTCTACGGTATGATCCGCGTGGAAACCGACGCTGGCGGCGGCACTGAAGGGTATCAAGCCAGCAATAACCTGCTGCTGGACGATGCCAGGGTCCACGCCATCCCCGGGCTAGAGATCATCGCCAACGACGTCCGCTGCAGCCACGGCGCCACCGTCTCACGCATTGACCCAGAGGAACGTTTCTATCTGCAAGCGCGTGGGCTGTCGCAGCCCGACGCCGAAGGGCTGATCGTTCAGGGATTTGTCCGTCCGATCGTCGAGCGCACACCCTTGGCATACCTAAGGAATCGTCTAGAGGGCGAGATCGTCGAGCGCTTCTGGTCATAGCCAAAACACCGCAGAGATGGCAAAAGCCCGGACTCTTCTGCGAGTCCGGGCTTTTCGATGGTAGGGCGGGTGGGAGTCGAACCCACACGCTCTTTCGAGCAGAGGATTTTAAGTCCACGGCGTCTGCCGATTCCGCCACCGCCCCACGGAGTGCACCCAGCCCCATAAGATAAACGGGCATCACGCAAGATGCCCGGAGGTCGCTTAGGGGGTGTATAAGAGGCGACGGTCGGAATCGAACCGACGTATAAGGCTTTTGCAGAGCCCTCCCTTACCACTTGGGTACGTCGCCGAGAGCGGGCTAAGGGATTCGAACCCTTGACCTTCTCCTTGGCAAGGAGACATTCTACCGCTGAACTAAGCCCGCATACGATTGGAATTATACAACAACGCGAACGATTTGGCAACCCCGAAAACGCGGTGAGGCCGGCTTTTGGTCGGGGTGCATGCTTGAATCAACACCCTTTCTCCTGTATGATTATCACAAAAGATCTATTATACGATGAGGCCAACACGACGAGGATCGGATACTTCACCAATACGCAGCTTGATTACGAAACGAACCCATTCTGTTCGCCAGAAGGTTTTCGACGCTGGCCCTAACAGCGGTGAGCCGATAGCTGTTTTTGCGAAACGAACCCATTTACACCCGGCGCTTGTGGGCGTCGAGCTTGACTTTCCGCCCGACTCATGCTATAAAGAGAGTGGTAAAGGCTAAGATTGGGAAGAGTAAGGCCTCAAGCGGGGTTTCAGAGAGCCGGAGGTGGGTGTGAATCCGGTACCAGCGCGAGTCCTGAATGGGCCCAGGAGCTGCTCGCCGAACGAGGGCGTCACAAGTTGGCGCCTCATCAAGTAGTCCGAGCCGGAGACGCTACCGTTATCTAAGCGTAGGGCATCGCGCACGACGCCGTGCCCGAAATGAGTGAGGCTGGCTTGGCTCAACGACGCGCTTTCACAGCGCGTTTTTTGTTTGGGTCGAGGGCCTAACTAGGGTGGCACCACGGGCTCATCACGCTCGTCCCTTCAGGGGACGGGCGTTTTTTGTTTTCTAGCTCATACGCACAAGCGTTATACGAATCGGAAACAGATAAGAAGGAGGATTCCTAAATGACCAAGCCCAGGAAAAGAATTCTGACCGGTGATCGGCCCACCGGCAAGCTCCATCTGGGACACTATGTCGGCAGCATGAAGAATCGCGTCGCCCTCCAGGACGAGTATGAGTGTTTCTTCATCATCGCCGACTTGCACACGTTGACGACGAAATCAGAAAAGGAGTATCTCGAGGAGCTGGATGCGAATATCTATAACGTCGTGCTCGACTACCTTGCCGTCGGCATCGATCCCGAGCGAAGCGTCATCTTTCTGCAATCGGCCATTCCTGAGGAATACGAGCTCGCGCTCATTCTCGGCAATCTCGTCTCGCTTCCCCGGCTCTCCCGCTTGCCAAGCATCAAAGAAATGGCGCGGGCTGCGAACCTGGACGATGAGACGGTGCCGTTTGGGTTGATCGGCTATCCGGTGCTCCAGGCCGCCGACATCCTACTGCCGCGGGCACATCTGGTTCCAGTAGGTAAGGACAATGAGGCCCACGTTGAGGTCACGCGCGAACTCGCCCGTCGCTTCAACCGTATGTACGACCAAGAGGTCTTCCCCGTCCCGGAGGTGATGATCGGTGAGGTGCCCACGCTGATAGGCACCGACGGACAGGCGAAGATGAGCAAGTCCCTGGGCAACGCCATTATGCTCTCCGATGACCAGGAGACAGTAGAGGAGAAAGTCCGCGGCATGTACACCGACCCCAACCGCATTCGGGCCGATATCCCCGGTCGTGTGGAGGGAAACCCGGTCTTCATCTATCACGATGCCTTCAACCCAAATGTCGAGGAGGTCAAGGACCTCAAGGATCGCTATCGAAAGGGGAAGGTGGGGGATGTCGAGGTCAAGCGCAAGCTTGCCCGTGCGATCAACAACTTCCTCGACCCCATCCGCGAGCGCCGTCATTCGTACGCCTCGCAGGCCGGACTTGTCGAGGAAATCCTGGTGGAGGGCACACGGCGCATGCAGAGGGAAGCCGAGGCGACGATGGAAATGGTCTACACCGCGATGGATCTGGCTGGCCCCCGTCTTCGCAAGGTGCTGCAGGGCAGAGCCGACTCGTTCCGGCTACGACCACAGAGCTAGTCGATAGAGGAGCCGCTATGTACATCCAACGTGTGAAGCTCTTCAGTGACCATTACCCGACAAACCGCTACTATCCGTTCAACGTGCCGATTCTGCGCACCACATCGCAACTCACCTTCCGTAAGCCGGTCACGTTCTTTGTGGGCGAAAACGGCTCGGGCAAATCCACACTGCTAGAGGCCATCACGAAGAAATGCGGGATTCACGTCTGGGAGAAAACCAGGCGCCATCGGGCGCACGAGAATCCTTACGAGACGAAGTTGGCAGACTTTATTCAGGTTGTCTGGTGTGATGATGATCGCGTCTCCGGATCACTCTTCCGGGCCGAGACTTTCCAGGAACTGGCAGACTTCCTGGACGACGTAGCGGTCTGCGACCCCGGGCGCTTGCGTTACCATGGCGGTCACCTGTTGAACACCCTTTCACATGGGCAGAGCATGCTGACCTACTTCAGTGGGCGGTACGACCGTAAGGGACTCTACTTCCTCGACGAGCCCGAGGCAGCTCTGTCCCCAACGAGCCAGATGAAGTTCCTCAGGCTGTTACAGAGCTTTTCAGAAAGGGGAAAGGCGCAGTTCATCATTGCGACCCACTCCCCGATTCTGCTGGCCTTGCCCAACGCGCAAATCTACAGCTTCGACGGACCCCGAATCCAGGAGGTGAGCTACGAGGATACAGAACACTACAAAGTCTACAAGCAGTTCTTCACCGACCGTGGAAGCGTTTTGGGTAAAGAGCCGGTCGAAAAGGCACGCGTACTCGCTTCTGAGCAACCACCTGCGGAGGCGCATAGTGTAACTGTAGAAGCAAGCCGATCGTAGCGACCGGCCATCGATCGCAGTCAAGGATAGTCTTAAACTAGAAGAAGGAGAGATCACGATGAAGCAACACAAGTACGTCCTACAAGAGAAGGAAATGCCGACCCATTGGTACAACATCATGGCAGATATGAAAAACCCGCCACCACCCTACCTACATCCAGCCACCCTGGAGATCATGACGCCCGACGATCTCGCACCAGTCTTCCCCGCTGCTTGCATCGAGCAGGAGGCGAGCCGCGAGCGTTACATCGAGATCCCGGAAGAGGTCCAGGAGATCTACCAGCTCTGGCGTCCCTCGCCCCTCTTCCGCGCTCATCGCTGGGAGAAAGCCCTCGACACGCCGGCCAAGATCTACTACAAGTGGGAAGGCGTCAGCCCCGCTGGCAGCCACAAACCCAATACCGCGATCGCGCAGGCGTATTATGGCAAGCAGGAAGGGCTTAAGGGTTTCGCCACCGAGACCGGTGCGGGACAGTGGGGCAGCGCACTATGCCTTGCGGGACGACTGCTGGGGCTGGAGATCAAGGTCTTCATGGTCGCGATCAGCTACCAACAGAAACCTTATCGCCGCGTCATGATGGAGACGTGGGGAGGGGAAGTCGTGCCCAGCCCCAGCTCCGAAACGCATGCCGGTCGCGCAATCCTCGAGCAGGATCCCGAATCGCCGGGCAGCCTGGGTATGGCCATCAGCGAGGCGCTGGAGTACGCGATGACCCACGACGGCTATAAGTACTCCTTAGGCAGCGTACTGAACTTCGTGCTGCTGCACCAGACCGTTATCGGGCTTGAGGCCCTCAAGCAGATGGAGATGGCTGGTGACTATCCCGACATCATCATCGGATGCGCAGGTGGCGGCAGCAACGCGGCTGGTCTGACGTTCCCGTTCTTACGAGACAAGCTCACCGGTGATAAGCCTGATCTCCGAACCATCTACGTCGAGTCCACAGCTTGCCCCAGCATGACCCGCGGAACCTATGCCTATGACTGGGGCGACACCGCAAAGACCGGGCCCGTGGCCAAGATGCACACCGTGGGCCACGGCTTCGTCCCCGCCCCGGTACACGCGGGGGGCCTGCGCTACCATGGCATGGCTCCGGCTGTCTCCGCGCTGCTCGACCAGGGCTACGTGGAGGCGCGCGCCTACCACCAACTCGCAATCATGGAAGCAGCGCACAGCTTCGCGGCTGCTGAAGGTACCATCGTCGCCCCGGAGACTGCCCATGCGGTTCGAGCCGCCTATGATGAAGCGATGGCGTGCAAGGAGTCCGGCGAGGGAAAGGTGATCCTCTTCAACGCCAGCGGCCACGGGCACTTCGACCTGTCTGCTTACGATGCCTATCACCGCCAGCAGCTCGAGGACTACAGGCTAGAAGAGAGGAAGTTGCAGGCGGCGTTGAAGGAGCTCCCCAACGTCAAATGACGTGTAGGATGATGTGCGCGCGAAGGTTCACACGCTCAGTAGAATGAGATAAGCACAGCGCCCCTGTCCACTGCAGGGGCGCTGTGCTTGGGATCCCGTCGGATTCCTAGAAGATGAGGATCTGCAAGATCAGATTCCTACCTCGGCTAATCGACGGGTCTGCTCATCCAGGCTAAGAGCCTCGATGAAGTCATCAATCTCCCCCTCCATCACGGCCGGCAGATTGTACGACGTCATACCGATGCGGTGATCGGTGACGCGGTTCTGCGGAAAATTGTAGGTGCGGATCTTCTCACTGCGCTCACCGCTTCCCACCTGAGAGCGCCGCTCCTCTTTTCTCTCCGCGATCTGCTTCTGTCGTTCGGCCTCATACAGGCGCGCGCGTAGTACTCGCATCGCCCGAAGCTTATTCTGCGTCAGCGAGCGCTCACTCTCACAAGAGACCACCATGCCGGTCGGCTCGTGAATGATGCGTACAGCGGTGTCGTTTTTCTGCATGTGTTGCCCGCCAGGGCCTGACGACCCGTAGGTCGTGATCTCGAGATCGTTGGCGTTGATCTCAACCTCAACGTCTTCGACCTCCGGAAGCACGGCTACCGTAGCTGTCGAGGTGTGGATGCGACCACTGGATTCGGTCACAGGGACGCGCTGGACGCGGTGCACGCCGCTCTCGTACTTGAGACGAGAGAAGGCTCCCTTGCCCTCCACCGAGAAGATGATCTCCTTGAAACCGCCGATACCGGTTCGGCTCTCGCTGATGATCTGCGTCTTCCAGCCCGGCTGGCGCTCGGCGTAGCGTGTGTAGAGCCGGAACAGCTCAGCAGCAAAGAGCCCAGCCTCATCGCCGCCAGCGCCGGCGCGGATCTCTACGATAACGTCTTTCTCATCGCGAGGATCTTTTGGAACGAGCAAATGACGGAGGCGTTCCTCCAACGTCTCACGTCGTTTCGCCAGACGCTCGAGCTCCTCCTCAGCCATCTCACGGAGCGCCGCGTCGTCTTCGGCAAGAAGCTCCTCTGTGTCCTCGATCTCCTCCAAGACGTCACGATACTGCCGGTAGGTCGTCACCGTTTCCTCGAGCTCGGAACGCTCGATCGCATATTCTGTGACTTGTTCGTAGTCCTGTGCGATCTCCGGATCGGCCATCATGCGCGTGAGCTCCTCGAATCGCTCCTCGAGGACATCAAGTCTCTCCAACATCTTCTGTGCTTCCATAGTGGATCAATTCCCTTGCATACAAACATGACAAACGGCCCGTGAGAACGACGGGCCGCGATAGGTCCTTAGGTGATGGGCCCACCAGGATTCGAACCTGGAACCGACCGGTTATGAGCCGGTTGCTCTAACCGTTGAGCTATGGGCCCGTGAGTAGCAGAGCGGGCGACGGGAATCGAACCCGTATCATTGGCTTGGAAGGCCAAGGCTCTACCATTAAGCAACACCCGCAAGTAAACCCATTATACCATACCGAGTGGCAGGGACAACGCCG
>JBNGCP010000010.1:13436-78575 GCA_049974845.1 Anaerolineae bacterium | reverse complement strand
TGCGTGATGTTGGTTGCACAGAACTCTATCTGGGGCCGGGAGGCTTTGAGGGCTACGTGACCAGTTCGGGGCTGAGTCGGCAGCAGCTTGCGGGTCACGTGCGCCCTCAGGACGCTATGACCGATGCCGAGTTCAAGCAGTTCGCCGCCACCATCAACAAGGTGGGCGAGATCACGCTCAAGTACGGCGTCCGCAGCTGTTTTCACAACCACGTTGGCAGTGTCATCGAGACCCGTGAGGAGATCGACCGCCTCTTCGAGATGGTCAATCGCGATGTGGTCTTCCAGGGACCGGATATCGGGCACCTGGTCTGGGCTGGTGCAGATCCGGTGCAGTTCTGCAAGGACTACGCGGAGGACATCAAGTCGGTCCACGTCAAGGATATCGACCCGAACGTTCTAAAGAAGGGCGTCGCTGAGGGATGGGACTACGGGCAATTCACATCTGAGGGCATCTTCGCCGAGCTCGGCGAGGGATGCGTGGATTTCCCCGCCATCTTTGAGATACTGGCAAAGGCCGGATACGAGGGGTGGATCATCGTGGAAACCGACCGCACGACCAAGCCGACGGCCTTCGAGAGCGCGAAGATCAGCCGTGAATACCTGAAGAGCCTAGGGCTCTGACGAGACAAGCAGAAGCTGAGATAGATCTATGAGCAATGACATCAATGTGAAGATTGGCTTTGTGCCCTCCTACCGCTTCCGTTTTACGGACTGGTGCGAGAAAATGCGCGATGACAGCTTGGCGGCCTTCGCGAAAGTCGAGGGGATGGAGGTGATCGTTCCTCAGCCCTCGCCCGACGGCAAGACCCTGGACGCCGAGAAAGGGCTGACCCCACACGGCACCGTGTCCAAGCTGGATGAGGCCGAGGTCGTGGCCCAGTATTTCCGACGACAGCAGGTCGATGGCCTGATCCTCTGCCCCCTCGACTTCGGCGATGAGCGCTCCGCCGTCAAGGTCGCCGAGTTACTGGACGTGCCGGTGCTGCTCTACGCCACTAAGGAACCACCCGCTCGCGACGACGCCGGGATGACCCGCGTGTCGGATTCCTACTGCGGAAACCTCTCCATGGCCTCGGGGCTCTACCGACGGAAGATTCCCTTCCGCTATGCCGGGCTCTTCTTTCCCGACGAACCGGCGTTTCTGCCGGAAGTCCAGGACTTCGTGCGCGCCGTGGCGGTGACCAAGGGGCTCAAGGACGCGCGCATCGGACAGGTGGGCGTGCGCCCGGCGACCTTCGAGACCGTAGGCTACGACGAAGTGGCGATGATCGGCAAGTTCGGCCAGAACGTGATCTATGCCAACCTCTCCGACATCGTGGATCGCGCGACCGCTTACGCGGACGACGATCCCGAGGTCCAGGCGGTGATAGCCGACTTCCGTGCGATGTTCGCGGAGATCACCGTCTCCGACAAATATCTCGTCAACGCCGCAAAACTGGAGGTAGCGTTGACCGGTTTCTGGGAGGATAATCGCCTCTCGGCGATGGCGATGCAGTGCTGGCCCTCCATCCAGCGTCTGATGGGCATCTCGGTCTGCACGACCTATGGCCGGCTGACGGGAAAGGGGATGCTGACGGCCTGCGAGACCGATGTGCTCGGGGCCTTGTCGATGCTGATCTGCCATCGCGCGGCCCTGGGGCAGACGGTGCCGCACTTCGTCGACTGGACCATACGCCATCGAGAGAATCCCAATCAGCTGCTGGCGTGGCACTGCGGTAACGCACCGGCATGCCTGGCCCGTGACCCTCAGAAAACGGCGCTGCGTTCGCGCCACGATATGACCGGCAAGCTGCCTGTCGAAGAGGAGGATGTGCAAGCGGGCCTAAGCCAGTTCCAGATCAAACCCGGGCCGGTGACCTTCGTCCGGCTTGCGGAGTATGACGATAAATGGAAGATGCTCATCGCAACCGGCGAGATCATCCCCAGCGACGAGACGCTGTCAGGGACCTGGTCGTGGGTAGAGGTCGAGGATCACGACCGGCTCTACCGGACGCTCGTCGAGGAGGGCTTCGTCCACCACGCCAGCATGATCCACGGCGACCTCACACAACCTCTCCTGCAGGTCTGCAAGTTCTTGGATATCGAGCCGGTCGTCGTGCCCAGGAAGATCACAGACTAGATGCAATACGAGGGGCAGGGCGACCGCAGGAGTATCGATCGCCCTGCCCCGGTTGATTTCAGCCAGTAACTCAAGTTGCTTGCAAGGAGTGTGAAGGTCATGCCTTTTTCGATTCACCGGGGGACGAACATCTCCCACTGGTTAAGCCAGAGTCAACGCCGGGGTGCGGAGCGGCGCGCCTTCTTCACTGAGGCCGACGTCCAACGCATTGCGGAGATGGGCGACGGCACCTTCGACCATATCCGCCTGCCCATCGATGAGGAGCAGATGTGGGACGAGACAGGTGACCAACAACGGGAGGCGTTCGATCTGCTGGATTCGGCGCTCGACTGGTGCGAGCGCACGGGTCTGAAGGTGGTCGTCGATCTACACCTGCTGCGCGCGCACCATTTCCTCGACACGGAGGAGCCCCTCCTCTTCGCCGATCCGCGGGGGGAGGAGCAGTTCATCGAGCTGTGGCAGGAGCTCTCGGAGCATATGGCTGAACGTCCTACGAACCTCGTGGCCTATGAGCTGCTCAACGAGCCCATCGCCCGCGACCCCGACGACTGGAACCGCGTCGCCAACGCGGCCTACCACGCGATCCGCGAACGCGAGCCCGAGCGCACCATCGTCCTTGGCTCCAATTGGTTCAACCAGTGCCACACCTTTATGGAGCTGTATGTGCCAGAGGACGACGATACCATTCTCACCTTCCACTACTACGAGCCGATGTTTGTCACGCACTACACGGCGCCGTGGTGGGCGGTGGGTGGGACCTACACAGGGCCAATCCATTATCCGGGACGCCCCCTCGCCGACGAGGATCTCGAAGGCCTGGGCGACGAGCTGCTCGAGAAGATGGATGAGTGGAACCGCCCCTTCAACCGCGATACCATCGTGCAGGACCTGGCTCAGCCCCTGGCTGTCCGTGAGGACACTGGACTGCCGCTCTACTGCGGTGAGTTCGGCTGCTACAATGCCTGTGCACTTCACAGGCGCACGCCGCGAGAGTTACGCCTGGCCTGGTACCGGGATATGCTGTCGGTCTTCGATGAGTACGACATCGCGTGGGCCAATTGGGACTATAAGGGCGCCTTCGGTATCGTCGACGAGGATGGCGAGGAGACCGCCATCGCTGAAGCCCTCTTGAGCCAGAGTAGACGACAATGAGCGCGATATGGCCGAAGCGATGACGCCGTGGTGGAAGGGACGCGCGCTTCGCATCTATCACCCCAATCCGGGCGAGGCAGAGTTACAGGACCTCGACGTGCGCCACTTCGTGGAGGACTGCCTCGCGACCCATGCTGAAGCGGTCGTGGTAAGCGCCGGTGGGATCTACGCCTTCTACCCCAGTGAGCTTCCCCATCACTACGTGAGCCCCGTCATCGGTGACCGCGATCTGCTTCAGGAGATCATCGAGGCGGCAGAGCCGACAGGGCTGCGGATCATCGCGCGCGTTGACTTCTCCAAGGCGCGGGAGGACGTGCTTGAGGCACACCCGTCGTGGTTCGCCCGTGACGCCGATGGAGCGGTGAAGCGAAGCGGCAAATACTATCTGACCTGTCCGGTCGCAGGATATCAGAACGAGGCCTTCGCGCACCAGGTGATCGAGGAAGTCCTGACGCGCTATCCGGTGGCGGGATTTCACATCAACGCCACCGGTTTTCCCGGTGTCTGCCATTGTGCAGCGTGCCGTGCGTCCTTTGGCGAACCCATCCCGAAACGTCCCGAGGCAGACGCACGGGTCTGGGAGCGTTACATCCGATGGCGCCGGGAGGCCCTGGCCGATCAGCTCGCCGGCATCTATAAGACAGCGCAGGCGATCAAACCCGACGTCTTTTTCATGGGCGAGCTTGCCGGGCAGGAGTACCCCGAGTGGGAGCATAGCAAGGGCTTCCACCTGCCCACCTTGAAGGGGGCCTTCAGTCAGATACTGGTCAGCTCTGGCGGCTTGGCACACGCTTGCGATTCGCGCTGGTGGGTGGGAATGTCCGCCGATCGGGTGCGGGCCGCCGGTCAGCGACCTATCGTGAATATCAAGATTCACATGCGCGACCTCAACGTCAACGCGACGGTGATGCCGCCCCGAGAGTTTGCGTTCCTGGCGTATCAGGCGATAGCCCATGGCGCCGGTCTGAAGCTTCCTACCTTCGGCATACCTGCAACCTTGGCAGACGCACGGGCGATACCAGCTATTTCCGACGTGCTTGCGTTTATGGAGCAGCAAGGGGCCTTGCTCGATTCGATGGCGATGGCCGACCAGGTCGGCCTGGTCTGGCCGAGCCGGGCCCTGAGCCATAGGGACCTGCCCGACGTCGTAGCCGCCGAGCGGCTCGAGCGAGAGTTCGCCGGTCTTTACACGGCGCTGAAGGCCACCCACGTTCAGTTCCGGCTGATCTATGACGAGGCTCTGTCCGAGAAACGCCTTGCAGATCTGGATGCCGTGATCTTGCCCACCGCCTCCTGGTTGGACGACAAACAGGCACAGGCGGTGCTTAGCGTCGCGGAACGTGGAGGGCGCGTCATTCTACTGGACGCCCCGGTTGCCGGCGAGGAGGGCTTCAGGCCTATACCGATCTCACTGGCGAACCGCCTGGGCCGTGTCTTCACCCGGCAATCTGCCGAAGCCCCATACGCCCTTCCCGGCGCTGCCTTGCCGTCATCGCTCACCGCGGAAGCTCCCCTGCCTCTCCTGTGCCCTTACCGGCGCTTTGTGCCGGCGTCCGGCACGGAGGTCTGGTTCTGGACGGCCTATGGGGAGGAGATGCGCGTGCCCGAGGATGCTGACCCCCTCACGTCCTCCGAGGACGCCCTGTCGGTGCGTGTTCCGGTCGGGACCGGGGACCTGATCTATCTCGCGACAGGTCTCGGCGAGACCGTGATGGCATTGGGCCACCTTGACCACCTGAAGCTTCTGTCGGCGCTCGTATTCGGCGATGGCCGAATTGCGCCGCTGTTGGAGACCGACGCCCCTGCCTGTGTCGACGTCGTGTTGGCGCAGTGGCAGGAGGATTGGGTAATCCATCTTGTCAATGCGGCCGGATCCACGCCCCTGGTCGACGAGGTGCCGGTAGGGCCTATCACGCTTAGAATCCGGCTCGATGAGCCGATGCCGGTGGACACCCCTTGCCGTGTCAGATGGATCGCGCCCGGTGAGCCTATACAGAACCTGGACTGCGAGCTGAAAGAGGACCACCTCAAGGTGACGGTGCCCCGCTTGCGTGCTTACGGACAGGTAGTCATCAGTTGACACAGCATCACAGCGCAGTGGTGCTGTGAGATTGGCTCTGCGATGCGTATCTGAGTTATTCCGCCACACAATCCAATCAGGAGACGAGAATGTCCTTTAGCTGGAAGCTTCCATACCGCTCACAACGCATGCCGGTGTTGGCCGAGAACGTCGTCGCGACCTCGCAGCCACTGGCAGCCGAGGCCGGGTTGCAGGCCCTTCATCAGGGAGGCAACGCCGTCGACGCGGCGGTGGCGACGGCCATCACCCTGACCGTCGTCGAGCCGACGAGCAACGGAATCGGCAGCGATGCTTTCGCCATCGTGTGGGACGGGGAGGGGCTCCATGGCCTCAACGCTTCGGGCCGCTCGCCGCAGGCGCTCACGCCCGATCGGTTTGAGGGCTTGGATGAGATGCCGACCACCGGCTGGGATCCGGTGACCGTGCCGGGCTGCGTGAGCGCGTGGGCGGAGCTCTCCAAGCGCTTTGGTCGGCTGCCCTTCGAGGCACTCTTTGAGGCAGCCGTGCATTACGCCCGCGACGGCTATCCGGTCTCACCCATCACGGCGACGGTATGGGCCTACGCCGAGCGACGCTACCGCGCCTATCCCGCCTTTGCCGAAACGTTCCTGCCCAAGGGACGGGCGCCGCGACCCGGGGAGCGCTTCGCGTGTCCCGACCAGGCTGCGACCCTGGAGACCATCGCCAGGACGAAAGGGCAGGCCTTCTATCGGGGCGAGCTGGCCGAGCGTATCGTGGAGCATGCCCGCGAGACGGGCGGCCTGATGACGCTGGAGGACCTGACGTCTCACGAGCCCGTCTGGGTCTCCCCTATGGCGCAAGCATACCGTGGTTACCATCTTCACGAGATTCCGCCTAACGGTCAGGGTCTCGCGGCCCTGATCGCCTTGGGGCTTCTGGCGCATTTCGACGTCAGCCAGTATGCCGTTGACTCTGCCGACAGCATCCACGTGCAGGTCGAGGCGATGAAGTTAGCGTGGGCCGAGGCCTACCGGCACATCGCCGATCCGGCCTGGATGGAGGTACCCCCAGAAGCACTGATTGAGGACGCTTTTCTCACCCAACGAGCGCAGGAGATCGATATGGACCGGGCCAGGTTCCCGGAGTCGGCCCTGCCGGTCGATCACGGGACCGTCTACCTGACCGCTGCCGACGTCGACGGCATGATGGTCTCGTTCATACAGTCTAACTATATGGGCTTTGGCTCCGGCATCGTCATCCCGGGAACGGGAATCTCGATGCAGAACCGCGGCGCGTGTTTCGAACTGGCGGCGGGACATCCGAATCAGGTCGCGGGCGGCAAGCGCCCCTTCCACACGATCATCCCCGCCTTTGTGACCGAGGACGGTGCGCCGGTGATGAGCTTCGGCGTGATGGGCGGCCCGATGCAGCCTCAGGGCCACGTGCAAATGATGGTGCGCATTTTCGACTATGGCCAGAACCCTCAGGCTGCGTCCGATGGCCCGCGGTGGTTTGTGGATCGCGACTACAGCCTCTGGTTGGAGCCGGGATTTGCCTCCGACGTGGTCGACGCGCTGCGGCGGCGTGGCCACACGGTCCACGCCGACCAACGTCCCGGGCGCTTTGGCGGCGCGCAGTTGATCTACCGACTGGCAGACGGCTACTGCACCGGCACCGACTGGCGCAAGGACGGACAAGCGGTCGGCTATTGAAGTTGAGGGCCACTAGATAAGGAGGATGGGGATGACGCTAAGCGCTTGGACAAGCTCGCCTTTGATCCGCCACTTCTCACAGACGCCGCCGGCGGAGGACCAACCGCTGGTGCTGCACGCAGCAGCCAACGAGCAGAAGAGCTTTCAGTTCGTCGTGCGGCTTGAGGATGAGGAGCGCCAGGGCATACGAATCTTCGCCGACGGCCCTTCCGGTTGGCTCGTGCGCGTGCGGCGCGTAGGCTACGTGCCCGTTCGTCACCATAACACGCCGGTGGATGAGGACACCGCGGCGTTGGATCAGATCCCCGGCTACGTGCCCGACCCGCTCTTCGACGAGGACGAGATGCTGCTGCCCGCCGGAGAGACACATGCTTTCTGGATCACGGTGCAACCCGGGTCGACGCAGTCGGGACCTGCAACGCCCGGCGATTACAGCATAAACGTCCGGGCCGAGACCGAGGGCGGGATCACCGTAAGTCGAACGGTGACGATTCGGCTCTATGATATCGTGCTGCAGCCACGAGAAGACTTCCGCGTCACGCACTGGTTCTACGTCGACGCCCTGATCGACTGGTACAAGACTAACCTCTTCGATCGCCGTTTCTGGAGGATTCTTTCCCCCTATTTGCACGATGTGGTCGCGCACGGTCAGGACACCCTCTACGTCCCGGTCTTCACGCCGCCTCTGGACGGCGTCAAGCGGCCCAGCCAGCTGCTCCACGTCACGCCGACCGGGCCTGACACGTACCGCTTCAACTGGTGCGACGTCAAGCGGTATGTGGACCTTGCCAAGCAGAGCGGCATCACGCACTTTGAGTGGTGTCACTTCTTCACCCAATGGGGCGCTGAGAACGCCATTCGCATCTACGAGGGGCAGGGTCGCGAGGAACGGCTGCTCTGGTCGCCGGAGACGCGCGCGACGTCAGACACCTATCGGACGTTCCTTTCTCAATTCCTGCCCGAGCTGCGGCGCTTCCTCGAGCAGGAGCAGATCCTCGACCGCTCCTTTTTCCACGTCTCTGACGAACCCCACGTCGAGCATCTCGCACAGTATCAGGCGGATCGCGCATTGCTCCGGGAGTTGGCGCCGTGGATAGAGGTGATGGACGCGCTCAGCGACATCGACTTTGCACGACAGGGCCTGACCGATATGCCCATCCCCAGCATCCGCACGGCGTTGGACTTCGTGGCAGAGGAGATCCCCGCCTGGTGCTATTACTGCTGCGGACCTCGCGGCCTCTATCTGAACCGCCTGATGGACACGCCTTTGCCCAAGATCGCGATGCACGGCTTCCTGTTCTATCGTTGGCCGTTCCAGGGCTTCCTGCACTGGGGCTACAACTACTGGTACGAATCGCAGATGCGCAGCCTGATCGACCCCTACACCGTCCAGGATGGCAGGGCGTGGTGGCGCGGATGGGCCTACGGCGATCCCTTTATGGTCTATCCCGGCCCTGCTGGTCCGGTGGATTCGCTGCGCTGGGAGGTCTTTGCCGAGGGCCTCCGCGACTATCAACTCCTTCAGACGCTAGACGTCTCGCGCGAGGATCCGCTGCTGGCCCCGCTGCAAAGCTTTGCCGACTTCCCCAAGACAGCCGTATGGCGCGAGGCGGCGCGGCGCCAGCTTCTCACCAGCGCAACGACGTGAATGCGCAGATCTCGGGGCCGCCATACGACAGGGGCTAAATCTTCACTACTCCCGGCAATGGGATAGACTTGGATGCTATGGGCAAACCCTCTCTAGCGACCTCTGCGGCAGACCGACCGGCGTGGCTTCAGGGCGTGACTCGGGCCGCGCCTATCGTCATGGGCTATATCCCCATCGGCTTCGCCTACGGCGTGCTGGCGAAGCAGGCGGGCCTCAGCCTCTTCAACACCCTGGCGATGTCGGTCCTCGTCTATGCAGGCTCGGCGCAGCTCATCGCGACAGGCCTCTTCGCCGCGGCTGCGCCCCCGCTTTCCATCATCATCACCACCTTTGTGGTGAACCTCCGTCATCTTCTCTTCTCGGCCGCCCTCTCCCCTTACCTGAAACGATGGCGAAAACCTGAGCTGGCGGCTTTCGCCTACGAGCTCACCGACGAGTCCTTTGCCGTGCACAGCGCGACGTTCGCGCAAGGTGTCCCGCCCAAAGCGGAGGTCCTCGCGCTAAACGCGACGGCGCAGGTCTCCTGGGTGGCAGGCTCTTTGTTGGGCGCCCTCGTCGGTGGGTTGATCGCCGATGTGAAACCGCTGGCGTTGGACTACACGCTACCGGCCATGTTCATCGCTCTGCTTGTGATCCAGATCCACGACTGGATCGAGGTCGTGCTCGCCGTGCTGAGCGGCCTGCTCGCCGTCGGCCTGACGATGTGGGGCATCGGACGCTGGAGCGTGATCGTCGCGACAGTGGCGGGGGCCACATTGGGCGTCGTGCTGGAAAGCTGGATCGGTCGGTCCTCGGAATCCCTCGAGCGTCCACAGGCCACAGCGGCTCCCGGACCATCGGTCGAGGGCGACCCTTCCACGGAGCGCGCCGGATGATGATAGATCAACGTCGGATACTGCTCACAATGGTTGGCATGGCAGTGGTGACCTATCTCCCCCGGGTGTTACCGCTTTGGCTCTTCGCCTCGCGGTCGCTGCCACGAATCGTCGTCGCCTGGCTCCGGTATGTGCCGGTGGCCGTCCTCGCCGCGATGCTTCTCCCCTCTTTGGTCCTGACCGAAGGGGAACTCGTCCTTGCGCCCGACAATCTCTTTCTGCTTGCAGCCCTCCCCACCTTTGTCGTCGCGTGGAGAACCCGCGGCCTCTTTGGATCGGTGCTGGTTGGGATGGGAGTCGTAGCTGGCGCACGATACCTTCTCGGTATAGGATAGTAGCGCCTTCTGGAACCCGCCATTTGCTGCTGAGCACATCTGGCAACTTACTGAGATGTTCTGGACAACGTGATGATGAAGGGAGCTATCATCGTATGAAACCTTTCACATACCAAGCCCCGACCTCTGTCGAGGAGGCGGTCGCGCTTCTTGACGAGTACGGTCCGCAGGCCCGCCCGCTGGCGGGAGGCACGGATATCCTTGTGCAGTTGCGGCGGGGGCGCCACGACCTCGATCTGCTCGTCGACGTGAAACGCATTCCGGAGATGCTACTGATCGACTACGCCCCGGCGGAAGGGCTGACGGTCGGCGCCGCGGTGACGTGCGCGGTCCTGTCCGAGCAGCCCGTGGTCCGTCGTCTCTATCCCGGGCTGCTGGACGGCGCCTCGATCATCGGCGGCACCGCGATACAGGGACGCGCGACCCTGGGCGGCAACCTTGGAAACGCCGCACCGAGCGGCGACGCGATTGTGGCAATGATGGTGCTGGGAGCGGATGCGATCCTTGCCGGTCCCAGTGGTCGGCGGCGCGTCCCGGTATCGGAGTTCTGCACCGGGCCGGGAGAGACGGTGCAGCAACGCGGCGAGCTCATCGTCGCTTTCCACTTCCCGCCGCCAACGCCCGCAACGGGTGCTCGGTATCTGCGTTTCATCCCGCGCGGAGAGATGGACATTGCCGTAGCCGGTGCGGGCGCCTGGATCGCCCTCGATTCCAGTGGTGAGACCGTCGTAGATGCCCGCATCGCCCTCGGCGCGGTCGCCCCGACGCCGCTGCTTGTGGATGGGGCGCGGGAGGTGCTCGTGGGACAGCCCTTAACGGAGGCCCTGTTCGCCGCGGCGGCGCAAGCGGCGCGGGAGGCAGCCAGGCCCATCGATGACACGCGGGGGACCGCCGCCCAGCGGCGCCACCTGGTGGAAGTGCTGGTCAAACGCGCGCTTGCTGGGGCCGTCGAGCGCGCCCGGGCGTGGGAAATGGAGGAGGTCTAGAGATGGCGGAGAAGCAGTTTGTCTCTGCGACGGTGAACGGAGAGCCGGTCGAGTTCCTGTGCGAGCCGTACGAGAGCCTGTTGACGTGCCTGCGCGATATCTTGGGGCTCACCGGCGCCAAGGAGGGCTGCAACGACGGGAACTGTGGGGCGTGCAGCGTGTTGCTGGATGGGCGGTTGGTAAACTCCTGCCTCGTGCTGGGTGTGGAAATCGACGGTCGCGAGGTCACCACCGTCGAGGGATTGGCCGATTGGAATGGACTGCACCCACTGCAGAAGGCCTTTATCGCCGAGGATGCGCTGCAGTGCGGTTATTGCACGCCCGGGATGCTGATCGCCGCCAAGGCGCTGCTCGACGTGAATCCCGATCCGACCGAGATGGAGATCCGGGATTGGTTGGCTGGGAATCTCTGCCGCTGTACTGGCTATGACAAGATCGTGCGCGCCGTTCAGGCTGCGGCGCGACGGATGGTTGAATAGGAGGGCGCAATGAGCAGTGAGAAGAAGACCGAGGGCCTACTCGAAACCCTCTCCGTCGTGGGCGCTCGCGAGTCTCGCGTCGATGCAGCGGAAAAGGTGGTTGGGCGGGCACAGTACGCGACCGACGTCCATCTGCCCGGCCTGCTTATTGGGAAGGTGTTGCGCAGTCCACACGCCCACGCCCGCATCCGGTCGCTGGACACGAGCCGTGCGGCGTCGCTGCCGGGCGTCTATGCGCTGGTGACCGCCGCGGATCTGCCCGAGCCCAATGGCTCGGGCGAGGAAGCCATGGACGAGAAGTACTTTCGCGATCACGTCCTGGCCAGTGACAAGGTCCTCTTTGTAGGCCATCCCCTCGCGGCCGTGGCGGCTCGCACAGAGGCCATCGCTGAGCAGGCCCTGGCCCTGATCGACGTCGAGTATGAGATTCTGCCCCCGGTGATTGACGCACGGGAAGCGATGAGCGCCGATGCACCGGTGCTGCATCCCTGCCTCCGCACGCGCTCCCTGGCCGGCTCCGGCGAGGGCTCCACCAACGTCTCCTGGCACTTCGAGCAGGTCAAAGGCGATCCACAGGCGGGCTTTGCGCAGGCCGATGTGATCGTGGAGCGGCAGTTCACCAGCCGAATGGTGCATCAAGGATACCTCGAGCCCCACGCCTCGACGGCGGTCTGGACGGAGGGCGGTGCGCTGACAGTCTATGCCACGACCCAAGGCTCATTTGCCGTGCGCGATCATCTTGCACGCCTGCTGAAGCTGCCGATGTCCAAGATCCGGGTCATCCCGATGGAGGTCGGCGGCGCCTTCGGGGGCAAGAACAGCAGCTTCGTCGACGGCGTGGCGGCGCTACTGGCGAGGAAAGCACGTAGACCGGTAAAGGTCGTGATGAGTCGCCCGGAGACGTTCGTCGGCACCGGACCGACGCCCGGGACGTATATCCGCGTGAAGATGGGCGCCACGCGGGAGGGGCGCATCACAGTCGCTGATGCCACGCTGATCTATGAAGCGGGGGCGTATCCAACGTCCCCGGTGGGCTCTGGCGCGCACGTGATGTTCGCGCCTTACGATATCCCCCATGGTCGGATCGAGGGATACGACGTCGTGGTCAACAAGCCCAAGGTCGACTCCTATCGCGCGCCGGGGGCGACGCCGGCCTGCTTCGCAGCCGAGCAGGTCGTCAACGATCTGGCGGAGCGGCTAGGCATCGATCCCCTCGACTTCCGGCTGCGTAACAGTGTCAGAGAGGGATCGGAGACGATCGACGGGTCGGTGCATCACGACATCGGGGCCCTCGAGGTGCTGAAGGCAGCCCGGGCGAGCGCTCACTACAAAGCGCCCCTCGACAAGCCGTACTGCGGACGTGGCGTCGCGCACGCATTTTGGGGCAACTGGGGTGCGCGGTCGAGCGTCACCATCACCGTCAACCCCGATGGCACCGTTGCGCTGGTCATGGGATCTGTGGACATCACCGGGACGCGGACCAGCATCGCGATGCAAGCGGCAGAGGCGCTGGGACTCCCGCTCGAGAAGGTCAAGGCAAGCGTAGGCGACACCGACACCATCGGCTATTCGGACGTCAGCGCCGGCAGCCGGACGACCGTGGCAACCGGCCTTGCGGCGGTCGAGGCAGCTCGGGACGTGATCGACAAGATGGCCAGGCGCGCCGCGCAGATCTGGGAGGTGCCCGCGGCATCCGTTGTCTTCGAGAAAGGGACCTTCCGCACCTCCGAAGATCCCGAGAAGGCGCTGGGCTTTGAGGAGCTCGCTGCCCTCCTGCCGCAGACCGGCAACACCGTGATCGGCGTGGCGAACGTGGACGTGGGCGATTGGGGCACCTCCTTCGGGACGCACATCATCGACGTGGAGGTCGATCCCGAGACCGGCAAGGTGACCCTCCTGCGGTATACTGTCGTTCAGGATGTCGGCAAAGCGATCAACCCGACGCAGGTCGAGGGGCAGATGCAGGGCGGTGCAACCCAGGGGATTGGTTGGGCGCTCTACGAGGGCTATGACTACGACACGAACGGGCAATTGCGCAACCCCAACCTCTTGGACTACAAGATCCCTACGGCGTTGGATGTGCCCGCAATCGAGACGGTGATCGTGGAGGTCCCATATCCGGGCCACCCCTTCGGGGCGCGCGGCGTAGGGGAGACCCCGATCATGCCGCCGCCCGCGGCAATCGCCGCGGCGATCTACCAAGCGGTAGGGGCCCGCGTCGATGACCTGCCCATGACGCCAGCGCGGATTCTGGAGGCGCTGGGGGTTATATAGGTGCTGAGTGGCTGAGGGGTGAATGATGGCCACGGTGGTGGTGCCGTCTCTGATGCGGGATCTGACCGGAGGTCGTGCGCAGGTCGAGGTGCCGGGGCGGACGGTCCGGGACCTGCTGGAAGCGTTGGAGAGGCGCTATCCGGGGATTGAGGAGCGGCTCTGTGAGGGCGACGAGCTCGCCTCGACAATTGTCGTCTCGGTCGATGGTAAGCTGTCGCGCCTTGGGCTCTTTCAGCCAGTGGGGGAGAAGAGCGTGATCCGCTTCCTGCCGGCGATCGAGGGTGGATAGGCGTATGGATGGGCGTGCTGAGGGCTTGGATAGACGCGTGAAGCTATGAAGATCCGTGAGATCCGCGCCGTTGGGCTGCGGGGCCAGACACCGGAGGGTGGGTGGTCCGATGAGATCAAGGAGGAGGACTGCGTCTACACGTTAGTCGCCGTCCTCACCGACGAGGACGTCGTCGGCTACGGCAGCGTCTATACCAACGACGCGCTGGTGCAGGGCGCCCTGCAAGTCTTGGAGCCCCTCTACGTCAGCGAGAACGCCCTCGAGCCCGAGCGGGTCACCGAGAAGCTGCGTCAGCATATGTTCTGGATGGGGCGCGGTGGCACTCTCACCCACACCATCAGTGGCATCGACATCGCGCTGTGGGATATTCTCGGGAAGGCCACTGGGCAACCGGTGGGACGCCTGCTCGGAGGACGCTACCGGACGCGGGTCAGGCCGTATGCTTCGCTGCTGATGGAGGAGCCAGATCCTCTCGTCGACCATCTTCTGATGCTGGAGGCCCAGGGTTTTCGGGCCTTCAAAATGGGCTGGGGGCCCTTTGGCAGGGCCTCTCACATAATGGACGAAAAGATCGTGCGCGCTGCACGTGACGCCATCGGGCCAGACGCGCTCCTGATGGTCGACGCCGGTGGGAGCGATGCCTTCTGGCCTCACGGCTATAAGTGGGCGCTGCGGACGGCCCGGATGCTCGCCGATTACGACGTCACCTGGTTTGAGGAGCCCCTCAAGCCCGATGCGCAGGACGACTACGTCCTGCTGCGACAGCACGCGTCGGTGCCGATCGCCGGGGGTGAGGTGTTGACGCGACGACAGACCTTTCTGCCGTGGCTGCGGGCAGGGGCCTTTGACATCGTGCAGCCCGATGCGACGAAGGTCGGCGGGCTCTCAGAGTCACGGCGGATTGGCTGGATGGCATCGGACTATGGCGTGCGGCTCATTCCCCACGGTTGGAACACCGCGATTGGGCTTGCCGCGGATCTGCACCTGGCCTCGGCCCTGCCCGAGACCGATCTCGTCGAATACCTGACCGGCTCGCCTTACGTCGACGAGCTGGTGACGGGCGGATGGCAGGTCGACGAGGACGGCATGCTGCCGGTGCCCGACGCACCCGGGCTTGGTATCGAGTTGGACCTCGAGGCCGTGGCGCGGTACACGGGCGGTAACGCTTGGCCCGATGCGAAGTAGGCTCGATTGAGGTGCACCGCACACCCTATCGCTTGAGGTAACCGATGAACTCTAACCTGCGACTTGAGGAACCTGCCTATCGTTACTATGAGCGCTTCTTGGCCATGCTGAAGGATTACCGGCAGGCGGGCGAGGCGCGCTACGACTATCTGGACATCACGACGAAGGCCGACTTCAAGCCATACGTCCGGCGTCTCCGGGAGGTGGCGAAGGGCATTGGTCTGCGGCCCGGATGGGTCCCCCAAACCTCCTTTTGGTTGGTCGAGCCCGGTGCGCCATTGATCATCGGCACCCTCCAGCTGCGCCACTGGCTGACGCCTGCCCTTGAGCGGGAGGGGGGACACATCGGATATAGCATCACGCCCTCGCGTCGTGGGCAAGGCTACGGCACGCGCCAGCTGGCCCTGGGCCTGGAGAAGGCTCGGGAGTTGGGGCTGGATCGCGTGCTCGTCACCTGCGACACCGACAATATCGCCTCCGCACGGGTCATCCAGAAGAACGGGGGCGAGTTTCAGGATGAGGTGATCTCCGACACCTCGGGCAAACCGGTGTCACGCTATTGGATAGACCTGAGCAATCACCCTTAGGGGAGTTCGCGCCCACCCCTCGTCCCGAGCGATCCGACGCTCCCTAGTTTTGCCCCCCAATTCAGAACCGATCCTCGCCGACCAGTCTCTTCCTTTTGTATTATCTAAACTAGCCCTTGACAATTTTAAAGTTATGTTTAATAATCTAAAGGGTACTGGCGCTCTTGACCGTGGGACAAACACTCGCCAGTCTGGACATGAGGAGTGAGATATGGTAAACGAGGACAACAACTGGAAGAGACCATTCTTCACAATTTGGGTGGGGCAGCAGATTTCGCTGCTCGGCAGCATGTTAGCCGGGTTTGCGTTGATCTGGTGGGTGACAGAGACCACAGGGTCGGCGACCAAACTTGCCACGTTGTCGCTGCTGCAGATGCTACCCAGCATCGTCCTAGGCCCCTTTGTCGGTGCGCTGATCGACCGTTGGCATCGCCGCACCGTGATGCTCGTCGCGGACACGATCGTCGCGATCTTTTCCGGCTGGCTGGCCTATCTTTTCTGGACGAACGCTCTCCAGATGGGGCACGTCTATCTCATCATGGTGGTGCGCGCCCTCGGTGGTACCTTCCACTGGTCGGCGATGTCGGCCTCCACCTCCCTGATGGTGCCGAAGGACCAGTTGGCGCGCGTGGCAGGGATGAACCAGTCCGTGCACGGCATCTGGAACATCATCTCACCACCGCTGGGCGCGCTGTTGATCGCGGCCTTGCCGTTACACGACGTGATGCTGATGGACGTAATCACAGCCATGCTCGCCATCGGTCCACTTTTCTTTGTCGTCATCCCCCAGCCTGTCCGTCGCGACATTGACACAGAAACAGCCAAGGGCTTCGGCGCGATCTTGCGCGATATGCGAGAGGGCCTCACGTACGTGTGGGGATGGCCCGGGCTCATGGTCCTGATGATCCTGGCGTCAGTCGTGAACCTGATGCTCAATCCGGCCTTTTCCCTGCTACCGCTCTTCGTCACAGAGCACTTTGGCAAGGGCGCATTGGAGCTGGGCTGGATGAATTCGGCCTGGGGGATTGGCCTCGTCGTTGGCGGCCTGGTTCTCAGTGCATGGGGCGGCTTCAAGCGGAAGATCATAACAACGCAGATGGGCCTTTTCGTGATGGGGATAGCCGCCATCGTCGCCGGCATCGCACCGCCGACGGCCTTTGCGCTGGCGCTCGGTGCGCTGTTCCTGTCCGGCGCCGCCAATCCCATCACCAACGGACCCCTTAACGCGATCTTCCAGTCGGTGATCCCTCCGGAGATGCAGGGGCGAGTGTTCACCCTGATCGGCAGCGCTGCTGGCGCGATGTCACCCCTCGGTATGGCCATCGCCGGCCCGGTCGCCGAACGCTTTGGGGTCACGAGCTGGTTTGTCGCCGGCGGTGTCGTCTGTATTGTTATGAGCATCATTGGGCTTCTCACGCCCGCTGTGATGCAGATCGAGGACAACTATCGAGGCCGGGCCGAGGAGCCTTGTGGGCTCGACGCAGCCTCTCTGACCTCCCGGGCAGAGATCGCCTAGTCTACGGCGCCGCCAACGGCGCGGGACAGAGACCGAATGTAGACACGGTCCCTGTTCTTTTTGTTCTGTCCGAGCTGTGGGTTTCGCGCAGACCACCGCCTACGAGAGCCTCCGCAGGCTCCTGGGGTAATTCCAGTTGGCCAGAACAAGTGCAACGCACCTGGAATTCGTCAACCACGACCCGATGCCAAAGGCATCGCTCACCGTCGAGCCTACGTGCGTTGCACTTTGTCCATGCCAATTGCGATTGCCCTGCGCGCGCTCCTCCGCGTTCTTGCCGCAGCTCCTCGTTTGGCTATACTCCTCTGGGCCGTCCTTGGCTAAGACTCCGGAGCAGATAGTATGTCGATGGTCTCACAGTTGAAGATGAAAGTGGTGAGCTGGTGGTCACGTGCGGATCCTTACGTAGTCCGAGACGTGTCCAGGCGTTTCCGCAAGGGGATGGCGCTCTTCTGGTGGTATGGCGTATTCATCTCGATGTCCTCCGCTTTCGTCGATTCCTACATCACCCTCTACATCCTCTCGTTGGGCGCGACCAGCTTGCAGGTGGGATCGCTGTCGTCGCTAGCCAGTTTCTTCGCGATGCTGATGCCATTGCCGGGCGCACAGTGGGCTGCCCATTGGGGCAAGCGCAAGCCGGTCATCCTGATCTCCTACGGGTTGCGCTACGTGGCCCTCCTGGGAGCGCTCCTGCTGCCCCTAATGAGGTCCGGGCCTGCGTTGATCCTCGTCGTCATCGGGCTCTTCGCGCTGCGAACGGCGTTCCTTCACCTGGGCAACTCCCCTTGGACGTCATTTGCCGGTGACCTCGTCCCACCGAACCGGCGGGGGCGATATTTCTCCTCTCGCAAGGCGGCCATGGCCTTGGCCTCCCTGATCTTTGTGCCCCTGGCGGGCCAGCTCATCGGCCTATTTCCTGAGCCTACCGGCTACCAGATGTCCTTTGTCATCGCGATCGTCTGGGGCGCCTTTGCCCTCTATCTATTTGCGCGAATACCGAGGCCGGAGCCGACCGAGCGCGCCATCAAGCGACGGTTTACTCTCGCCTTCTGGCGGGTCCTCAAGGCAGATCCGACCTTCTGGCGTTTTACGCTCATCAGCGTCTTCTTCAACTTCGCCTGGCAGTTCGGCGGCCCTTACTTTGGGGTCTACCAGGTAGAGGTGCTGGGCGCGACGTCGCGCATCATCGGATGGCTGAGTATGGCCTCATCGTTTATGCGCATGATCGGTCAGCAAATCTGGGGGCGCGCCGTCGACCGTCGTGGGGCTTCCTGGGTCTTCGTGATGTGCCTCATTTTCATCCCGATCCTGCCCTTTATATGGCTGCCGTTGACGGCCCCCTGGCAGATCATCTTCATCAACGTGCCCAGTGGCTTTCTGTGGGCGGGACGGGAGATTGCGAACTTCAACTTGCTGCTGCGGCTAGCGGATGAGGAGCGTCAGACAGAGGCCATCGCCAGCTACAACACGCTGCTGGCGATGGCCAATATCCTGGGGCCGCTGGCCGGGGGGCAGGTCATACAGATGCTGGGTTACCGCTGGACCTTCGCCCTCTCCGGCTTTGGCCGAGCCATCGCCGCGATCATGTTTTTCGCACTGCTCAAGCCCTTCGATCTCAGAGGCCTGGTGGCGCGGCTCCGCCCCCAGCGCGGGTGATCCTCAGCCAAGGTCAAGTCGGAAGAACTCGTTGGCGTTGCCGAACAACCAGGCATAGGCGACGTCCTTGGCCTCGTCGAGCGTCAGATAGGACATCTGAACCATATCCGACAGCGCGATAGCGATATTGTCTCGCGCGATCGAGGCATGAGCCCACGCCCGATCCGCATGGCCGCCGAAGTCCGATCCATAGCCGTGAACCTTGCCGTGCGGCACCGCTGACAGTACCTGCTTGAAGAGATTCTGGCAATAGACGGGATCGATGATGTTGGCCCAGCAGAAGTCCAGGGACACGTTCGGGTAGTTCTTGCCCAGGAACAGCAGTTCGCCCCCGTAGGGCCAGTTGGCATGGAGGAGATCGAAACGCACGTCCCGGTGCAACTCGATCACACGGGTCAACCCAACGGCGTTCGTCTTGGTAATCTCATTGCGGATTCCTGCCATGTGACCGGTGTGGATTTGCACCGGCAGATCCATATCCCGTGCCATGCGCATAAACGCATGGAAGAGATAGTCATCCAGCGGCTTGACGCCGTCGGGATAGGACGCGCTTCGCCGTGGATCCTCCATGAACGAATTAAAGATCGCTTCGGCCTCGGATCGCGTCGGGTTACCATAGTCGATGGGGCGCGTGTAGGCGGATTGATCCTTGAAGGTCACCGCGCCGTACGCCTTATGGCCCTCAAAGATCTCCCGACAACCTGCCAGGTATTCATCGAGCGACGTGACCCTCCGCCCCAGGGGTTTCATCCGTTGCATGACGTTATCGTAGCTGCGGATATCGTGGTATTGGGGAAGCGAGATGGCTAGGTAGCCGCGGGGCGTCATCTCGAGGGTGCCGTCCAACACTTTGCGGACGTCAGGAAAGGCGTCGATGATCCGCCCGGCGATCTTGGCCTTCTCCAGAATCCCCTCGAAAGTCCACCGGTCGGTGAGATCCACCATCTTCTCCTTCACCCGATGCAGTGCCTCCAGCGTAAGTGCATCCTCACCGTAGAACTCCTTAAGCACACGGCGCGTCACCTGCGCATACCCTGTGTGGCACGTACGCTTCCAAGCGCGCTCGAAGATGGGCCATCGTTCCTCGAGCGGGCGCACTTTGTCTTGAATCGCGGCGATGTCGGCATCCGAGGAAGCGCTGTGGACATCGCTCAAAAAGTAGCCAGAGGTGACCATCTCGAGAGGATCCTCGTACTCCGGCCCGCACTCATAAGAATGGTCGTGGCAATCGACGATCGGCACTGTCTCGCAGTAAGCCCGTAGTTCATCATAACAATCCGCGGTCCCTCTCATGTCTCTCCTTTTTACCTAGCTCAAAGCCTCAATCGCCGCCAGCAGTCCATCCTCCCCGCCAAAGCCCCCGGCTTTGGTAATGACGGTGAGAGCGGGCGCGATCCCGCCGACAAAGGTGGACCAGGGCATCCCACGGTGCACCTCACCCCGAAGCCACATCGCCTCCGCCTCCAAGGCTCGGCCGGCCGCAATAGCGGCATCACCGCCCGTCAGAATCAGACCGGCGACTGGCACCCGTTGGCAGAGCGTCCGGGCGGCACCGGCCAACCGGGCAACGATCCTCTCGCCCGCTCCAGGGAGGTCGGGAAGACCCTGACTCGTCAAGACGAGAGGGCCCTGCCGGAGCTGCTCTACCCAGCGTTCTATGTCGCCGCCAGGCGACGCGTCATCGGTGAACCAACCCGCCTCCGGACGCACCACCGCTATGCCGGCGGCCTCTAGAAAGCGGATCTGACGCGCGGTCTGAGGATGCCGGCTTGCGGCGATGACCAGGACGTGACCCTCGCGCGGTTTTGGCGGGTGCGCCGTCTCCGGCGAGCGCCATGCCACCAACCCCGGATCGTGCGTCGGCAACGCTCCCGCCAGAGCCGCCGCGAGTCCCGCGGAGCCACAGAGGAGACGAATGCCCGACCGGAGCGCGGCTGAGGCTAACGTTTCCAGGTCCGCCTCTCGCTCGGCGTCACCGATGAAAATGCGCGCGGGCATCCTCTGAATCGTGGCTGCGACGGCGGCAGGCCCTTGACGCACCAGCTTGAGGGGAAGCTCGTGCACAGCCTCTACCCCGACGGCGTCAGCGATTCGCTCCGCCACACGTGCGGAGGACACCGCCTGACCGAAGACGGTCTCGGTGAGCGGGATACCGTCGACGAGATGGAGCCCGCCAACCGTCGTTCGGCCCTGCGCCGGAAATGCCGGCGCGACCAAAGCCCTAGACAGGCCGAACTCCGCCATCACCGCCTTCAGCTCAGGGCCGGGATGGCCCCGCAGAGTAGAGTCAATCTTCTTGTAGAGCCAAGCCCCATCTCGAACCCCCGGCACGGCCACCACAGCCTTGACCCCGCTCTGGACGCGGCGCACGGCCTCTGCCTGCTCTCGGTGACGGCTCTCCGTGGTGAGAACCAGCACCTCGGCCTCGGGCATCGCTTCGCTGCACCAGACAACAAGTGTCCTGAGTCCCAGCGAGGCGAAGGCCACCCCGCTATCGGCGGCGCCCGTCAGATCGTCGGCGATGACGACGACGTAAGGTCCAGTCATCCTACCCCAACGGGCCCCGTTGAGACCTGGACGAGGCCACGATCCCGTGCCGCAATCATCTGGAGCGCCACGTCGATCGCCGCCAGGAGACTGGTCTCGCGAGCGACGCCCGTACCCGCAATATCGAAAGCGGTACCGTGATCGACGGAAGTCCGGATGATGGGCAACCCCAGGCTGACGTTGACACCTTCGTCAAACGCCAGGAGCTTCATCGGGATGTGGCCCTGATCGTGGTACATCGCCACAACGATATCGTAGGCGCCCTGTTTGGCGCGGAGAAAAACGGTGTCCGGCGGTTGGGGATCCGAGACGTCCCATCCACGGGCCCGAGCGGCCTCCACCGCGGGCTTGATCTCGCGCGACTCCTGGTCGCCGAAGAGACCATGCTCTCCGGCGTGAGGGTTCAATCCGGCGACGGCGATCCGCGGAGCTTCAATGCCGAGCGCGCGACAACCCCGATAGGCCAGGGCGATGACCTCCAACACGCGATCACGCTGCACGCGCCGGATGGCCTCCTCCAAAGCGACGTGGGTACTCACGTGCACGACGCGCAAGGCGGGCCCGGTGAGCAGCATCGTCACCCTCTCGGCCCCCGTCCGTTCTGCCAACAACTCGGTGTGACCGGCATAGGTGAAACCGGCTCGGTTGATGGCATCCTTGTTGAGCGGCGCCGTCACCATGGCCTCCGCCGCGCCCTCCAGACAGAGATCACAAGCTTGCTGGACGTACTCGACCGCCGCCTTGCCGCTGGGCGCGCTGACCACACTGACGGGACAGTGGGCAGGATCGGCGTTCCTCATGTCCATAAGGGTAACCTTTCCTGGCAGATACCGGCCCTGATCGCTTGAGCCCGCCGTCTCGATCTCGAGGTGGGGAATACCATCCCAGCCCATCGCCCGGGAAAGAATGCGGCGGTCCCCAATGACCCATGGACGACAGCGGCGGTAGAGATCTGCATGGGACAGGGCCTTCAGCACAATCTCTGGGCCGATTCCTGCAGGGTCGCCCATCGTGATAGCCACTAACGGCCTTTCAGTTACATCAGACATAGAGCCTCCAGGCTCCCGGATCGGGCCTTGGGCGAGGCCGAACGAGCGAAGACGCCCAGGCCCCGCTTTGTTCTACTCGAGTATGGCCTCAATACCCCGCATCGTACCGGCGACGAGGCGCCGACCGATCTCCCGGTAATCCTCTTGCGTCAACACCTTCTCGCCCGCCATCGCATACGGCGTTTCGAAGGTGATGCAGGGCAGGCCTAACTGAAGCCAGCCATAGTCACGGAAACGGGGGGTCTCCCATCGTGAGGGATACCGTGCCACTCGGTCAAAAGGGTCCGCCGCATAGGTCGATCCCAGCTCGTCCAGCGTCCAAGCGGCCCACCGCCGCATGATATCATGCACGCCGCGGTCGGTGTCCGGGTCAGGCAGATAGACGTAGACCCCACACGTCTCGCAGGCCACGGGCGCGTGGAAGTCGATACCTAACATAGGCTGGCATCGATGGCGCCACCGTGCCATATCGCGCTGAAAGACCGACACCTCGTGGCGCATAGGGGGGCGCCCCCAAGCGCGGTTGAGGTCATAGGGGAAGTTATCCTTCCCATAGTCGCCGCTCTCGACCCCGTCGATGTTGGCCAGTGGCACGGCCCAGGTCAACGGCGCGTCGTCTCCCAGGTCCGCTAACGCTCGCAGGAATCCATCGAGGACCCACGATCCGGGTGTCTCACCGGCGTGCTGTCGCGCCATTAGATAGAGGCCCGGCCGCGTGCTGTCCTCCTCACCATAGTCGTTGCTCAGACGAACCAGCGGCCGCGCAGCTTGGCTTACACCGATCGTATCCAGACGCCAATACCCGTGCGTCTCTGCAAGAAGCGTCGTGAGGTCATCCCTCCCATACGGGTAACAATACGCTACGTCCAGGGACTGGTTCGGCACGGCGACAGACCAGTGAACGTCAACACGGCCATCGGCGTACGTGAGAAGCTCACCCTGCGGAAGCCGGCGCCAGGGGCCTTCCTCATAGCGGACGACCGGTCGCATCGTCTCTGGCCCCTGCCCACCAAGCATGTTGTAGCTGTGCTTGAGCCGGAGTCTGAGGCGGCTCACATCGGGCCCTGGGCCCTGAGACCGGTGCACACGGAAGTAGAACCAGAGCGTCTCCGGCCCGCCGTGAGGATCCGGCGCGAAAGCGACTTCAAGGGTGTCACCGTCGGGTGTGAGGGTCACATCACAGACGTTACCGTAGGGAATCCCACTATCAATCCCAAACTTCATCACGCACCTCCGGAGAACATCGGGGTTCTGGCCAGCCACGCTGGCCGTTCAAACAGGCGAGAGGTCATCAACCAACCGAAAGGTCACATTCGCGATTGTACCACGATCGAGGGTGTTGCAGAAATGCTAATGCCGGAGACCCAGGCACGTCTCGCGCGCCATGATCGCAACCCTGGATCGCCTGTGGGCCCGACAATAGACAAAACCCCCAGCACGAGTATACTAGCCTCATCTACGCTTCGGGTTGCCGACGGGGCTCTGCTAATATGGCAAAACGACACTGCCCGCGGGTTGGAAGCATCATCTGGTCCCTTCTGTTGCTGGTATGGATCGTCGCATGCACACCAGCACAGACGCCCGGTGTGTCAGAATCGCTCGCAATCGTGACGCCCTGTCTCCTCACACCCGTGCAGATTGGGGCAACCCTGGAACCGACCCCGTCGCCCACGGTGATGTCTGCTACGACAGAACCCATTCCTTCCCCTTCCCCTTTGTCGACCGTTGAGATCCCTTCCTTCGGTCTGGAGGTGACGGAGCCCACAGCCTCTCCGGCCCCCCCCTGTCAGGATTTGGGGCAACTGACCGCCACTTTCGTTGCCGATGTAAACTTGCCGGATGGATCGCGGGTACCACCGGGATCAAATCTGAGAAAGATCTGGCGGGTGCGCAACACCGGCGATTGCGCGTGGTTAGAGGACACATCCCTCGTCTTCGTCGCCGGGACCGTACTTGATGGACCTCAGAGAATCCCGGTCACCCCAGCGGCTCCGGACAGCGAGGTGGACATTGTGGCGGACTTCACGGCGCCTTCCAAGCCTGGCACGTATGAAAGCTACTGGCGGCTTCAGGCATCCGGCGGGCATCTCTTCGGAGCCGTGATCTTCATGCGATTTGTCGTTGACCCGAACGCTGCGGCGATCCAGCCAATCGCGCCGCCCACGCCCTATCCCACACCTACGGTCATGCCCCTCCCATCACCAACGGCGCGCCCGACGACGGCTCCGACCCCCTTGCCTTCGGCGACCAAGCCGCCAGCGACCGCGCCCCCCACCCCGATACCCCCGTCGCCGACGAGCCCGCCAACGGTGGCGCCGACAGCGACACCCATGCCCACCGCTACGCCCACCGCAGTCTCAACAGCGCCCAGCGCGCTGGGAGGCACGTGCGCTGAACCGGATCCTCGCTTCGAGCCCGTGGTGAGCCAGGCCCTCTCCGTGGGGATAGAGCCACCCTGTGTCACCGGGCCGCTGGTCGAGGAGGAAGGGACGCTCCAGCTCTTCTGGCAGGATATCACGCAGTCCGAGCCCCCCCTACGACTTCAAAGCCTCGTGCTTCTGCGCGACGCGACAAGCAGGGTCTATGTGCTGGACGGCAAGGACCCCAACACCTACGTCGCCGACGTGAGAGCTTACGACGACAATTGGACTCCCACAATGCCCTCAAGGCCCGAGGCATGTGCCGCACTCGTGCCCCCCTCCGGCTACATCTTCCCGGTCCAGGGCATCGGCAAGGTGTGGTGTGAAAACAGCCTTTGGAACTCCATCGGATGGCCCGAACAGCCGGCCGAGCACGTCAGAGCCCTCATCCAGGAGACGCAGAACGGGTTACTGGCAGACCTATCCGATAGGGGGGGAACGCACTACCAGATCGCGGTCGACCTCGACACACGAGCCGCCGCCGTGGCCAGGACCCCCTGATCGGCTCAGGTAGACGACATCCTGAAATCCAAGGAAGGTGGGACAGGATAGTCCCGGCGGACCCGAGCTTTGAGCTCCTCATCGATGGTGCATCCTTCTTCCCGGCTCACACGCTTTTCGTGATACGCGTACCAGAGTTGCGACAGCGAGCGTTCTCCTTCTCGTAGATCGTTGACCACGAGTGTGCCATCGAAGAGCGGGGCAACGCGCTCCAGATCGCCCACGTCAAGCGCCGCTTGCCCCTCCAACAGACGGATCCGACCGGATGCTCGGATGGGAGCCGGCAACTCCTCCACGATATCCAGCCAGGCTTGAGCGTGCCCCATCGCGATCAGTTTCTGGCCCACCTCAATCGCCAGCGGGAGCAATGAAGGCAACATCGCCAGCGCCTGCAGATAGAATGTTTTGGCGTCGTCAAAAGCACCGTCCTCCCAGGCCATCAACCCGAGATTGCGGTAGGCCCAGGGATTCGGCGCTGCTGCAACGGACGCCTGCCAGGCCTCCTTCGCTCCTTGACGCTCGACGGCAGCGTACCGCATGACACCTAGGTGCATCCAGGCAAACCAATTCTCAGAGTCGGTCAGCACAGACCGTTCAAGTCGCTCCCGCCAAGCGCTCTGCGTCATATAGCCCGCTGGCGCCCCGAGGGGGTCAGGCGACGGCATACGACCGGAGGTGAGTAAGCTCCGCCATGGAGCTTGCGGCGCTCCCAGCGAGGCATCATCGAAGACGAGGCTCGCCGTGCAAAAAAGCGACTCACCCGCCTCTTCGCGGCGCAGTCGTTCCAGGGCTCCCCACCCCGATCCGCGCTGGATGAGCGTCTCCGGCGGTTGATCGGCCCACGCCGCGGTTTTCGCCAGCTCCCGATCCAGGGTTGTGGCAGGGATCAGCTCGTCAACCCGCGCGCGCACGGCACCGACTGCCTGCGACCAATCAGCGCCGTGAACTGCGGCAGGGTCGGCCTCCATCAGTCCGTAGGCCTCCAGCCAGGTCCACCTGGATAGAGCCGGCATCGGGAGGTGTTCTAGCTGCGTTCTGGCCAAGCCTGCCTGGATCTCGATATAAGCGTGACCAGGTTCCGCAAGGAACGTCTGCCAGCGGCGTCCCCCTTCGCCGGTGCCCCATAGAAAGAGCTTCCGTCCCTTGAGGCGCGCCGTCGATGCCTGAAACAAGCCCCGCCCGGTCTCATCCAACGCCGTGATCCAAGGGCGCTCGTCCCCCGGGATATCGAAGAAGAAATCCGCGGAGCGTTTGATGCGCGTTGGGTACGTGATGTCCACATCCCCAACCTCAGGGATCGGGACACGGGCAAGTTCCCCGCCCCCGTACCCAAAGCTATAGGCCGAGTCAGCCGGGATGAGGACCCGCGTTTCGGGTGTCTCTGGCACGGCGATGTTGGACCACCAATACATCGGCACCGTCATGCGATGGAGATTCGTGATCTGGACGCGGATGAACAACACGGGCGAGCCATCGGGTAGATAGGCGTCGATCTGAAACGGAACCTGGCGGATGCGTTCCCATTCGTAGAGGCGCAGCACCGGTGTGGAGTCCGGCGTATGGACCTCCGCCGCGAACAGGGGCGAACAGGTAAAAGGCGAATGCCCGATGGTCCCAATGTTCCATTCCACGCCGCCGCTGAACCATGCATTGCGCAGCGCGAGATTCGCCGGCTGAAAGACCGGGTTGACGTCCAGCAGCTCACGCCCCGATGGCTTGTGGACCAGAGACCAGAGCCGCCCACCAAGCTCGAGCAGGAAGGTCGCCCTTAGAATCTCGTTTTCCAGGATGGCCACACGGAAAGAAGAAAGTTCGCGGTGCCGATCGTATCCGTCCTGCATCGTGTAGGGGAGGATGTTAGCAATGCGACCGTAGACCATGTTCTGGAGCATCTCATCGGGTACGCCGGGGATCGGATCCTCTATCCGATGCAAATCAAGCCCCGATTTCAGGGGCGGGAGCGGATTCTCGGGACCGAGGTCCGCAGCCGGCATCGTGAGAACTTCAATGCTGAGGGTAGACATAGAGCCCCCTATCTTATGATGCGATTCGTTGTGCCCAGTACGTGACGGGTTTCGGGGTCAGGACGCACCTTCCGCTTCGCCCCGTGGTGAGCGGAATCCCCTGACGCCCTGTTTAGTCCTGAGCGGCCAAAAAAGTTTCGACCTCTTCCCGGGTCGGCATGGCAGGGGCGGCGCCCTGCCGGGTGACCTGCAACGCTGCGGCAGCGTTGGCGAAGCGCACGGCCTCGAGCAGCGGTTGATCCTCGGCTAATGCCACGGCGAGCGCGCCGTTGAAGGCGTCGCCCGCACCGGTCGTATCGACGACGTCGACCTGATAGCCGGGGACGTGGTGTGCCCAGGCCTCCCCCGAGGCCGCTTTCGAGACCGCCAGAGCGCCGTCGGCGCCCAGAGTCACGATCACGGTACCGACCCCCTTCTGCAAGAGCCGGCGGGCCGCGCGCTCCGCCTGTTCGGGCGTCGCCGCGTCGACGCCGGTGATGAGGCGTGCCTCCGTCTGATTGGGCGTCAGCACGTCGATATCTCGCAGCAGCGCCTCATCGAGCGCGCGGCCCGGCGCCGGATTGAGCAACACCTTCACCCCTGCGTTGTGAGCGAGGCCCGCCGTATACCGGACCGTCTCCATAGGCGACTCGAGCTGGAGAACCACAAGCTGAGCGTCCAGCACGGCCTCACGCGCGGCAGCGACGTCGTCGGGGCTCAGCTCGGCGTTGGCCCCGGAGGCGACCACGATCATGTTCTCGCCTTCAGCATCGACGATAATGAAGGCCACACCGGTGTGCACGTCGGCCGAGCGGAGGACCGAGTCCAGACCGATGCCCTCTCCTGCCAGGTTGGCAGCTACCATCTCCCCGAACTCATCCCGGCCCAGCCGGGCAACCATCTCGACGGCAGCGCCCAGCCGCGCCGCACTTACGGCCTGGTTAGCGCCCTTGCCGCCTTGACCGGAGAAGAAGGGGCCACCGAGAATCGTCTCGCCCTTTGCGGGCATGCGCGGCGTCCGTACCACCAGATCGATATTCGCACTGCCGACCACCGCCACCCTAGCTCTCTGCTTCACGCTGCCTCCCTGCCAAGATACCACGCTAGACATGACATCCTCGATCACCACCGTGGCCTTAACCGCCGTCTCGGCGTCAACACCCTTCAATCCAACTGCTCAGCTCGGAGGCGTTTGAGCCGCTTCATTACGTCGTTCGCGCCGCGGCCGAAGTAGTCGTGAAGGAGGACGTACTCATCATAAAGCTTGTCATACACCGCAGTGTGCTCGGGAATCGGCACATAGCGTTCGTCACGCAAGCCCGACATCGCGGCGCTCGCCTCCTCGATCGTGTCATATCCGCCGGCCTCCTTTCCCGCCGCCACGGCGCCAAACATTGCCGAGCCCAGGGCGGAGGTTTGAGGCGCCGCAGCGATCTTGATCTCACGCCCGGTGACATCTGAGTAGATCTGCATAAGCAGTCTATTGCGATCGGGCAGCCCCCCTGTGGCGACAATCTCGTCGACCGCGACACCATGCTCCTCGAACGTCTCAATGATCATCCGCGTGCCGTAAGCGGTCGCTTCGATGAGCGCTCGGTAGATGTCCTCCGGCTTGGTCGCCAGCGTCGCTCCAACGAGAAGGCCGGTGAGGTCCACATCCACGAGCACGCTACGGTTGCCGTTCCACCAGTCGAGCGCCACCAGGCCGTGCTCGCCGGGCCGTTGGCGCGCCGCTTTCGCCTCCAGCAACTCGTGAATCGTCAGGTCCTCCGCCTCAGCCTCCTCTTGATAGTCGGCTGGTGCGCAGTTCTCAACAAACCACGCGAAATGATCGCCCACGCATGATTGGCCCGCCTCGTAGCCAAAGTAACCGGGGATAATGCCGCCATCGACGTATCCGCAGATGCCTGGGACCCGAGACGCCTCCTTGCTGAGGACCATGTGGCAGTTCGATGTGCCCATGATAATCACCATGCGCCCGGGTTCTGTGACGGTGCCCGCCGGCACCGACACGTGCGCATCTACATTGCCCACCGCGACCGCCGTCCCTTCTTTCAGGCCTGTCCATCGTGCAGCGGCCCCGGTGAGACCGCCGGCCCGCTCACCGAGGAATCGGATATCGCGCGACACCTTCTCATCCACGACGTTCTCCAGCCGGGGATCGAGCGCTCTGAAGAACGCCTTCGGGGGAAAGCCCTCCGCCCTAGACCAGAGCGCCTTGTAGCCCGCCGCGCAGTTATTGCGCGTCTCGTTGCCCGTCAGCTGCCAGACGATCCAGTCCGCGCCCTCGATAAAGCGGTCCGCGGCCTGGTAGATCTCTGGCGCCTCATTCAGCGTCTGCCACACCTTGGGGAAGAACCATTCGGAGCTGATCTTGCCACCATACCGATCGAGCCACGTCTGGGCCATCTCCCGTGCGATCTCATTTAGCTTGTTCGCCTCTGGCTGGGCGGCATGGTGTTTCCATAGCTTGACCCAGGCATGAGGATGCTCGCGCCATTTGGGGAGGAAACACAGCGGTGTGCCATCCGCCTTCGTCGCCACGACGGTGCAGGCGGTGAAGTCGATACCGATGCCAATCACCCTCTCTGGTTCCACCCCGCTCTCTTCGAGCACGGCCGGGACTGTCCGCTTCAGTACCTCCAGATAGTCGTTCGGATCCTGAAGCGCCCAATCCGGTTCGAGGTAGACATCGGTGCCTGGGAGCACTTCGTCGATCACACCGTTAGCGTATGGGTGCACGGCCGTGGCCACGATATGCCCATCCGTGACGTCCACCAGAACAGCCCGACCCGACTCAGTGCCATAGTCTATGCCAACTGAGTATCTCTCATCACGCATAAAGGAATCTCCGCGAAGATTGAGGCTATTAAGCCTTGCTGCGGGCTAGTGTACTCTGAGCCGAAAGAGGCGGCAAATGCCTGATAGGGGCCATCCCTTCCTGCGCGTTGATTTACGGTATAATAAGGCCAGGAACTCATCTACTGCGGCGCCCGGCGCGTGATGCGGGTCGTGTCCGTCCCAGGGCGCCGAGACCAAAGGTAGCTGGATCCCTCGAGTGCGACGGCCCTCTTCATGACTGGGGCCGGCTGCGGCTTCGAATAGGGTGGGGTCTGAGGATCGGCAAGGAGGCAGTGTGGCTGAGAACGGGCGTTTGGTTTTTCCCTTTACCGCCATCGTAAATCAGGAGAGGATGAAGCGTGCGCTCATCCTCAATGCCATTAACTTCCGTATCGGCGGTGTGTTGATCCGTGGTGAGCGCGGCACGGCTAAGTCCACCGCCGCTCGGGGGCTCGCGGCGTTGCTGCCGGAGATCAAGGTGGTCGCCGACGGGGCCTTCAACTGCGACCCCGACCAGCCTGCGACCTGGTGTACGAACTGCCGGAGCCGGGTGGAGCGCGGAGAGACGCTGCCTTCCGCATCACGGAAGGTGCCCTTCGTCGAGCTGCCCGTTGGTGCAACGGAGGATCGCGTCGTCGGGACGCTGGACATCGAGCGAGCAATTCAGAAGGGCGAGCGCCGGTTTGAGCCAGGCGTGCTGGCCGCCGCAAACCGCGGCATCCTGTATGTCGATGAGGTCAACCTGCTCGACGACCACATCGTGGATGTGCTGTTGGATGCCGCTGCGATGGGAGTCAATACGGTCGAACGTGAAGGCATCTCATTTCAACACCCCGCACGGTTCATCCTCGTCGGGACCATGAATCCGGAGGAAGGTGACCTCCGCCCCCAGCTACTGGATCGCTTCGCGCTCTGTGTGGATGTGGCCGGCGTTCAGAACACACAGGCCCGGATGGCGATCATGGAGCGCAACTTGGCCTTCGAGCAGGATGGTGAGTCATTCTTCGAAGAGATGGCCCCCCAGGAGAGGCGGCTCGCCGAGCGGATCGAAGAAGCACGATGCCTCTTGCCCGAGGTACGGTACACCCGGGCCGATATGTTCACTATCGCCGAGATGATGGCAGGACTGGGCGTGGACGGCCACCGTGCAGATCTGGTGATCCTCAAGACGGCCGTCGCCCATGCGGCCTGGGAGGGCCGCCGCCACCTTGTCGATCGTGACATACTCGTCGCTGCAGAATTGGCCCTGCCGCATCGGCTCAAGCGCCGCCCCTTCGACGAGGTGCAGACGTCGATCGAGCAGCTCGATCAGATCGTGGCGACAGCCAGGGAGCAGGCTAAAGATACCCTGCCCGAGGAAACCCAGACCGAATATGAGAGTCAGATCTCGGGTGAGGACCGCGAAAAAAAAGTGTAGAGGTTGAGGCGGGTGAGGAAGGCGCAGAGCCCTCCGAATCGTCTCAACCGCAAGCCTTCGAACAAGAGACCCCGAACTGGCCCACCGATGGCAAATGGTGGGAGGGCGGGAAGTTCATACAGCCCGGTGAGATCTTCGAGCCCCGACGGCTGGAGACGCCGCCGGATCGCACCGTCCGCTCTACCGCCGGGCGGCGCAGCCGAACCCGTACGACGCGCAAGCGGGGTCGCTATGCAGGATTCGAATCATCTCCGCGCGATGTGTCAGACCTGGCCTTTGACGCGACGCTGCGGGCAGCAGCGCCGTTCCAGCGTGAGCGGGACAGCGGTGACGACGAGGAGCCCGCTTTGCTGCTGCGCCCCCAAGACTATCAGAAGAAAATCCGTGTGCGGCGGGCCGCAAACCTGGTGGTCTTCGTCGTGGATGCGTCCTGGTCGATGGCGGTCTCGGAGCGAATGGAGGCCACGAAAGGAGCTGTTCTTTCCCTGCTCACCGATGCGTATCAACGACGCGACCGGGTCAGTATGATCGTCTTTCAGAAGGATCGTGCCACCCTCGTGCTCCCGCCGACGAATAGCGTGGAGCTGGCGAAGAGAATGCTTGCCAACCTCCCCATCGGTGGGAAGACGCCCCTGGCGGCCGGGCTCTGGCTTGCCTACGAGACGATCCAGAAGGAGGTGCGCCGATACCCCGAGCTTGTGCCGCTCATGGTGATCCTGACCGATGGCGCCGGCAATGTCTCAATGGGCGATATGCCCCCGCAGGTCGAGGCCTACCACGTCGCCGAGCAGATTCGAGAGGAGGGCATTAAGGCTATCGTGATCAACATGGAAAGCGCGGACTACGACAAGGGCCTGGCCCAGTCCCTCGCGGATCACCTCGAAGGCGTGTGCTACAACCTTGCATCCTTGCGGGCGCAGTCGCTCTTGGCGATGGTGCGCAATCAACTCGCGGTCTAGCCCTGCCGATCACTTCGATCCTGGACCTTTGATCAACAACACACTTGGAGAGATTTGCATATGCTGGTTGAACGCTTGGCGAAGCAGCTAACACAGAGACAATGGCATCTCGCCATCGCGGAGTCGGCTACCGGGGGCTTGCTGGGCCACCAGATCACAGCCGTAGCCGGTAGCTCAGCCTACTTCTGGGGCGGCGTCATCGCCTATGCCAATGACGTCAAAATGAAGCTCCTAGGCGTGAGCGAAGAGAGTTTGTCAAGATGGGGCGCCGTCAGTGCTGAGGTGGCCTCGGAGATGGCGAAGGGCGCACGTCTGTCAATGGGCACGGAAGTCGGGCTGAGCGTCACAGGGATTGCCGGCCCCACCGGTGCGACGGCGCAGAAGCCGCTGGGTCTCTACTACATCGGCCTGGCCGTGCCCGGCGAGGCCTGGAGTTGGCGGCACCATTTCACCGGTGACCGGCACGAGAACAACCACCGTGCCGCGCAGATGGCGCTGGAGCACTTGCTCGCCTACCTGGAAGGCTAGAAGCGGCGGGTCAATCCTCCTCTTCCGCTTCCTCGTCGGTGCCTTTCGCCGCCTCGACCTCGACGACAAGGCGTTCGAGCCCCGCCTTGATCTCTTTCACGGCCTTCTGTCCGTGCCGGTTGAAGAAGGTCTGGGCCAGCTCCTGAGCCGTCTGAGCGCGGCTGAGATCATTGGTCCCCTTACGGGCCAGCGTGCGGGCGGCTCGCCGCATCACGCGCATAAACTCCCTTTGGGGCTCAATGTCCCCGAGCGAGATAAAGCTCTCCCCGCGCCCCGGCACAATGGACTTCACGTCCGACCGACGGGCCAGCGCGGTCATTGTGTTGAGCCAGGCCTTTGAGTCCGGTGTCTCCGCCATCGCCGGAACCGCACCGGCTGCCACCGTGTCCCCGGCGATGAGGATCTCTTGGGGCGAGATCAGGATCCAGATGCTGCCCTCGCCTGCGCCCTCCACTCTCTCAAAATAGAGCGTACACTCCTCTAAGTAAAGGGTGAAGCGCTCGTTGAAGGCTATTGAGGGTTTCCGCGGTCTCCAATCGTCGAAGGCTTCGCTTTCCTCGGGATAGCGGGCGGCAAGATCCTCTATGAAATCGCGACAAGGTCGTTCCTCGTCGTAGGCCTCCATGATCCGAAGCGTGCGTTCCGCGGCGATGATGGGCACGTCGCAGACCGCCGTGGCCAATTGGCGCTCGCGCTGCGCATCGGTGAGAACGACATAACGAAGCTTCCCCGCCTTGGCCCGCGCCTCCTCAAGCCAATTCATCGCATGCACAGGGTTGGGAGGCAGATCAACGACGATGCCTCCCTTAGCGGTCTTGATCAAGACCAAATTGTAGGGCGGATAGGAGGACTCGACGAAAAGGTCGGTCGCGACTTCTTTCATGGGCACCTCCATATCTTCTATCTTAGGTCATCCGCGCTCGCTGGCAAGCTCTTCAGGCCAGCAATGGGTAAGTGCGCCGTCAGACCTATGTGAAAAGCTCAGGCTCTTTTGCCTCGAGAGGGCCATCCCGGCGCCGAGGCCCCTCAGCGTTCCCACAAAGTTCTTCGGTGATTGTGTAAGCACTCAAGTTGAGAGGTTATGGCGGGCCAACGCGTCCGAAAGCACCGCCGACACGTCGTCAACCGCTTGACCTGCAGCGCCCCCTTGAGCAAGCTTGGGTGTGCCACCCCCACGACCATCGAGCGCGGCAAGCGCATCTCGCAGGAGCGTCCGGGCATCCGGCTCGGGAAGATCGTCGCTCACGGCGCAGACAACGCGGACACCCGCATCCTCGGTGACAGCCATCAACACCACCGTCGCCGGGCGCTCGCGAAGTTGCGCCGCCACGGAGCGGGCGTCGGCGAACGCGTGGTCCTCCCAATAGGCGACAATGACGTGTTTGCCGTCGACCGTGGGAGCTTGCTGCCAGAGTCTCTCCGTTTCGTAGTCCAAGAGCTCGGCACGCACTTGGCGCAGGTCATGTCGAAGGGTCCGGATTTCCTCCTCGAGCCGGGCGATTGCCTCGGGTAGTTCATCCGTGCCCACCGACAGCGCCGCGCTGGAGACCTGAAGAAGGTTCAGAACGCGCTGATAGTCATCCAGTGCACGCTTGCCGCAGAGAAAGCTGACCCGAACGCCGCCCTTGTATCGTTCGAGTCCCGTGACCTTCACCAGCCCGATTTCGCCGGTGGCCCCCACGTGGGTGCCGCCGCAGGCCGAGGCATCGAATCCCTCGACCCAGACGACGCGAATCTTGCCCGAGACAGCCGGCGGCTTGCGAAGCGGCACATCGGCGATCTCGCTTTCGTCGACGATTCGGATGACGACCGGCCGATTCTGCCATATCACCGCGTTGACCGCCTGCTCTACGGCGAAGACCATCTCCCAGTCAAGATCCGAGATAGCGAGATCGATGGTGCTGGCGTTGCTCCCGAGGTGAAAACCCACGGTCGCGGCGGACACCATATCTTGAAAGGCAGCCGAGAGGAGATGCTGACCGGTGTGCTGCTGCATATGGTCGAATCGCCGCTCCCAATCGATCTGTCCCCGCACGACCTCCTGCTCTGAAGAGAGCGGAGCAGTCAGCAGATGCCAAATCTCGCCGGCTTCATCCTCTTGCACCTCAACGACTGGTATGCCAGCAAGCGTCCCCATATCGTGCGGCTGACCGCCTGACGTCGGGTAAAAAGCCGTCTGATCCAGCCGGACAGCCGGCGCCTCTGTGCCGTCATCTCGTGAGACCGTGCTCCGCTCAACGACGCGTGCCGTGAACTCGCGTAGGGTCGCATCGTGATAGTAGAGTCTCAGTGTCATACCGATCCCTCCTGATACCAGAGGGCGTCGCTCGGCAAGGTGCGGGGGATGGTGAACGTGAAGGTCGATCCCTTACCAACCGCACTTTCGAGCCAGATGCGCCCGCCGTGAGCCTCGACAGCGAGTTTGCAGAATGCGAGACCGATACCCGCCCCCTTGGTGTGCGGGACATTACCACGGAAAAAGAGCTCGAAGATGTGTGCTTGCTGTGCAAGCGGGATACCGGGACCATTATCGGCGACGCTGAACCGGAAATGATCCTCGTCCACCGTCACGCTCACCCGGATCTCCCCACCCTCCTGTGTATACTTGACGGCGTTGCCCACTAGATTCGTTAGCACGCGCCGTAGCAGGTCGAGGTCCCCCTCCAGACGGGGCAACTCCGGCTCGATGGACACGTCTAGGGACTGACCACGGCGGCGTGCCGAGGGCATCAGGGCCTCAACTGCCTCCTCGACGAGCTCCCCCACATCGATCTCGGCAACCATAAGAGTCTGCTCGCTGGCCTGCGGCCGCGCGGAATCCAGGATATCATTGATCAGTTCTTCCATCCGATGGGCGCTCCGCAGCCCAATCTCCAGAACCTGTTCAATGGGCAGGGTGATGTCCTGCTCACGCCAGGCCGTCAGCACGAGGTCGAGGCTGTTGAGGATGTTACCCAAGGGCACACGCAGGTCGTGCACCACCATGTTCACCAACTCCTGCCGTGTCCGTTCCAGATGGACGCGATCGGTGATATCGTGCCCAATCCACAGGTAAGCGCCCTCTTCCGCAGGATAGTCATGCAGATGGGCCAGGCGCGCCTCGAGGATCCTGCCCGTCTCCGCGAGCTCGAACTCCCACATAGCAACCCCATGCTCCCGTGCCTCACGGGAACGGACGGGGAACGAAGCGGCATCCAATCCTAACCGACCAAGGCCCAAAGTGCTTAGGTTCTCCGGACAGACGCCCAGCGATGCGCACGCAGCGCGATTCACCTCACGGATTCTCCCGGTGGTACCGATGATGATAATGGGATCTGGATTGAGTTCGAAGAGGCGTTCGTATCGCGTTTCGGCCTGGTAAGCCCGTTCGAAGAGGCGCACATTCTCGATAGCCGGTGCGGCGAGAAGCGCTAACGCCGTCGCGATCTCATCAAGCACCTCGATATCTGTGCCAGGAGCGGGGTTGATGAGCTCGAGAACCGCCAACGTCTCACCCCGGACCGTCATCGGAATGGCGAGGATCGCCCTCGTCTGAAAATCAAGTCGCCGATCCACCGCCTGGTAAAACCGTTCGTCCTCTTCGACATCCGGAATCCAGAGCCGCTCGCCGTGTGTCGCCACCCAGCCCACAATCCCCAATCCTTGCCCCATGCGAAGCCCGACCATCTCACTGGCACGCGCGCCGGCTGCCGCGCGAAAGACGACAGCACCACCGGGTTCGACGTGAGCGACGGAGACGGCCTCGGGCTTAAAGTGACGCTGGATGAGCTCGGCCAAGGTCTGCAGGACACCGTCCGCCGTCAACTGCGCGTTGATCTCGTCCGCCGCTTCGAGGAGGAACTGAAAACCGGAGTCTCGGTCAAATAAAGTCATAGATCACGCGTCTTCGTCCAAGAAGACGACCTCCTTGCCACGGAGTCGCTCCAAAATCCGGTCGGTGATCATCGCCAAGTGATCCTCGTGCGCGACAAAATCGAGACGGTCGGCGGGGATGGTCAACACGGGGCAAAGCGAGAAGTGCTCTAGCCATTCCTCGTAGAGCCCGTTGAGCTGCTTTAAGTAGCTCTCGCTGATCTGACGCTCGTACGTCCGGCCCCGGGCGCGGATGCGAGCCCGCAGCGTCGGCACGGATGCTCGGAGATAGATGACCAGGTTCGGAGGTGGAAGGATTGTCGTCACGGCGCGGTAGAGCTCACTGTAGGTAGCGTAGTCCCGTTCGGACATCAGGCCTTGGTCATAGAGATTGCGGGCGAAGATCTCGGCGTCCTCGTAGACGGTCCTGTCCTGAATAACGGAGTTGGGACGTGCCAGAAGCTGACGGTGATGGAGCAGCCGCCGGGCCAGGAAGAAAACCTGGGAATGAAAGCTCCACCTCTCCATATCGTCATAGAAGTCGGCGAGATAAGGGTTGTCGGTAACTCCTTCTAGGAAGGGCTCCCACGCCAGCCGCTCGCTCAGCAGCGACGTCAACGTCGACTTCCCCACGCCAATGTTGCCTGCCACCGCGATAAAGTACTTGGTCACCGCTGCTCCGATCCTCTTTGAGTTAGCCCCGCCGAATCAGATCCAAATGATCCTACCGCTCTAGCTGTATGCCGGTGCGCTGGGCCAAAACCAACAGAGCTCGATTGGCTTCCCTGATAGCGTCCCGAATCGCTTCGGGCGCGCCCTCGGGCCCCACCGGCGCCTGCTGCGAGAGTGAGCCACCGATACGCCCCACCGCCTCCGCCAACGCGAGGAAATCCCCCAACGCCTGCCAGTTCAGCTCGGTTCGTGGCTCAGGGGCCGGCGCCGAGACGAGCTTCCAAGCAGGTCGGGCGGGCGTTGGGAAGGAGATCTTGGGCAGGGTCGGCTGCCGAACGCCTGCCAAAGCCGAGTGTATCCGCTGCTCCACGACATCAAGGTCTTCGGGGTTCCGCACGAAGTCGAGCTCGTCGGTCTCGATGATGAGCACCGGCATTGAGTCGTAGTCGGCGAAGAGTCGCTCATATCCCTGTCGCAGCGCCGCAATATAGTCGCGGTCCATCTGCCGCTCATAGGTGCGATCGCGCATCGCGATACGGGCCATCAGCGTGTCAACTTGAGCGCGAAGATAGACGACGAGATCTGGGCTGCGCACCCTCTCGGCTAGCGCCTCGTAGAGGCGATCGTACATCTCAAGCTCATCAGGGCTCTGGATATTGAGGTGCGCAAACAGTCGATCCTTTTCGAAGAAATAGTCGGCCAGGAGCGAGCCCTGCCGAATCTTGTCTGCCGCCACCTGTTGCTGGCGGTACCGGCTCAGCAGGAAAAAGAGCTGGGTCTGAAATGCATAGCGAGCCCGGTCTGTATAGAAGTCAGAAAGGAAAGGATTCTCGTCAAAGGCCTCGAGGATCGTGTCGGCCTGGAAACGCGGCTGGAGCAGACGGGCCAGGGTCGTCTTCCCAACACCGATGACGCCCTCTATAGCGATATATGGATGGGTGGACGGTCCGATCAACAAATGCCCCCTGCTCAACGGCGAAACCATTCTAACTGTCTATGCTGTGCGTACAGAATCCGGCCCTCTGGGCTCCACCGTGCGCAGCGATCACAGGCGGGATACGGGGATCCTGACAATGTATCTCAATGTTGGGTACCGAGCCGGCGCGAACTGTGAGCCCGACGCCACTTGAGCATACTCTCGGGCGGGCAAATGTCAACTTCACGGGGCCAGAATGCCGCCAGCTTCTATTGGCGCCCCATCCCGACGGCCTCAGCCGCCGCCTCCCCCGCAAGGTAGCCACTGCTGAAAGCCGCCTGAAGGTTAAAACCCCCTGTGTCGGCGGCAAGGTCGAGCAGCTCGCCCACAATATACAGGCCCTCGACCTTCTTTGAGGCAAAAGTGACCGGGTCGATCTCGTCGAGGGCGACCCCTCCGGCGGTGACCATCCCTGCCGCCAGAGGCAGCGAGCCGGAGATTGTCCAGCGGAACGCCTTGATCATGCGCGCCAACTCCGCGCGCTCCTCGGCGCGGATCGTGTGAATCTCCCGGTCGTCAGCGACGGAGCTCAGCTCCGCGAGTACGTCGGCGAGGGTGCCCGGCACCCACCCGCGGAGTAGGCTCCGCAGATGGCGATGAGGATGCGTCTCGAATTCCCTCTGCAGCCGAGTGTGCACCTCCTGCTCGCTCATACCCGGCTTCAGATCGATCAGCAGCGTCACCTCGTGGCCTGCACGCAGCGCATCGACAACCGCCGTGGAGGCGGTTAAGATAAGCGGTCCGGAGACGCCGAAGTGGGTAAACAGCATCTCCCCGGTCTCCGGCATCGGATACGGCATGTCGATCTCCCGCTCGCGGCCCTTCGCATCCTTAGCCCAAAATGTACAGCTCACGTTGCGGAGGCTGATGCCCTGCAACCGTTTCGCCATCGTGCGCTCGACCACCGTCAGCGGTACCAGTGCCGGCTGCAGAGGTTCAATGGTGTGACCGAGATCCTGGGCCATGACATAACCCTGCCCCGTCGATCCGGTCGCGGGCCAGGATGCCCCTCCCGTCGCCAGGATGACGGCTCGGGCAGGCAGACGCGTCCTGTCCCAGAGCTCAACGCCGGTGACGCGATTTCCCGCAGTCGTGATCCCACGCACCTCCATTCGGTATCGCACCCGTGCGCCGTGCTCGGTGGCATAGCGCAGGAGCGCGTCGCGGACTTCCGCGGCCTCCCCGGACGTGGGGAAAACGCGCCCCCCACGCTCGACCTGAGTCTCCACACCATAACGCCTCAAGAGGCGCAGGAGATCGTTTCGAAAGTAACGATGAAACGCATTCCGCAAAAAGCGACCGTTGGGTCCGTAATAGGAGAGAAACTCGCGAAGCGGGGCGGAATTGGTGATGTTACATCTGGATTTTCCGCTGATGAGGATCTTCTTCCCAGCTTCCTCCATCTTCTCAAGCAGCAGGACATCGGCGTCGAGCTCGGCAGCGCGACCGGCCGCCATCAGTCCGGCGGCACCGGCGCCCACGACGATGACGGAATCAGGCATCGTGTTCTGGTGATCCCGATGGTTGCGGAGCCCGCGTCAGTCCCAATCGGATGAGCCTCAGAGGCTCTCCCTCACTGGGGTTAGCCAAGCTATAAAGCTCGCTCTCCTCGATCAGCACGGCGTCATTACGCCGCAACGGCCGGGTCACAATGGGGCTTCCTGCGGTCGGGCGATGGTAGAGCAGACCCTCCCCATCGATCACGTAGACGATCGTATCAACGCCCGGATGCGCTTTCTGTCCGGTCGTCGCTCCAGGCGCCAACTCCAGATCCTGGAGCCAGCTAAAGCGGCGGCCCTCGAGGAGATGCTCCGCGGTAGCAGGATCCTCACTGAACAGCCAGCGAATGATCGTTGGTCCATCGCCCTGCCAGGGGTCTGGCATATCGGGAGCGGGATCGGCTGGCTCGTAACGCACGCGCTTGATGGCCATCCCGCGCTTGTAGACGACACCCGAGACGCGGTCGTGCGGCGCTCGATTGATGTTGGACCAACCCTCGGAGCTGTGAAAAGCCTCGACATCGATAGGTTCGGGCTCCCACGGATGCTCGTCATCGCTCATGAAGCATCTCCTGCTCGTCTATCGGCGCACCACGACCCGCTCAAGAGCTCTCGCGACGGCGGCTCAGCATCCCGCCGGGACGTCGGTGCCGCACAGCGACGATTTCGGATATGATCGACAGGGCGATCAGCGCCGGCTCTTTCCCACCGATGTCCAGGCCGACGGGACCGTGAATTCGGGCCAGATCGCTCTCCTTGAAGCCAGCCTCCAGAAGCTCCTCCCGTCGATCCTCCTGGGTCTTCCGGCTGCCCAGGAATCCGATGTAGAAAGCCTCGCTCTTCAAGGCGAGCGTCAGCGCAGGGATATCAAACTTGGGATCGTGGAAGAGCACGACGATGGCCCAGCCCGGCCCAAAGTCCTCGGACTCGAAGACATCTTGAGGCCAGCCGAAGCGTAGATCCATATCAGGGAAACGCTCCTCTTGCAGGAAGGTGCGCCGGGCATCGCTGACGACCACATCGAACCCGACAACCTCCGCGATCTTCGCCAACGGAATCGCGATGTCGGTAGCCCCAAAGATCAGCAGCACCGGCGGTGGCGGGATCACCTCGATGAAAATCTCGCCCTGTGAATAGCTATGCTTCTTAGCATAGGGACCGGGCCAGACGGACGCAATATCCATCAGCACCTGACCGTCGAGATCCGGATTGCCCAAAGTACCTAACGTCTCACCGTCGGCTCTGTGCAGCAGATGGACGGGACGCTCGGTTCGCGAGGCAAAAGCGACCGGACGCTTGGCCTCAATCTCTTCCACCAGCGCATCGTACAGGTCGCTCCAACGCTCGACCATGACATCGATGGACCCACCACAGGAGAGCCCGACCCCCCAAGCCTCCTCATCGCTGATACCATAGGCAGGACGGCGGATATTGATGGATCCGCCCAACACCTGCTCCATCTCCGCGATGACGTCGCCATCGACGCAGCCGCTGCTCACCGACCCGGTCACATCCCCTTCGGCGGTGATCGCCATACGCGTGCCGGCCGGTCGCAGAGACGACCCCTTCGTCTCCAGAATCGTCGCCACCGCGATATCAGTCTTTCCGGCTTCCTGCCACCGCTTGATGTCCGGAATGATGTCCCTCATAGATCTGCTCCTCGACGTTGTTGCAAGACCTGTCGCGCCCCCTCAGACCGTGCGGGGTCGAACAGCTCAGGGCTTGCCTAACCTTCGTCTGGACCCCGAAAGTCTAGCTGCAACTGTGCTGGCCACGTGCGCGAGCGGACGGATCCATCACCGAGGATCCTGACCACCTCAAACCGAACGCGTCCTGCAGCGACGGCATCAGCAATGCGGCGCTGCTCGCGCGTCAAATCGGATTTACCTTGCTTGATATCTAAGATCACGACCTCCAGGTCGCGACCGTCGGTGTGATTGTCCTTGCACGCACTATAGCCGTCAAACACGACGTAGTCGACGGGATCGCCCAGGAACCTAGCATCCGCCGGCCAATACGTGAAGCCCGGAAGCAGGGGGGCGATCTGCTCTGCCATCTTTCCCTTCAACACGGCGCGACTCTGGTTCACACTGCTGCGCCGAATCTGCCTGGCCTCCGCGCGGTGCTGATCCTTCAGCTGACGAATCCGCGCCTCATAGGCTTGCACGACGCGCGCACGCTCGGCATCCGTCCGTGCAGCAAAGGTCTCAGAGATCTCATCCCTGAGATCCTCCCGATCAACGGCTTCCCGATGCCGCGAGAGCCACGCCGAGATGAGCACACCGATTACGATCCCAACGAGAACCAGTAGGATGTCCATAGCTCGGTCAGCTCCAGAAGCGAGCTTCGCGCTTGAGGAAGACGCCGCTGGAGGGCTCGTCCACAAATGTCCCGTCACGGACCAGGAACGCCCCGCGTCGCAGGGTACTAACGACCCGGCCCTTGATTCGCATCCCCTCGTACGGGCTGTAGCCGGCGACCATATGCAGCTCCTCGGCCGAGACCACACTCTCATAGGCCGGATCAAAGAGCACAAGATCCGCGTCCGAGCCCGGCAGCAGGGCGCCTTTCCGCGGCCACAGATTGTAGATCTGCGCTGGGTTGGCGGCCATCATCCGCACGAGATCGGGCCAGTCGATCCAACCGGCAGCGACGCCATAAGTCGCAATCAACGGAAGGAGCGTCTCCATCCCGGGTAAGCCGCCTGGCGTCTTCGTGAAGTTGTTCACAGCCAATTTCTGAGCCTTCTTGTAGTCGCAGTGGTCGGTGACAAACATCTCCACCTGGCCGTCGGCGACCAACGACCAGAGCGCTTCCGTTTCGGCGCTAGGACGCAACGGGGGCTGCAGGATGTAGCGCCAGGGCTCGTTACCTTCGTAGAGAGAGCTATCCAGGAGCAGGTATTGCGGCGTCGTCTCGGAGAACGCGACCTGCCCGCGCTCCCTTGCCTCGGCGACCATCGAGGACGTAAGGCCTGTCGAGGCATGCACGATGACGACGGGCGCTCCGGCCGCCTCGGCCAGGAAGAGCACCCGGGCAGCGGCCTCCTGCTCGGCCAGGAGCGGACGCGAAGCCCCGTGATAACGCCAGCCAATACGCCCGGACTTCACCAAGGCCTCCGTCTGGGCCGCGACGAGCGCGTCGTTTTCACAGTGAACGAGGGTGATCAGGCTGTAGCGCGCCGCGACCTCCATGAGGCGCAGGAGCGTAGCGTCATCTGCATAGTAGTTCGGGCGGTAGGTCGTGTAGAGCTTGATGCTCTGAATGCCCAGCTCAGGCAGGACGCCGAGCTCCTCCTCCCGACCGGGCGGCAGATCGGTGACCATCATATGCAAAGCGTAATCAATGACCGAGGAATCGGTCTCGGATAGGCGCGCGCTCAGCGCCTCCTCGAAGCTCTGCCCCTCGAACTGCGTCGCGAAGTCGACCACAGTTGTGATCCCCCCGTAGGCAGCCGCGCGACTCCCCTCCAGCCATGTATCGGCGGTCTTGTACACCCCCGTATCGAGCTGGATGTGCGTGTGGGCATCGATGACGCCGGGGAGAACGAGCAACCCGTCGGCGTCCACGACCTCACCGTGCTCAGGAACCGGAAGGTCAAGGCCGATAGCCCGGATGATCTCCCCTTCAACCAGAACATCCGCTGTCACCTTGGTTTCAGCGGTTACGACGGTTCCTCCACGGATCAGCAACTGTCCCTCGGCCGCCATAGCGCCTCCTGGTCAGCATTAGGTCTCACCATAATGACTAAGATTATATGGCAATTCACGCCTTTGAGTAGGGCCATGTCTATGTATAATGCGAGTGTGACGACCCACGATGATTCGAAGACCAGCGCACCTGTGCCATCTCAGGCCGATAACGCCGCTCCACCACCTCGCTCTTGTCGCACGCTTAAGCAAAGCCCGATTCACGCGCCCAAGTGGTCAGTCGTTGGCGGCAGCGCCATCGTCTTGCTGGCCTTCGCCCTGAGAGTATGGGGGCTCAACGCGACGTCGCTGTGGTACGACGAGACCTTTGTCCTGTTCCACGCACAACAGGGCCTCCTGCGCGCTGTCCAGGGGCTCATTCGCGAGGATAACGCACTCCCCCTCCATGGCGCCATCTTGGCGCTCTGGGTCCAAGTTGCGGGAAGTGGGGAGTTTGCCGCGCGATATCTCTCCGTCTTGCTGGGCACGGCAGCGATACCACTCGCCCAGCGGCTGAGCCGCTCGATATCCCGAGAGCGGGCAACCGGGTTGGGCAGTGCGCTGGCCTGCGCCACCCTGCCGATCTTCGTCTACTACAGCCAGGAGGTCCGCATGTATGCCCTTGCGGTCCCTTTGGTAGCCGGCTTCGCCTGGGCCAGCTGGGAGTTGTTGGCGCGTCGGCGTCCGGGCCCAGGCTACGAAATCGCTTACGTCAGCCTGGGTGTGCTGATGCTCCTGGCCCATCTCTACACAGCGCTCGCGTGGGTGACGGTCGGGCTCTGGGGCTGGCTCAGCCTGTACGCAATTCACGAGGGCGGCGCCAGCCGCAGAGCCGATGCGCCGCACACGCACCGCGAGCGGGTTCGCTGGTGGCGGGCCAACCTGCTCCTGGCGGCCCTGGCGTTACCCATCTTCGGTTGGGCTGCAAAACGCGCCGCTCTAGATGCGACCGCGGTCTCTGCGATCCCGACGGATGTTCTCCGATGGATCCCCATACTCTTTGGAGTGGGCCAGTACTTCACCGCGCCGTGGACGACGCTCTTCGTTGCCGTCGCCGGTCTCTCGTTGGCCGCTGCAATCGCGATCAGCTTCGCCACGCGCCACTATCGCGGCGGGCTGTGGCAAATCCTGGCACTGACCGTCCCGATTGCCGGGCTCTACAGCTTATCCCTCGTCAAAGCGAAGTGGGCAGAGCGCTACCTGTTGCCCTCCTGGGGGATCGCGGTTGTCGTAACCGTCGGCGTCGGGTGGGAGTTGCTGCTGAGGACGCGAATTGGCAAAGAGCGAACCTCACCGAAACAGCACGAAGCCGTCAAAGGGAGTGTACATCGCGCTGTCGGGTTGGGCCTTGCCCTCATCTGGGTCACGCTCACGCTCATCGCCGACGCGCGCCAGGCCCAGGGCACTTGGGCGCTGGCGCTACGGGATGAATGGCACCCACGACCCGACTTCCGCGGCGTCGCGCGGTATATCGAGGCCCATGGCGAGGGCGACGAGGCTATCGTCGTTGTCGGTGGTTACGCCGCGTCGACACTGGACTACTACTATGAGGGGCCGGCCCACCTCTTCGGCCTCCCGTATGGGACCCGGGTGCTCGATACCGGACGCGTGGTCGACCTCCACGCGCTGGACGTTTTGGAGCGAGAGACGCAAGGGCGACCGCGGCTGTGGCTTGTCCTTTGGCAGCATCATCTTGCGGATCCCACGAACCTGATTCAGAGCGTGTTGATTGAGGCCTGTCAGCGTCTCCCCGTCGCAGCAGAGTTCACCAATGTCTGGCTGCTACGCTTCGACCTGGAGAGCTGCCGTCCGCTGGATCGTCTGGCCCGTCCTCCGGTCCCGATCGAGGTCCGGTTTCAGGCGCCGATCAAGCTGCGCGGCTATGGTGTGATCAAGAGTGCCGAGACCTGGGAGGTGGATCTGTGGTGGGAGTCCGAGGGTGATCTCGTCGCGGACTACACCGTCTTCGTCCACCTGATACGGCCCGACGGCACACGGATAGCCCAACACGACCACATCGCAGGAGCGGACGCCTATCCCACCAGTCGATGGCAGCCCGGAACACGCCTTCGGGATCGCTTTTTCCTCAATGTGGGTTCTGATGGCTGCCCCGGGTGCCTACTGCACGTGGGCCTCTACACGCCCGAGCAGCGGCTACCGCTGGAGAGCGGGTTCGAGACGTATATGCGCCAGGACTGTGTCGAGATTCCGGTGGGATAGAACAGCTTAACTGGAAGAGACGAATTCGCGGGCTCAGGCCCCGACCCTCTCGACAAGGGACTGGAACTGCGGGGTCTCCCTGATGGCGGCAAAGTCGGAGTCCCTCAACGCCATGGCACGGTATCGCTCTCTGAGAGCGATGGCCCTTGACAGCCAGACACACGCGTGCTCGACGTCCTCCATCAAGGCGGCGGCACACGCTGCATTGTAGTACGGCGTCGCCCAATCGGGCTCAATGGCCATCGCCCGTTGGTAGGCCTCCAACGCTTCCTGGTACGCCTCAATGCGAACATAGAGCAGGCCGCGGTTGTTGTGCGCGATCGCATATCGGGGATCGAGGCTGATAGCCCGATCGTAGTCCGCCAGCGCCTCCGTATATCGCTCCAAGCTTGCGTAAGCCAACCCCCGGTAGTTGTAGGAGATCGCCCGCTCCGGGTCGAGCGCGACCGCTTTGTTGTAGTCCCGTAGTGCCTCTGGCAGGTCCCCAGACGCAGCGTAAGCCTGCCCTCGGTTCAGATAAGTCTCGACGTGATCGGGCCTTAGCTCGAGCGCACGACCATAGTCCGCGATGGCCCGATTGTAGTCTCCTTTTCGGAAATGAGCATTGGCTCGATCGTAGTAGAGGGCAGCCATGTCAGGGCGCAAAGCCAGTGCGGCGTCATAGTCGGCGATGGCTCGCTCTAGCTCACCCTTGCGGGTGTAGAGAAGCGCCCGTTGGCGATAGGCCGAAGCATGGTTTGGATCCAGCTCGATCACCCGCGTGAAGTCCGCGATAGCGCCATCCAGCGCACCGATGCGTGAGTAGGCTACGGCGCGATTGTAGCAGGCTGCGACATAGTCAGGATCCAGCACCAGGGCACGGTCGTAAGCGCGTATGGCCTCCTCATAGGCTCCCTCTGAGAGCCGGGCGTTGGCATAGCGGCACTGCTCAACAGCCTCGCTCACGCCAACGCTCCCTAGCCGAGGAACGCCGTGCGGCTCTAGACGGCCCCGCTCAGCCTCTACTTGCTCGGGCGCAGGTGTTTCCTCGACCTCCTGCTTCCGTGGCGTCTCCTTCTGTGTCGCGCCCATAGGAGCGGCCTCCCTTTCGGAGGATACTCCCGAGGGCGACCGTTCGACTGCGACATCGGGCGCGACCTCGGCCTCCTGCGCCTCAGTCTCCGGAGGCGAGACGTCTTCCTCTACATCCCCCTCCGCGACCTCAGCCTCAGGCGCAGATCCTGCTTCAGGCGCAGATCCTGCTACCGGTGCGAGCTCCGTCTCCGCCGCAACCTTGGCTTGCGGCAGGAGCACCAGTCGCGCGCCCGCCAACTGGCTCAGCGCACGCAGCGCTTCCCGCACAGCCGTCTCCCAGACCTCCGAAGCGAGAAGGGATCCGGCAACATCCTGGACGGTCCTCCAATCCCGATCGAGGAGAGCAATCCAGAGCTGCTGCGCCGCCCTCCCCCTCTCTTGGATACCGCGATCCACAGCGCTTGCCTCCACCGCTGCGGACCAAACGTTGACGACGGTGCCGGCCCACGGATAGAACCGGCGGACTCCCTGCAAGAAGCTGAGCATCGCGGCATTGACGGCTTCGCCAACCTCTCCAGTAACGAGATTGTGATACACATACTCCCGTTCATCGCGCTGCCACGCCGGATCAAGGTAACGGGGCGCCTCTCCGTACAATTCCGAGCGCTGCCGATAGTAAGCAAGGAGGGTCTGGTGCGCCGCATCCCAGGCGGGACCGAGCAGACGCTGCGCCACCCCCGTAAGCTCCGCGTGTATCGCAGGATGAAACTGCCACGCTTCTCCGACGCGGGTGACCAGGGGAGAGGTCGACAGCCACCGGCGTAACTGCGCCATCTCGTCCCTTCCGAAAAGCGCAGCCATCACGTCCTCGTCCAACCAACGCGCGGCAGCGCTCTTCAGCACGGCTGCGCGCAGGAGCGGTGCCAGGCCGCTCATATACGCCTCCAGAGGCGAGGCGCCCGACGCCTCAGCCTCTGCCAACAGCGTGAGCCAGAAGGGCTGCGCCTCACCGGCTGCGGTCAGCTCCCGCGCGATGGCTTCGTCGGCGATGCCGTACTCCTTGAGCAGAGCCAGCCCCTCCTGATGAGAGAACGGCATCAGCTCATAAGTCTCCATGACCGCGGACAACGCCGCCCATGGCTCCCGCATCGGCACGCGCGTCGCCAGGATGAACCAGATATCGGTGCTCAGCTCCCCGCTCGCGAGCAGTTCGAAGAGCCAACGATCGAAGCTATAGCCGCCTGCCGGCTCACCGGTGGTCTCAGGTGCTAGAGCCTGCCAATCATCAAAGCACAGGATAATCCGCCGCACCGTCGCCCAGGCGTTGAGATCCTGGACGAAGCGCTCGGTCAGGATACGAACCGGGTCCCTAAGCAGCGAGGCGCGACGCATAGGAAACGTCCGCGTGAGGTAATCGTCCCAAGCGCGCGTCGCCCACTCATCCTCGTCGCTGACACCCCCAACGAGATCCAGAGGCGCACCGGGAGCATGGGGGTCGCGCTCAAGAGTTTGAAGCGCATCGAGGTACTCTCGGTGGATCTCCTTGAAGGTGGTCAGGGGCAAGCCAACTTTCGCCAACTCATCGGCGAACGCCGACATCGCTTGCAGAACGGCGAACTCCTGAGACAGCCTGACGTCCCACCGGCCGACCAGCGCGGTCACAGCGCCGTGCTCCTGCGCGATCGCGCGATACTGCGCCATCAACGCGCTCTTGCCGATGCCACGGGGACCTTGAATCACGAAGAGGAGCGTCCGGGGAACATCGTAGAGATAGTTGAGCCGAAACCGCTCCACCTCTTCCTGACGCCCAATGAAGCGGCGTCCGTTCCGGCGCTCGAGAAGATCACCCCACGTGGTGGCTCTTCCCCTCATCTGCTGTCTCCTTGATCAAACCTGCACACCGCGGAGCTCGTCCCGCGAAACTCGCGCTACGAACTCCGCGCCACGGCTGCGTCGCAACCGCGCATCACTCACGAGAACGGGACTTTACGACTCAAGTCTAGCCCGGAATCCAAATTCTACCAGTCCGATGCCGGGAGTCCGGGAGCACGTGTGAGAAACAGAGGTGGCGACCAGCCTATGATGACCAGCCGAGGCTAGGCCACCGAGGAAAAGGGGAAAGACCCTGTGCTTCAAGGCCTTTCCCCAAATGAAGCCCAACCCAGAAGTTCGCTATGTCCCTTCCTGCCACGAAGCCAGGTACGCCGCCTGCTCTTCGGTGAGCTCGTCGATCTGAATCCCCATCGCCTGCAGCTTGAGCTCGGCGATAGCCTGATCGATGTCCTCCGGGACGGCGTAGACGGTGTGCTCCAACTCATCGGCGTGCGCGAGCATATACTCGGCAGAGAGCGCTTGGTTGGCAAAGGACATATCCATTACCGCGCTCGGATGCCCCTCTGCGGCCCCCAGGTTCACGAGCCGGCCATCGGCCAGCACGTTGATGCGGCGCCCATCCGGGAGACGATACTCCTTGACGAAGGGACGGATGATGCGCGGCTCGCTTACGGCTAACTCGGCCAGTGCGTCGAGGTTGAGCTCGACGTTGAAGTGTCCGGAGTTGCAGACGATAGCGCCGTCCTTCATCGCCTCGAAATGCTGCTCGTCGATGACGTTGATGTCGCCCGTCGACGTCACGAAGATGTCGCCAATCGGTGCGGCCTCCATCATCCGCATCACCCTGAAGCCATCCATCACCGCCTCTAGGGCCTTCAGGGGGTCGACCTCGGTGACGATGATGTTGGCGCCCATCCCTTTCGCGCGCATGGCGATGCCACGGCTGCACCATCCATAGCCACCGACGACTACGGTCTTTCCGGCGATCAGAACGTTCGTCGCCCGGATGATGCCGTCCATCGTGGATTGCCCGGTGCCGTAACGGTTATCGAAGAGATGCTTGGTCATCGCATCGTTGACGGCGATGATCGGATAGCCCAACGCCCCTTCCGCGGCCATCGCCCGCAAGCGGATCACGCCGGTGGTCGTCTCTTCGGTGCCGCCGACCACGTTGCCCAGCATCTCACGGCGTTCCTTGTGCATCGTGCTGACCAGATCCGCACCGTCGTCCATCGTGAGATGGGGTTTGTGATCCAGTGCGGCGTAGATGTGCTCGTAGTAAGTCTCGTTGTCCTCACCCTTGATCGCATAGACGGGGATCTCGTCATAGCTTACCAGGGCGGCCGCAACATCATCCTGCGTGCTCAGCGGGTTGCTTGCCACGAGCACGAGGTCCGCCCCCCCAGCCACCAACGTGCGCGCCAGGTTGCCAGTCTCCGTCGTGACGTGGAGACACGCCGACATCCGCACGCCCTGGAGCGGCTTCTCCTGCTCGAATCTCTGGCGAATCTGCCGAAGAACAGGCATCTCGCGCTCAGCCCACTCCATACGCAGTCGGCCCGACGGGGCCAGATCCAGATCTTTAACGTGATGCTTCATTCAGAAAGCTCCTTTTTCGCTTTGTTAGTGTCGCGATAAGCGTACCTCAAATCACCCACGCTACAATCCTAGAGCTCCCGGCTCAGGGCAGCAGTTGCTTCGTCGTCACCGAAGATGGAGCGATAGCGCGTGAGAAAGCCTGTCAGGGTATAGTGATGGGCCTGAGGGCCCTGTGCTTCCAGGACGTAAGTGGCGGCCAGGCTGCCGATACGCCCCGCAGCCGCCCAGGGGAGGCCCAGGATTATGCCTTTGATCAAACCGGCGCGGAAGGCGTCGCCGACGCCGGTGGGATCCGCGATCTCACGCGGCGGCGCGGGCGGGATCTGGATCTTCTTGGCCCGGTCGGGGCCGGCCCAGATGACGGCGCCTTCGGCGCCCTGCGTCACGACGACGGCGCGCTTGACGACGCGCCGGATCGCTGCATCGGTCATATTGGTGCGATCCTTGAGCAGCTCGTACTCATAGTCATTGACCACCAGGATGTCCGCCCCGACGACACCATCACAGAGCGACTCGGGGCTCGCGCGGACGACCTGCTGGCTGGGATCATAGATATAGGGAATTCCCAGCTCACGGCACTCCTTAGGATACTTGGCCATCGCTTCGGGATCGTTGGGTGAGATAATCGTAAGATCCACCGGCGTATCGAAGTCGTGAAAGGACAGTGTGCGCGCGTAGGCCATCGCTCCCGTGTAGAAGCTGGCGATCTGGTTCAGCGCCTGATCCGTCGTCGCAAAGAACGAAGCCGTGAAGACGTTCGGAATTACCTGGATGGCCGACGTGTCCACGCCCTGAGACTCCAGCCAGACACGGTATTCCTCGAAATCCTCACCTGCCGTCCCCATCACAGTCGGGCGCTCGCCGAGCAGCGCCAGGCTGTAGGCGATATTGGGCGCACAGCCACCACGGTGCTTCACCATATCGTCGACCAGGAAGCTGAGGCTGAGCTTCTGGATGCGGTCTGGCTTCACGTGATCCAGGAAGTCCCCGGGAAAGCTCATCAGGTAGTCATATGCGATCGATCCCGTCACGACAATGTTCATCAGCTGCTCCTTTTCTCGACGACCTGGTCCATGGGCAGAAGCCTGTCGCGGATGATCACCCGCAGGGCCCACAGACCGTCCCACGGTCGGATCTTCTTGCCTTCCTCAACCGTTCGCGGCGTGTAGCTAATCGGTACCTCGAGAATCTCATAGCCGGCACGCAGCAATTTGTCGGGCAGCTCAAAATCCAGATCAAAGCCGCTCCCCGTCAGGTGAAGCCGATTGAGCACGTCTCTCCGCACCATCTTCGACGCGGTAGCCACATCGGTCAGCCGGGCGCCATAGAGCACGTTGGTAAGGGCCGTCAGAAAGCGAACGCCCCAGTAATTGGCGACGTACTTGTAGATCGCTCGACCGCCCAGCGTCCGCGAGCCGAAGATCGCGGCGGGTCGATCTCGCTCCGCAAGCTCCAAAAAAAGAGGGTAGTCCCGCGGATCGTATTCGAAATCGGCGTCCTGGATGAAGACGTAATCCCCGCTGCAATGCGGGATCGCCGTCCGGATCGAGGTCCCCTTGCCCATGTTGCGCGACTGGAAGATGACCTGCGTCTCAGAATACCCCGTATTCTGAGAGATAACGCCCTCCAACAACTCCCGCGTCCCATCCGTCGAGGCGTTATCGATGACGATGATCTCGCGCTCCCAACCCGGACGCAGTGGGGCCTGATGGACGCGCTCCAAGACCGGGAGGATGGTCTCCCGTTCGTTATACGCACAGATGATGATCGAAAGCTGCATCTAGACGCGGCCCTTGAAGAAGTCCTCGAAAGCCTGCAGCATGTAGCCAAGACGTGCATCGTCGAGGCCGGGATAGACGCCCACAAACAGTGCGGACTTGAGGACTCGATCGGTCTGCGACAAAGGTGTGGCCACGCGATGCCGGATGTCGCGATAGCCGGGCTGCTGAAGGATATTGCCAGCAAAGAGGTAACGCGTCTCGACCTGGCGTTCGCGCAGGTATTCGTTGAGCTCCCTCCGGGTAAACGGCGCGTCCTCTCGTACGGCAAGGGTGAACGCGAACCACGCAGGGTCGGCCTTCGAGCTCCAGGTAGGCAGGATGAGGACGTCCTCATAGGGACGCAAACCCTCGTAGAGGACGCGGAAATTGCGCTTTCGCGCCTCGATAAACGCCGGAAGCTTCGCCAGTTGGGGGATGCCGATGGCGGCCTGGATATCCGTCATCTTCAGATTGTAGCCAATCTCCGTAAAGGTATAGCGATGGTCGTAGGGCTCGCCAAGGCCCGGAATCTCCCATTCGAATCGACGCCCACATTCGCCGTCTCGCCCACTCTTGTGGGTGCACCAGCAATCCCGGCCCCAATCGCGGATCGTGTGGACCAGATGATGGAGCTTGTCGCTGTTTGTGGCCACAGCGCCGCCCTCGCCCGTAGTAATATGGTGCGCGGGATAGAAGCTGAAGGTAGCAAGATCCCCAAACGCGCCACAGGGTCTGCCATCATAGGTGCTCCCCAGCGCATCACACGTGTCTTCGATCACGATGAGATCGTGCTCCGCCGCGAAAGCCATCACCACATCCATCTCCACCGGATTCCCCAGAATATGGGGGACGAAGACAGCCCTGGTTCTCTCCGAAAGCCCAGCCTCCAACAGCGATACGTCAACGTTGTAGGTGCCCAACTCACAATCGATGAAGACCGGGACGAGCTGATTCTGAACGATGGGGGCCACCGTCGTCGGGAAGGTTGCTGCCGGCGTGATCACTTCATCGCCGTCCATCAGAGGCCAGTCGAGCTGCTGGGATCGCAGGGCGCTCACCGCTACCAGGTTTGCCGACGAGCCGGAGTTAACCGTGAGGACGTGTTTCACACCGAGATATTCGGCCAACCGGTCGGAGAAGGTCTCCACCCGGGGGCCATCGGTGAGCCAGAAGTCGAGAACCGCGTCGACCGCGCTCTGCAGCTCGCGCTCGTCATAGACGCGTCCGCCGTAGTTGACGAAGGTCTCACCCGGGATAAAGGGCCGGTCCTGATGCGCCAGCCGCGTGAACTTGCCCACCTTCGCGAGGATCTCGCGCCTCAATCTGGAGATTTCCGCCTCAGTTGACATTCACTATCTCCTCTCCTAGCGCCTCAATCGTCAGGCTCAGTCCCCGATCCAGATCCGTAGCGGCTTCCCAGCCCGTCAACAGGCGCGTGCGCTGCACATCCGCAGGAATCGCCGGCACCTCACCGGCGCGATAGGGCAGTGCGCCGGCAATGATGCGGCCCGGCGCCTCCGCAATATCCCAGATGCGCGCCACCACGTCCTTCACGGCGTGCAGCTCCCCCGTGCCCAGGTCCAGCACACGCCCCTCGATGTCCGCCGCCGCCCCTGCCGCGATAAAACCCTGGACAACGTCCTCGACAAAGACGAAATCTCGCTGCTGTTCGCCTTTGGTCATGCGGAAATCCTCGCCGCGCAGCGCGGCCGTCGCGGCGGCAGGAATGAGCGCGCGGGCGCGCTGCCCAGGACCGTAGACCTGGAATGGGCGAACGCAGACGCCGGGCATGCCCCAGGCGTTGTAGGCCGCCCGGGCAAACGCCCAGGCTGCCGCTTTGGAGGCGCTGTAGGGATTGAAAGGGTCGAGTCCGTCGTCGCTACGGCGGGCGCCGTACTCATACGAGGTGCCCGCGATTACCACGCGAGTGACGGTGTCAATGGCGCGCACCCCATCGATGAGGTTGATGAGCCCTCCTACATTGATGCGGCACGCTTCCGCCATCGGCAGGCCGGGATTGGTGATGCCGATAGCAGCGAGATGGAAGACGAGCGCCGGCCTTGCCGCCGTCAGGGCACCAGCGACCGCGTCGGCGTCGGTGATGTCGCCGGCAAAGGTTCGCACCGACCCCGGTAGCCGCCCGCGCTCGGCCGGCAGCACCAGGGCAGAGACCTCACAACCGGCCTCCAGCAGGGCCGTGATGAGTCGGTGTCCGATGAACCCCGTCGCCCCGGTCACAAAGGCCGAGGCTGGCAGCCCGCGAGCGGACACGTTCTTCGTGCGCTTCACGCCATCAGCCATCCGCGCCTCGGTTTGCGCTCCCATCTAGGTGCGCTGCATACCAAGTCATCGTCTCCTGAAGGGCCTCCTCCCGGGAGTAGACGGGCGCCCAACCCACCGCATCTCGAATCTTGGCGCTATCCAGATACTGGTCCTTGATCTCGTTCCGCACCTCATCGAGGATCACCGGCGCGAGCTCCGGATGCGGGGAAAGGGAAAGAATCAAGCGCGTCATCTCCAGGACGCTCATGGGCTCATCCGTGCCACAGTTGAAGGCCTCGCCATAGAGAGCGGGATCATCCAGAGCCCGCGCTAGTATCATATAGGCCCGCACAGCATCCCGCACGTACAAATAGTCGCGCATAAAGGTCCCATCGGAGCGTATGATCGGCGCCTGCCCCTGGAGAGCACTGCGGATCGTGCCGGGGATCAGCCGATTCCAGTTGAGGTCGCCGCCGCCGTAGAGGTTGGCGCAGCGGGTGATCGCGACTGGCAGCCGGTACGTGACGGCATAGGCCTGCGCGATCAGATCCGCAGCGCTCTTGGAAACATCGTAGGGATGCTGACCGCAGAGCGGCATATCCTCCGTGTAGGGCAGGACCGGCTGCGTCCCATAGGCCTTGTCGCTCGAGGCGACCACAATCCGGCGCACGGTAGGGGAGCGTCGTGCGGCTTCCAGCGTGACCCAGGTGCCACGGATATTCGATTCGAAAGTGGAGAGCGGAGCGCGATTGGCGATGCCCACGATGGTCTGGGCGGCGAGGTGAAAGACCGTCTCGATCTCGTATTCATTAAGCGCACGCTCGACCGTAGCATAATCGGTCACATCTCCGTGGACGACTTTGATCCGCCGGATTGTGCCGGACCGCACCAAGTGAGATTGGGGCACCTCGTCGCGGATCAGCCCCACCACCAAAGCGCCGGCGGCGACCAGTGCCTCGCCGAGCCACGAGCCTAGGAGGCCGGTGCACCCCGTGACCAACACCGGGCGCTCGTACCAGAAAGCCGGATCCGTCAATGCCCTTCCCATGCCGTCTCGGCTGCGCTCACCAGCTCCGCCACGGCGCGCTTTGCTCCCATAGGGCGTTCAGCTCCTGCGCCTCCTTGAACGTGTCCATCGCACGCCAGAATCCTTGATGCTGATAGACTGCCAGCTCCCGGTCGCGCGCCAGCGAACGCAGCGGCTCCTGCTCGAGCACCAGACCGTCGTCGCCCTCGATATAGGGCGCGACGCCACGCTCAAAGACCATGAAGCCGCCGTTGATAAGCGAGCCGACCAGTGGCTTTTCCTGGAACCCCGTCACCCGACCGGCGTCATCCGTCTCCATAACCCCAAAGCGCGAGAATGCTTTTACACCCGTCACGGTGGCGAGGAGACCTTGTTGCCGGTGGTACCGTAGCAGCCCATGCAAGTCGATATCGGCGACGCCGTCGGCATAGGTCACGAAATAGCGGTCGCCCTCAACATACGCGGATGCCTTACGCACGCGAGCACCCGTCATCGTCTCCAGGCCGGTCTCCGCGAACGTGATGCGCCATCCCGAGATGTCGTTGGGCGTCCGGTAACGGATACCGCCGTCATCGAACGCCAGCACGAAATCGCGGCTCCGCCAGTCATATTCGAGGAAATACCGCTTGATCAAATCCCCACCATATCCCAACGCCAGGATGAAGTCCTTAAATCCCTGCACAGCGTAGATCTTCATGACGTGCCATAGAACCGGTCGGTCGCCGATTTCGACGAGCGGCTTGGGCACCGTGAGGTCGCCCATCCGCGTTCCCTTACCGCCACAGAGAATGATCACGGGAACGCTGTCGTCAGCCATGGTCCATCTCCCTTACCAGCATCCGTTTTGCCACGCCCAAAGTCGCCATCCCAGAAGCTTCCGCGGTTCCATAGTGGGGCGAGTTGGGGAGCGCCGCGATTCCATTTGGGCCGTGAGCCTGATCGTCTACCCTAGTGCGCCCACCGTCTTAAGCGGTGTATCACCGCCTCGGTGGGCGCTCAGCCAATGTTAGCATGGGGGACCGCTTTGTCAACCGTGCAGAACCTTTGACATAAGGTAATCGCAGTTGGCTAGAACAAGTGCAACGCCCCTGGGCTTCGTCAACCACGACCCGATGTCAAAGGCATCGCTCACCGCCAAGCCTAGGTGCGTTGCACTTTGTCCCACGCCGATTGTGATTGCCCTAACCTTTGACACGGATGTAGATCCCGGTACAATCAAGCGGGTAGGCATAGCACAACCGGTGAGGGTCTATGCAGATCACAATCGTTTTGAATGGGGATCAGCGTCAATTTGACGTCACGCCACGCGAAACGCTCTTCCAGCTTCTGCGGCGCGAAGGCTTCTACGGCGTCAAGTTCGGGAGTGAGGACGGCGCGGATGGCTACAGCACCGTCCTGGTGGACGGACGCCCGCAGAACAGCGTTGTGACCCTTGCCGCTCAGGTCGACGGCGCGAAGATCACCACGATCGAGGGGCTCGGCGAGCGCCAACGTCTCGGGTGGGACCGGGCGGGCACGTGGCACCCCCTGCAACGGGCCTTCGTCGAAACGGGCGCGATCCAAAGCGGCTATGACACGCCCGCGCTCATCCTCGCCGGATTGGCGCTGCTCAACCGCAACCCAAGCCCCACGGAGGCCGAGGTCCGTGATGCCATCAGCGGGATCGTCTCCCGCGAAACGGGCTACGTCAAGCCCGTGGAGGCAATTCTCCGGGCCGCAGCCTATCTGCGGGGCGAGGATCCGGGGCCGGTCGGCGGTGAGTCCGGGGCCGATCTTTTTTTGATGCCAGAGGAGCTGTTGGGGCCTGATGGCCGCCCAGGCGAGGGCCCTGAGCCGCTGGAGACCGGGGGTGGGGGCGGCGCTGCAACTCAGACTCGGGTGAAAATGCAGCCCAAGGTCTTCGTCACCGCTGAGGCGCAGCGTTTCTCCGTCGTCGGCCAACCCTTGCCCAAGGTCGACGCGCCGAAACTGGCGCAGGGCCACGCGGCTTTTGTCGCCGACTTTGAGCGCCCCGGGATGCTCTATGCCAAGATCTTGCACAGTCCTCACGCCCATGCCCGCATCAAAGACATCGACACACAGGAGGCCGAGGCCCTGCCTGGCGTCCACGCGGTCCTCACCTACAAGAACGTGCCGCGCGTCGTCTACTCGACGGCCGGGCAGTCGTACCCGATCCCGGGACCCCTCGATTACGTGAGCTTCGATGACAAGGTGCGTTACGTCGGGGATCGCGTCGCCGCCGTGGCTGCGGAGAGCCCTGAGATCGCGGAAGAAGCACTCTCCCTGATTCACGTGGACTACGAGGTTTTGCCCCCGGTCTTGGATCTGGACGCAGCGAGGGCCGAGGGCGCGCCGGTGATCCACGATCAGGAGGACTACGTCAACTTCGGGGAGAGCGACCCGAGTCGCAACCTAGTCGCAAGAGTGTCGATTGATGTCGGCGATGTCGATACCGCTTTCGATGACGCCGCAGCGGTCTTCGAGACGACCGTCGAGACGCAGAAGATGAAGCACGTTCCTCTGGAGCCCTGGGTGACCCTCACCTACTGGGATGAGGATGACCGCTTGGTGATCCTCACGTCGACCCAGGTGCCCTTCCACGTGCGGCGGATCCTCGCGCCGGTTTTGGGCCTCTCCGAAGGCGAAATTCGCGTGATCAAGCCTCGTATCGGGGCCGGATTCGGCAACAAACAGGAGATTTACGAGGACATCCCTGCGCATCTGACCATCGCGACCGGTCGCCCGGTCCTGCTCGAGTTGACGCGCGAGGAGCAGTTCATCTATACCACCACCCGCCATCCGATGCGCGTTAGCTATCGGCTGGCGGTCGACGACGAGGGCAAGATGTTGGCACAGGATATCGACGTCCTCAGCGACACCGGCGCCTACGGCGGCCATGGGCTGACCGTGCTGGGCAACACCGGGCACAAGACGCTGCCCCTCTACAACACGCCCAACGTGCGGTTTCGCGGCGAGACCTACTACACGAACCGCCCCCGAGCCGGGGCCTATCGCGGCTACGGCGTCACCCAAGGCGTCGTTGCCACCGAGACCCTCATCACCCGCGCCGCGTGCGAGCTGGGCTGGGATCCCTTGGAGTTCCGGCTCCAGAACATTATCGCACCACACACCGAGAACATCATGAGTAAGGCCTGGAGTGAGGGGCGCGAAGCGCATGGCGAGATCATCGAGACCAACGCGCTCCGTGAGGCGGCGATTCAGGGTGCTGCCGCCGTCGATTGGCATCAGAAGTTCGGTCACCCCGACTGGCACCTCGTCCCCGGCAAGCCATACCTGCGGCGGGGTATTGGCGTCGCGTTCCTGATGCAGGGATCCGGCATCGCCAACCTGGACATGGGCGCAGCCAGCATCAAAATGAACGATGATGGCACGTTCAATCTGATGGTCGGCGCCACGGATCTCGGGACGGGCTCCGATACGGTGCTTGGACAGATCGCAGCCGAGGTGCTGGGCTGCGACCTCGACGACCTGATCATCCGCTCGTCCGACACGGACCTCACGCCCTTCGACAAAGGCGCGTATGCGTCGAGTACCACGTATGTCAGTGGTGGGGCCGTCGCGCGCGCTGCCGAGGAGGTCGCGCGCCAGATCAAGGACGTCGCGGCGGAGATGCTAGGCGGCGAGCCCGAGGCCTTCACCCTAAGCGGCGGACGGGCGTGGCGCGATGATCGCCTTAGCCTTAGTTTCCGGGAAATCGCGACGCACGCATTGCACACGCAGAATCAGCACCAGATTATGGGGCACGGTTCCTTCGTGAGCCCTGTCAGCCCGCCCCCCTTCGCGGCCCAGTTTGCCGAGGTGACGGTGGATATGGAGACAGGTCAGACGACCGTCGACAACCTGCTCATCGCCCTGGACTCGGGCCAGATCATCAACCCGCTCACAGCCAGCGGTCAGGCCGAAGGGGGAATGCACCAGGCGCTCGGCTACGCCCTCACCGAGGAGCTGATCTATGATACTGAGGGACGCACGGTCAATCCACGCCTGGACGATTACCGGGTTTTCCGAGCCGACGAGAGCCCCCCGATGCAGACGCTCTTCGTCGAGACCTTTGAGCCCTCACACCCGATGGGTGTGAAGTCGGTTGCCGAGATTGTTGTCAACGGCGTGGCCCCGGCGGTGATCAATGCCATCTATGATGCCACCGGCGTCATGATCCAGCGAACGCCGGTGACACCCGAGCGATTGTGGAAGGCCCTCAAGGGCCAGGCGCCGCCGGAGGGGAATGGTTAACGGCAGATCGCAGAGAGACCAAAGGCGGCGCGAGACCAAAGCGCCGCTTTTCGTTTGAGACATCTAGAGGCATCACCTTAAGAGCTTCATCCTGAGGGGGACCGGGGCACAGATCGCGTTGGCCCGGATTGATCATCACAGAAGGAAGGAAGAGAACGATGGATTGGGAGAAGTATCATCTACCGAAGGAAGCAGCTGAGGTCGTCCTGGCCTGTCCGAGCCTCACCATAGCCAGCTCTATCGACGAGCTGGTCCACCTGGCATGTGGAGGGCTTGGCAGCAACCACTTCGAAGTCACCTATGAGGTGCCCGACCGGGGCGAGACGGTCGAGGCCATCGTTGCGCGCGTGCGCAATGGTGTGTCCGTGAACTACCCGGAGCCCTATATGCGACGCCGCGACCCCGATTGCCTGGTCGTCGCGGATGACGGTCCAACCGATAAGCCTACCTATCGAGGCCGCTTCGGTGAGGACTTTGAGTCGATTCGGCAGGCCACCTTTGAGTGGCTCTCCTCTCAGTCCTTAGCCATGTTTGGCTATATCGCCGGCCAACGCGGCATGGGTATGGACTCTGCGGTGATCGCCCCGGCGAACGCGGGGTTCTTCGCCCTCAGCCTGGCAATGCTACAGGGTATCATCCCCGAGTCCGAGATCCCCGAGGACTTTCATCCGCGATCCATCATCTACGTCGCGCCGATATTCCGTCACACGCACTACAACGGCAAGCAGGTCGTCGTCCATAATCGCCTGCCGGATCTCCACGAGGTCTTTTCCTACAACCTCTATCCCGGACCCAGCGCCAAGAAGGGCGTCTACGGGATGCTGCTCACCCAGGGTGAGCGCGAGGGATGGGTCACCGCACACTGCTCCACGGTAAGGGTGGTGACGCCATACGATAACGTCACCACAATCATGCACGAGGCTGCCAGCGGGGGCGGTAAGAGCGAGCTCCTGGAGCACGCCCACCGTGAGGACGACGGTCGGTTGCTCCTCGGTGAGAACATGCTCACCGGCGAGCGTCGCTATCTCGAGATCCCACGCTCGTGCGACCTGCATCCCGTGGCCGACGATATGGCGCTATGCCACCCCTCCTTGCAGGATGATTCGGGTAAGCTCACGGTCACTGACGCAGAGGATGCGTGGTTCCTGCGCGTAAATCACATCGACCATTACGGCACAGACGTGCACCTGGAGCGCATGACGGCCGAGCCGCCGGAGCCGCTGCTATTTATGAACCTCTATGCCGTGCCCGGAAGCCGGGCCCTGATCTGGGAGCATATCGAGGACGCGCCGGGCAAACCCTGCCCCAACCCGCGGGTCATCTTGCCACGTCAGATTGTTCCCGATGTGGTCCATGAGCCCGTCCAGGTCGATGTCCGCAGCTTCGGCGTCCGGACGCCGCCTTGTACAGAGGAGAACCCCTCGTACGGCATCATCGGTCTCTTTCATCTGCTGCCTCCCGCTCTGGCATGGCTCTGGCGGCTGGCGGCGCCCCGCGGACACGCCAGCCCCAGCATCATCGATACGCAGGGCATGAGCAGCGAGGGCGTGGGCTCCTACTGGCCCTTCGCGACGGGACGGCGGGTTGACCAGGCCAACCTGCTGCTCGCCCAGTTCCGCGACAACCCCAACACCCGGTATATCCTCTGTCCCAACCAGTATATCGGTGTCTGGCGTGTGGGTTTTATGGCAGAATGGATCATGCGCGAGTACCTGGCCCGCCGGGGTGTCGCTAAGTTTAAGGCCGATCAAATCCGCCCGGCGCGGTCACCGCTTCTGGGCTACGCCCTGCACCAGCTACAGGTGGAGGGACGCTTTGTCTCTCGTTGGTTCCTGCAGGTCAACACGCAACCCGAGGTTGGCAATGGCGGCTACGACGCTGGCGCGCAGATGCTCTACGACTTCTTCCGCGAACAACTCAACCTCTACTTGGTGGACGACCTGGATCCTCTCGGGCGGAGAATCATCGAGTGCTGCCTCGATAACGGATCGGTCCGCGATTACGCAATGCTGATCCCGCAGGTTGACTTGACGGGATGAACATGAGTATACTGAGGGCTGGAGCAGGTGATGAGATCAGGCCAGGCTTTCCTGGGCACCCTCCGCCTGCGTGACGACGTAAGACGACCAAGCCTAATAAGGCCGGCTAGACGCCGGCCAGACTACGAAAGGAGCAAACACATATGATTGAGCGAGCACGTGAGATTGCGAAGATGATGGGCTATGAGAGCATCGACGCCACGCTGGAGGCCATCGGCCGCGGCGAGCTGATCCTTCTCAAGGTACCTGATGAGCAGCGGGTTGAGGCCGCAGGATGGATGCACGGTCAGGTTCCCGAGATCCGCGCCAAGAACGAGGAATTGGCCCAAACGCTGGACGATATCGCGAGCGGCCTGGAGATGGCCATGGAATTGACACGCTATCCGGCCGATACCGACGTCTGTGATATGGATCTCCCTCACGGTTGGCCGAGTTACTGCGACAAAGAAGTCATCAGATAAGGAGGCAGCGGATGAAACTGCCTGAGCAGCGCATTCGAATCGTCGCAGCGACCCCGATCGAGGCCGGGAAGAAGCGGATCCTGCCCTCAGTGTTGGTCAACACCGTATCGCACCGCGGAGACGGACGTGGCTTGTTTCACGTCGTACGCATGCGCCCCGTCTCGATCGTGGTTGAGGACGCGGAAGGGGTCAAGTGGCATGAGATCCCGAACGTGACCGCCAATACCCTGAGTATGATGGCCGTGGCTGCTAGCGTCATTGCAGCCATCAGCATCGGGCTGATCGCCATTGCTGCGATTATCAAGCGTGACTAGAGGAGAGTGCGCGACGGAGCCTGTCGTGCGCGTAGAAAGGAGCGTTTACGTCAATGGAAGAGATCAAGGCACTCTTGGCGCGGCTGGAGAAGGTTCCTGAGGAAGTTAACGTCGATGCGGTGTTCGGAAAGCCGGAGATCGCCGGCGACCGGATAGTGATCCCGATCGCCGAAATCTCATACGGCTTTGGAATGGGCATGGGCTCGGCGCCCCAGGGACGATGTGAGGAGGAAGCCGGCGCGGACACTTCGGGAAGCGACGAGGCTGAGACAGCTGAGAAGGAGCTTCCTGCAGGGGCCGGCGGCGGCGCCGGCGCGCGAGCTCGCCCCATCGCCTATATCGAACTGGGTCCCGAGGGCACCCACGTGAAGCCGATTATGGACGAGCAGAAAATCGCGCTCGCGGGCATTCTGTTGGGAGCGTGGACGGTGGGGTGGCTGGGCTTGGTCTTGAAGACCATCTTTACCCGCCGTTCCTAGCACGTCACGCGCCTAACGGCAAAGGCCTCAACGACGGTCAATGACACTCGAACGGGTCGAGGAAACTGCGTCCGGCCTTGTCTGGTACCGGTTCTCTCGACCCGATTCGCCGGAGCACGAACCAGGGCTTCACCATGCGATGGTGACCCGCCTCGGCGGCATCAGCGCAGGTCCTTTCGCAGCCCTGAACCTCGGTGGCACCGTCGGCGACGCGTCGCGCGCCGTCGAGGAGAATCACCGGCGCCTCTTTGCGGCCCTTGGGTTGGCTCCTCAGCAGGTGGTGAGCCCACACCAGGTCCATGGCACTCACGTCGCCGTCGTGAAGACCGAGGACGGCGGAAGCACGATTCCTGGGTCGGACGCTCTTATCACCGACCAACCCGGCCTGGCGCTGCTGCTGCGCTTTGCAGATTGCGTACCGGTCCTTCTGTATGATCCTGTCCATCACACCGCCGGCCTGGCCCATGCCGGGTGGCGCGGAATCGCAGCCGGCGTCGTGCCCGCGACGATCTCTGCCCTCACAGAGCACTTTGGGGCGCTGCCCGAGGATCTCTGGGCCGGCATCGGTCCGGCCATTGGCCCGGACCATTACCAGGTTGGCGAGGAGGTCGTCGCCGCGGTTACAGCGGCGCTGCCAACCGGCACGCCGGTGGCGACTACGCGCGGCGGTCGTCACTATCTCGATCTACCGGGCGCCGTTTGCGCCCAGTTGCGCCAGCTTGGCGTGGAGACTGTGAGCAACGCCAATATGTGCACAGCCTGTCACACCGACGAGTGGTATTCTCACCGCGCCGAAAACGGCAAGACAGGGCGCTTTGGTGTCCTGGCGATGTTGACCTAGAAAAACGGCGCCCTGTCAGGGGCGCCATAAGGTCCGCGGGCTCTCTCCTAGGTCCTCACGGACCCAGACCCTCAATCTCAAATGCAAATCCGAGCACATTGAGAAGAACCGACTCCGCACCTTCAGGTGCCGCAAACTGAAGCTCAAAGTCCTGATAGTCACCCGCCGGCACGGTCCAGGGCAGCGTGGGGGATGACGCCACCAGATCACCTTCGCCAACGCTCGACGTCAGCGCGATCTCACCAGGACCTACTGACAGCCCCGACTCACCATCATTGTACACGGTACCCGATACCACAATGACGTCCCGATTGGCGTCCAGGAATGCTTCGTAGAGCTCCACATCGGGCTGCGCCGGTGCGGGCGCCGGGGGCTCGAAGTCCGTCACAAAGCGGATCGAATCCGTTGAGGTTGCATCTGCCCGGAAGATCCAGACGAGCGGTGGGCGCGCGTCGCGAGGGATCACGTACCCCGCGCTCCCATTGACGACCGCACCCGCGCCAATGGACGCCTCCAGCGCCCCGTATTCGCCCCGTCGGGTCGCCTCGCTGCTGAGCGCATAGCTCTGACCCCGACCGTCCTCAAGCCGCATGTCAAAGAAGCTGGGGTCGACATCTGTCGGTGTCGTGTTCGTGATCTGATACTCGACCACAAAGAACCAGGAGTTTGCCTCGCTGGGTGTGACCCCCTCGACGATATGGGCACGCCGCACCTCAACGGTGAGCCCATCGGCCTGCTGCTGCCCTGGCGGCAACGTATCCTCCGGAAGATAGCGCGCCTTGACCACCAGTCGGCTGGGGCTCTCAGCGCCCAACACCACCAGGGTGAGTCCCGGCTTGTCCTGCGCCATCGGAGAGATGTCATTGGGATCGACGCGCTTTGACTGTGGAGAGCCGAAGGTCAGCCGCGTCCCATTCTCCAGCGTCAAGGCAATCTGATCTCCGGGCGAGAGGCCCCCCAAGAGGGATTCGGTGGACGCAGCGTAGGGGAGACCGATCACATAGTTGATCAAGGTGCCATGCATCCACAAGGCCAAACCCGACTGCTCCGCAGGCAAGGGCCAACGCCCCTGTTCGGGCAAGACGGTCGTCACGGGGAAGACCGTGCCGGCTACATTGAGGCTCTTGGGCGCGACCGTCCTCAGCGGCGTGCCATCCTCCTGAACCGCGATCAAATCCGCGGGGATCGTCGGTGGCGAGACAAACGTGGTCAGCTTTGTAACAGACA
>JBNGCP010000010.1:11784-13336 GCA_049974845.1 Anaerolineae bacterium | reverse complement strand
AAATCCGCGGGGATCGTCGGTGGCGAGACAAACGTGGTCAGCTTTGTAACAGACACCGACTCCGCGCCGCCCGTGGGACGGTTGTCACGGAGCGACAGGATCGTTCCGATCGCTACGGAGACGATGATGCACCCACCCAGCACGATAAGCAGAATCGCCCAGGTCGGGGGATAGATGCGCCCAAGACCGACTCGCCGACGAGGTGCCTCCCCACCGCGATCTTCCTCGCGGTCAGTGGCTGCTGTAGGTTGGGCGGTCTGCGCATACCGCGGCTCGGCCACGGTCGAGGGCATCTCCTCGGAGCGCGACGGGGCTGGTTCGTCCCTATCCGCGGATGCATCCTCAGCGGTGAAGTAGTCATAAGCCTTCCGCTTCTCCGCATTGGCAAGCACCTCATAGGCCTCGTTGACCTCTCTGAAGCGCTCCTCAGCGTGGGGCTCGACGCTCAGATCTGGATGATGCGCCCGCGCCTGACGGCGATAGGCGAGACGAATCTCCTCCATCGAGGCGTTCGGCGGCACACCCAGAATGGCATAATAGTCTTTGACGCTCTTCTTGGTCATAAGCGGAGCACCCTATCCGGTGTCACCCTGACACGCTAAGGAATGGCCTCCGGTAAGGAGGGCGGCACAATCCGCACCTTCACTTCGGGCCTCGAGGCCTCGATCAGACGATCGAATCCCAAGAGAGGGACGAGCACCCGCACCGTGCCAACGGTGGGCACGGTAAACGACAGTTGACCTTGCTCATCTGTATAGCCCTGGGCCAATTCCCGCCGACCATCCGGCGAAACCACCATCACGAAGAAACCGGGAATCCCCTCACCCGCACCTAGCTGTCCGTCCAGATCCTCATCGTAATAGACCAACACCCGGAACGTCCGCGAGCCGCCGGGAGCAGGGGTAGCCGTGACAGGAGCGGGGCTGGCGACCAGACGAAAGGTCAGCTCCACACCCGCGACGCTGGTGGGAGGGGTCGGCGTCCCAACAGGGGACGTCGGGGAGGTGGGCGTCGCCGTCGGCTCCGATGTCGGCGCTACCGTCGTCACCCAAAATGTCGGCTGCACGCCCTTATCACCCGGCGTATAACCCGGGACCGGCGTCAGCCGCTCCGGCACGCCCAAGCTGCAGGTGACGGTGTAGTCGCTGTTCACGGTGTCCAGCTTGCTCATGCGCTGTCCCTGCCCAACCAGGATGTAGACATATCCCTCGTAGTCCGCGTAGTACGAGAGGCGGCTGTTGAAGTTCCCCAAGGCGATGTCATCGTTAGCCATGATGAAGTGCTCCTCGCCGGGCCCCCGGTAGAAGACCATGCGCGGATCCACCCCCGGATCGAGGTCTGAGGTCTCGCAGGTGAGTTGCAGCCCGGGCTTCACCCGGACCTTCAGAAAGTCATTATCGACCTCGGCGCCGCCCCAGGGGATGAAGTTCAGTTGATAGCTGATGCCGGGCGCGATGGTCGTGGCCCGCTCGAAGTTCCAGTTGGGCTCGTACTGATCGAAACCCGCCATCCAGGTCGGTTGAGGTGTCGCGGTCGTCGGTGCTCCCGTCGG
>JBNGCP010000010.1:5133-11684 GCA_049974845.1 Anaerolineae bacterium | reverse complement strand
AGCAATCCTCCAAGCAGGCTCACCAGGGCCACGGGCCCCCTGAAGTTGTCCTCAGATCTCATAACTGGACTCCCTTCGCGCCTTATCCCCGCCGTCTTCCAGGGGGCGCAGCGTCGGTCAGGACAGGCCGGCGGCAGCAGCAGCCTCAATGCTCCGGTATCAGCTCCATCGGCGCCATCGCGCCGAGCAACTTCTTGACCCCCACGCCGTTGCCAAAGAGCACGGTGACCATCTCGTGCCGGCCCTCTAGCTCGCTCTCCAGAACCGTGCCCTCACCGTAATAGGCATGCGCCACCCGCTGTCCCGTCCGATACTGCAGCTCGGGTCGTGCAGACGTGCGCTCTCGCTGCTGAGACTGTCTCGCCCACGCTTGAGCCGACCAACTGGGCCGCGAGGCGCCGCCGTGCCGATCCCGCGGTTCTTTGAGCACCGCATCGGGCAGATCCTCCAGGAACCGGGACGGAGCTGACGGCTCGCTGTCTCGATATCCGCGCCATCCCCGCCGGAACGCGTACGTGAGGTAGAGACGCTGCTCGGCACGCGTCATCCCCACGTAGAGGAGACGGCGCTCCTCTGCCACCTCCATCGGCGAATCCATCGAGCGGCTGTGGGGCAGGAGGCCCTCCTCCAGGCCGGTCAGGAAAACGATCGGATACTCCAATCCCTTAGCGCTGTGCAAGGTCAACAGCGTGACAGCATCGACCTCCGCCGATAGCTCGTCCACGTCGGCCACCAGCGCCACGTCGGTCAGGAAGTCGACCAGCGAGATGGCCGGCGTCTCGGCAACCACTGCGCGCAGCGCCATCACATTCTCCCATCGCGACTCGCCTTGATCGCTTCCATCCCGCGTATACGACTCGTAATCGGTGTCGGCGAGAATGCGATCGATCAGCCGAGCCACGCTCATCTCTTCCCGCAGCCCGACCCATTGATGGACCATCGTCGCAAAGGTGGTCAGCACCCGCTCCGCACGGCTGCGCAGGGAATCATCCTGCACCAAAGAGAGCAACCCGCGATAGAGGCTGGTATCGCGCGCTTGCGCCTCATTAGCGACCTTACTAAGGGTCCGCGCGCCGATCCCTCGCGGCGGCACATTGACCACCCGCATAAAACTCACATCGTCATCGGGGTTTTGCGCCAGCCGGAGGAAGGCCAGAACATCCTTGATCTCCTTCCGGGAGTAGAATCGCGTAGCTCCAATCAGACGATAGGGAATGTTTTGGCGGATAAAGGCTTCCTCTAGGGCCCGCGATTGCGCGTTGGTCCGGTACATCACGGCGATATCTCCGGGTCGGTTTCCGGTCTTCAGCAATCGCGAGATCTCTCGCACCACGTAATCAGCCTCTTCCTGCTCATCGTACGCCTCGTGGAGCGTGATCGGGAATCCCCCGGATTTCTCGGTGAAGAGGTGTTTGGGCGTCCGGTCCGGGTTCGGAGCGATCACCGCCTGCGCCGCGTCCAGAATGACCTGTGTGGAGCGGTAGTTCTCCTCCAGGAGGAACTCCTGCAGCTCCACGAAGTCCTGCCGCAGGCGGACGATATTGCGATAGTCAGCCCCACGCCACGAGTAGATCGACTGATCTTCATCGGCGACCACGAAAAGACTCCGGTGTTCCTTCGTCAACTGCTTCAGGATCACGTACTGCGCGACATTCGTGTCCTGAAACTCATCCACCAGCACGTGCTGATACCGATCGCGGTAACGCGCCAGCGCCAGGGGATCCGACCGCAACAGATTCGCGGTCTCCATCAGCAGATCATCAAAGTCCAAACCGTCGTTCTTGCGCAACGTCTCCTGATAGTGCCGATACGCCCGCACGACAATCTCGTCATAGTAGGTCTGAATAGGGTAATCGTCGGGGGAGAGAAGCTCGTTCTTGGCACTGGAGATGGCATTGAGCAGCGCGCGGGGCCGGTAGCGCTTATCGTCCAGTCCCAGATCGGCGACGACCTGCTTCATCACGACGAGTTGATCGTCGGTGTCAAAGATCAGGTATTCTGGCGCAATGCCGAGGGACTCCGCTTCGCGCCGCAGGATACGAGCGCACGTCGCGTGAAAGGTACCCAACGCCATCGCCCGCGTCGAAACATCCCCCAACATCGTATCCAGCCGATGCCGCATCTCGCGGGCGGCCTTGTTGGTGAAGGTCACGGCGAGCACCTGCCACGGCGGCACATTCAGCTCGGAAAGCATCCATGCAATCCGGTGCGTCAGCACCCGGGTCTTTCCAGAGCCCGGCCCGGCCAGCACCAACACCGGCCCCGGTGATGTGGTAACCGCGGTGCGTTGCTGGGCGTTGAGAATGCGAAGTAGAGGGTGATGATCCATATCCATAAACCATATTGTAACATGGGCAAAAGCCCGGGCAAAGTATCAGCCCTGAATGGGCACACCATCTATGACACGGCTAGACAGCGACGCTTACTGCTTTCTCACGATCGACCAAAGAATCCCTGCGCCCATCACGACCGCTACGACGAAGGCCCCGATGACCACCGCCTGTAACAGCCAGCCCGCTCCGGTCACCGCGGGAATCAGCCACGCCAACCCCACGATCATGCCCGCGATGATAAAGCTCAACGCAAGCCGGGTAACGAGGCGATCGAGGACGCTCAGACTGTGCTGGTCAAGCGCCAGGGTAATTGGCTCCCGCTTCTGAAGACGATCAATCAACAGCTGACCCGCATGGGGGATCTCGTCGAGGAGATCACCCCAGGCCAGCCACCGCCGGATGGTATCCGACACCCAGCGCTCGTTGGGAAGGATGGCGGTAAGAATGAGCCGGTTGACATAAGGCCTGGAGAACTCGAAGATATCAAAGTCCGGCGCCAGCTTTAGGCCGATGCCCTCCATCATCGCCAGGGTCTTGGCCAACAGCCAGAAGTTCGACGGCAGCTTCAGCTTGTGCTCAAAGACGACAGGCATCACTTCATCGATCAGCTCCTCCAAGCGCATCTCCTTGAGTGCAAGGCTGCTATAGCGCTGGAGCAAGCGCTCGACGTCTCGGGTGAGGGCGTGCCGATCCACATCTGGCGGCGCCGCACCGATGTGAATCAACTCCTCGGTCGCCCCTTTTGCGTTCAGCTGGACGGCGGCATTATAGAGACGGATCAGATTGACGCGATCGGTTTGGCTCAGATAACCGACCATTCCGAAGTCCATCGCGCCGATCACGTCACCCTCCATCACGATGAAATTCCCGGGATGGGGGTCGGCGTGGAAAAAACCGTCCTGCAAGACCTCCTGGATGATCATGCGGGCGGCGTTGGTCGCGATCTTCTCACGATCCCGACCGGCGGCATCGATCGCCTCGACCTGATCGATTTTGATCCCCTCAATATACTCCAGCACCAGCACCCGCTCTGTCGTGTAATCCCAATAGACCCATGGGATGTGGACGCTGGGCTCGTCCTTGAAGCTTTCGCGGAAGCGGTCCGCGTTGCGCCCCTCAGACACATAATCGAGCTCCCGGTTCAACGTATCAGCGAAGTCGTCCGCGATCTCCACCAGATCGTACACCTTACCGAGTGGCGTGTGAGTCTCAACATAGGAGGCGACATCGCGGATGATTTCCAGATCGGTCTGCAGGGTGCGCAGGATGTTCGGTCGCTGAATCTTGAGCGCGACCCGTTCGCGCGTCGCCAGCTTCGCCACGTGCACCTGAGCCAACGACGCGGAGGCCATGGGCACCGTGATAATCTCGTCGAAGACTTGCTCCAAGGGTTGTTCGAGTTCGTCCCGCAGGACTTTCTCGATCTCCTCCCACGCCACCGGCTTCACCTTGTCCTGCAGCTTGGAGAGCTCGCTGATGTAGTCGGGGGGGAGCACATCGGGCCTGGTGCTCAAGACCTGGCCCAGCTTCACAAACGCCGGTCCCAGCTCCTCCAGGGCTTGCCGGAAGTGGGAGGGCAACGAGGCACGCTCCGGCTTCGGAAGGGGGGAAAGGTCGCGCAGCCACAATGGCTCCGCCGGAAGGTGCGAGACCACAAATCCAAAACCGTGGCGCGTGAAGACCGTCAGAATCTGCCGGTACCGCTGCAGATGTCGGATTGGACGTGTGATCGTTGGCAAGTTCAGAACGGTCATGGTCCCTCTATCCATAAGCAACGACGCAGCTTCAGAATGCCGTCATCGGTCCCGCCCGACGGTGGTCAGAGGGTGTCACCGTCCACGGGATTTAGGTCTACGTCGCGCATCGGAAACTCCCGCGCGATAATGGGCAGAAGCTCCTGCAACAGCGCAGCCCGTTCGGCGCGATCCATCCCGCGCAACAGGGTCGCCAGATGCTCCTCGAATAAGTGCTTGACGAAGGCCTTGAGTTGCGACTTGGAGAGGACGTCGACGACGGCGGGCAATACGGCATCCACGAGTGCCACAATCTCCTCGGGATCCTCACCTTGAATCATGCTGCGAGCGAGCTGGGCCTTGAGACTCGTCTCCATGGAACGATTACGACCTTTCATCTGAAATGCTGTCGCCGTCAGAGCACAGAACAGGCGCCGCAGGGCTGTTCACCCACGCATGGGTTTGCGCAAGCATTGTGGCATCCTTCCTGTATCCCGTCAAGTGTCCGCGAAGACATCAAAACAAATGTCCCCTGCGACACCATGCAGGGGACAGGCGGACTCGCTACCCAAGCGACAAAGTCAACCGGCCTGAGGCCTCAAACCTCAACCGTAGCCGACGATCCGATATTTGAGCAACGTCCAAAGGACCGTGAATCCATCCCGCCACGAGATCTTCTTCCCCTCGGTGAACTCCCGCCCGCTGTATGAGATAGGCACCTCATAGATGCGATACCCGCTTAGCAGGATCTGAGCCGTGATCTCCGGGTCGAAACCCCATCCGGACGCCTTGAGCTGGAGCTTATCGGCCACCTCGCGGGTGAAGACCTTGTAGCACGTCTCCATATCGCTCAAAATCGTATTGTAGAGCAGGTTCGTGACGAAGGTCAGGAAACGATTGCCGAGCATATGCCAGAAAAACATCGCCTTCGTCGGCCCACCCCGAAAGCGCGACCCGTAGACAACGTGAGTGCGGTGCTCTAGGATCGGCTGGAGAAGCTTAACATACTCCCGCGGATCGTACTCAAGATCGGCATCCTGGATAAGGCAGATATCACCGGTCGTCGCCTGCAATCCAGTCCGCACGGCGCCCCCCTTACCCTGATTCTTCTCGTGGAGGAGGATCTTGACACCCGGCTCATCCCGCAGCGTCTCCAGATAGACGCGGGTCCCATCGGAGGAGCCGTCGTCCACGATGACCACCTCACGGTCCAGTGAGACCGCGGCCTCGTTAGCGCGATCGTTCCATATCGGCACGTCCAGATGCACCGCGCGCACGCGCGCGACAATCTCGTCGATCGTCTCAATCTCGTTATAGACAGGGATGATGATGGAAAGCTTCACGCCTACCTCCGCATTCAGGTGTGCCTTCGCGAGTGAGGTTCGGGCCGCCGCCCCCTCGGCCATACATCGGCGAGCAGCACCTTGCGCTCGACTGCGTTAAGGTCTCGCCATGCACCCGGTGCCAGGTCTGGCGGGAGCGTCAGATGACCCAAGGCCACCCGCACCAACCGGACCGTCGGATGGCCCACCGCCGCGGTCATGCGTTTGATCTGGCGGTTCATCCCTTCGTGAAGCACCATCCGCAGCCACGTAGTTCTCTCCGCGGGCGGCAGGCCCTTGGGAAAGTCGGGCAGCGGCGGCGGCCCTCCAAGGATCTCGACGTCCGCTGGTCGAGTGGTCCCTAATTTGATCTCCACACCGGTCCGGAGCAGATGCAAGGCATTCGCATCCGGCTCGCCCAACACGAGCACAAAATAGGTCTTCGCGTGATTGTACGCGGGGTGGGTGAGTCGATGGAGCGTCTGACCGTCATCGGTGAGCACCAACAGGCCTTCACTGTCGAGATCAAGACGACCGGCGGGATGCAGATCGGTGGGAATCCCCATCGTCGTCAGGGTATCACGGCCCAGGGGATCTTCATGATGGATGCTGAGAACGCCTACAGGCTTATAGGCCATCGCGTACCGGAACATAACGACGGGCATTATACCTGTCTATGCCCACAGAACAAACACCTGCCCTGCCAGCACCCCCTGCATACGCCCCGCACGTTAGAAGCCACATACCGAGAAGTCAATTCTGGTTGCGGAAAGGTAAGGGAAATTGCACTCATCCACCGCTCCGACCACAATCCTTGCTAATCAGCAAGGAATTCTGTATAATGAAATTGACTGGATGCTCGAAGCTGCACACGAGGAGGCCTTCATGGACATGGTCAAAGTCGCGGCTAACTCTCGCTCCACATCCGTCGCCGGGGCCATCGCAGGGATCATCCGAGAACAGGGGCGAGTCGACGTCCAGGCCATCGGGGCTGGCGCGGTCAATCAGGCCGTGAAGGCGATCGCCATTGCCCGAGGTTACCTCGAGCTCGATGAGATCGAGATCGCCTGCATACCCTCCTTCTGCGAGGTGCTCATCGACGGCAAAGAGCGCACGGCGATGCGTTTTGCTGTAGAATCAGGCTTCAGCCTGGGGCAGAATCA
>JBNGCP010000010.1:2645-5033 GCA_049974845.1 Anaerolineae bacterium | reverse complement strand
GTCCCAGGGGCGGGCGCACCGAACGCCCTAACTCGCGCGCTTCCAAATCCGCTCGAGCCACCGCTCGGGATTGGGCGGCTGCGATGGCGACAGGCGCACGTGACGACTTGGAGTGGTACTGCTGTCCTCAATCCCCCCCCTTAGATGCTGGCCCTAGCTGCCAACCTTAGTTGTCAGCCCCAATCGCCAGCGTCGGCAAGTCGAGCAGCAGACTCTCCACCAGCAGTTGTGTATTCGCATTGGCCAGAAGCGCCTCTTGAGCGCTATTCAGCTCTGCCAGAACGCGCACGGTCTTCTTGACATCCATGTTTGCGGCCATTGCTTGCAAGGCGTCCTGTTTTTCTGCAAAGACCAGGGTGTCCCCGTTGCCGGTCTGAAGCAGCAGGACGTCTCGCCAGAAGGTGATCCAATGTTCCAGCGTCTCGGCGAGGGCTGCGTCATCGCGGGATAACGCTTGCGCCGTCTCAAACCGCGCCGGAAGTTCCTGACCGAGGACGGCGAGCAGCGTGTCGATGGCCTCAATCATACGGCCGTAGGTCTCAGGATCCGTCGCCGCGCGCACAGCCCACCCGACGCGCCCGCCAGACATCCGCGCCAAACGCCGCGCCTCCTCAGGGCTCATGTGCCAACGATCGACCAACGCCGCCGCGATCTCTCCGCTGGCCACTGGGTGCAGCGGAATCTGCTGTGCCCGCGAGACAATGGTGGGCAACAGCACGTCGGCCTCAGTCGCCAGAAGGATGAGATGGGCGTAACCCGGTGGCTCCTCCAGCGTCTTGAGCAACGCATTGGCGGCACCGATGGTCGCTCGCTCGAAGTGTCGAATGAGCACGATCTTGTGGGCGCTCTCGTTGGGCGTCAGGGCCAAGAACCGCTCGACGTCACGGATCTGCTCGATCTTCACGTGGGCGGTCTTGTCCTCGGGCTCTATGAGCATGAAATCGGGATGATTTCCTGACCGCAGCTTGCGGCACGAAAGGCAGGTGCCACACGGTCTCTCTCCCTCCGAGCGGCAGAGCATCGCCGCGATCAGTTGCTCCGCCAGCACACTCTTGCCGACGCTATCCGGACCCGTGATCAGGATAGCGTGCGGGACGACGTCCTCGGCCACGGTGTGCTGGAGCTGTTGCACCGCCCAGCGATGGCCCACGATCCCCCAGGTGTCGCTCATCGTCGCATCTCGGATACCGATTCCTGGGAAGCACAGACGGCTATGATCCAACGAACCAGAGCGGGCAATACCGCCTCCCGATTGTCAGGAGTGATCCTGAGCAAGGTCGCCCACGTAGCCTCCAGCGCGTCCACAGCCTCGGGAAGCAACTCCGAGCGAACGACGACAATGGCCAAGGCGTACTGCTCTCTCCTGAGTAGTTCCAACGCGTCGATCCAACCGCGGCGCCGCCGCAGCTCCAATGGCCCGATCTCATCCAGGACGAAGACCTGGGTTGGGAAACTGCCCGCCAGCGCCTCTCGGCTGCGGGCAAATGCGGCTTCGTTCATCGTGAAATTCGGTGTAGGAGACCCCGTCATATCCACAAAGGGGTCGGTCAGGGCGTAGACCTCGCCCGTGTGCAGCTCGGTCACGGTCAGGTCGTGAGGCCCGGTGCGGCGCGTCAGCAGCCCAGAGACCTGCAGTCCGGCCTCACGCAGGCGGGTCACGGCGCGCGCCAGCAGCGTGCTCTTCCCGACCTGTCGCTCGCCGGTGACCAACAGGATCGCCGAACTCGTCTGTGTCGTGGGTGGATGCATAGCCTGCCTATTGTGACGGAAAACGACCGGGCGGCAAGTTGCCACCCGGTCGCTTCAATCCAGTGGAGATGGCGGGAATCGAACCCGCGTCCGAAGAAATCGGCAATGAGCATCTACGAGCGTAGTCGGCGATTTCATTTCACGTGGAGGGTCGTTGCCGACCACGCCACATCCACGCTAGCCGATGGTCTTGAGCTGGCTTATCGGCGTCGACCAGCCTGCGCGCATACTGTATGTCACCGACCTCCAACACGCATGCGAGATGCTGAAGCGGCGTGACCGGATTGCCCGGTCAGGTTACGGTCCTAGTTGCCTACTGCTTACGCAGCGACGGCAACGGGTGCCGTGAAAGCCATATCATTGGCATTTTTGGTTTGCTTCTGGGTTTACGGAGACGAAGCCTCCCCGGCTCGCAGCCCACGGCCAGCCTTCCCCGTCGAAACCGATCATCCCCACACACAAGTATAGCAGATCCTGCCCGCATTTCAAGGGTCCGGTCGGGCTAACACCTTATCCCTTAGTCAGGAACTGCGCAGGATGTCCCAAGCTATGGTTGGACATGGTCCTGCGAGCAAGGACCCTTTTTCATGCTTGCGATGGATCATACCCGGCAAGCTCGGGACATCCCTCGCCCCCCTC
>JBNGCP010000010.1:0-2545 GCA_049974845.1 Anaerolineae bacterium | reverse complement strand
CAGACCGCGCTCGACCGCCTGCTCCCCGCCGCCTCCGTCCTATGGCACGAGCCGGAGCTGCTCACGAGCCAACTAGAGACTGTACAGCGCCTGCTGTGTACCGTCCCGGCCTTCGAGCTGGCATGGTCACCGAGCACTGAGATCGTGGACGATGTGCATGACTTCGTGAGGCAGCTTTGACGGTCTGAAAGCTCCTCACATCTGTCGCGCCCGGCTGACTGCCCCGGCGATTTTCACCGCAACGTTAATCTTCTTCTAATCTTCATGTGGTAAAAACATAAACGGATGGCACTGCTCATGCAGGCCGTGTTAACTTCGAGGCATGTTCGAGACATGCTCAAGCCGCGCTCGGCGCGCGGACGAGACATGCTCGACGCACGTCGAGCGATCAAACATACTCAGAAGGAGGTCAACGTGAAGCATCTAGTCCGTGTCATAACTGCTTTGGTAGTGGTAGCATTGCTCATTCCTGCCGGAACGGTCGCCGCACAGGAGGATCAACCCCCTGGTCCGCCTCTCAGCCTCAACGCGGACTATCCGGGCGTGGTGGTCGGCGCCGGCGAGACGGTCACTATCGACGTGAACCTGAGAAGCACGCTGGCGCAGCAGGTGCACCTCGGCGTTGAGGCCGCACCCGAGGGCTGGACGGTGGACTACCGGGGATCAGGGCAAACGGTGACGGCGGCCTACCTCGATGCCGATCAGGTGCGTGCTCTCGACATACGCATTCAGATCCCTGACGAGACCGCTCCCGGCACCTACGAGGTCGAGGGCGTCGCGCGAGGCGACCGGCAGGGTACGGCGCGCCTGACGCTGACGCTTACCGTGCAGGAGGAGTCACCGCAGTCGGTGTCGCTGGAGGCAAGCCGCACGTCGGTCTCCGGTTCGCCCAACGCGACGTTCCGCTACGATCTCACACTGGAGAATCAGTCCGAGGCCGATCTCAGCGTGGAGTTGGGCACCGACGTCCCCGCCGGGTTCACGACCCGCTTCACCGTCGGCGGGGGCGAGGTGACGAGCGTCGCGCTAGGCCCCAATGAGGCCCGCAACGTGGTCCTGATCGTCGATCCCGCCAATGACGTGGAGGCCGGCAAATACCCAATCCTGGTGCGTGCCGCAGGGCCAACCATTAACGACACCCTGGAGCTGACGGCGGAGGTGACCGGTGACGTCAACCTAAGCCTGACGACACCCGACGGCCGCCTTTCGGCCGAGGCCACGGTCGGACAAGAGACCCCGCTGAAACTGCTGATCTCGAACGACGGCTCGGCGCCTGCCGAGGAGGTCAAACTGAGCTCCAGCGAGCCCTCGGGATGGGAGGTCACCTTCGAGCCGGCGGAGATCCCGCTGCTATCGGCTGGAGAGACGCAGGAGGTCACAATGAAGCTCCAGCCAGCCGAAAAGGCGATAGCCGGCGATTACGAGGTGTCCGTCACCGTGAGGGGTGAAGACGCGGAGAGCGTCTCCAAGGATTTTCGTATCACGGTGGTGACCTCGACGCTGTGGGGCGTCGTCGGCATCGGGTTGATCGCCGTCGCGGTGGTGGTCGTTGGCCTGGCCGTAGCCCGTTTTGGCCGCCGGTGAGGGCCGCAGCGGAAGGAGGCTCTATGGAGACCATCATCGAGACCCGAGATCTGTCAAAGCATTACGGCGACTTTGTCGCCGTCGACCGGCTGAACCTTCAGGTTCGCGAGGGCGAGGTCTTCGGGGTGCTCGGTCCCAACGGCGCTGGCAAGACCACCACCATTCTTATGTTGCTTGGGCTCACGGAACCCACGTCAGGATCCGTGAGCGTAGCCGGGCTGGATCCGACCCGGCGCCCCTTGAGCGTCAAGGGCCAGGTCGGGTACATCCCCGAACAGGTCGGTTTCTACGAGCATCTGACGGCGTGGGAGAACCTGATCTACACGGCTAGGCTCAACGGTATCCCGCGCAATGTGGCCTACGACCGCATTGAGGGCGCGATGGCGCGAGTGGGGCTCGACGACGCCCTCGACCAGCGGGTGCGGACCTTTTCCCGTGGTATGCGGCAGCGGCTCGGCGTGGCCGACGTGCTCATCAAGGCGCCACACATCATCATCATGGACGAGCCTACGCAGGGCCTGGACCCGGAGAGCGCCCAGGCCTTCCTGGCGCTGATCCGAGCGTTAAAGGAAGAGGGCACGACCATCCTGCTAGCGTCCCACCTGCTCTATCAAGTGCAGGCGGTCTGCGACCGGGTGGGGCTCTTTCATCGCGGACGGATGGTGCTGGAGGGCACCGTGCCCGATCTGGCGCGCGAAGTGCTGGGAGGCGCCTATCGGATCCACCTGGAGTTGGCCGACGACGGCGCCCCACATCAGAGCGTGGCCGATGCGCTGCGCGCCCTCCCCGGCGTCGTCGACGTCCGCCCCCTGAACGGACGTGGCTTCGAGGTAGAGGCACGGCGCGATATCCGGCCTGCCGTCGCACGCGCGGCCGTGGAAGCCGGGGGCCAGCTTCTGCAACTCGACATCCGCGCCCAGAACCTGGACGATATCTACGCGGCCTACTTCGAGGAGGTGAA
>JBNGCP010000009.1:56819-83907 GCA_049974845.1 Anaerolineae bacterium | reverse complement strand
TGGGGCCCAATCGGCCCCACCTGTGTTTCGTCAAATCCGTGCTATAGTGGACCCACATCAAACTAACTCATAGCCACATGACCATAACCCCATCAGGCACACGAAATATGACAACCAATCCTAACACTCGCAGACTCCGCGATGTCGCCGTGCTCGTCAACCCTGAAAAGGACCACGTCGCGGTCGCAAAGCAACAGATTCCAACAGGCACCGTCGTCCTATGGGAGGGTCACGGCACCCTCATCGTCAAGGCAGCGATACCCTCAGGCCACCGCTTCGCGGTGCGTTCCGTTCCGGCTGGTGAGTGGGTCCGCCAGTATGGCCAGCCCTTCGCCCGCTCGCAGGGACTGGCGCCTGGCGATCCGATCACCGACGAAACGGTCATTAGCGAGGTGCCGGAGACCGCGCTCGAGGATCTCATGCTGCAGGCACCAACGCTCGCGCCCTGGGAGGGCCCTTTACCCTCCTTCGCCGGCTTCCACCGTAGCGACGACAACGTGGGAACCCGCAACTGGGTCCTGATCGTGCCCGCCAGTATGTGCGCGGCCCACGAAGCTCAGCAGATTGCGCTCCGCGGAGAAGCGACCGGCATCTACACCCGTGCGGCTTACCCAAACGTCGATGGCATCACCGCGACCGTGCACGACGGCGGCTGTGCCTGCCCCGACATGACGGCAGAGACCAAAGGCATTGGCGCGTACGAGGCCACCTTGCGGATGCTGGCACAACATATCCGGCATCCCAACGTGGGCGCTGCCATCATCGTCGAGCTGGGCTGTGAAAAGACCAACCTTAAGGCCTTCGAGACCTATTTCGGCACATCGGACTTGTCCGGTCTCTACGGCAAGCCGGTGTACCAGCTGACGATCCAGGAGCTGGGTGGCACCCAAGCCACGATCGAGAAGGGGCTGGTCCTCTTGCCGGCGCTGCTGGACGCGGCCAACGAGACTAAACGGCGTCCTGCACCGCTGAGCAAGCTGGCACTGGGCCTGGAGTGCGGCGGCAGCGACGCCTTCAGCGGCCTCACCGCCAATCCCGCGCTGGGGCACGCCAGCGATCTGCTGGTCCGCGCGGGTGGGCGCAGCGTCATCGGCGAGGTCCCGGAGTTCTTCGGCGCTGCCCATCTCTTCGCCGCCCGCGCTGCCACTCGTGAGATTGCCAGTGACGTGTTCAAGGCGCTCGACTGGTATCGGGCATACGCCGCGCGCTCCGGTCACACGATGGAAGAAAACCCCAGCCCCGGGAACAAAGAGGGCGGCCTGCTCAATATCACGATCAAATCTCTGGGCGCGCAGGCGAAAAGCGGCACCGCCCCGGTACAAGGGGTGATGGCCTACGGCGAATGGGTCTGGGATCGCGACGCCGCGGGCGTCTACCTGCTCAACACGCCCGGCTACGACCAGCTCTCGGTGCCGGGCATCATCGGCGCGGGGTGTCAGCTCCTCTGCTTCACGACGGGACGCGGCACGGTGATCGGTAACGCCATCGCCCCCGTCATCAAGCTCAGCTCGAACACCCCGCTCTACAAGAGGATGCACCGCGACATCGACATCAATGCCGGCGCCGTCTTGACCGAGGGCTTAAGCCTGCCCGAGATGGGCCGCACGATCTTCGCTGAGATCCTTGCCGTCGCCTCGGGCAAGCAGGCCAAAGCCGAGATCAACGGGCATCGCGAGTTCGCCCTGTGGAACGTCGAGGGCCTGTGGCTATGAAACTGAGCGAAAGGAACGCCTGACATGATGAGCTCACGAGAACGCGTGATGACGACGTTGGCGCACGAGGAACCGGATCGCGTGCCCATCGACCTGGGCGGCAGCGCCGTGACCGGGATGCACGTCAGCGTCGTCTACGGATTGCGCCAGGCTTTGGCGCTTGACCCGCCGGAGACGCCGGTGAAGGTGGTCGAGCCCTACCAGATGCTGGGCGAGATCAAGCCGGACCTGATGGACGCCCTGGGCATCGACGTCGTGGGGCTCAGCTCGCCGACGACGATGTTTGGGTTCCGCAACGAGGGCTGGAAGCCATGGACCACCTTCGATGGCACACCGGTCCTGGTGCCCGAGGGGTTCAACACCGACGTGGACGCCAACGGCGACCTCTATCTCTACCCCGAGGGCGACAAGTCGGTCCCACCCAGCGGACAGATGCCGGCCGGCGGTTGGTATTTCGACGCCACCCGACGCCAGCCTCCGATCGACGATGCAGACCTGAACGTCGAGGACAACCTGGAGGAGTTTGAGCCGATCTCCGACGTAGATCTCGCCTACTATGCCGAGACCTCGGCACGGCTCTTTGAGGAGACGGATAAGGCCATTCTCGCCAACTTCGGCGGCACCGGCTTCGGCGACATCGCGCTGGTGCCCGCCCCGTGGCTGAAGGACCCCAAGGGGATCCGCGACGTCGAGGAATGGTATATCAGCACCGTCACGCGCAAGGACTACGTGAAGGCCATCTTCGAGGCGCAGTGTGAGATCGGCCTCGAGAACCTGGCCCGCATCCACGAAGTGGTGGGCGAGCGGGTCGCAGCCATCATGGTTACCGGCACCGACTTCGGCACGCAACGAGGGCCCTTCATCTCTCGGCGTACCTATCGCGATCTCTATCTGCCCTACCACGCGCGGGTCAACGATTGGATCCACACCAACACCACGTGGAAGACCTTCATCCACTCCTGCGGCTCCGTGCGTCAGCTTATCCCGGATTTCATCGAGGCCGGCTTCGATATCCTAAACCCCGTCCAGTGCTCGGCGGCGGATATGGACCCGGCAGCGCTGAAGCGCGACTTCGGGCGCGACCTCGTCTTCTGGGGCGGCGGCGTCGACACACAGAAGACCCTGCCCTTCGGCACACCGGAGGAGGTGCGCGAGGAGGTCCGCGAGCGCGTGCGCATCTTCGGGCCCGGCGGCGGCTTCCTCTTCAACACGATCCACAACGTGCAGCCTCTCTCGCCGGTGGTGAACGTGCTCGCTATGTACGAGGCGGTACGGGAAGCAGGGCGGTATCCAATTGCCGAAGGATAGGGGAAAGAGGATCGAGTTGGCTGGAGAAAACCTGGCTCAGGCAACAGCGCCCTTGACCGGCGAGGAGCAGAGGCTGCCTCGCGCCTACCACCACAACTTCTGGTGCCTGGCGCTCGACTTCTGCTTCTTCGGCATTGGCATGGCCTTTTTCGGACCGGGCACCGTCGTGCCCAGCTTCCTGACTACACTGGGCGCCTCCTCCTCCGTCATCGGCCTCCTTGCCACGCTGCAACGCGCAGGCTGGCTGCTGCCGCAGCTCGTCGCAGCGCGATACCTCGCCGACAAGCCCTACAAGAAGCCCTTTATCCTGCTGCCGGGAAGTATCAGCCGGAGCCTGCTTCTTATCCTGGCCATTGTGATCTGGCTCACGGGCGCACGCCCTCCCGGGCTGATGATCGCCATTGTGACCATCGCGATGGGGCTGTTCTGGCTGGGCGATGGCCTGGGCAGCCTGGCGTGGTTCGACTTCCTCAGCAAGTCGATCCCGGCCCACCGGCGCGGAAGGCTGACGAGCACCGGACAGATTCTATCTGGCATTGCCAGCTTCGCGGCGGGCTTTGTCGTGGAATGGCTGCTGAGCGACCGGGGACCTGCCTACCCCAACAACTACGCAATGCTCTTCCTGATCGGCTTTCTTATGCTGGCCATCTCGATGACGGCTATATCATTGAGCAAGGAGGAGAAGAGTGTCACCGCCGACAGGGTGCCGCGCTGGCGCGAATACCTCCCCGCATTGGGCCGACTCCTGGGCCGCGACCTGGACTTTCGCCGCTACCTGATCGCACGCCAGGTCCTCAATCTCGCAATGCTCGCCAGCCCCTTCTACATTATCTATGCACTGGACGTGCTCAATCTACCGGCACAGGTGGCCGGTCGCTATACCTCGGTCGGCGTGATCGGCAGCATCGGGGCAGCGCTCCTCTTTGGATGGTTGAACGAGCGGCACGGCACCAAGCTCACCTGCCAGGTCAGCATCTTGGTCACAGCGGCGATCCCCCTTCTCGCCCTCGTCATCCCCTGGGTGATCAGGAATCCGGCGGCGCTGGCGTGGGCTTACGGCCTGGTCTTCCTGGCCAACAACGCGTCAATGAGCAGCTACCTGCCGGGATGGACCGCCTATGTCCTGGAGCTGGCGCCGGATGTGGATCGTCCATTCTATGTCGGACTGAGCAATACCCTCAACGGAGTGAGCGCCCTGACCTCCGTTCTGGGTGGGGCGATCCTGCAGTGGACAAATCAGAACTACACGATCCTCTTCGCGCTCACCGCAATCGGCACGTTGGCCACGCTTCCGGTCTGGCTGAGCGTGCCCGAGCCCCGCGACCGCGAGCGGGAGAGTGTATTGGCCTGAGCGCACAGTCCACGAATGTCTCAACAGACCACTCGATAGATGAGGGAGAAGCTGAATGAAGATCACCGTCAACTGCGCTGAAACCATCGGGGAATTGCGGCACTTCTGGCAGAGCACCGGCTTCAGTCCGGCGAACCTTTTGCTCAACGCCGATATGCGTCAGGCAATGGCCTACATCGGCGCCATTCCCCACGGCGGCATCACCTGGGTCCGCATCCATTACCTTTTGGAGCTGGTGACCGCGGAGGGCCTCGGAACGGACACCCCCATCTACAACTGGTCGGTGCTCGACAGCGCCCTGGACGTTCTGGTGCGCAACGGTCTGAAGCCCTTCTTCGAGCTGATGGGCAACGTCGCCGGCTACTTTGACGATTACACCGACAGAAGGCAGGCGGAGGCCTGGCGCAGACTGGTGCGCGACCTCGCGCGCCACCTGATCGCGCGCTACGGGCAAACGGAGGTCCGCAGCTGGCTCTTCGAAACGTGGAACGAGCCCGATGTCAGCTTCTGGAAACAGAGCGACGAGGCCTTCTGCATATACTACGACGCCTGTGCAGCCGGACTGCGCGACGCCGACGCCGAGCTCCGTCTTGGGGGCCCGGGGACCTGCCGCAACCTCTCGAGCACGCTTAAGGCCTTCCTCGCGCACTGTGACGGCGGCGCAAGCGCGCTGACCGGCGAAACAGCCGCGCGCCCCGCTTTTATCTCCATTCACGAGAAGGGCGTGAAGTCCCACCCCGAGGATCTCACGCCGGACTCAATGGGCATCGTTGAGCGGGAGGTCAGGGTCATCGACTACATCAGGGAGCACCACCCCGATCTTTCCGACATCCCCTTCATCAACAACGAATGCGATCCCCAGGTTGGATGGGGCACGATCCACACCTGGCGCGCTCGACCTTACTACGCCGCGCTGGTCGCGAAGATCATCAACCAGCACCTCGTGAAACTCATCGACGAGAAGCAGTGCCCCTACGCGCTCCTGAGCAACGACAACGGGTTTCTGGGTACCTGGGGCCATCGCAGCCTGTTGGCACGATTTGCGGAGACGGATCACATCGACCACGGGCAGGCTGAGGGCCACCGGGACGCGCCCCGCTACAAGGAGGATCCGCGATATCGTCGCTTCGAGCTGATCAAGAAACCAGTTTTCAGCGTGATGACCCTGCTGTCCCTGCTGGGGGATGTGCGCTGTGCTGTTGAAGGCCAGCCTGATGTCTCGGAGCCATTGGGTGTCATTGCCACGCGGCGCGACCATCGCCAGGTGGCGGTGCTGATCTACCACAGCCAGGACAAGATTATGTCCAGCGGGAGCGAGCCGATCGCCCTTACGTTGGAGGGACTGCCCTTCGAGCACGCCGCTTTGACCTACTACCGGATCGACGAGCACCACGGCGATCCCTTTAGCCTGTGGGAGGCGATGGGCGCGCCGGATCGACCCACGGTCGAGCAGATCGCGCAGATTCGTACGCGCCAGGAGTCGGCGATTATGACCCGCTCGCATCCCGTGACCATCCGTGACAGCACCTTCACCACTCACTTCGATCAGCCCCTCCCGGGGGTCACCCTCTTGCTTCTCACTGCGAGACCGGAGACACGCCCTCGGAAAGTCACAGGACTCCGCACGGAGCTTTACGAGGGGCTCTATGGCAAGGATGAAGTGCTTCTCATCTGGAACGGCGACGAGTCCCGCACCGTGCGATCGTACGAGGTGGAGTTCGCCCACGACATTGAGGGCCCCTACCGGGCGATCAGCGATGTGGAGCTGCTCGACACGGCCTATCTACACGTCGGAGAGACAGCCCCGGGATTCTATCGCGTGCGCGCGCGCGACTATTGGGGAAGCACCGGCGATTTCTCCGAGCCCCTGGAGGTCAGAGGCTCAACCCAAGCGTAACACCATCAAGGAGGACACAATGACATCGTTCAACGGTTTAGGCATGAACATGGGCAACCTCTCGCGGCTTTCGAGCGCAAAGACCCGCTCCATCAGCCCCGAGAACTTCACCGGAGCAAAAGGACGGGGCGGGATGGCGAAGGAGGGCACTGGCGCCCGGGCCGCGCGCGACCTGGGACAGGGATGGAAGATCTCTCCATCGGTGGTGATCGAGGCCGGCGAGACCTTCACACTGGCTGACATCGAAGGACCCGGCGCGATCCAGCAGATGTGGATGACGCCAACCGGCAACTGGCGCTACAGCATCCTGCGCATCTATTGGGACGATCAGGAGCAGCCCGCCGTCGAGTGCCCGGTCGGCGACTTCTTCGCGATGGGCTGGGGGGAGTACGCGCAGCTCTCCTCCCTGGCTGTCTGCGTCAATCCCGGGAGCGCGTTCAACAGCTACTGGGAGATGCCGTTCCAGCGGCGCTGCCGGATCACCATGACCAATATCGCCGATGAGGCGATGGTCCTCTACTATCAGATCAACTGCACCTTGACCGAGGTCCCCGCCGACTGCGGCTACTTCCACGCGCAATTCCGCCGCGTGAACCCACTGCCCTATAAAGACGTCTACACCATTCTAGATGGCGTCAAGGGTCGGGGGCATTACGTCGGCACGTATATGGCCTGGGGCGTCAACAACAACGGGTGGTGGGGTGAGGGCGAGATCAAGTTCTACATCGACGGTGACGACGCCTATCCCACAATCTGCGGGACCGGCACCGAGGACTACTTCTGCGGTTCCTACAACTTCGAGAATAAGGCTCTCGGTCAGTATCAGGCGTTCACCACACCCTATGCAGGTCTGCACCAGATCATCAGACCAGACGGTATCTATCGATCCCAGATGCGATTTGGTCTCTATCGATGGCACATCCCCGACCCAGTCCGCTTCGAAGAGAATCTGCGGGTGACCATTCAAGCCCTCGGCTGGCGGGGCGGCCGCCGCTATCTCCCTCTCCAGGATGATATCGCCTCGGTAGCTTACTGGTATCAGACGCTGCCCACGGCGCCCTTCCCCGCTCTCCCCGATCGGGACGAGCTGGAGGTTATCTAGGGAGAAGTACAAAGGCGAGCTTGACGCGTTAGGAGGCGCAGACGATGAGCAAGCACTTCTTGGTGACCGGCGCGCTCGGCTGTATCGGCTCGTGGGTCGTAAGACGCCTGGTCAGAGCCGGCATCGAGGTGACGGCCTATGACCTAGCCACCGACCCGTACCGCTTGCGACTGATCATGACACCGGTTGAGGTGGATGAGGTGAACTTCGCCCGCGGAGACATCACCGATCTTGAGGCGCTGATCTCCCTGGGCGAGACGGCCGGGATCACCGACATCATCCATCTGGCGGCGCTTCAAGTTCCGGCGTGTAAAGCCGACCCCGCCCTCGGAGCCCGCGTCAACGTTGTAGGCACGATCAACGTCTTCGAAGCTGCGCTCCGCCTCGGGATCGAGCGCGTCGTCTATGCCAGCAGCGTCGCTGTCTACGGTACTAAAGAAGATTACGAATCCGACCTGATTCAGCGCGACGACCCGCTCAACCCCCGGACGCTCTGCGGCGCCTATAAGCAGGCTAACGAGACCACGGCCCGCGTCTACTGGTGGGACTACGGCCTCACCACCATTGGTCTGCGGCCCTACGTCATCTACGGCCCGGGGCGTGACCAGGGGATGACGTCAACGGCGACGAAGGCGATGCTTGCAGCAGCCGCCGGGTTGCCCTATCATATCTCGTACGGCGGTCGATGTGGTATGCAATACGCCGATGACGTCGGAAGGCTCTTCGTGGAAGCCGCTCAAGTGCCCTTCAAGGGCGCCGACGTCTTCAACATCCAAGGAAGCGTCGTCGATATGACCGAGGTCGTAGGGGCCATCGAAGGGGCGGTGCCTGCAGTGCAGGGGCAGATCACCTTTGAGCCCACGCCTTTACCGTTCCCCGCGGGGCAGAACGACGCCCGGCTGCGCGAGCTCCTGGGTTCGGTCCGCTACACGCCCTTGAAGGAGGGGGTTGCGACAACCATCGACACATTCAGGGCCGCGCTCGCCGCCGGGCGCATCACACTCTGACGACGGCGGCAACAACGTGAAGGCAGCAAAGGAATAGCGACCTGCAGAGGAGGTGGCGTTATGAGATTCTTGACATTTAAGTCGTTCCGGGGGCTCTCCCTGGGCATCAAGATGGACTTCGGTATCATCGACGTGCGTGCTGCCGCGCAGGCACTCGATCGCGATGACGTCCCCACGACACCAGCGGCCTTCTTCGCCCGCGGGCTCGACGCGATCCCAGACCTCACCAGCCTGCTGGCAGAGGCCCTGCCCGTCGCCCAGGGTGCGACCTGGGTATTGGATGAAGCCACGCTGCAACTCGGCCCCAGCGTGCACAGTCCCGAGAAGATCCTATGTGTCGGGCTGAACTACCGGCGCCACGCTGAGGAGTCAGGATCCAAGGTGCCTGAAGTTCCGGTACTCTTTTCCAAGTTCAACAACGCCCTGGCCGGACACCGCGAGCCCATTCCGCTGCCGAAGCACGTCGAAGAGTATGATTACGAAGTCGAGCTCGCCGTGGTGATGGGCAGGCCGGGGAAATACGTTCCTGAACACAAGGCCCTCGACTACGTCCTGGGCTACTGCAACGCGAACGACATCAGCGCCCGCGAGTTGCAGAGGCGCACCAGCCAATGGCTCTTGGGCAAGACCCTTGACAAGTTCTGCCCTATCGGCCCCTATCTGGTCACAGCCGACGAAGTGGAGGATCCCCAGACACTCGCGGCGCGAAGTTGGCTCAACGGCGAATTGCGCCAGGATTCCAACACCTCTGATATGATCTTCACCGTCGCCGAGATCGTGAGCTACTTCAGTCAGTACATGCTCCTGAAGCCCGGCGACGTCATCTTGACGGGCACGCCGGAGGGCGTGATTCTGGGGATGGAGGAGAAAGTCTGGATGAAGCCCGGCGACATCGTCACCATCGAGGTCGGGAACCTGGGCAAGCTCACAAATCCGCTGGTCGCGGAGTCATAGGTCGACAGGAGAGAGACATGGCGCAGCCGACCACAGAACGCTGGTCGATCTTCGAGCTCAGCCTGAAAGGGCCCATGGCAGGCAACCCGTTCCTCGACGTCGAGCTCAGCGCGGCCTTCCGCTACAAGCACCGCGTGGTGAAGGTGGAGGGATTCTACGATGGTGACGGCGTCTACAGGATCCGCCATATGCCCGATGAGCTCGGAGACTGGCATTACGAGACCCGCAGCAACGTTGCGGCCCTCGACGGCATCACCGGCAGCTTCCAGTGCACGCCGGCCTCGGAGGGTAACCACGGTCCCGTCCGCGTCTACCGAACCTATCACTTCGCCTACGAGGATGGCACCTCCTACTTCCCCTTTGGCACCACCTGTTACGCCTGGACCCATCAGGGCGATCCGCTCGAGGAGCGGACCCTTAAGACGCTGAAGACCGCGCCCTTCAACAAACTGCGGATGTGCGTCTTCCCCAAGCACTACGCCTTCAACCAAAACGAGCCAGAGTACCACGCCTTTGAGACCCGGAAAGAGGGCGAGTTCGACTTCGAGCGCTTCAACCCTGCATTTTTCCAGCACCTGGAACGGCGCATCGGCGACCTGAGGGACCTGGGCATCGAGGCCGATCTGATCCTCTTCCATCCTTACGACCGCTGGGGCTATGCGACGATGCCCCCGGAGGTCGACGATCGCTACCTGCGTTACGTCGTCGCTCGGCTCAGCGCCTATCGAAATGTCTGGTGGTCGATGGCCAACGAGTTCGACCTGATGGAGGGCAAGACGATGCAGGACTGGGACCGTTTCTTCCGCATCGTCCAGGCCCACGATCCCTGTCAGCACCTGCGCTCGGTCCACAATTGTCGCGTCTTCTATGACCACAGCAAGCCCTGGGTGACCCATGCCAGCATCCAGAGGTCGACGCTGGAGCAGGTCGATCAGTGGCGTGACCAGTATCGCAAGCCAGTCGTGGTCGATGAGTGCCAGTACGAGGGCGACATCCCGCAGAACTGGGGCAACATCACAGCTCAGGAACTGACACACCGCTTTTGGGAGGGATGTACGCGCGGTGGCTACGTAGGCCACGGCGAGACCTACCTCCATCCCGAGGACATCCTCTGGTGGTCCAAGGGCGGCGTGCTGCACGGGCAGAGCCCGTCGCGTATCGCGTTCCTGCGGCGGATTGTGGAGGAAGGACCAACCCTCGATCCCGTCGATATGAGCTGGGATCTCACACAATCGGGCACCGACGACTACCGCCTGATCTACACCGGGCGTCATCGCCCGGCCTATAAGGAGATCGCGCTGCCCGAGGAGGGCGCCTACACAATCGAGATCATCGATACCTGGGAGATGAAGCTGACGCCTCTTGAGGGCACCTTCTCAGGTCGCTGCCGCATTGACCTGCCCGCGAAGCCGCACATCGCCCTACGCATACGGCGCGTGGCATGATGCGTCGCGCACATAGGCGAGGCGGCGGCACTTGACGCATCAGCCGGTGCCGCCGCCTCGCACGCTTTCTGAATTCCTGAACGAGCGGATGGGCGACGTAGAGGCCTAGAAGCTCACCCAGTTGCTGGGAGGCCACAACGTCAGCGGCGGCCCGTACAGCAGACGAACGACGAAGAGCACGTGCAGCACCGCACTGACGATCAGGATCACGAACATGTCTCGATGGCGCCTGAGGTTGGTCTTGTGGTTGAACATCGACCGCGCCACCCAGGCACCGAGAAAGCCCCCACTCAACGCCATCAAGTTCAGCGTGAACTCCGGCACGCGCCATCCTTTCAGCAACGACCCCAGTTGCGAGATGCGCTTATCCCAGGCGTAGAGAGCCCAGGTCACGACGGTAGTGGCACTTATCCAGGTCACGTAGGGATGAACGTTGAGGCGCGTCTGAAACGACGCGGCCAGCGAGGCCGATAGTCCGACACCGATAAGCGTGTAAATCCATAGTGTTTTCTTCATCGTGCAGATCCGTCAGTCACGCCCGCGATACTGAGACAGAAGCTCAAGATAGCTCTCGTCCTCTTCCTCAGGCGCCGGTGGGCGATAATCCGGCGACTGATGGCGGAAGTACGTGTTGTAAAGCTCCGCGTAGTGCCCCCCGCGCGCCATCAACGCCTCATGGTTGCCTTCCTCGATGATCTTGCCCTCCCGCAACACGATAATGCGATCCACAGCCCGGATCGTCGAGAGCCGATGCGCGATCAGGATCGAGGTGCTCTGCTTGAGGATCAGTTCCGTTGCCTCCTGAATCTGCGTCTCGGTGAAGGGATCGATACTGGCGGTAGCCTCGTCGAGGATGAAAATGGCCGGGTGCTGTACGAGAACTCGCATCAAAGCGACCATCTGGCGCTGGCCCATCGAAAGCTGCGCGCCTCGCTCTCCAACCTCCGTGTCCAGACCCTCAGGCAGCGTCTTGAGCCAGCCCCCCTCTCCGATCTGGTTAGCGATTTCCAGTATGTCCTCCTCCGTCGCCTCCGGACGACCATAACGGATATTGTCACCCACAGTGCCAGAGAACAGGAACGGCGTCTGAGAGACGATGCCCAACTGCTTCCGATAGTCGGCCAGATCAAAGGTGCGAATGTCTCGCCCGTCTATGAGAAGACGACCTCCCTGGAACTCATAGAAGCGCGCGATGAGGCTGGCAATACTGCTCTTACCGGCGCCCGTGTGGCCGACGAACGCGACGCTCTCACCGGGCTGGATATGGAGCGAGAACGCCTTCAGCACCTGTTCCTGTTCAGTATAGCGGAAATCCACCTGATCGAACGTGATCTCACCCCGCAGCTCACCAACCGGCTGCTGGTCGATTTGCTCGACGGAAGATTCGGCGTCGATCAGGGCAAAGACCCGCTCAGCAGCCGAGAGCCCGCCCTGGAACTGATTCCAGAAGGCGGAGATACTCAGAATGGGGAACCAAAAACGATCCATGCTAGTCACGAAAAGGTACCAGTCACCAATCGACATCGCCGGGCCCGCTGCAATGCGTCCACCCAGGTAGACGATCAGGGCCGTCCCCACTCCTGAGACGGCGTTCAGCAGCGGGAAGCTCAGCGACAGCACATAACCTCGTCGCAGGTTGACCGAGTACGATTGCTCGTTGATCTCCGAGAACTCGCGATAGATCTTGTCCTCCTGGCGGAAGTTCTTCGCCACACTGATGCCGGTCACGGCCTCCTGGATCGCGGCGTTGACCTCAGCCATCACCTGGAACCCCTTACGGGTGACCCTGCGAGCCACCCGTCGCAAGCTGAACGCCACGGCGATCACCAGCGGCACAAACAAGAGCACCATGCCTGTCAGCCGCCAAGAGATCGTAAGCATGTACCCGACCAGGAGGGCAACCTGCAACACTTGCCCGAGGAAGTCCGTGACCAGCTGCACCACCTGGGCAAACTCCTCGGTGTCCGACGTGATCCGGCTGATGATGCGTCCTGAGCGGTACTTATCGAAGAACGAAAGATCGTGATGCATCGAGGCAGAGAACGCGTCGTCACGCAGCGTCTGCATAATCGAGCCCGTTACCCGGGCCAGGAGACGCCGGCTCAACCAGGTGCTCCCCCAATCCAGCACGCCTCCAAACAACACGATGGCCACGAGCCCCAGAATGACGGCCATGTTATCGCGATCTCCGACCAGCAGATCGATACCCTCCGCCGTCGCGATTCGCGGAATTACCGTGAAAAGAGAGGAGACCACCGCGACCACCGCGACTGTCAACACCCGCTTGCCGTGCGGCTTGAAGTACTGGTAGATACGACGAATCAGCTCACGGTCACTGTATTCGCGATCGTACTCCTCTTCGCTCAACCCGTAGAAAAACCCCATATCACTCCTCGCCCGCCACTCTCAGCCTATTCGTAGCGAGCAAAGATGTTGCGATACGCAGCCGATGACGCCATCAACTCCTCATGGGTACCGACGACATCCACGCGTCCTTCCCTCATTACCACGATCTTGTCCGCCCAGCGAATCTGCGAGAGCCGGTGCGTGATCAGGAACGTGGTCCGATCGGCCGCCGCCCGCTCAATGGCCCGCTGAATGCGATCCTCCGTCTCACTGTCGATAGCACTGGTCGCATCGTCCAGAATGAGGATCGCCGGATCCGTGAGGAAGGCTCGTGCCAGAGCGATGCGTTGTCGCTGACCACCGGACAACGTCGCACCACGCTCCCCCACCACCGTTTCATAGCCATCGGAGAAGCTCAAGATGAACTCGTGGGCCTGGGCTGCCTTGGCTGCAGCTTCAATCTGCTCACGCGTCGCCTCCTCGTAGCCAAAGGCGATGTTCTCGGCAATCGATCGGGAGAAGAGAAAGAGGTCCTGCTCGATGATCGATATCTGCCGTCGCAGAGCCGCCAGGTTCCAATCCCGCACGTCTACGCCATCGATCAGCACGCGGCCCTGATCGACATCATAGGTCCGGTTGATCAACTTAGCGATGGTCGACTTGCCCGACCCCGTCTGTCCTACAATTGCTACCGTCTCGCCAGGTGCGACATGGAAGCTGATGTCCTCCAGGGCGACGGATTCGACTTCGACATCGCACGACTCATCCTCGGGTGGCGCGTAGCAGAACCAGACGCCGTCGAAGGTCACCGTTCCCTCAATCGGCGCCTCATATCCGCCGGGGTTGCGATCTAGCGCGGTGCGCGTGTTGATCAGCTCCAACAGGCGACGTGCGCTCGCGAGGCCCGAAGCGACCCGCGGGTAGGCAAACTGCCCGGTGAACGTGGGGAATCCGAACATCATAAGCAGACCGCTGTAGGTCACCACATTACCCACCGTCAACGCGCCCACCCTGAAGAGCAAGAGCGAGTGCAATAGGCCGCCCCCGATAAGCACCGCCAGAAGCAGCCGCGGCAGAAACTTGGCTTGGATGTCCTGCTCCCAGATGAAGGCCCCGCGCCATTCTGTGACCGAATCTCTGAAACGCTCGATCTCATAGTCCTCTCTGGAGGCGCCCTTCACAGTCTCGACACCCTCGATCGCCTCCGCGAGCGTTGTGTTCATCTCGCCAAACTCGTGGCGAACCGCCTCGCTGGCTGGACGAAGCTCGCGCAGATAGCCGTAGACGACGAAGCCGTAGAAAATGAGATAGATGATGGGAGCTAGAATCAGTTGGGGGTGAATGCCAGGCGCCACAAAAAGCGGCATCAGCACGAAATTGGCCGATCCAATGACCATATTCAAGCCCGGGTTGAACAGAAAGTTGATCTGCCGGACGTCGTTGGTGGCACGCGCCATCAGATCACCGGTCGGATGGGCGTCGTGAAACGCCATGCTCTTGCCGATCAGGCTGACGTACAGCTCATCACGGATATCGCGCTCGATGCGCTGACCCAAGGTCTCCGCCGACATATTCCGCAGGAGCTGCAAAGCTGCCCCCCGAAACAGCTGGGTGATCCCGACCAGCAGCGCGGCCCGTCCTAGCGCTGCCAGATCCGGTGCCGGCTGACTCACGGCATCAAAGGCCTGACCAATCAAGATCGGCTGGGCGGAAGCAAGCAGCGCATTGCCCACCGCGCCGACCAGCATGCCAAGAATTGCCAGTGGATGTCGCAGCGCGTGTGAGAAGACCCAACTCACCGCTCCGGTGCGCTTTGACTGCCACTCCCTCTGCAGTACGAACTCGCCTGTTGTCATAGTGCTCCCGACTCTATGTTCAAAACACAGCACGAGCGCCGCCTGATCGGATTTTCCTGCGACGGCGCTCTAGACATTCTAAGGGCAACGGCCACTTCGTCAAGGTTCGGCGGTTGACAAATAGGATACATCCTCCACAATTTACGGGCAGCAACCATGACTCGGATGATCTGGCGTGATGCCGAAAGGAGGCCACCTATGGAGTTTCTCGAATTGGTGCGTAAGCGTCATAGCGTGCGCGCGTACAAGCCCGACCCAGTCGAGGACGTAAAGCTGCAGCAGATTCTGGAGGCTGCTCGCCTTGCTCCCACCGCTGCAAATCGCCAGCCCTTCCGCGTGCTCGTGGTCACCACTGAGGGACGTGAGGACGAGCTCCGACGCATCTACGGTCGAGAGTGGTTTGTCAAAGCTCCCCTCATCCTCTGCATCTGCGGTGTGGAAGCCGAGGCTTGGATGCGAAGCCACGACGGCAAGAGCTACATGGATGTGGACGCCGCGATCGTCATGGACCACGTCGTACTGGCTGCGACATCGTTGGGCCTGGGAACGTGCTGGATTGCCGCCTTCGATCCCGCTGCCGCCCGCGACGTGCTCGGCCTGCCCAACGGCGTGGAGCCCATTGTCTTCACGCCCCTTGGCTACCCTGACAGCGAGCCCGGCGCCAAGCGGCGTAAAGAGCTCTCCGACCTCGTCAGATATGAGCATTGGTAGGGGCACAACCGTCAATCTCGGCCAAGTGGGGCCCAAGTAAGCACGATGTCTGACGCAAACTGGAGGACCGAGCAGGCCGTGCAAGCGTTCTACGCTCAGGATCCAGATCGTGAATGGGAGCGTATGGCACGTCACCGCACCGAGTTCGCGGTCACGCTCCGTGCCCTGAAGGATCACCTCCCACCCCCACCCGCCGCGATCCTGGATTGTGGAGGCGGACCTGGTCGTTACGCGATCGAGCTGACGCAGCGTGGCTATCACGTCACGCTCTTCGACCTATCGCCAGAGCTGCTGATGCTTGCGCGGGAGCGCGCGACCGAGGCCGGCGTGACATTGGCCGGCTTCGAGGAGGGCACCGCCATCGACCTTGATCGTTTCGACGATGGTGAGTTCGATGCTGTGCTCCTGATGGGCCCTCTCTATCACCTTCTCGACGAGACGAAGCGCCGCCAGGCGCTGGCGGAGGCTCGCCGGGTCGTCAAGCCTGGGGGTCCCGTCTTCGCCGCCTTTATCGCGCGCTACGCGGGCCATATCGACGCTGCCGCTGGGTATCCCGAACGCGCCGCCGAGATAGCGGATGTCTATCGCCACATCGCCACCAACGGAGTCGAGCCTCCAGGCGAAGCGGCCGGGGGCCGCTTCGTCGCCTACTTTGCGCATCCCGATGAAATCGAGCCACTTTGCCGTGCTGCAGGACTGGAACCTATCGTCCTACTTGGGGTAGAGGGCGTCGTCAGTGGTCATGAGGATAAGGTGAACGCACTGTCCGGAGACGCGTGGGACTTCTGGGTCGAAACAAACTATCAGATCGGGCACGATCCGTCGCTCCACGGAGGCGTGGAGCATCTCCTCGCTATCTGTCGTCATCCCAAATGGCGGCCCGTTCTGCGACAGCTCGCTGAGGAACTCCACGATCTGGACGCCAACTACAGGGTCGTGGGAGGGGCAAGCTTGGCCCTGCGCGGGCTGCCGGTCGAGGTCCATGACCTTGACCTGGAGATGGACGCGACGTCAGCTTACGCCCTGATGGACCACTATGCCGATCACACGACGCTGCCGCTGGCGTGGCGAGAGAACGCGAGCATCCGCTCGCACTTCGGCCACCTCGAGATCGATGGCTTTCGAATCGAGATCATCACGGACCTCGAGCGGCGGCTGGGGGAGCGGTGGGTCCCCAGCTTCGTCTCCACCAATGAGCTGGTCGACCTGGACGGCGCCGCCATCCACGTTACGGCGCTCGAGGAGGAGACCCTCGCCTACGTCCGGCGTGGGCGGCTGGAGCGAGCTGCAGTGATGCTGCCACATTGCGACGCCGCGCGCCTGCTGGATCTGCTGCGCCGCGCCGTCGAACAGGGAAGACTCTAGCCGATGCCCACACCACGCTTATGACCAAGGGTAACGACAAGGTTCGCATTCGCGGTCTCGTACGCATGATGAATCGCGTCCGAGATCAGCTGCGCTCTGGAATCCCCCCCGATGAAGCCGACGACTTCCGCGCAATGGTACGAGACGCGACACGGGCCGTGGAGCGCATCTGCCGGCACCACCACATCGGCCCGGAAAACCTGCCGGCCCCCTCGCGCCGCGCGTATGAATACCTTCACGGTTTGGATCTGGCGAACTTACCCACCCCTGGCGATCGGGAGACAAGGCCCCAGACAACGGTCCGCATCACCGGAATCATATCCACCTGCGAACGCTACCATCGCACGTTCGCCAAGCTCGTTAGGGACACCGATGCGGTCTTTGCAGCAGAGAGCAAGCCCCTTCAGAGCCTCAGCGCGGAGTTACACACGGAGGCTGAGGCCATCGCTGCCTTGTGCGCGGAGGCAGGTGCCGACCCGGCGGCGTTGCCCGTGCGCTCACGGCGCGGCTATCAGTGGTTGCGCCTCCTCGGCACACCGGCGTATCTGGCGCAACACCTGCGTACCCTGGCTTACTTGACGGAGACGGGACGCCAGGCTTTTGCCAGTCACGTATCCGCTGGCGCTCAGCCTCCACTGCAATTGCGGATCTTCGCGACGCCGATGCTCTACCGGACGCGCCTGAAAGGCCGTGGTCACGACGTTCTCGTCAACGAGGGATTCATCGATGCGCCGGAATCGGTGCTGGACACGCTGGTTGAGGCGGCGCTGGATCAAAGCAGCGCGAGCGCTGCCCGCGAGACCCTTCAAGCTTACGCGGCATCCGCGTCTTTCGTTGACATTCAGAAGGCCCTTCTCGCCACCACAGAGGCCCACACCTCAGACGCCGTAGGCCAGTACCATGATCTGGTAGAGGCTTTCGCCCGCGTGAACGCGGCATACTTCGAGGGACAGCTAGACCAGCCGAAGCTGGTGTGGAGCCGGAGACGCACAGAGCGCAAGCTCGGACACTACGATGCCCTGCGAGACACCCTGATGGTCAGCCAGACCCTGGACAGCCAGCATGTGCCTCGCTACGTTGTCGACTACGTGATCTATCACGAACTACTGCACAAAGCGTTGGGCACGGAGAGGATTAACGGTCGACGTCGCGCGCATACGCCCGCCTTCCGCAAAGCCGAGTCGGCGTTTGAGCGCTACGAGGAGGCTCAGGCCTTCATCCGATCCCTGAACGGCCAAACCGACTAGCCTCACCGGGAGTCATCCTATGCCACAAGATCCTCAAAAACCATCCGAGCACGCTTGGGACCTTCTAGAGGAAGAGATCATCCAGTGCCGTCGTTGCCCGCGCCTGGTCGCCTGGCGTGAGGAGGTCGCGGAGGTCAAACGCCGCGCCTATGAGGACTGGGGCTACTGGGGAAATCCCGTGCCGGGCTTCGGCGACCGTTCTGCGAGGCTGGTGATCGTCGGGCTGGCACCCGGGGCCCACGGCTCCAATCGCACCGGGCGCATGTTCACTGGAGACAGCTCCGGGGAGACCCTCTACGGCGCTCTCTATCGCGCTGGGTTCGCAAGTCAGCCGACCTCAGACCACAAGGGGGACGGTCTCGTCCTCTACGACACCTTCATCACCGCGGTCGCCCGGTGTGCACCCCCAAAGAACCGCCCCACAGCCCAAGAGCTGGCGAATTGCCGCCCCTATCTCGCCAGGGAAATCGCGCTGTTAGAAAACCTAGAGATCGTCCTCGCCCTGGGCCAGATCGCGTTCAAGGGCTATCTCCGCCTCCTGAAGGAACAGGGCTGCGACCTCCCCAAGCTCCGGTTCGAACACGGCCTCGACCAGACGCTGCCGGCACCGCTGCCACGCCTGATGGTCTCGTACCACCCAAGCCGGCAGAACACCCAGACAGGGCGGCTCACCCTAGAGATGTTTGATGCCGTCTTTACCCGCATCCGAAAGCATCTGGAGGAGACGTAAGCCCCACGGAGGACGTCGCTGTTGTGTGTGAGGCGTCCCGACAAAGACCTCTCTGCGACGTCGAGGGCGCATTCCATCTCTAGGGCAAGTGCGAGCAGTTTTAGCACAACGCATTCGAGATTCACCGCCCCAGGGCGCGCCAATACTGCCAAGGCGTGTTTCGCGTTGGGCAAAGCCAAGGGTACCCCGGCTTGTACCGGGCTTGATCGACAAGTCGCCCCCAACGCGAAACACGCCCGACGTCGAAAAATCCTTGCCAAACAGGCTAATCGTTCTATAATAACGGGGTTAGTGCTCAGGGAGGTATGTCGGATGCCACTTTACGAATATGAATGCCAAGAATGCGGGTTGCGCTTTGAACGACGCCAGAGTTTCAGTGACGAGCCGGTGAGAACGTGCCCCGATTGCGGTGGGCACGTAGAACGGCTTATCCAGCCTGCCGGCATAATCTTTAAGGGCTCCGGCTTCTACGTCACCGACAACCGCTCGAGATCCTCGACCGCTATACCCGGAAGTCGAAAAGAGGATGGAGAGAGCTCATCTGAAAAGACGGATACGACGGCGAAGAAGGAGACCAAGAAGGCTACTTCAGACGACAATTAGCCATCATTCAGACGTCCAATCATGATCAGCCCGGCATCTTGAAGATGTCGGACTGATCTTCGAGGCTTCAACATGGCGGCGTCTCGGCAACCGCCGTCTCAACGGGCACTGACCAAGTTCACAATCGTCGCGCCCTCGCCACCTTCGTTGAGTGGCGCTACGTCATAGGAACTCACCAACGGATGGTCGCCGACATAGCGTCGCACCTCGCGTCGCAGCTTGCCGGTTCCCTTACCGTGGATGATCCTGACCCAAGGGAGCGCCGCCATCGTCGCCTCGTCCAGATAGCGTTCCAGACGCTGAAGCGCCTCATCGACGGTCTGTCCGCGGAGGTCAATCTGCACGCCCGGTGAGGCTGGACGTGACGGAACTGAGATGCCCGATGACGACGGCTTCGGGGGCTCGGCCTGACGCAGCAATGTGACATCTCGCCGCGGGACCCGGGTGCGGATAGGACCAGCTTGCACGGTTATCTCGTCGCCGTCCACCGCCAGGACGGTCCCTTGAACGCCAACAGAGAGGAGCTTCACCTGGTCGCCCTCGCGGACCGCACGCAGCTCTCCTTCGATCTCGTCTCCCTGATCCTCGACCAACGGTTCGGGTTTCGTGACCTCGACCTCGATATCGTCCAGCCGCTCCGCCACCTCATCCAACTCTGAGGGTGCTCCCCCCATGGGGGTCAGCAGCATCTTCGTCCGCAACGAGCGTAGCTCGTCCCGCAGCGCTTCAACCTCGGCCCCTGCCTTTGCCTCGGCCTCCCGCAGAATCTCACGACGCTCCTGCTCGATCCCTACCAAGCGCTCCTGCAACCGGTCCCGCAGCGACGTCATCTCACCCTGGATCTTGCGGGCCTCATCGCGTGCTGCCACCTCCTGAAGGCGCAACTCGTGCAGATCGTTGAGCATATCCTCTGCGCGCAGCTCCTCCCCGGAGATCATGCCCTGGGCCTGTTTGACGATTTCCTCAGGCATCCCCAGCCGCCGTGCGATAGCAAACGCATTGGATCGCCCCGGCAGGCCGATCGTAAGTCGGTAGGTCGGCGCCAGCGTCTCCACATCGAACTCCATCGACGCGTTGCGCACCCCCGCCATGTTGTGAGCGTAGAGCTTGAGCTCCGGGTAGTGAGTCGCAACGAAGACCGTGCAGCGGCGCTGCCTGAACGCTTCCAACAGCGCCCGCGCTAAGGCGGAGCCCTCCGCAGGGTCGGTGCCCGCCCCTAGCTCGTCCAGAAGCACAAGAGCGTGATGATCCACGGCCTTGAAGAACGAGAGGATGTTGTTCAGGTGAGATGAGAACGTCGAGAGATTTTGCTCGATCGACTGCTCGTCGCCGATATCGGCGAAGACCGCGTCAAAGCAGGAAAGCTCAGAACCCTCATCGACGGGGATATGCATACCCGACAACGCCATCAACGTGAGCAGCCCGACCGTCTTTAGCGTGACAGTCTTGCCACCAGTGTTAGGTCCGGTGATCACTAGGACGTGTGTCTCGTCGATCACGTCGATGTCGACGGGCACGACGAGCTCGGGATCGATCAGCGGATGACGCGCCCCCTTGAGACGCACGACGGTGCCCGGATAGAGATTGCCACCGTCGGGCTCCGGCGGTGTCTTCGGCACCTCGACCAGCGCCGGCGCGGTGGCGAGGAGATCCTCGGCATAGCGAGCCTTGGCCACCACGAGGTCCAGAGAGGCGAGCGCGTCCAGCGTGTGGGCCACCTCATCGGCGAACCATCCCACTTGGGCGGTAAGCGCCCGCAGCAGCCGGATGATCTCTTGTTCCTCCGCCAGCTTAAGCTCTCGGAGCGCGTTATTCATCTCGACGATGTGAGTCGGCTCCATGAAGAGCGTGGCGCCGCTCGAGGAGCGATCGTGCACAATCCCCTCCACGTGCCCCTTGAAGTCAGCTTGTACGGGGATGACGAATCGCCCTTCCCTCCGGGTGATCAGCGACTCCTGGAGATAGGGCGCAACCTCAGAGGAAGCGATGATCCTGCGCAAACGTTCCTGGACGCGGTCCTGCGTCAGACGGAGCTCACGCCGAATGCGCGCCAGCTCGTCGGAGGCATGATCGCGGATCTCTCCCCGCTCATCCAACACCCGATCGATCGCATCGGTCAGTGACGGCAACGTCTCAATCCGGTAAGCGATATCGGCAAGGTGCGGGAACTGGGTCTCCAGATGGCTCAACAGTCGGTGGACCCGTGCGGCCCCCATGAGCGTGTTGCGGATCTCCAGAAACTGCGAGGGTTGAAGTGTCACACCGTGCCGCGCCTGTTCGGCCAGCGGGCGGACATCCGTGACCCCGCCTAAAGCGAAGTCAGGCCTGGCGCGAAGCAGCGCCCGCGCCTCTCCCGTAAGGGCGAGCTGTTCCTCAGCTTCACGAATATGAAAGCTGGGCTCCAACGACAGCGCGAGCGCTTCGCCTCCAGAGAAATCGGTGCGTCTCGCAAGACGCCGCAAGATCGCCGGATACTCCAGCGTAACCCAATGACGATTCATCAAATCCCCTACACTTACCTATCTAGCACGCCTTAAGCTCTCGTCGTCCCCACATCACTGGGGGACACATCCCCGCATTACTGGGGGACACATCCCCGCATTACTGGGGGACACATCCCCGCATTACTGGGGGACGAGCACCGGCGGCAACCCGCGGAAGAACGGCACAAAGAGCCAGCCATAGGCCCCCATGACACGCGTCGTGAGGGGGCGAAGGCCAGACCGCACGTAAGCAGAGCGCAGCGCCGTCCATCCTTGCTCGTTGACCGGCCATCGCTCAACCGTCATCACGCCCATGCTGTTGACCAACACGGAGATTAGCGTCACGGTGATGACGACGCCCACCACCAGCCCCAGCAGGTTGTCGAGAAAACCGAGCGACGGCAGCTTCGTGACCGGGAATGCCAGGCGAATGAGGACATATCCGGCGATCAAGAAAAGCACAAACAGGATGTCGAAGACCACACCCCGGGTCAGAACGGGATTGCTTCCCCCGATGGCCTGCACACGAAAGGCCAACTCGCGGTAGAGAGCCGCACTGGCTAGCGTCGCCGACCAGAGCACAACCGCCGAGAACAACCCCCGCAATAGACCGTCGACAGCGAAGAGAACCAACAAGCCGCCCCCGAGAAAGATCAGCAGCCAGTCATATGGTGTCACGGTGCCTCCTTATGCCAGAGACGAAGAAAGAAGCGGAATTCGGGCCCGACCCTTCCCCCGAATTATACCATGTCTTAACCCTTCAGGCTGCGCGATCAACGCCTCATGTCTGGCGTTCGTCCCTGGTGCGAAACGCCGTCCTTGAGGGGCTCGTTCTAAGGACCCTGATAGAAAATCCGGTAGATGCGTCCTCCGGCGTCATCCGAGACCATCATGCTGCCGTCCGCCACCGTCAGGATGTCCACCGGACGCCCCCAGTCCGAGCCATCGGGCCGCAACCAACCGACGGCGAAATCGATGACCGGCCCCGGCTCGCCGTCTTCCAATGGAATGCGAACGACCTTGTAACCGGTGGGAACGCTCCGATTCCACGAACCGTGGAAGGCCACAAACAGATCGCCCTGATAGGCCTCCGGAAACTCGCTTCCGCTGTAGAACCCTAGCCCCAGGGGGGCCGAGTGGGCCTGCATCTCCACCGCGGGCTCCAGGATGCCCTCGCAATCCCCTTCATCCCCGTAGTCGGGATCGACAATGCGTCCGCTGTGGCACCGAGGCCAACCCGCGTCGTCGCCCTGACTCACAGTATAGACCGTTTCCGGCGGTTGGTCATCTCCCAACCAGTCGCGACCGTTGTTAGTCGCCCAAAGCTCCTCGGTCCCGGGCCGGAAGGTGATCCCGACGGCATTCCGTAGCCCCGTCGCATAGATCGCCTCTTCGCTCCCGTCCGGACGATAGCGCACGATTGCCGCCCGCCGGGGATCATCCTCGATACAGACGTTGCAGGAGGAGCCCACAGACACATACAGCCACGCTCCGTCCGGGCTAAAGAGCACCGTCCGCGTGCTGTGCCCGCCCCGGGGCAAGCCCTCGACAATCACCTCGACCGTCTCCGCCGCCAGTGGGTCCCCGCCTAGCGTCACCCGGAGCACCTGAGTCGTCTCACCCACGTAGAGCGACCCGTCAGGGTGGAAATCGAGACTGCTAGGTGCCGAGAGGCCGTCCACGACCGGCTCCACCCCGTCGGCGACGCCGTCTTCATCGCGATCCGGCAGACGAATGATGCGGTTCGCCCCCCGCTCTGCCACATAGAGCTGGCCATCTGGTCCGATAGCCATCATCCGAGGATCGGCGAGGCCCTCCGCAAAAAGGGAAATGCCGAACCCGTCAGGCAGCAAGACCTCATCCGCCAGGGGGACGACGCGCGTCTCCCGCGCCTCAGGCGTCGCCACCGATGTCGGCATCGATGTCGGCATCGACGTCGACTGCGGCGCCGGGGTCTCCGTCGTCGGTGATGCCGTCGGCGTCGAGATGGGCGTTGCCGACGCTGTTGAGGTTACGGTCGGGTCCATCTCCTCACCTGCCTCCGTCAACGGGATGGTCGTCGGTGCCACATCTGCCGTCACCTCCGCCGACCCGGGCAGATATCCGGCATTGTACAATCTCACGACGACATAGATCCCGCCGGCAATGACCAGCAGGCCTATGACGCCCAGGACAACGATCAGCGTTTTTCGCATGGGTCTCTCCTCTCGTGCGCCGCCAGATCTGCTGTCGCTAACCGAGCCGCGCTCTGTACCTTCCACATACTAATTTATCATATCCGCATCTATGTAATTAGGCAAGGCGGCGAAGCTCGACCAAGGAAATACCCCCAGCCATAGATTGGCCGGGGGCACGGGCGAACTGGGAACGCTGCGTCGCTAAGGCAAGTCAGCCATCAGATCCGACCGTCGCCGGGACTTCCTCCTCAGCCTCGGACTCCACTTCATCGAGCGGGAATGTTGTCTCACAGGAGAGACACTGCGCCGTGTCCTTCTTGGCTACCACCAAGAGCCCACCGCACCTGGGGCACGGGGTCGGGAGGGGACGCTTCCATGACGTGAACTCGCAATCAGGCCAATTGGAGCATCCGTAGAACGGGCGTCCGCGCTTCGTCCGCCGCAGGACGATCTCACCGTCCTCACAATCGGGGCACTTCACCCCGATCTTCTCTAGCCACGGTTCAGTGTACCGGCACTTGGGGAAGTTCGTGCAGCCGATGAACTTACCATACCGGCCCCAGCGAACGACGAGCTGGCCGTCCTCGCACTTCGGGCAATCACGGCCCACGTATTCGACCTGGTCAACCTCCGGCATCTCCTCTTCCGCGCGCTTCAGCGCCTTCTCAAAGGGACCGTAGAAGTCGCGCATCACGGCGACCCAATCACGGTCCCCGGTGGCGATCTCATCCAGCTCGGCTTCCATCTCGGCGGTGAAGTCCACGTTGATCAGGTCTGGAAAGCTCTCCACCAAAAGATCGTTGACCAGCACACCGGTCTCTGTCGGCTCAAGCCTGCGACGCCGGCGTCCAACATACCCACGGTGCCGCAACGTCGTCAGGATGCTTGCATAGGTCGAAGGGCGACCGATCCCGTATTCCTCCAACGTGCGAATCAGCGTCGCATCACTATACCGAGGCGGCGGCTGCGTGAAGTGTTGCTCTGGCAGCAGACGAATCAGGTCCAGCAGCTCGTCGACGCTGAGCGGCGGGATCTGCTGCGTCCTTTCCTCCACCTTGTCCTCCGAGCGCGTCTCCTCATACACGACGAGGAAGCCCGGGAAGCGCAGGGTCGAGCCAGTGGCACGGAAGAGATAGGGTTTCTCCGTCTCGCTGCCAGCCAGAATCTCGACGCGGATTGTGTCATAGAGCGCGTGCTTCATCTGACTGGCCACGAAACGCCGCCAGATCAGATCGTAGAGACGGCGCTGGTCACGGGTGAGATAGGGTTTGACCTCGTCAGGCGTCCGCCGCACGCTGGTGGGACGGATCGCTTCGTGAGCCTCCTGGGCCATCTTCGACTTTGTCTTGTAGACCGGCGGTTCTGAGGGCAGGTATTCCGCGCCATAGCGTTCGGTCACAAAAGCCCGAGCCTCAGCCTGCGCCTGTTCTGAGACATTCGTGCTGTCCGTCCGCATGTACGTAATCAACCCCTCGGTGTTGCCGTCCCCAAGGTCAATGCCCTCGTAGAGCTGCTGAGCTAACTGCATCGTTTTGCGTGCAGAGAAGCGCAGCTTGCTCGAGGCCTCTTGCTGCATCGCGCTGGTCGTGTAAGGGGCAGAGGGGTTGCGCCGTCGCGTTCCCTCTTTGACATCCGAAACGACATAAATGGCCCCCTCAAGCTCCGCCACAATCGGCGTGACATCGCCCTCCGACTTCAGTTCTACGTCCTCACCGTTGATGCGGACGAGGCTGGCGATGAAGGTTGGCCGCTCCTTCTGATCCGCCGACTCCTTCGAGGCCAGCTCGGCATCCAGCGACCAGTACTCCTCCGGCACAAAGGCTTCTATCTCCCGCTCGCGCTCGACGATCAAGCGCAGGGCCACAGACTGCACACGGCCGGCTGATAGTCGGCTGCGCACCTTGCGCCACAGCAGGGGGCTCAGCTTGTATCCAACCAGCCGGTCCAAGATGCGGCGCGCTTGCTGGGCATCCACGAGGTCCATATTGATGGACCGCGGACGCGCAAACGCCTCGTCAATTGCCGGCTTCGTGATCTCGTGAAAGACCACCCGGTGCGTCTGTTCTGCGGTCAGATCGAGGACCTCCGAGAGATGCCAGGCAATCGCCTCGCCCTCACGGTCGAGGTCGGTAGCCAGATAGACCTCCGCAGATTTCTCGACCGCGGCAGCAAGCTCCTTGACGACATCGCGCTTCTCGTTCGGAACCCGATAACGCGGCTCGAAGTCGTTCTCGACGTCCACCGAGAGCTTGGACCGCAGCAGATCGCGGATGTGGCCTACCGAAGCCTTCACCTTGTAGCCTTTGCCGAGGAATCGTCCCACCGTGCGCGCCTTGGTGGGCGACTCAACAATCACCAGTTTGCCCGTCGGCTTGGGTGGCTCCGGTGGTGGGGGTGGTTCCATACCCTCGTGCATCGGCGTCTCTCCCATGCGAAACATCTTCGTGCCGCACACGGCACAGCGCCCCCGGGTCGCTGGTCGCCCGTTCTTGGTGAAAACGGGCGTTGGGTCGACCATCTGCCGTTTCTCTCGACACTTCACGCAATAAGCAAACATCTTGGATTCGTCAGCCATAGACCTTCCCATTCGAAGAGAACCCCTAACACGCGTGGTTCCCTCACTCTTTCCCTAACACAACTGCACCCGGAAGCCACAGACCTGCCTCCGGGAGCAACTAAAACTTCCAACCCTAACCGAATGAATCATAACGGAAGAGAGACACGCTGTCAAGGTCTCACATTTTGTGACACTGAATGCTTTGATCAGCGAATGCGTTAGACTATGGTCCGGCGC
>JBNGCP010000009.1:0-56719 GCA_049974845.1 Anaerolineae bacterium | reverse complement strand
ATTTTGTGACACTGAATGCTTTGATCAGCGAATGCGTTAGACTATGGTCCGGCGCGAGCGATCAGCTCACTTGCACGCTTACGACGGATCAGGCCCGAGCGAGCTCAGGACATCCGTCGACCCGCTGCGCGAGAACACGGCTAGAGTAGATCGTCCCTGCCTGTGGATCTCAGGTAATCAACAATCTCTCGCACGCGCTGTGATGCCTGACGTCCCGTCACCAGCAAAGCGTCCGGCGTGTCCACGACGATGAGATCCTCAACGCCGATAGCGACGATCAATCTCTGCCCCTGTGAAATGACCATCGTGTTCTCGGTGTCGAGATGGATCACGTCACCCACGAGCACGTTGCCCTCGTCGTCGGGCTCGTAGACATCCATCACGGAGGACCAAGCCCCGATATCCGACCATCCAATCTCCACGGGAATCGCAACAACCCTGTCCGCCCGCTCCATGATGCCGTAGTCGATAGTCTCCTTCTCCAGTGAGCGCCATAACTCATGGAGTCTGGCGCGATAGAGCCCTCGCTCCCGCGCAGCCGCCAATTCACGCAGCACCGCGTCGAGAGCGGGCATCCACCGCGCGATTTCCTCCAGGATCCGGTCCGCTCGCCAGACAAACATACCGCTGTTCCAGACATAACAGCCGGCGTCCAAAAACTCCTGCGCCTTCTCCGGGCTCGGCTTTTCGGTGAACGCCTCGACTTGATAGCCGTCAAAGCCTTGTGCTTCGGGCAGCCGGGCACCCAGACAGATATAGCCAAAACCGGTGGCTGGAAAGGTAGGCGTTATGCCTAACGTGACCAAATAGCCCTGAGAGGCGAGCTGGCAGGCACTCATAAGGCTGCGACGGAAGCCGTCGACATCCTCGATGTAGTGATCTGCCGTCACCACAGCCATCACAGCCTCGGGATCGAGATGTCTCAAATGCAGGGCGGCAAGTCCAATGCAGGAGGCGGTTCCTCCTGCCAACGGCTCAACAATTAAGTTCTCACGAGGGAGCTGTGGATATTGGAGAGCTAGCGCTTCAGCCTGGTCCGCCGCTGTGACTACATAGATACGCTCGAGGGGCATCAGGGGCAGCAACCGATCCACCGCCGTCTGAAAGAGCGTCCGCTCTCCCGAGAGACTCAGCGTCTGCTTCGGGTGGTGCTGCCGGCTGAGCGGCCATAGCCGCGTTCCACCGCCGCCGGCCATAATCACCGCGTATAGATGGTCAACCATCGTTCCCTCCGGGCGATGATGCCTCACCGCCGTCCTCCGTCGTGTAGCTCACGCCAGGTTCATAGGCCCGTACGTACTGCAGGCCTCCAACCTGCCTTACCATCCCCTTGAGCTCCATCATGACCAGCGTGCTGCTGACCACCGACACGGGAATCCCTGACAGCCGTGAGATCTCATCGAGATGACAGGGCTCAGACGAAAGCCGCTCAAAAACCGCGGCCTCGGTTGGGGTCTCGGGAAGGATAGCACGCGCCGCCTGCTTCTCGGGAAGCTGGTCCAGGCGCAACACCTCGAGCACGTCACGGGTCTCGGTCAGGACGTGCGCCCCGTCGCGCAAGAGGCGATTACACCCTGCGGAACCGGGGCTGAGTATACTGCCCGGAACGGCGAAGACGTCCCTCCCCTGATCGAGCGCGAAATCCGCCGTGATGAGGGCGCCGCTGCGCAGCCCTGCTTCCACCACAATCGTAGCCAGGCTTAGCCCACTGATGATGCGGTTGCGCGGCGGGAAGTTCTGCCCCTCAGGACGCGTCCCCAGCGGATAGTCACTGATCACGGCGCCGTTTTCGGCGATGGCGGCGGCGAGCTTCCGGTGCTCTGCAGGATAGATATGGTCAACCCCCGAGCCCAGAACTGCAATCGTTCGGCCCCCAGCCTCCAAGGCAGCCCGGTGTGCAACACCGTCGATACCGCGGGCCAGCCCGCTCACAATCGTCACCCCGCTCTGTGCCAGCTCCCCGGCAAGCCGCCGCGCGACCTCGCGCCCATAGGATGATGCCTTGCGCGTGCCCACCATCGCCACAGACCATTCATCCGCTGGCGCCAGATCGCCACGCACGAAGAGCACCGGAGGAGCATCGGGGATTTGCGCCAGCAATTGGGGATAGTCGGGGCTACTCGAGGTCAATACGTGCACCCCAAGACGGTCGACACGGGCCAACTCCCGGTCCAGGTCGATCTCGCGCCGTACCCGCAAGAGGTTGGCGAGCGACCGCTGATCCAGTTTCGACGTCCGCAGCGCACCTTCCGACGCCGTCCACGCCGCTTCGACGTCACCGAACTGCTCGATGAGGGCCTGCAGCCGCACCGGGCCGATGCCCCTCACGAGATTGAAGCCTAGCCAGTAACGGAGATCGTCATCCATCACCGTCCCCTAGCTGGTGACTCACATAGCTCAAGTCTCGTCCAATAGGCCCGGCAGAGGATGGATTACCAAGCGCCCCTCCTCGAGGTCGAGCGAGGCGACGACGTCCTCGATCGCCGGGACAAGGATCTCGCCGCGGGGGCCATGCACGACGATCACGTCATTGGCGCCGGGTGCGGTAAACACCTCCACAACCTCGCCTAGCAACTGCCCCGCGTCGGTGACGACCTCAAGACCCTGCAGTTCGTATTCGTAGTGCTCACCCTCTTCCAAGGGCACAGCATCCTCCACGGCCACGGAGACCAACTCGCCGCGAAACGTCTCCGCCGTGTTGCGATCATCACACGCTTTCAGCTTGAGCAGTACAAGCTTCTGGTGGGGGCGAACACCTTCGACCTCGTAGGGTTGGTGACGCCGTCCGATGTAGAGCGTAGCCACCTCAGCCAGGTGCTCCGGGGAATCGGTAAACACCTTAACTCTGAGCTCACCCCGCACGCCATGAGGCCGTGTCACCCTTCCCACTGCCAAATAGCGAGGCTCAGGCTGCTTAGTCCGCATTCCTGAGCCTCAAATGTCCACGATACCCGCACGAACAACCCATCGCTAGACGATCTCCAGCGTGACCTTCTTGCCCATCTTGGCGCCCAGAACGCGTGCGAGGGAGCGCATCGCATTGATCGTGCGCCCTTCACGACCGATCATCCGGCCCATATCCTCTGGAGCAACTCGGAGCTCCAACACGATGGACGTCTCGCCCTCCATCTCAGACAGGCTGACGGCCTCGGGCTTGTCGGCTAAAGCTTTGACAATGTACTCCACTAGGTCTGCGACCTTGGACATTGCGCCACCTCCTTAGACAAGTGAAAGAATGAGTATGGATAGGACGTGAAACCCAAATGGCACCCAGACAATCGGTCGACGAAGCCTAAGTTAGGCCGAAGCCTAAGTTAGGCCGAAGCCTATAGATCGGGCCAGATCAGGGAACCGACGCTGCACCGAAACCAAACCTCTGTGCACTGACGGAGTGCGAAAGATCGAGCCTCGCGTTCACCAAAGGTGGCGTGTCTAATCACTAACGTGGTCTATTCACCACTTCGACATACCCGATGCGCCAACACGCGCGACGGCGTCACAACGTCCACGCTGAGCGGTTAGGCGGCCTCCGTCGATTCTGCCTCGGCGTCTTCCTCCTCCACCTCAGCCGCTTCTGCTTCCTCAGTCGCCTCTGCTTCCTCAGCCGCCTCTGCTTCTTCAGCCGCAGCCTCTTCTTCAGCCGCTTCCGCCTCGGCTGCCTCGGTGACTGCGACGTCTTCTGCCTCAGGCGTCTTCGCGACCTCGACCTCCGACTCAGGCTCCTCGACGGTCTCCAGCGCTTCCTCGGCCTCAGCCAGCAGGGACTCGAGGGCCTCGCCGCTTCGGAGGCGCTCGAACCGCTCCATCGTCCCGTGAGTCCGGAAGATCCGCGCTACCGCATCGCTCGGCTGAGCTCCAACCGAGAGCCAATGCAACGCGCGTTCTTCGTCAATCCGTACCGTCTCGGGCTCTGTTCGGGGATTGTAGAAGCCGATGTTTTCCACAAATCGGCCATCCCTCGGGGCGCTGCGTTCCGCAACGACAATGCGATAGCTCGGTTGCTTTCTGGCCCCAACTCGACGTAGTCTTATCCTAAGCATATGCCTCCTAGATGACAAAAAGTTCTAGATCTTCGTTTGTTTAGTGTCGTTTATGATGCAGCTGCTAACCAAATAGGCCGGGGAGGCCCCGGACTTTGCCCTCATTCAGGCGCTTGATCATCCGCTGCATCTGCCGGTGCTGTGACAGCAACTGGTTGATCTCCTGCACAGTCGTGCCGCTGCCGGCTGCCACGCGCCGCTTCCGGCTGGCATTCAGGATGCGCGGGTTATTGCGCTCCTCTGGCGTCATCGAGAGAATGATCGCCTCCACGGACTTGAGACTTTCCTCCGTCTGACCCTCGTCGATCTCAACACCCCGCAGCGCATTGCCCATCCCGGGTACCATCTTGAGAATCTCCTGAATAGGCCCCATCTGGCGGACCTGGCGCAGCTGCTTGAGGAAATCCTCAAGCGTAAACTCGCCCTTGCGCAACTTCTTCTCCATCCGCGCAGCCTCTTCGGCGTCAAACGCGGACTCCGCTCGCTCGATGAGGGTGAGCACGTCCCCCATCCCCAGAATTCGCGATGCCAGTCGCTCTGGATGGAAGGATTCCAGAGCGCCAACCTTCTCACCGGTACCCAAGAACTTGATCGGAATTCCAGTCACTGCGCGCATGCTGATAGCCGCGCCGCCCCGGGCATCGCCATCCACCTTGGTTAGAACCAAGCCGGTCAAGCCAACACGCTCGTGAAAGCCTTGCGCGATGTTGACAGCCTCCTGACCGGTCATCGCGTCTGCCACCAGCAGCACTTCCACAGGGTCGACGCGGTCGCGGATAGCCTCGAGCTCTGCCATCATCTCATCATCGATCTGCAGACGGCCGGCCGTGTCCAAGATGACCACATCGGCCCCCCGGCTGCGCGCGTCCTCAAGGCTGCGGGCGCAGATATCGGGTGGGCGAGCACCGTTGTGCTCACTATACACCGGCACATCGATCTGCCGCCCCAGGACCTCAAGCTGCGTGATGGCCGCGGGTCGATAGACGTCCGCAGCGACCATCAGAGGCAAATGCCCCTGTTGCCTAAGGTGCAGGGCCAGCTTGGCGACCATCGTGGTCTTGCCCGAACCCTGGAGCCCAACAAGCATCAGAATATAGGGGGCGCGCCCCTTCAACATCAAACGACCGGGCTCTCCCAAGGTGTTCACCAGCTCTTGGTGAACGATCTTGATGACCTGCTGCGCTGGATTAAGGGCGCGCGAAACCTCCTCACCCACCGCCGCCTCACGGACGCGGGAGGTGAAGTCCTTGACCACCTTATAGTTGACGTCAGCCTCCAAGAGGGCAATACGGATCTCTCGGAGCACCGCCTTGACGTCCTCTTCCCGCAAGACGCCACGCTTGCCCAGGCGGGCAAAGACGTCCTGCAGTTTCTCGCTCAATGACTCAAACATACCTTCTTTACCTTCTTGGCTGTGGGCTGCATTCTAATGGATAATGGGAATTCGTCAAGCACTCCACCCAAGACCTCGCTAAGGAAGCAAGTTTTGTTTTCGACGGGGGCGCGCATCCGCCCGCTCACCCCCCGGGCTCAGGCGTCCCTCCCATGAAAATGGTCACTCCTCCCTCCCTTTCTTGTCAAACAGAGGGTCCGCGGCATAATACCCCACGATGTGCAACCGCCGTGGCAGGCGAGATGCCGCCGCGGGCGATCACCTGTGAGCCTTTCCGAGCGCCGTGATGCTCATTTGTAGCTTGAGAGATGAGGTCGTGAGACTATGACAAACGGACGAACGCCCGTATCGATGATACGCGCTCTCATCGTGATTGATCGCGAACGCCGCCGCGAGCGCAGCCGCACCGGCGTCAATCTGGTTCTGCGCCTCGTGGGTCTCGTGGTTTTGATCACCACGCTCGCATCTATCCTCTTCACTGGCATGACCGTGGGCGCCGCCGCCGGGGCTTACACAATGATCACCGAAGGACTTCCCACCCCAGGGGAGGTCGAAAGAGCCAGCGTCCAGACCTTTGAGACCACCAAGATCTATGCGTGGGGCAGCGATCAGAACGGAGATGGTCAGAGGGACCCGGAGTTGATCTACGAGGTCATCGACGCCAACGCCGGCGACCGCAACTGGGTGTCGCTCTCCGATATGCCCGAGCACGTCATCTGTGGCACTGTAGCGATGGAGGATCAGAGCTTCTGGGAGAACCCTGGCTTCAACTTCCGGGGTATAGCTCGCGCGTTTATCGACAACCTGCGGGGCTATGAGATCCAGGGCGGCTCCTCGATCACCCAGCAGGTCGTCAAGAACTCGGTCATTCCGGTCGAGGAGCGTTACCGGAAGGAATACTCTCGCAAGATCAAAGAGGTCCTCATCTCCATGGAGCTCACCCGGCTCTACGAGAAGGAGACCATCCTCGAGTGGTATCTGAACACGAACTTCTACGGTAATCTCGCCTACGGCATCGATGCAGCGGCGCGCGTCTACTTTGACAAGCCCGCAAAGGAGCTCACGCTCTCAGAGGCCGCCACGCTCATCGCCATTCCACAATATCCGCTCCTCAATCCCTTTGACGCGCCCGAGGACGCACTCAACCGCAAAGCGCTGGTTCTTCGCACCATGGTGGAGCAGGGCTGTGTCACGCTCGAGGAGGCGAGAGCCGCTGAGGACGAGCCTTGGCAGTTGGCCAAGTCGACCGAGCGCTATGATATCAAGGCTCCACATTTCTCTATGTATGTCCGCCGTCAGCTCGAGGAGATGTTCGGGCCCGAGATGGTGGCCGGCGGCGGCCTGCGCGCCTACACAACCCTCGATCTAGAGCTGAACGATCAGGCGCAGTGTGTGGTGCAGGCCTACCTGCGCATTCTGAGCGGAGAGGACCCGACGACGGTCATCTCCGAGGCGATGTCACAAGGCTGTGCAGCCGCTCAGTACATTCCTGACGTCCCCGCCAGCCGTGTCGGACAGGACTTCAACATCAAGAATTCCGCGGTTGTCGCGATCCGACCGACCACGGGCGAGATCCTTGCTATGGTCGGAAGCGCCGACTACTGGAACGACGAGATTGACGGCGCCTTCAACGTAGCCGTCGATGGACTGCGACAGCCCGGCTCATCATTCAAGCCCTTCACGTATGTGACGTTCTTGGCCGAGGGCCACAACGCGGCGCATATGTTTCTCGATGTCCGCAAGGCCTTTGATCAAGGAGCAGGTATGGCGCCTTACGTGCCCGAGAACTACACCCGCGACTACCACGGCCCGGTCAGCATGCGTGCTGCCTTGGCCCGCTCACTCAACATCCCCGCGGTCGAAGCGATGTCAATCGCTGGCATCGACAACGTGCTTCGGACAGCGCACCAGATGGGCATCACAACCCTTGACAAGAGCCTCGATCATTATGGTCTGAGCCTCACCCTCGGAGGCGGCGAGGTGAAGCTCATCGACGAGACCTATGCCTTCACCGTCTTTGCCAACAACGGCACCATGTATGGCGCACCCGTTCCGGAGGATGAGCTCCGGCCGAATTTCCGAGAGCTCAATCCAGTGGCAATCCTGCGGGTGGAGGACCGCAACGGAAACGTGCTCTACCAGATGGATGAGCCAGAATCGCGTCAGATCCTGGACTCGCGCCTCGCCTATCTGATCACCAACATCCTATCGGACCGCCAGGCGCGTATCCCGGCCTTTGGCACACCCAACGCGCTGGAGTTATCTAATGATCGACCGGCAGCCGCCAAGACGGGCACAACTAACAACTTCAGCGATAACTGGACGGTTGGGTACACCCCACAGCTTGCAGTGGGCGTGTGGCAAGGCAATAAGGACGGCGACGACTACATGATCAACACGCCGGGCTCGCGGGGCGCTTCCTACATCTGGCACGCCGTGATGGAGTACGCTCACCAGGATGAGCCCATTCTCTCTTTCACGAACCCCGGCGGGCTGCAGGAAGTGGCGGTGTGCGCCGTCTCCGGCCTGAAGCCGAATGGCGACTGCCCGACGCGCACCGAGCTGATGATTCCCGGCACCGAGCCAACCGAAGAGTGCACCCTGCACCAATCCTACCCCATCAATCGGGAGACCGGCAAGCTTGCGACGATCTACACACCGCCGGAGCTGGTAGAAAATCGCGTATTCACGATTCTACCCCCTGAGGCCCAGGACTGGATCGCGAGCCTCCCCGAGGACCGGCGTGCGCAATATCAGCCACCGGGAGAGTTCGATACCGTCTATGGACCCAACCAACCCCAGGCCGATGTCGCGATCACCTCGCCTCAGCCGTATGCGAATATCGGCGGGGTGGTGCCGATCATCGGCAACGTCCGGAACAACGTCAGCTTCTACCGTTTGGTCTTCGGCCCCGGGGTGAATCCCACTCAATGGCTTCAGATTGGTCCGGACCACCAGAATGAGGTCCAAGACAACCTGATCGAGACCTTCGACACCACTGGGCTGGAGGACGGGGTCTACACGCTCCAGCTTCAGGCCGTCGGTCAGGATGGTCAGATCCGGCAGGCATCCATCCAGGTCATTGTTGACAACACACCTCCCAAGGTGAACCTGACCTATCCGCCCAATGGCTCCGAGTTCGAGTACGGCTTCGACGAGTGGGTCAACGTCAACGCTGAGGTGAGGGACGTCTACGCGATCGACCGCGTCGAGTTCTACCAGAACCAGGCGGAAGAGCCTTTCGCAGTGCGCACCATCGCGCCCTATAACGTGAACTGGACCCTGCGGGGCCCGGGTGAGTACCAGTTCCACGTAGTGGTCTACGATGCAGCGGGCAACAAGACTGAGACCGACCCGGTGAGGATAAGAGTCGTGCCCCGGCAGACGGCTCAGGAGTAGGCTGCCATGCGACGCCGCGCTATCTTAGGGACGAGTGATGAGAGCCCTCCTGATCTCGCAGGATCCTGATGAGACGGCTGTGCTTGCCATGGTGCTGCAGCGGGCCGGCCTCAATGTCACCCGCTCGCGCGAGGTGCCCAGCCCGATTCCGCAGACTGAGGACGACCCGGTCAATCTCATCGTTCTGGCGACGACAGAGGGCTCCCCGCTGCCGGCGGTCAAGGGCATTCGCGCGGAGAGCCACGTTCCGCTTATGCTCATCTCGGAGCAACTCGATGAGGCCACCCATGCCGTGGCGTTGGAGTCCGGCGCCGACCTCGTGGTGCTGCGGCCCTTCAGCGCACGTTTGCTTATCGCCCAGACGCGGGCACTGTTGAGGCGCGCCGCCAACCTCCCATTCTTCACGCTGCCTACCCTGACCGCCGAGGACGTCGAACTCGATCCCGCGACGCGGACGGTCGTCGTCGGGAAGCGCAGTCCGAAGCGTTTGACCCAGCTGGAGTTCCGCCTGCTCTACACTTTGATGATCCACAAAGAGCAGGTGCTTCCCACAGAAGTGCTGATCGAGCACGTCTGGGGGTACACCGGGGAAGGCGAGCGGGATCTGTTGCGTGGCTTAGTCCGGCGGCTGCGCATCAAGGTGGAGCCCGATCCGCGTCATCCTCAGTATGTGATCACCGTACCGGGGGTTGGCTACACCTTCTCGCCGGAGGGCTGATATCGGGGATTTACCGCTGTGAAAAGAGGCAGCCCTTGATAGGGCCGCCTCTTTTGTTGGTGAATCAGCTTCTTCACATAGCTTAGCCGAGGAACACCAGCTATGCCACGCGCTCTGATCTGAAGACGATCGCTTTCTGTATCTCGGCGATGATCGACGGTAACAGAATGAGGGGGGCGATGGCCGCCCACTCCCCTAGCGTCAACGGCACCGTGTCGAAAATCTCCCGGATGGCGGGAACTGGCGCGTAGACCACGATAAAGAGTAACGCAACGGAGAAGCCGACGGCATACTGCATGTACTTGTTGGTGAAGACACCCAGTTTCCACAGAGGATAGCGCTCCGACCGTGATGTGTACGCCCGGAAAAGCTCTGAGAGCACCAGAGTGACGAAGGCCATCGTCTTTGCCGTGAGCATAGGGTCGTCCCCGGTGCGGGATGCAAAATACCCCAGGCCGAGCCAGTAGGCGCCCAGAACCGCTGCGGTGATCGCGATAGTCTGGACGATGACACCGACCGTCATCTCGCGGTTGATCACCGGTTCGTCCGGTGGCCGTGGCGGACGCTCCATCAGGTCTGGATCGCCCTTCTCCAGCCCCAGCGCCAGCGCAGGAGCGCCATCGCTCAGCAGGTTCAGCCACAGCAGCTGAATCGCCGTGAGGGGCGCCTCCCACCCAAAGATCGTCGACAGAAATAGAATCGCGATCTCGGCGACGTTGCAGGAGAGCAGGAAGTAGACAAACTTGCGGATGTTTGAATAGATCACCCGCCCCTGCTCGATCGCGCTTACGATGGAGACGTAGTTGTCATCCGTCAGCACCATGTCGGCCGTCTGCTTCGTCACATCGGTGCCGGTAATCCCCATCGCCACGCCGATGTCCGCCTGCTTGAGAGCCGGCGCGTCGTTCACACCGTCCCCGGTCATAGCCACGACGTTGTTGCGGTCGCGCAGGGCGGCGACAATGCGCATCTTGTGGTGGGGAGCGACCCGTGCAAAGACATCAACGTTATCGATGCGCTCCTGTAGCTCCTCGTCGCTCATCACCTCCAGCTCTTGACCGGAGACCGTCTCGTGCCCGGGGCGAAGGATCCCAATCTCGTCGGCGATGGCGGCAGCCGTCGCCGCATAGTCGCCGGTGACCATGATCGTCCGCAGACCCGCACCTTGCGCCTTCTTAACCGCCGGAAGCACCTCCGGTCGCGCAGGGTCGATCATGCCCTCCAGGCCCACGAAGACGAGATTTTGCTCCACATCGTTGGGTTTGGGCTCGTCGGGCACGGCGTCGAGGGGCCGATAGGCCACGGCCAGCACGCGCAGAGCTTGCGAAGCCATCGCCGCATTCGCCTCAAGGATCTCCTCGCGCGTGTCCGACGTCATCTCAACCGATCCGCTATCGGTCTGGAGTTGATCACAGCGCTCCAGGACGAGATCAGGCGCGCCTTTGATGACGGCAACGTAGCCTCCATCGGAGGATCGGGGTCTGATCGGGCTCAGTCCGTATTCGTCCTCTCCATTGAGGCTATGGATCGTAGTCATGCGCTTCCGCTCGGCGTCAAAGGGTATCTCATTGACGCGTGGGAAGACCTTCTCGAGCCGATTCTGCCAGTAGCCGGCCTTTGCCGCCGCCACCACCATAGCGCCCTCGGTCGGGTCACCCACCATCCGGTACTCCGACCCATCACTCCCGTCCGTCTCCAGGATCGCATCGTTGCAGAGCGCCCCGCCCCACAGCGTGTTGCGCAGCGTCGGATGCTCAGATAGGTCAATGGCCTGCCCATTCAAGGAGAAGTCGCCGGTCGGGGCATAGCCCCGTCCCGACACACTATACTCCTTGCCGTCAGCCCAAATCCGCACTGCCGTCATCTGATTCTGTGTCAGCGTGCCAGTCTTATCGGAGCAGATCACCATCGCAGAGCCCAACGTCTCCACCGCCGGGAGGCTGCGAATCAGGGCGTGGCGCTTGACCATCTCCTGCATCCCCAGGGCCAGACAGATCGTCACCACCGCCGGCAACCCCTCTGGCACCGCTGCAATCGCCAGACTGACCGCCAGGATGAAGAACTCCTGACCGTATGCCACCCAGTCCTCGATCACCTGACCCACAATCAAGGGGCGTACGAGTCCAACCACGAGCACGAGACCACAGGTCACGAGGCTCGCGATGCCTAAGGTCTTGCCCACCTCGTCGAGTTTCTTCTGCAACGGGGTGTCCTCTTCCTCAACAGACTGGATCATCTCGGCAATCTTGCCAATCTCAGTCTGCATACCGGTTCCCACGACGACACCCTGACCACGCCCGTAAGTGACCGTGGTGCTCATAAAGGCCATGTTGTGGCGATCGCCGATGCCGGCATCCTCTGAATAAACGTGGTCGCCGTATTTATTCACCGGCACCGACTCACCCGTCAGCGAAGCCTCCTCGATCTTGAGGTTCATCGTCTGGGTCAGGCGCAGGTCCGCGGGCACGATGCTGCCCGCCTCCAGCAGGACCACGTCCCCGGGCACCAGCTCGCGCGCGGGCACCGTGACGCGGTGCCCGTTACGGATCACCTGCGCGTCCGGCGCTGCCATTTTCTTCAAGGCAGCCAGCGCCTCCTCGGCCTTGCTCTCCTGGATCACGCCGATTGCAGAGTTGAGCACGACAATCGCCATAATCGCCGCAGCCTCAATCCAGTCACCCAACGCAGCGGAGATGACTGCAGCGACTAAGAGGATGATAACGACGAATTCAGTAAGCTGATTCCAGAGGCGTTCCCAAAACGTGGGCGGGGGTTTCTCTTCGAGCTCGTTCGGGCCGTATTCGCCCAAACGTTGCTTGGCTTCTTCCGAGGTCAGCCCTACCTGACCGTCGGTCTGGAGGACCTCGAGGGCCTCCTGCACGCCAAGCGCGTACCAATCCTTGGTCTGGTCAATCATTTGTCCTCCGTACAAAGCAAAAAAGGGATAGCAGCGTACGGAAATGCATTTTATCATAGTCCGCTTTCCGAGCAAGACTCGCTTGCCAAGCGATAGGGCAATCGCGGGCGCGAGACGTTGACTAGGCGGACCACCCTTGTATACTTATCCGCGGCGGGAGAACACACTTCGAGAGCATCGTTGGCCTCCGGCAAGATAGCTGTGTGAGCTTATGGACATAAGATTGGATTCCGTATCAAAGACGTTCGAGGACGGCGAGGAGCCGCTAGCGGCGCTGGCGCCTACGACGCTGCGGATTGCTTCCGGTGAGTTTGTAAGCTTCATCGGTCCCAGTGGCTGTGGAAAGTCGACGCTCCTGAGGCTCATAGCCGATCAGGTTCCGCCGACGACCGGACGCATCCAATTGCAGGGTGAATCACCCCGCGCCGCCAGAATGCGCAAGCAGATTGCCTGGATGGCTCAAAGCCCTGCGCTGCTGCCGTGGAAGCGGGCGATCGACAACGTCGAGCTGCCGCAGTCGGTGAACCGGCGGCACCAACAGGCGGCCCCCAAACCCGCAGCGCTTCTGGCGATGGTGCAGCTCACCGACTTTGCCACCGCCTATCCGTCGACCCTCTCCGGTGGGATGCAGCAGCGGGTCGCACTTGCCCGTGCCCTTGCCACCGGAGCCGCCCTTTGGTTGATGGATGAGCCTTTCGCTGCGCTCGACGAGCTGACGCGCGAGACGCTCACCCAAGAGGTTCTCATGCTATGGCAGCAGTTCAGCCCGACCGTGCTCTGGGTCACCCACAATATCATCGAAGCAGCCCGGATGGCGGACCGTGTCTTCGTGATGACATCAAGCCCCGGGCAGATCCGCGAGACCGTGCGCATCGAACTCCCCCGTCCGCGCGACGAGACGACGCCGGAGATGGGGGCGATCATCCGACGTCTGCGAAAGCTCCTTCGAGAATGAGCGACACAAACGGATCGAATCGCGTGCCGGCGGGGGACGAGCCAGCGGCGTCAGGAACGCAGGACCTTCTGATGACCAGCTTGATCTCCGTTGTCTTGGTTGTCAGCGCTGCGTTGCTGGCATGGGAAGTCGCGGTGCGCGTTAGGCAGATCCCATCCTATTTGCTTCCCGCCCCGTCGGTGATCGCCCGCACCCTCTGGCGCGACGCACCGCGGTATGGAAGCGCGGCTCTCGTGACCCTCTTGGAGGCGCTCGGTGGCCTGGGCGTGGGGCTGACCGTGGGCACCCTAGTCGCCGTGGTGATCACGTTCTGGTCGGGGCTCGAACGGGGCGTGCTGGCCCTGGCAATTCTGGTCAAGGCTACACCAATCGTGGCCATTATCCCACTCCTCATCATCTGGTTCGGATTTGGCCCGCTGCCCAAGGTCATCGTGACGGCGCTCATGACGTTCTTCCCCGTTCTGATCAACGTTCACGCCGGGCTCCACGCGGTCGATACCGCGGTCCTGGCGCTCTTCCACTCTCTGAACGCCAGTCGCTGGGAGCTGTTTCGACACGCCCGTTGGCCCACCACCCTTCCCTATCTCTTCGCAGCGCTGAAGGTCGTCGGACCGCTGTCTCTGGTGGGCGCCGTGGTGGCGGAGTGGGCGGGTGCCTCCAATGGCCTCGGTCGCACGATGTGGCTGGCCTACACCAACCTTGATATGCCTTCGCTCTTTGCCGCGGTGTTCTGCTCGGCCCTCATGGGCATTGGCCTGTATGGAGTCGTGATTCTGCTGGAGAAACGCATCATCTTCTGGGCGTGAGACGCTCCAGGTCACCCGCAGACAACCTGGGCAGCCGGACAGATGTCGACCGTGATGGAGGTTCTGCGATGTCGCACATCACGGACACAACATAGGGTTCCTTTGTTTGGAGGAAGGATATGAAGATCCTACCACCACGCCTCAAGTGGCTCTTGTGCGCCCTTGCCATGACCCTCGCTGCAGGCTGCAACCCAGGAATCGGCACCGACGCTCAGACCCTTGTCTTCATGGCCGGTTACAAGCCGCAGGCGAACCTGCCCTTCGTCGGAGTCTACGTGGCCGAGGAAAAGGGATTCTTCGAGGAAGAGTCCCTGGATGTCATCATCCAACACTCCGCAGGAGGTGGCGAGCACCTCCAGCTGCTTGTCAGCGGCAACGTCCACGTGACCACTCAGGACGCAGCCGTCCTGCTCAAACGTCGCGCCGCGCCCGGGCTCCCCCTTGTCTCCATTGGTCTTATCGGACAACGGGGGCAACAAGCCTTTGCCGCGCTTGAGGATTCCGGCATCGTCTCCCTGACCGACTGGCGAGGCCGCACCATCGGCTTCAAGGGCACGCCGCCTCCCGATCTCCTGGCGCTCCTCGACACCGCCGGGCTTGGGGAACAGCAGGTCTCGCTCGTCAATGTCGGCTTCGATCCTCGGGTCCTGGTGGAGGGATTGGTCGACATCTACCCCGTCTACACCTCCAATGAGCCTTATCTGCTGCGCTCGTGGGGGTACGAGCTGCGGCTCTGGGAAGCCGCCGACTACGATATCCCCACCCTGGGCCTCGCCTATGTCACGACAGAGCAGGAGATCGCGGCGCATCCGGAGCGCCTGGCGCGGTTTATGCGTGCGGCGCTGCGCGGCATCGCCTATGCAGAGGAGAACGTCGCCGAGGCCGTCGAGATCACGCTCAAGTACACAGGGCCGGACGCCGATCCCGACCACATGCGTTATATGCTGGAGACCGAAATCGAGGCCGCCCACAACCCCCTCACCGACGAGTACGGTGTGGGTTGGCAGACCGTCGAGCAGTGGCAGGCACTGCTCAACTCGCTCCTCAGATACAAGAGCATCGAGGCCGCGGTGGACGTCGAACAGGCTTTCACCAATCGTTTCCTTCCGACCCCGCAATAGAGCGACCGGAACGGTCACCCTGCCTCCCGCTAGACGCACCCCTTCCTACGGAGTCGCCTGATCCTGCTGGGGCAGCGCCGCCCCACGCTCTGCCCCTAGGGCTAACTGCACCGGATCCGAGGATCGCCGACCTCAGGGCAACTCGAAGCTGCCAATCTCGTAGCTATCGCCGATCTCCCGCCCATCGGAATCCACCACCGGCAGCCGCGTCATATCCGCCAGGAGATACCAACCTGTGATGACGCGATAGTCACCGGGCGGGCCGTCCGTGTCAACATAGAGGGTATAGGGGTCGCGAATCTGCTCGCCGAGGCGCCACTCGCTGGTGGGGCGCGCGCCCTGCACCGGCCAGCTATCCACCTGCCCATAGAGCTGACCGTCTGGACCAATGACCTGGACAAAGACCGTGTAATTCTGCCCGATGCTCTGTGTGGCGCGCCAGGTTAGGTCGACGTGTAGCGGTCCGCCAGCAGGCACCGCCTCCGCGTCAAACGTGCTCTCGACAAGAAGGATCCGCTGGTCGAAATCCGCCAGGCCAATCTGCACAGGCGTCACGGTCACGGTGCCGAGGGGACAAGTAGCCTGACCCCGTCCAAGCCAGTAGCATCGGGCCGATGGCTCACTCAATGAAGCCCCTCCAATCTCAAGGCGATAGCGTCCGGGCTCTGAGGGCACCGGCAGCACGTATCGGCGCACCGCAGAGGACGCAGAGGGCCCACAGGGCCCGGCATCCTCACGCTCGCCCAGACTGTGAAGTGGGACGTGAGTCACTGCGTTTCCCTTGGCTCCCTCCGCAGAGCGCCAGATGATCTGCAGAGGGCTCTTGGGGTCATGCGAGGGTTCGCACGCCCAGGCCAGGTCAATCGTCGTCTCCGTATCAGCCGTCACCTCTCCCGGCAGCCGAGTACCGACCACCCACAATCTCGATGCCAGAAGCACGGTGTGACGGTTCGGCAAGGCGTCGTGAGGACGAGCGTCCACGGCAAGACGGCCGAAACGATGCCAAGGGTCGGAGCTCCCCGCCACCGCCCACCCTTCGTCTTGAAAGCGGGGGAAAAGGGCCACGTCGAGCGTATAGGTACCTGCTGGCAGCCAGACAGGCCACTCAATCGCGTGGTAGTCCTGCACCTGCCAACCGACCTCCCACGATTCGGTCGTCGTATAACCGCTCACCGGGCGCCCGCCGTTCAGCTCCCATAGCGCCTCCTCGGTTGCGGGATCCGTAAGGCGAAAGCGGACCTCGAGATCTTCTGATACTGGTTCTGAGACTTGCCACACCAACGTCAGGTGATGCATCGGCCGGCCGAAGGCGTCTGGCGCGAGATCAGTTTCGATCAGCGTCAGCCCCTCGCCGAAGCTGACGCCCGTCGCGTGCTCCGCCTCCATCGCCATCTCGGCAACGAGCGTAGGTGGAGCGACCTCGACCAGCGGCCCGACGGAACTGACGCCGTAGACATCGACGCCTGGGAGGTAGCGCGCCAGGTAGACGCGCCGACCTGCGGCAAGGCGCGTCTCCATCGCTTCGCGGTATTGGGCCTCGCTGAATAGCGTGACCATCTCCAGATCGGGGCGCATTCCCTCGATCTGCTGAAGATAGTAAAGCGGTGGGAACTTCTCGCTGTCCGCCAGCAGCGCCGCGCGTGGCGCGAGCGGAAGCTCCAGGACATAGCGGGCCCACGCCTCGTCGGATCGACCCTGCGCCCGGGTCTCCAGCGACGGCCCGGTCTGCCAAAGCCGCGAGAGGGCAATGAGGAAGACGGTCGTAAGCAGCAAGCTCGAAGACCAAGAGGAACGCCCGGTGATTGAGCACCGCTCCGTGAGATGCTTAAGCAGCGCCCGCGCCCCCCACCCCAGCCAGAAGCAGAGAATCACGTGAGCAGGAATGAGAAAGGCAGAATAATCGGGATCCGCCACATAGAAGCTCAGATTGAACCACACCCACGCCCCAAAGGCGAGTCCTGTGCCCAAGGCCAGGGCCGGATGTTCGCGTCCGAGCCCCAGAAAACCGATGGCGGACAGCCCCAGGGCCACCCAGCCCACCTGCATCTTCAGCAGACGCCCCACCAGGGCCCAGCGAGACGAGTCCCGGTAGAAGGCGAGCGGGTGCAAGGCCCCCCCGGACTCGGCATTCGTCACAAAGCGCACAAACTGCGCCAATGACATCGTTTCGCCGCCGGTGACGGCGGGCCAACGCAACGGTATGTAGGCGTAGAGGAGCAGCCCCAGCAGGCCTAGCGCGCAAGCGAGGGCCCAAGAGCGCAGGGGTGGTCGCAGACGTGGAACGAGAAGGCCCGCCGCTGCGATGAAGACGAGAGCCCCCAGCGTGATGTGCGATGCCACGCCAAGGCCGATCAACAAGCCGAACGCCGGCCAGGCCACCGCTGTCTCGAGCTGGCCTCGATGCCAGCGGATCGCCAGCCACAATCCCACAGCCACCAGAAAAGCGTTGAGCGCGTAGACTTCAGCTTCGACAGCGCGCGACCAGAGCGTCGGCGAAAAGGCCAGTATCCAGGCGACCGAAAGCGCAAGCACGCGTCCGGTCGCCGACGACCGCGCGAGCGGCTCGGCAGACGCTCCCTCCGGCTGCACGCTTAGCGCTCTGTACAGAAAAACCGCCGTCAATGCCGCAAAGATGGCCGATGAAAGGTTCACGCGCCATGCCATGGATCCAACAGGGAGCAGCGAGAAGAGCTTGCAGATAAGTGTATAAAGCGGGTAGCCACTGGGATGCGCGACGCCCAGCTGCGGTCCCACCACCTGAAACTCGAAGGTATCCGCCCGACCTACATAGGGCGAGATTTCCGGGACATACACGGCCAACGGCACCAGCGCCGCAAGCGCGGACCCCAGACCTCTAGGCAACAAGCGCACGGTCAGCAATAGCAGTAAGGCGGAGCCAGCGAGCAAAACCGGCCCACGCCAGGGATTGTGTGCGCCACTGATGAGGGAGACGAGGGGAAGGAAAAGAGGTAGAGACCAAACAACCAACCGCGTGGGACGCCAGCCGCGTTGTAAGCGCGTGCGCCCAATGAAGATGCCACCGACAAAGCCCATCAAGGCGCCAAAGAGCGCGCCTTCAACACGAAACGCGGGGGACCAATGCAAGCCATATGCCAGGGCACGGATGACTCCTAGCCCCCATACCCCACCGCCTAGGCCTACCCACATCCAGGCGTACCACCGGCCTTGGGAGGCCGTTTCTGGAGAGCTCACAAAGCCGACTCTATTGTGGCGGGCGGCGGGACGCCGCGGTAGACAACACCATCGCCATGGCCCTCTAGCCCTGCGGCTCCTCAGAAACCGGCGTGGGCTCTACCGGGGCCGGCACTACGGCGTCCGGTGGCGCCGCCGGTACCTCCCCTTCTAGCTCGGGTACCGGTTCCTCCGCCCCTTCCTCCGGCACCGACTCCTCTGTCTCCAGCAGACCAAGCTTGCGCCGGAAGTAGAACTCCAGCACCTCTTTGACCACCGGTGCGGCTGTGACAGAGCCCTCACCACCATCATAGATCCACGTCGCCACGACGACTTCAGGCGCCTCGGTCGGCCCGTATGCCATAAACCACGCATGCGTCGGCAGGGTCTCCCCCTCGGCGACATCACAGCGTCCTGCCTCCAATGCAATGTCGTCACAGTACTCGGCGGTGCCCGTCTTGCCCGCAAGATTCACCCCAATATCATCGAGCAACGCACGATTCCCTGTGCCCGTCTCAGAGACCGCAAGGTCGAGCCCCTCGCGAACCAGATCCCAGACGGCCTGATCAATCTCCAACGTATGGCTGATCGAAGGAGAAAAGGGTTGGATGACATTTCCCTCAGCGTCCTCGATGTGGTGGATCACGCGTGTTTCGTAGAGCGTCCCACCATTGGCAACCACGGCCAACGCGTTGGCCATTTGCAGTGGCGTTACCAGCAAGTCACCCTGACCGATCGAGAAGTTGTAAGTGTCACCCGTAGTCCACGTCTCCTGGTAAGTCTGTCGTTTCCACTGTGGATCCGGGACCAACCCTCCTGCCTCTCCAGGTATGTCGAGGCCGCTGGGAGTCCCCAAGCCAAATTCCCGCGCGTACGCAGCTAAACGTTCTACGCCGAGTCCCTCAAAATCGGTCTCCTCATTGCCGCCGCCAACTTGATAAAAGAAGATATCACACGACTGAGCGATAGCATCCACGACGCTCAGAGGGCCATGTCCGTGATTGTGTGAAAGCTGAATCCAGCAATAGAACGGCTGCGCCAGGCTTGGATCATCGGGGGCGAACTTATTCGGCAGATACATAAGACCCGGGCAATTAAGCGTTGTGAACCGATTGATCACGCCTTCCTGGAGGCCCGCGGTCGCCGGCACGATCTTGAACGTCGAGCCCGGCGGAACCTGGTCGGCGATCGCATGGTTGATGAAGGGCCGGTGAGGATCCTTGAGGAGTTGATTGTATTCATCCTCATCCAGGCGACCACTGAACATGTTATTGTCATAGGTCGGCAAGCTCGCCATAGCCAAGACCTGGCCATCTCGAGGATCGAGCACAACGACGGCGCCGCGCTGGGAGCCAACTTCTGCCAGCCCCTGGCGGAGAGCCTCCTGAGTCACGGTCTGTAGTTCCGTGTCCAACGTTAAGTAGACGTTGTCGCCCGCGATGGGAGGCGTCTCGCTCAGAATCTCAAGCTGCTGCCCGAGGACGTCCTCCGCGATCATCCTCCGTCCGGGAATCCCCCTCAGCGATTCCTCCAGTTGGGCCTCGACACCGGCGTATCCTATCCGATCAACATTCGCATCGTAGCCCTTCTGCTCATACTCCGCGACCCGCTCAGGCGGAATGGGTCCCAAAAAGCCAAGCATCTGCGACGTCAGTTCCCCGTAGCTATACTTTCGCCGCGAAATGATCTCGATATCCACCCCCGGAAGCGTGACACCGCCCTCCTGCGCAATGACAAGCGCCACCTCCCTATCCACGTTTTCGGCTACCACGATGGGCGCGAATGGCCTGAGATAGCGTACCTCCTCGACCATCTCCAACAGGCCCGGGTCCGGCGCCTTGCCCAAAGGCGGAAAGCCTGATCGCCCCACCGCATTGATCTCAGGCCGGTATTCGGGACGCTCGAATCCCTCCTTCGAACTGTACGGGACCTCATCCCCAAGGAGCTGCGAAAGACGCATAAGCACTTCTCGCTGCCGCTCCTCGGGTAGATTCCCGGGTGTGATGGTCACGTTATAGGCCGGCACGTTGCGGACCAGGATCTCGCCGTTGCGATCATAGATGATCCCCCGCGGCGGGCTGATCGTGACTAAGCGGCTCTGCTGTTGCTCCGCCTGAGCCCGCCAAGACCCGCCTTCCAGGAACTGGAGCTGCCAGAGGCGAATCAGATAGAGGCCCAAGATCAGCAGGATGCCCCACCCTATCAGCGCGATGCGGGGAGCATGGATAAACCAGAAAGGCCGCGACGCACCCTCTCTCCCTGGCCCTCTGTCGCGCTCGTCAAGAGTTCGGGTGCGCATACCGGGTCCCTGAAGCCCCAGCCAACGGCTCATGCGGCGAATCCTCCAGGGGCGTATCGAGAACGTTGATGAAACCACACGAGGAAGGTGAAAGCGAAAGGCGACAGTAACAAGTTCTGGAACGCTGCGGGCCCGGCAACGGTGATCAGCGCTTGCGTCATCTCCACCTCATAGCCCAACAACGTCATCGTCAACAGAAGCACAATGTGGCTCGCAACGGTGCCGAAGGCCGACATCAAAGCCAGCCGGATCAAGGTGGGGCCGAGAGCCTGCACCCAGGGCCGTCCGGCCAACAGCCCAACGGTTGTTAACGAGAGCGTCCAGAGGCCAGGACCGGTTCCTGAGAGCAGATCGCAGAAGATGCCTCCCACGAACCCCCAGAGCGCTCCTTCCTCGGCGCCGCGGATGATCGACCACGTCACAGTCAGCAGCAGCACCAGGTCAGGGCGTCCCCCAAAGAAACTCACTCCGTCCAACCACGCGCTCTGGATCACGGCGGCGACCATCAGTATCGGAATGCCGTAGTACAGGCTCATTGGGCTTCGATCTCCACCAGATCCGGCTGAGGGAAATCGGTGATCACCAGCAGTGTCTCCAGTCGACGAAAATCTACAGCGGCACGGATCGTTGCCTGCTGAAAGAGGTCTGATTCCTGGTAGCTGACCGACTCGACCTGACCCAGGATGAGGCCCCTTGGAAGCAGCCCGCCTATCGAAGAGCTGATCACGGTCTCCCCCTCCGCCACCTCCTCATCCGGCAGGATGTTTGTCATCAACAGCCGACCATCCTCCGTCCCCCGGAGAAGCCCGGTGACCCGCGACTGCTGAAGCATGGCGGCGACGGTGCTCGCGGGATCGTTGATCAACTGCACGTAGGCCAAGTTGGGCAGGGTGCGGACGATCCGCCCCACCATAGCAGCGCCCCCCGTCACCACCGGCATCCCCGCCGCGACCCCGTCACGCGACCCTGCATTAATGATGAGATAGCGGAGATAAGGATTCGTGTCCTGGCCTACGACATCACCGCAGGGGTAGATGAGGCACCCCTGTTCCAGTACGTCAGCGCCAACGCGACCGTAGGTCGGATTCTCTCGAACGTAGTTCAGTTGGCGCCGCAGCTCCTCATTCTCAGCCTGATACTCACGCAGGCGGAAATTCTCCTGAACCAGCGCATCATTGACGCGTTGGAGTTCCTCAACCTGCTGCTGAAGTGTCTGGATGTCGCGCGTAGAGCGGGTGAAGATTCTCAGGCTGCCGATTGCCGTCGACACCCCTCTCTCAATCGGAGCGATGACGTAGCTCAGGAGGTTCTCAAGAGGTGAAAGTGTGCCCGACTCCCCAAGAACGATTAGGGTGAGCGCCACAATGAGCAGCACCCACGCCAACCATGGCCCGCCCTCGCGCTTCATTGCGCCGTTCCAAAGCGGCTGACGGCCCCCCTAGAGCGTAGATGATGATGGCGCAATGTTGTGGCCGAATGTGATGCCGCTACCATGAGGCAGAACCCCCAGGCCGCCAGCTGTCCTCTGACGCCAGCGTCGCCTTGAGCACATCAAAGCTCTCAAGTACCTTGCCCGCGCCGCGGGCTACACAGGTCAGGGCATCTTGCGCAACCCACGCGCGGATGTGGGTCTCCTCGCTGATCCGCTCCGCCATCCCCTTGAGTTGGGCACCACCACCGGCTAGGCAGATCCCCGCCTCCATCAAGTCAGAGACAAGCTCGGGAGGCGTCTCGTTCAGCGCATCCCGCACAAGATCCACAACGATGTTGGTGGAACGGTTCAGGGCCTCGCGAATCTCAATGCTGCTGATCTCGATCTCCTCCGGTAAGCCCGTGATCAGGTTGCGCCCCCGCATCGCCATCGTGCGTTCCTCAGGCAGAGGGTAGGCGGACCCGATATTGATCTTGATGCGCTCGGCCATCCGTTCGCTGATCACCAGGTTGTATTTCTGTCGCGCATACTGCACGATGTCCTCATCCAACTCATCGCCAGCGATACGAAGGCTCTTGCTTACCACAATCCCCTTCAGCGCGAAGACGGCGACCTCCGTGGTTCCGCCGCCTATGTCCACGATCATACTTCCCTGTGGTTCGGTGACCGGCAGGCCCGCTCCCAACGCGGCAGCCATAGGCTCCTCGATCAGATAGGCCTCTCGCGCACCAGCCTCGAGCGCAGCGTCGTGCACAGCGCGCTTCTCAACCTCGGTCACACCGCTGGGGATTCCGACAACAACGCGGGGGCGAGGATAGGGGATCAGAAGTCGCTCATGTGCCTTGCGGATGAAGTGACGCAACATCACCTCTGTGACGTCAAACTCGGAGATGACACCGTCTCGCAAAGGCCGGATCGCGACGATATTGGCAGGGGTCTTCCCCACCATCTCCTTCGCCTCGGCTCCTACGGCCAAAATGCGACGGCTATGGCGATCGCGCGCCACCCACGAAGGCTCATTGCTGACGATGCCCTTGCCCCTGACATAGACGAGGGTGTTGGCCGTACCTAAATCAATCCCAATGTCGAGGGAAAAGAGTCCCAGCAGCGCATCAATAGGGTTAAACAATCGCTACCTCGACCTCATTTCTCTTCAGAGCGGAAGAGATTATACCACAGCGACCTTGCAGAGCAATGAACGCACCAGCGACCACCTTACGTCGATCGAAGTCCGCGTTATAGGGTCGTCGCAATGTTTTGTTTTGCGGGATGAACAGCGCCAAGGCCTCAGACACCTGAGCCTGACGTCATTGGCGCCGTGAAAGCCTGAAGCGCCTCCAGGGACGTGATCGGCGCGATGCCCCTGAGGAAGTCCGCCGGCGTCTCGCTGACCGCCCACACCTGCCTGACCAGCGGTCCGATGGGATCCTCACCCGCGGCCCCCGGCGCGCTTGCGTAGGCACCGTGAAAAGCGAAATAAGCCTGGTTCAGCCGGCGGATCTGGTAGCCGTTCGCGACGAAGTACCGCCGCCGCGCCTCCATGTACCGCTCCGCCTCCTCGATCTTGCCCTCTTCCAGGAGCTGATCTACGACAACACGCGTGTGATGCATCTCTGCCCTAAAGTCAAAGGGGCGGTCCGCGTGCTCGGCCTCGGTCGCCTCAGTTTCCAGAGGATCGGGGAGCGCTTTGCTCGTCCCCAGGATGGGCTCATAGTAGCGAAGCATCACCTCTTGACCGGCCCACTCCCCGACGATCGATGCGGTGGTCTCGTTAATCGTGCGGGTCTCTCCACTGCGCAGATAATACCATCCCAAAGGATAGAAGGTGAGATAGTGATGGGTCCACTCGTGGGCTATGACGTCGGTGACCCAGTCAATCGAGCTAACCTCCAGAAGCATTGCCGGGTAGGCCGCCAGCCCTCCGATTCCCGTCACGTAGGCTGAGTGATTCGGGAGCAGATCCATCACAGCGTCCTCAATCTCAGCCTGCTCCGCTGCCGTGAGGCCAGCGACGAGCTGCTGTTGATAGACACTCTCAATCCTCTCTCGCGGCGAGACCACCAAGATATGGGGCAGCGGCGTGAAGGTGCCACTCACCGGGGGCAGGACGGAAGAGAGCGCTCCAAAGCCCGCCTCGGAAAGCACGTGGCTCACCTGAGATTCGAGGATAGCCTCCGCGATCGGCGCCTTCCGCTCAATCGTCTGGCGCAGGGCCGACCACGCCTCTCGTTGTGCGCTGCTAGCAACAAGCGGATCTACTGTCTCAGGATCGGTGTAGATCCGGTCGATCTCACTTGAGATGCGGTCGGCCTCCCGTATGTCATCGAGATAGTCGAGGACAAAACGACTCTGCTCTTCATCAGTCATCCATCGTTGCGGTGACAGCAAACCATACAGCACCTTGCGGACCAATGCACTGGTTTCCCAGGAGAAAAAGTTGAAGGTCCAACTGACACTGAGCTGATCCAGTCGCGACTGCAAATCCTGCGGGGGCGCTCCGCCCTGCCCCAGCCAGAAGACCACAGCCACGATCAGAAAGAGAGCCCTGGCACGCCGTTCCCAATGCTGTATCCTCTCGCTCATAGAGGTAGTTTACCTAACCACTATTAGAAATCAATGAGAAGGCCTGCCTTATGATCATCGTAGTTTAGCCATCACTTGCCGAAAGGGTGGTTTCCACGTATAGTTATGAATGTGTGAGCTTCAGAGTCCGACACAATGAAAAGACAGCGATCTAGCACAGCGTGACATTGGAGAGGCAAAATGCCCTATCGTGACCAAATACTAACTTGTGAGAACTGCGGGAACACCTTCATCTACCGCGTTGAGGAACAACGACTGCAGGAGGAGATGGGGTTCGAGCCCGAACCCCCTAAGCTTTGCCCGAACTGCCGGGAGGAAACCGTCGCCGGCCCCGGACTGCACCCCGGCGTCGTCAAGTGGTACCGGGATGATAAGCATTTCGGCTTTATCACCCAGCAGGATGGCACCGATATCTTTTTCCATCGGAGCAACATCGAAGGAGATCCGGAGAAGTTCGAGGAGAACACCCAGGTCTGGTACGAAGTGACAGACACCGACCGAGGGCCTCAAGCCATTAACGTACACATTCGGGAGTAGATCCCGGCGAGTTCCAAGCCCAGCAGCACCGGAAGGCCTGCCTATCTGGCTACACCATCCCGCACATAGATAGGCCTTCTGATCGCCGCCGATCCGTACCCTACACCTGAACAGAGCCGGTGTGCTGACCGGCGGATCTGGATTGACGATGCGCGTAGCATTGAATGGCTGGTTCTGGAATCATCCAGAGACCGGAAGCGGGCAATACACACGGCGGCTTGTCCAGGCGCTCGAAAGCGTTGACCCTCAGCTCTCACTCAAGGTCCTGCTTCCGTCCGACTCTCCCCTCGGGTCCCTGGACGAGGGCAGGGCAACCGACTTCGTCGTGCATCCGATCCGCCGCACAAACCTTCACAAACTTTGGTGGGAGCAAGTCCTCGTACCGCGCCTCGCCGAGCGCGTGAACGCTGACGTGATACACGCGCCCTATTGGGCACCGCCCTGCGCCGCCCCTCTTCCTGTCGTCGTGACGGTTCATGACATCATACCTCTGCTGCTGCCGGACTATCGAGGTGGGCTGCTGGTTCGCCTCTATACTTCGCTGGTAGCCGCAGCGACCTCCCGGGCTCAGGTCGTGCTCGCTGATTCGGACGCGACGAGGCGGGACATCCTCGAGCATATAGAGGTGAGGCCTGACCAGGTCCGGACCGTCTATCTAGCACTTAATGACGATCTTACACCAGAGCCGCAACCAGAAGATGCCGAAATCCGCAAGCGCCTGAAACTCCCCAGCGGCTATATCCTCTACTTTGGGGGGTTCGACGCCAGAAAGAATCTCGCTGGGGCCCTGGAGAGTTTCGCCATCGTGCACGGCGCGATCCCAGACGCAGTGCTCGTGCTGGCGGGTCGCCTTCCGGAGGCGGATAACGCCTTCACGCCCGACCCTCGACGCCTGGCGCAAGCACTCGAGCTGCCCGCGGAAGCGATTCGGTATCTGGGGTTTGTGTCGGAGGCCGATAAAGCAGCGGTCTACCGTGGAGCGCGGGTCTTCCTCTTTCCATCGCTCTACGAGGGCTTCGGATACCCGCCGCTGGAGGCCCTCTCCTGCGGCGTTCCCGTCGTAGGGAGCGCCAGCTCCAGCCTTCCTGAGGTCGTTGACGACGGCGGCATCCTCCTGGACCCCCACGACACGGAGGGGATGGCAGGTGCCTTGATGCAGATCCTCATAGAGGATGCTTACTACGGCGAGCTCAGAGAGGCTGCGATCAAGCAGAGCCGGCGCTTCTCGTGGGAGCGAACCGCTACCGACACATTGGCAGCCTATCGCACGGCCTTGCGTAGGGTGCCTCCAGCGTAAAGTCAGCCGGCTGCGACACAATGAGCTAGATGCGACATAAGCTGGATGCGACATAAGCTAGATGCGACATAAGCTAGATGCGACATAATAAGAAGACTGTGGTATAATCAATTATATGGAACCACATGACGTTCTGGCGCGCCTGCAGCGCATTCCACTCTTCTGGGATCTTGAGGAAGAAGAGGCCGAAGCTGAGCTTCTCCGGCTGGTCCCCTACGTCCAGGAGCGTATGTACGGGCCAGGTGAGAGACTGCTCAGCGAGGCAACGCCACCCAACAAGACGGTTCTCATTCTCAAGGGGCGCGTCTGGGTCACGCGGAAGGACGACACCTTCGAGACCGAGCCCCCAGAAGCCGGTGAGCGGGGGCCCGGCGCAATACTGGGCCGAACAAGCCTGAGAGTCGGCGACTTCGAGCGCATGACGGTCGTGGCTCTGGAAGAGACCAAAGTGCTCACACTCCCCTTTCGCGACCTCATCCGCACCTACCAGAAGAGCGCGTATCTGCGGGAGCACCTTGACGGTCCTCTGAAGCCCGATCGGCTGGTAAACAGGCTCCGAGCGATCCCACTTTTTAGCGAGCTCACGGACCGAATGGGAGAGCTGGAGCTTTATCAGGTCAGTGAGATCGTGCACGAGCGCTACTACGAGGATCAGGAGTGGCTGTTCCGGCAAGGTGAGATATCGGATCGCCTGATCCAGGTCATCGCTGGACACGTTGCGCTGACGGCCGTAGACCAGAATGGTCTGCTTCGAGAAGGGGGCACACTCGAGCCCGGGGACATCGCAGGGGAGACGGGGCTCTTTGTCGGCGACTTCCACGACGTGACGGCCATCGCCGAGGGATATGCCCGCGTCATCTATCTGTTGCGAAGTGAGTTCGAGGAGCTTCTCCAGACCCGGCCCTATCTCCGTCGCAGGCTAATCGTGTCGGAGGAGGTCGAACGGCGACGGCAGATTCGCACTTTCGACTGGCTGCGCAGTGACGAATGGGTCGTTACGGTCGTTCAGCGTCACTGGTCGCGTCTCATTCGCCTGATTGCCGCACCCAGTTTGATCTTGCTTCTGCTTCTTCCGGCGGTGGTCACATTGATCGCGAGAGGTACAGCGTTCCTGCTAGTCCTGGCCGGGCTCCTTGCCATCCCCGTGATCGGCTTGATGCTGTGGATCGTCTGGCAGTACATCAACTGGCGCGATGATTACTTTGTCCTCACCACACAGCGGGTTACCCACATCGAACGGGCGGGACCCTTCTCCACACAGCTTGAGGAGAGCCTGCTCCACAACATTGAGGATATCTATGAGGTCCAGCCGGGGCTCGCGGCGAACCTTCTGGGCTATGGCAATCTGGTGCTCCAAACAGCTGGTGAGACGATCGATATCGACATGAGTCACGTGCCAAACCCGGCAGAGTTGCGGAGCCTTATCTACCGGCAAATGGAGCGTGCGAGGGCTCGGGACGTGCTCAGGACGCGCGGACAGATTCGGGATTTGCTTGCGCATCGGCTTGAGATCCGAGAGCTGCCCGAGCAAGAGCCGCGGTTCAAGCCTGCACAGCCACGCGCAGGGCTACAGAACCTGCTTCACCCTTCGATGTTGCTGACCTCGATCTGGGAATTCTTCTTCCCCCCTTCACGGATCGAGACCGATGGGGGCAAAACCGTCATCTGGCGCCGCTTCTGGCTGCCCGGCTTGATCCATTACGCGCCTGCGATGCTGGCGCTCTTGGTGTCGACGGTGGGTGGGATCGCCTACCTTATCACCCGCTGGGGGCAGCCGAGTTTTGCCGGCTGGCTCGTCGGATGGCTTTTCATCGAGGCAGTGATTTCTGGGATCCTGCTCTGGATCGTGGAGGACTGGCGCAACGACTTCTTCGAATTGACGCCCAGCCATATCATTCTTGTCCAGCGTCAGCCGCTCTTGACACGTGAGTCCCGGCACCAAGCCCGGCTCGATCGTATCCAGAACCTGGCCTACGAGATTCCGACGATCGTCGCGCGAGCCTTCAACTACGGGCACGTCCATTTCGAGACCGCCGGAACGCAAGGGATGTTTGAGCTCCGCTACGTCCATAATCCCGAACAAGTTCAGGCCACCATCTCGAACCGCCAATATGAGTTCCGTCAGAACCAGAGCGCACTCGATAGGCAGCGACGCCAACAGGAGCTACTGACGTGGTTCTCCGCTTACGACGAACTGCATCGAGAGGTTGGCACATAGGCCGCACGGATGGCAGCCAGCGCACAAGAACATGGTATCATTTATCTATGTGGATAACCTTGGGCTCGGGTGAATCCGGGCCCAGACACGGAGATAACCAGAGACCGACCCAATAGCGTCTTCCAAACGGTCGGATTAGATACAGGAGGCATGAGTGAGTATGCGGGAGGTAATCACCGTTGGAGATCCCCGCTTGCGCGAGCGATCGCGCCCCGTCCGGGCGATCACGCCCGAGATAAGGGAGCTGATCGAGGATATGGTGGAGACTATGCACGCCAGCGACGGGATCGGCCTGGCGGCAGTGCAGGTCGCCGAGATGGAGCGCATCATCGTGATCGAGCTCCCCGAGGACGAGGAGATCTGGGGGAGCGGCGAGCTCTACGTCGTCGTCAACCCGGAGATCGTCAAGGAGTCACGCGATACGGAGACCGGGATTGAGGGTTGCTTGTCCATCCCCGGCTACGTCGGCGAGGTCGAACGGGCCGTCGAGGTCACGATCCGCGGTATGGATGAACACGGCAAGTCGTTCAAGCTCCGACCCCGCGGGTTCCTGGCGAGGGTGTTCCAGCACGAGGTCGATCACCTCAACGGCGTCCTCTTCATCGACCGGCTCGTCGCGCCCGACAGAATATGGGAGGTCAAGCCGGGAACAGAGGAGGAGGCCGAGGTTTCAGCCGAGACCTCCAGGGAGACCGCCAAGGTATGAGCATCCGGCGCGGAATGGACACCTGAATACGCCCTGACCGCGCGATATTCGGCGCCAGAAAGCCCCCCATGATGGGGGGCTTTCTATGGGCAATCTAGAGGATAAGTATAACGGAAGGTAACAGGAGGAAGACTGTGGTAACGAAGGCAGAAGTGCTTAAGGCCCTGGAGGGCGTCATCGATCCAGAGCTAAGACGAAGTATTGTGGACTTGGGTATGGTGCGGGATATCGCCGTCGACGGCAAGAACGTGAACGTCACGATCGCCCTCACCGTGCCGAACTGCCCGCTGCGAGAACAGATTGCAGCCGATGCCGGGCAGGCTGTGGACGCGCTCGAGGAGGATCTGAACGTCGAGATCACGCTGACGTCGATGACCGATGCGGAGCGCGAACAGATGCGCAGCAAACTCCGCGGACAGACTGAACAGAAGTCCGAAGCCCTGGCTGGCAACCTGAATCGGGTCAGGACCGTGATCGCGGTGATGAGCGGCAAAGGCGGCGTTGGAAAATCCACCGTAGCCGCGATGCTCGCCGTGGGTCTGCGCCGAAAGGGACATCGCGTCGGCGTCCTGGATTCCGACATCACCGGGCCGAGCATCCCGAAGCTATTCGGCGTCAACGAGCCGCCGACGATGTCGCCGCTGGGCATTATGCCGCCGCAGACCTCTATGGGCATTAAGATTATGTCGATCAACCTGATGCTTGAGGACGAGGAACAGGCCGTCATCTGGCGCGGTCCGATGATCACCAGCGCCATCAACCAGTTCTGGAACGATGTCTTCTGGGGCGATCTCGATGCATTGGTGGTGGATATGCCACCCGGCACCTCCGACGCGGCGCTCACCGTGATGCAGAGCCTGCCGGTGACTGGCATCATTCTGGTGACCTCACCGCAGGATCTGGCAGGCATGGTGGTGCGCAAGGCCGCGCATATGGCCGAGCATCTCGATACACCCTTGATCGGCGTCGTCGAGAATATGAGCTACGCGGTCTGCCCTCACTGCGGCGAGCGCTTTGCTATCTTCGGAAAAGGCGACACCGAGGCGATGGCCGAGGCCTTCAACACCCGTTTCCTTGGCGAGGTCGGCATCGATCCCCAGATGGCCGAGTTGGGCGACCGAGGCGCCATTGAGACGTATGACAATGAGGACTTCACCACGGTCATCGACGTCGTCGATCGCGTGGTTGAGGAGGCGCCCGCCCCAGAGTTCGCCAAGGCGACCTGACGCCCCAATGAGGTGACGATCGACACAGCGGCGGGGATCAATCTCCGCCGCTTTCTCTAGAGGCCCCTCCCCTTGATCAATCCGTCACAGTGACCGTCGTGAGGGTCACGCCATCGTCGACCGGCTCGCCCTGCGCATTGACCACCGGCACGATCTCGATGTCAGGGTACGTGTACATGCCGGCGCGCAGGACGTAGCTGCCCGGCGACGCGGCCTGAGAGGCCGGTATGGCGAAGCGACTCAACACGAGATCGCCAGGCGCCCAATAGATGGAAGGGAACGCGGCGTGGTCGTCCTGGGCCACGAGACGGCCCTGGTCATCGAGCATCTGAACGGTGAAGTGGTAGTGGGCGCCCTCAGGCGGCGGGCCCTGCAGCCACCAGGCGAGCCAGATCTCCGACACGCCATCGGACTCGGCGTCGCTCACGACCTCGTAAGCCGCAAAGACCACCTTGTTGGCGAAGGGGATGCCGGCCGCTAGCGGCGTCATAGTGGTGAGGGCTTCAGCTCGATCCTCCGTCGCCCAGGCGTAGATGCGGTAGGCGCCCTCATCCGGCAGCGCCAGTTTCGATGCCAGCTGGACTGAGGACAGATCGACAAGGCGGCGCACTGCTGGGCTCACGGAGTCAGCGCCCTCCTCCATAGAGAGATCCGCCAAATAGACCGCCCGTCCCGTCTCGGGAAGCGGCACCGCGGCCCGCCCATCGGCAAACCGATGAGGCACATCAAAAAGCAACGCATCGAAGACCGTGGGCGTCTCGGTCAGGAAGATCTGGGTCTCCGCCGACAGCACAACGACCTCTTCGCCATCGGAGAGCGCGGCCGCACGCTGCGCCGCCAACCTGCGGTAATGGAGCGGGATGCCGTACCCGCCCGTCGTCGGACGCGCCTGCATGTAGATCCGCAGCACGTGGGTCACTGCAACCTGCCATCCGCTGCTCAGGAGCAGTACGCTCAGCGACGCAGCTAGCAGAAGGCGCCACAAGGCGCCCCGTGCAGCGTTCTGGAGGCGCCGCGCCAGGTAACCATAGCCCGATACCAACGACGCTGCAATGAGAATGTACTGAACCGGATAGTGCATGACGAAATAGTGCAACTGCGTCGGAGCGGAGGGCCGCAACTGCAGCACCACGGGCACGCTCCACCAGAGAAGCAAGAGTCCGAAGGTTCTACGCCGCTCCCGCGTCGCGCCGCGAAATGCCTGATAGGCACCGTACCCCAAGGCCAATACCATCAGGACGCTCAACAGGTCGTTGAACCACCAGAACGACGGCACATCGCGCAGAAAGCTCCGGTGAAAGGGGCCGGCCTGCCCCTCGATGCCTGCGCTTCCCAACAACATGAACGCATAGCGAAGGGCATCCCAGGAGAACGTGCTACCGCCGCCGGCGTAGGCCACGAGGCCCCGCATATTCTCCCAGCCATTGTGCGCATCGTGGAGAATGTACGGGCCGAGGAGGAGAAAGGCAACCAGCGCACCCACGATGAAGGGCCGCCAGGCCACGTTATCGCGGTATAGAAGGATGAAAAGACCCAGGAGGGGCACAAATGCCAACGCCTCAAGCTGAAGCCCCACCAGGGCTGCCAGGCTCACGAAGGTCGGCACCAACATCCACCGTCGCCCCCGGACGAAGGTCAGGTAGGCCGCTCCGATGAAGGCAAGCGTGAAGATCGGGAGGGTGCGGGCCCAGATCTTGCGACTGTACAGGACTGCCCAGGGGCTCACCGCAAAGAGGAGCGTTGCCAGCAGGGCCGCGTGACGCTCAAGGCCACGCCGGCGACGGACACAAGCCCGCGCAAACCGATAGCAGAGTGGAAGGGCCAGGGCGTTGAGAAAGGCGATGAAGAGGACAGCAGCCAGTGGATCCCCCCAGAAGCGCAGTGGGAGGGCCGTCAGGTAGAGGGTGAGCGGCAAGTTGTCGATCCCCAGCGAGGAGTCGACACCCGTGGCGGGCCGGTATCCCTCATAGGCTATGGCCTGCCCCAATCGGGCTATGGTGGCCTCGTCCCGCTTGAACTCTACCCAGGTAGGCTGCGACAACCGGAGCGCGAACCCCAGCAGCAGCACGGCGTACAACAGGACGGCGTGGCGCCCCTTCAACGTCAACATAAGCAGCACGTCCCTCGCATCCCCAGATAGCACAGCTCAATCGCAGCGACAGCGTTGCAGCCGCCAAAGGCGGATACGTCCGCCCTTGGCGGACACATCATAGCGTACGCGATCCGACAGTCAACGTCGACGCCAGCGTTGGGCAGTGTTGCACCTTCACCGGGGTCTGGCTATAATACAAGCAGGTCGCATCTGCATACCAAATACGGTCGCCTAACTGCTGTTCGGACACCTGAGAGCTGAACACACTACCGTCGCACTGAATATGGCTTTGGCCCGATAAGGAGGAACTCAATGCTGAGCTTCATGAAAGACACCCTCGGTGTGATTATGGGTGGGGGTGCCGGTACCCGCCTGTATCCACTTACCAAGCTGCGCGCCAAACCCGCAGTACCTCTGGCTGGCTACTATCGCCTTATTGATATACCAATGAGCAATTGCATCAACTCCGGGATCAACCGCATCTACGTGCTGACGCAATACAACAGCGTCTCCCTGCATCGGCACGTTGTGCGCACCTATCAATTCGATAACTTCTCCGGCGGCTGGGTGCGCATCTTGGCCGCTGAGCAGACCCCCGCCAGCCAATCCTGGTATCAGGGCACCGCTGACGCCCTCCGCAAGCAGCTCTTTCAGCTGCAGGTCCCCGAACCGCGCAATATCGTCATCCTGGCCGGCGATCATCTCTACCGGATGGATTACTCACTCTTCGTCCAGTTCCACGCCAGCCACGAAGCGGATATCACGATCGCCGTTCAGCCCGTCGACGCCGATGACGCGCCGCGTATGGGCATCCTGAAGGCGGACAACGAAGGCAGGATCAGTGAATGGGTGGAGAAGCCCTCGGAGGAGAAGCTCAAGGACCTCGCCAGCATGGAGGGCGACCGGCCTTACCTGGCCTCAATGGGCATCTACGTCTTTCGGACCCATACCCTGGTGAAGATTCTCCGCGAGGAGACCGGCTCTGACTTCGGCAAGCACATTATCCCCGCCGCCATCGAGAAGGGCCTGCGCGTCTTCGCCTACCCCTTTGAGGATTACTGGGAGGACATCGGGACGATGCGCGCCTTCTATGACGCCAACCTGGCCCTCACCGGCCCAGAGCCGCCCTTTGACTTCTTCGCGCCCGAGTGGCCAATCTACACGCGGGCTCGCTTTCTCTCAGGCAGCCGCGTCCTGGATTCCAGCATCCGCCGCGTGGTCCTGGCACCGGGCTGCCGAATCAACAACGCAGCCGTTGCCGACAGCGTCATCGGGCTGCGCAGCATCGTCAACCCTGGGGCACACCTCCATCGCGTCGTGATGATGGGGGCGGACTATTATGAGACCTTGGCCCAAATCGAAGAGAACGAGCATCTTGGACTGCCCAATTTCGGGGTCGGTCAGGGCAGTGTGATCGAACACGCGATCCTGGACAAAAACGTGCGTATTGGCAAGAACGTCGTGATCCGCAATCACGAAGGCACGGAAGACGAGGAGACCGACACATATGTCGTCCGCGATGGTCTCGTGGTCGTGCCGAAGGGGGTCGTGATCCCCGATAATACCGTCATCTAGCCAACAGTCAGGGCTGGAGGCACGCCGAAGGCACGCTAACGGCATACCAGACGACGGCGGGGCTCAGACCCCGCCGTTTGTGTTGATGAGCCAGGCACCGCGCCCCGGCTCGCTGGTGATCACGCGCACGTCTCGGTCCTCCGCGAAACCGGCTAAGCGCCCCCGCACCTCATCGAGATGCACTGCCTCACAGAGCAGGTGGACCGTCGGCCCGGCATCCAAAGTGAAGTAGACCGGGAGGCCCCCGGCACGCCACCGCTGGACGCGCTGGATGAGATCCATCGTCCCGGCCTCCAAGTAGTAGATGCCGCTCAGCGAAGGCCTGGTTGCGACGCTGGACGTCATCGCGACAGCGTGCAAAGACGCCGCTTCCCGCTCAGCCGTCATACCCAGCGTGTCAAAGTCACGCGCTAGGATGGACGCCCTTACGCGATCGAGACGCTCCGTCACCGATGCGAGGCGCGCGCGGTAGAATGGGCTCGCCGGTGCCGCCCGATGACCTTCCAGCGAGGTGACAAGCTTCGCTCGCTCTACGAAGGCGACGGTCACCACGCGGATGTCCCAGTGGTCCGCAGGGGCGAGCGTACGGGCGTAGGAGCTCTGATCGTCCTCCCCTTTGAGCCACTCAACGAACCCGTCCGGCACCGACCGACAGGCTGAGCCACTGCCCTTGCGTGCCAAGATCGTGAGCGCTCGCTCCGAAAGGACCAGACCAGCCGCCCGTGTGGCCGCGAGCGAAAGCGCGGCAAAGGCTGAGGCCGAGGACGCCAGACCCACAGCAGCCGGAAAGTCGTTGGACGAGACAACTCGGGCTGGTGCCTCGAGCTCGGCAAGCGCACGCACGCGATCGAGATGCGCCACCACACGCTGCCGTGCCACGCCGACAGCAGGAGCACCGTTGAGCTGGATAGCGTCCTCTGCCAGCGTAGGATCGAAGGTCACGGCAGTTGTCGTCACGGCCCCACTGAGATTGACGGAGATCGAGCCGTTGGCTGGCAGGTTGAGCCTCGCGTCACGTTGTCCCCAATACTTGACAAACGCGAGGTTGGGATGCGCAGCAGCGCTAACCGTCATCGCCATGGCACACTATCCACGCACGTTCCAGAGATCCGCACTGAGGTCGTCGCGCGGCGAGCTCATAAGCTCTCGACCTCCAGATCGCTGAGCTCCATCCATCCTTCAGGGTGCGCCAGATTTCCGAGGCGCAGGTGTCCGTCCGGCCCGAAGGCCATGTACTGGTTGTCAATCCACATCACCAGTCCCAACGGGCCATCAGGGCTTATCGGGGTGGCGGAACACACCTGTTCATCCACAAGGAAGCGCACCTCGTCGGTGTGCCAGATGAGCGCATAGTCATGCCACGCGGTCACATCGATCTCGAGAACCTGCGCATCCTCCCGGACGATCCGCCGACCAAGACGGCGAACGCATCGCGCCGTAGGAGCCCAAAGCAGCGACGGAACCAGGGGGACCCCGAGGGCCAGCAATGCGGGCGAGAGCTTCGGCGCCGCAAAGGTGGCAGCGAGAAAGCCCTGAGCGGGATGATCGTCGGTGAGGGCCAAGTAGTTCGGTGGCGACGCATAGAAGAACCACGCCGCGTTCGGGAGGGCGGGCAGGCGCCGCTGCGCGCCCCCAAGGCCTAACTGAGCGCTGAAGGGATCGTTCCACCACCCAAAGCCCCACGTGCCCGGAAGATCCAGGGCTGAAGCACGGGACCGCACCTGCAACCGGACCGGGGGATGCCACAGAAAGTTACTGCGGGCGCGCCCACCGTAATCATCGAGCTGGGCGAGGTGATAAGCACCCTCCAAACCCGCCGGGATCGTGAGGCGCCACAGCCCCGGTCGTCGCTCGTGGATATGAGCGCCGACGCTCACGCGTCCACGCAAGTCCGTCCCCTCCATCCCTCGTCGCACATCCACCTCCCGTGAAGTGTGCTCGCCAGATCTATGTCCTACATAGGCAAGGCTTGAGACAAGCGGCTAAGAAGCCCTTGGGTCGCGACCGTCAGCCGCCTCAAGGATCAACACAGGCACCCGGACGTGAGCCGACGTATCCTCTGCCACCGAAACCCTGAAACCAAGCGCCTTGGCGAAGGCGGCATAGGCAGTCACGGAATCCCCACTGCGTCTTCCGAAGACCCATCCAAATAGCCAACGCAGCCACCCGCGATCCGCGCGATATCCGATACCTGTCAGTACGAAGCGACCCGGCGGCGTATTCTCGCCCCGAGCCCGCAAGAGGCGACGCACCTCCTGAAGGGTGACCGCCTCGGCAATATAGCCAGATGGGAACGTCGAGACAATCGTGTCGAACATACCATTCGCGAAAGGCATCGCTTGCGCCACGGCAATCACGCGCCTGTCAAGGATGCGTGAGGCGACGGCCGCGCCTTTCCGTCTGATACGCCGTGCGGCGACGCGATGCATCGCTCGCGAGCGATCCACACCCCATACCCTATACCCGCGTTGTGTCGCCGCCACCAACAGGGCCCCGGTGCCGAAGCCGATCTCAAGCACCCGCTCCCCCGCAAAATGATCCAGCGTCTGGCGGCGCCAGCGATCCCACTGCCCCGCGCTGACCAACCACGCCACGAGCTCATAGGCCCACGCGAGCTCGTTGTAGAGACGCTCTGACGCCCACCGGTAGAGGCGCCAAAACGTCCTCCTAAGGGGCGTTAGCGCCTGCTCACCCCTATCACGCTGAACGTCTTCCCCTGACCGCATTCATCCAGAGGCATGCCGCCATTGCGCGAGAAGCCCGCGCCGTGGGGCGAATAGAAGCACGACCAGAAAAATGGCGGTGCATACGAGGACGATGGCAGCCCCCGAGGCGACACTCACGTAATAAGAGATGTAGAGACCGATGATGCCGGAGAGCGCGCCAACCAGAGCGGCGAGCGCCATCATCGGCGCCATGCGCTTCGTGAGCAGGTAGGCCGTCGCAGCCGGGGTCGTAAGCATCGCCACCATCAGCGCCACACCTACGGTCTGTAGAGAGACCACGATGGTCAAAGCGATCAAGACAAGGAGAAGATAACGCAGCGTACCTGCCGGCAGACGCAGTGTCTCCGCGAGAATCGGATCGAAGGAGAGCACCAGGAATTCCTTATAGAAGATGAAGACGGTGAGGAAGACTAGGGCGCCCAGCCCGCCGGTCAGCCACAAATCGCCTGTGGAGACTCCCAGCACATTGCCGAAGAGGAAGTGGGATAGATCCACCGCATAGCTACGCATCGTGGAGATAAGGGCGATACCCAGCGCGAACATGCCCGAGAAGATGATACCGATTGCGGTGTCCTCCTTGACCTGAGCGCTCTTGCCGATAGCGCCGATCCCAATCGCCGTCAGCACACCGGTTCCCAATCCCCACCAAAAGATCGGCTGACGCGCGCCACCGCTGAGGATGTAGCCGATGGCGACGCCCGGCAGGACGGCATGCGCCAGGGCATCCCCGAGGAACGCCATGCCTCTCAGAACCATGTAGGTACCCACTAGCGCGCAGACCACGCCGACGATCACCGCAGCAACCAGGCCCCGGACCATAAAAGGATAGGTCAGCGGCGCGATCACGACATCAAACCAGGTCGCCATAGCTATTCCCCCCCGCAACAGGTGTCATTCAAGACCATGAGCCCGTCGTCCGTCTCCACCAGTCTCAGATGACCCCCATAGGCTCGCCGCAGATTGCCTGAGGTGAAGACCTCAGATGCGGAACCAATGCCCAGCAGGTCGCGGTTGAGGAGCATGACCCGGTCGAAGTAATCGGCGGCTTGGCTCAGATCATGGGTTGCGACCATCACCGTGACCCCCTGGGCTTGAAGGTCGTCGAGAATCTCCAAGATCCGTTCCTGAGCCGACACATCGAGGCCGTTGAGGGGCTCATCCATCAGCACTAGCTGCGCCTCCTGCGCCAGCGCCCGTGCGATGAACATCCGCTGCTGCTGTCCACCGGAGAGCTCGCTGATCTGACGGTCGGCCAGATCGTCCAGACCCACGGTGCGAAGACAGGCCTGCACTAACGCCCTGTCCTTGCGACCGGGGCGCCGCAGCAGCCCAAGTTTGCCGAAACGCCCCATCATCACGACATCCTCGACGGTGACGGGAAAAGACCAGTCCACGTCACTGCGTTGGGGCACATAAGCGATGCAGATGTGACTGCTGGGTTGGCAGCCCGCGACCCGGACCTCTCCTCCTGTGGGATTCAGGACCCCGGCAATCACCTTAAACAGCGTGCTCTTGCCCGCACCGTTCGGCCCCACCACAGCGACACGTTCGCCGGGCTCCAGGGTGAAGGAGACGCGGTTCAGCGCCACATCACCATTATAGCTCACGGTAAGGTCTGACACCTCGAGAGGTGCCGCGCCCACCTCATGCACGGCAGGTTCGAAAAAGCCGATCTTCTCTAGTATGTCTGGCATGCGCGATGCATCCTCCGTCACTCCTCTCCCGCCCGAAGAGCCTCCGTGATCTGCGCAACATTGTACCGCATAAAGTCAAGGTACGTACTGGCTGGTCCCCCCTCATCACTTAGCGAGCCCGTATAGAGCGTCACAACCTCCGTGCCAGTGTCCCGCGCGATCTGATCCGCCAAGCGGGGGTTCACCGTGGTACTCACGAAGACGGCAGGGACGTCATACTCGCGAATCGCCTCCACAAGCCCTGCCAATTCCTGCGCCGAGGGTTCTGCCAGCGTGCTTGCTCCGGCGGTGATGACCCCGAGTTGCTCGAGATCGTACCTCGCCACGAAATACGTGAGAACCACGTGATCGGTCACGAGATACCGTCTGGCCTCCGGGACGGTCGCGATTTGATCTTGAATCCACGCGTCCAACGCCGTCAACTCGCTCCTGTATGCCTCAGCATTGTGCTCATAGGCAGCACGATTTGCGGGGTCGAGCGTACTCAGGACGGCCTCGATGTTATCCACCCAGACCTGCACATTGTGGGGATCGAACCACGTATGAGGATCCACCTCTCCGTGATCGTGCTCATCATCATCGTGCTCGTCATCGGGGTGCGCCTCTCCTAACGGCTCCAACAGCTCTATGCCGTGAGAAACCGGTACAATCGGCGTTTCTGCCCCGGCGCTCTCCAACAGGTCCTCGATGAATATCTCGAGCCCGGCACCGTTGATAAAAACGACGTGCGCCTCACGGACCGCCACAGCATCCTGTGGCGTGGGTTGGAAGGCATGCGGATCGGCGCCGAGCGGCATCAGCCGGCTGAGCTCGATCAGATCACCGCCGACGTTGCGAACCACATCCGCCACGATGCTGGTTGTCGCCACAACACGCAACTTCCCGCCCTCTCCCAAACTCGCTGGCGTCAAGGTCGGCATAACCTCTACGCCCTGCGGATCCCCGTGCGTCGCCGATGAGCATCCCACCAACGCCAGAACCGCCATCAGCAGAGCTACGCCAAGCCTGGATTCCTCTATCCACTTCGTCCCCAAACGATCCCTCCTCCAAGGGAAGCGCAGACAGGCGTCCCCCTGCTCAATCTTCGCTGAAAGCCGCAAGACACTCGGGGCATACACCTAAGAGCTGCAGTAGGTGCTCGTGGACGCGGAATCCAGTCCGAGCCTCTACACGTGCCACCAGCTCATCCAAGTCGTCCTGCCCTGAGAACTCCAAGGTTCTACCGCATCGTTCACAGACCAAAGTATGCCGGTGACCCGGCGTGCTCATCACGTAGACGTGACACCCCTCATCCAAATGCACACGCCGTGCAAGGCCAAGCTCCTCAAACACCTCCAGCGTCCGGTAGACGGTCACCAACCCCAACCGCCCGTGCAGGCCTACCGAGCGGCGCACCTGGTCCCGGCGATAGCCGAAGCCGTAGCCATCAGCAGGCAGTGAGCGGCGGCCCGCAGGCCATGGGCCTGCGCTCCCGCTCACCTGCACTCACAAGGGCAAACGTCGCAGTATGAGATGTGGCCCGATCAGTATCGGTCGCTACAGAGATGCCCTCAGTCAACTTCACAGCAAGAGTCGCGGATCACGAGCTGTGTAGGTACCGTGATCTCCTTTTCCAGCGGCTGATCGTGGCCCAGGGCCATGACGACGTCCACCGCCGTTGGCCCCAACTCCCCATAATTCTGACTGATCGTCGTGAGGTGTGGACGAAAGATGCGAGCCCAATAGATGTCATCGATGCCGATGAGGGATAAATCACCGGGGATCTCGAGACCCCGCTCACGAGCCTTCAACATGACACCGATCGCGATCAGATCGTTGATGGCAATGAGCGCCGTGGGCAGGTCGCCCCGCTCGAGCAGTTGCTGCAGACAGACCATCCCATCCTCCACCGACCACCGGCCCGGGATCGTCCTCGCATATGCGGTCGGCAATCCGTGATCCTCCAACGCCCGACGAAAGGCATCGATCTTGATATCCGTCGTCAAGTTGCCGGGCACGCCCCCGATCATCTCGATATGCTCGTGGCCCAGCTCACAGAGATATGCCACCGCCTCGCGAATGCCCTGCGCCTCATCGCTGTAGACGTGCCAGCAGTCCACCGCCGGCATCTTTCCGTTGACCATCACGAGAGGTACTGCCTCCAGCACCTCAGCCATCTCCGCAACATGCTCTGGCTTTGGGGGATCCTCGTTGACCCGCCCCCCCATAAAGATGATGCCGTCGACCTGCTTTTCGAGCAGGCTGCGGAGATTGCGGGACTCGATCTCCGTGTCGTTCAGGCTGTTGCCGAGCATCACCGTGTAGCCCAGTTCCAGCGCGCGTTTCTCCGCCTCCAGAAAGACGGTCGCAAAGAAGGGATTCGTGATATCGGGGAGGATGAACCCAATGGTCCGTGACTGCTTCGTAGAGAGGCTCTGCGCCAGCACATTGGGACGATAGTCATGCTCGCGGATGACGTCCTCGACAGCGTCCCGCGTCGACTGCCTGACGGGCCCGCTGTTGTTCAGCACCCGGGAGACGGTCGCCGGAGAGACACCGGCAAGCTCCGCGATATCGTAGATGGTCAGTTTTTTCGTCATTGTCATCCCTTCTTATCCTCGCCACGTCGCCCCACAAGGACACAGCCATCACAGAGGATAGCACCTCTTCGCGTCCTGGCGCTACGCCCAGGGGACAACGATCGCGTCTTCGAGGATATCTCGGTCCGTCTACTTCAAGGTTGAGCCACCGCTGGAGACGATGCCCACCTGATACATGTACTTCTGGCCGAAGAAGTAAAGGAGGACCATCGGCAGCACCAGGATCAGTGCCCCCACCATGACGATATTATACTTGGGAAGCTGTCCTCCCGGTACAGCGCTCAGAATCTGAACGCCCAGGGCCAACGGCATCTTCTCGGTGTCATTGATGTAGATGAGCGGGCCCATGAACCAACCCCAGTTCCAGGAGAAGGTCATGATCGCGACGGTGACCAACACCGGCTTGATCAGGGGCAGGATGATCTGACGGTATATGCCCATGAAGCTGAGGCCATCGATCTGCGCGGCCTCATCGAGGTCGCGGGGCACTCGTGAGATGAACTGCCGCATCAGGAAGATGTTATAGGCACCGCCGAAGAAGTTGGGAACAATCAGCGGCAGCAGCGTATTGATCCACTGGAGCCGGCGGAAGATGTCGAACTGAGGGATCATCGTCACCTCGCCGGGGATCATCATCGTGCTCAACAGTATGACAAAGAGAATGTCCTTGCCCGGCGCGCGGAGTCGCGCAAAGCCATATGCCACCAGACTGCTGGCGAAGACCTGACCGATGACGGCGAAGAAACAGAGGATCAGGCTGTTCTTGAAGTACCGACCGAGCTCGTGCGGAGGGCCAAAGACGCGTACGAAGTTCTCGATGTGGAACTCTTCCGGAATGAAGGAGAAGTCCATCTTCACGGCCGTCTCATCGCTGGTGAGGGCCACCGAGATCATGAAACTGAACGGAGAGGCCAGCAATGCGCCCAAGAACACGAGCAGGCTATACGAGATTACCTTGTCTATCAGCGTCGTCTCTTTACGCCACATTGGATCTCAACCTCACTTTACCTGGCTCTCATAGTACACCCAGGCTGACGACGAGCGGAAGACCAACAGCGTCAGCAGCAGGATCAGCACAAACAGGATCCACGCGATCGAGGATGCGTACCCCATATGGTAGAAGCGGAAGGCGTTGTCGAAGAGGTAGGGGACGATCATCAGGCTGGCGTTATTAGGCCCGCCTGACGTCATGATGTAGACCTGGGCAAACGTCTTGAGCGCACCGATGATGCCCGTGACGAGATTGAAGAAGATCACCGGGCTCAACATCGGCAAGGTGATCCTGAAGAACATCTGTGACGTGTTGGCGCCATCGAGGGCCGCGGCCTCGTAATACTCGTCGGGAATGCCCTGCATCCCGGCCAACAGCAGCACGATGCCCCCGCCCACGCCCCACAACGACATAATCACCAGTCCCGCCTTCACCCACTGAGCGCTCAAAAGCCACGCAGGCCCGTCAATCCCGACCAACGCCAGCGCCTGATTCAGGCCAACATCTGGGGCCAGAAGACGCTGGAAGACCAGCGATGAAGCAACCGCCGGTACCAGTGACGGGATGTAATAGAGCGTCCTGAAAAACCGCATGCCTCTGAGCGGTTTGTTCAACAGGTAGGCTATGCCCACCGAAGCGGCCATGCTCAGTGGAATCGCGAGTCCGGCGTAGTAGATCGTGTTGACTACCGCCTTCCGAAAAATGTTGTCGCGCGTCACCAGCTTGACGTAGTTCGCCAACCCGACCCACTCCGGCGCCTGGAATAGATCCCACTTATTGAAGCTCAGATAGAAGGAGTAGATCATGGGCCACAAGGTGAAGATCAGGAAACCCAGCACCCAGGGGGAAATCGCGACGTAGAACCAGAACGCTTCTTTCCTCTTTATAGTCATCTTGCCGCCTCACATATGGATCGACTCGGGCTTCAACATCCCACCCCCGTCCACCCGAAGGTTCTCATCTCAAAGTCCCTCAGTCCAAAACCAGTGTCGTGACGCTCTGTGCCGCAAAGGTGATCTCCCGCGGCACCTTGCCCTCGTGGACTAACGCGAGCTCGTGAGCCTCCGAGGTCTCAAAGACCTGCACCTCACGAACCTGAGCCCCCTGGACCGATAGGCCAACGGTCCGTGGTTCGATCGCGTGGTTGACGACGACCACCACAATCTCGCTCTCGTCCGGTGAGCGGAACGCGACGACCCGCAGCGCAGCATCCTCGAGGTCGGTGGCGTCGATCCGCACGTAACTGGGACGTACAAAGCGGCTGAAGTTACCCAGCGCCCACAGACGGCGGGGCACTTCCATCTCCTGCGTCGGCGGGGAGACATAGATCAGGCCATCCCGAAAGAAATACCTAGACACGGCGATCCAGTACTGCCACGAGGTCACGCCGCCCGCAGTGAGATCCTCGTACACCGTGTCCGCCAATACCAGAGCCGAGTCCATAGAGAGGTCGCGGCCGTTCTTCATCTCGGTCCACTCGGACATCCAGATCTCAAGATCAGGATAATGCGTCTTCACGTACCGAGCAAACCGCTCTTTCTCACCCCGATTCGACCAATAGGAGTGCACGGCGAAGTGGTCCAAGGCCCCCGCAAGGGCCGGATCCTCCATCAAGGCGTCCAGGTAGACCGTCGAGCTCTTCCACTCGCCGGACTCCGGAACGGAGATGCCGACGTCGAGCCCCTCCTCCTCGAGGGTGTCAAGCAGCGCCCGGGTCACTGCAACAATCTCATCCGTCGTATAGTGGCACCCCTCCTGCCCGTTCTCGTCACTCCAATCCCACTGCGGCTCGTTAGTCGGGCTGATCCACGTCACCGGTATCCCCTCGTCCTCGCGCAGATGTCGTGCGATGTCCACGAGATATCGGGCGAAATCGTCCACCATCTCCGGACGGAGATTTGATCCACCGTTAGCCTCGCCGGAGGTCCTCCCCGAGACCGTCATCCGAGCAGGTGAGCTGTTGGCGAAGGCCACGACCTGCGTAACGCCGCGCTCCTGGGCTGCCTTCACCATCCAGATCGCGTTGGCATCACGGCTCCAGTCGTACGCCCCAGGCGCCACCTCAAAGGTCTGGGTGCGCCGCCGCCTGCGACAGGTCGACCTGCTGACGGACGTCGTCCATAGGGAGCTCAGAAAACCGCTGCGAATCGTAGACCGACAGCTCGGCCCGCGCCTGCGCGATCACGCCCACGTTCGCGTGCCATCGTCCCTTCCATATGTCGAGCCAAGGGCCGCCGCGCGCTTGGCCCGGGCGCGCCTTCGCGCGCGCCAGACCCAGCATCATCGCGAACAGCGACAGCAGCACCACCCCGGCAGGCCATAGGGCGCGGAGGAAGCCCGACCCCGCAGTCGCTCGTGGTGCCGGCGCCCCCGACCCCAGCAACCGACCGGACGCGACCAACAGGCCAAAAGGGACAAAGAGGAGCAGCAGGCCCCGGCTACCGTAGACGGTGTCATCGACCAGGCCGTGGCCGACCATCACGACCATGGCAGCCAACGCCGACTCCGCCACGAGCGTGGCCTGGCGAGACGCCGCCCGGTCCTCGACCGCCGTGGTGGAGTCCTGCGGCTCGGCGTCCAGATCATCGGATGGCGCCTCTCCCACCACGGAGGCAGCCCGCAAGCGCCCGGCCCCCCACACCAAGGCCGTGATCAGCATCCCCACGTAGGCTGCAGCGCCCGGCAAGCCCTGCTCGATCCCCATGTCGAGCGCCGTGTTGTGCAGGTGCTCGAGATATCCGACGTGAATGAGCAGCGTGTAGATCGAGAGGTGCATCTCCTGCACGCCGAGGCCGATCCCCGTAAAGGGCGTGTCGCGGATAAGGAGGCCACCCAGGCGAAGCAGACGAAGTCGATTGGCGAGGTCTGTCCGGATCGCGTCGCCCGCCGTGGCGGGCAGCCAGCCCGGCAGCGCGCCTCTGAGGGCGAGCAATCCGATCCCGGCAACGAGCGTCCCACCGACCACGACGAGGCCCGCCATCACCCACAGCCGGCGGCGCGGCCCCAGCGCCCTCGACGCCCGCCAGACCGTCCACAAAAGGGCCGCAGCGAGGATGACAGGCCACGCGCCGGGGCCGGGCCCACGATACCAGACCCACCCCCCCCTGCGTGTATCAGAACGCCCCTGCAGCGCCGGCGAGCAGCAGCTCCAGCGTCGCGAGCCAGGACAGGGACGAGGCAGCAACTCCGTGATTACTGCTCGGTCGGCGATCCATCAGCGACTTGTGGCGCCGACGACCGCCCTGCGATACGGTCCGCGGTGCCGCGATTTAGCTCCCAACCCTGGCTTAAGATCACCACCTGGGCTGCGAGCAACCACGCCAGGAACAGGCCAAGAACGAGGATGGCCACATTCAGGACAGCCGGCAGGTTGCCCTCAACGGTGCTCAGCATAGCCTTCAGCTCCTCCAGCGATGCCTGAGACTCGCTGATCATCACCCGGTACTGGCGCAGGCCGGCCGAGATCTGAGACACGCTCTCCGACATCGTGTCGAGGTTGCTCTCGATAAGGTCGAGGTTGCCGCCGGCCTCGTCGACACTGACGGCGATCTCCTCAAATGCGGGCGGCATCTCCTCAAGGCTCGCGGCCAGTTCGCCCAGCGAGTCCGCAAGGGGTTTCTCCGGAGCATAGGGCTGCGCTGGCGCGGATACAAGAGCGCTGAATAGGGGCGACGCCCCAAGCGTCGCGCGAAAAGCGTCAAACGCCTGAATCGCCGCCTCCAGAGATTGAGCCGCAGCCTCAGCAGCCTCCAGGGACTCTACCGCTGCCTCCAGCGTCGTGGGCAGCGTCTCGCCCATCAGGTCGCTGACCTGAGTGATCGCCGGCTGGGTGTCCTCCACCGTTGCGGCGGTCGTCTCCAGCATCTCCGACAGCGCCTCCAGGCTGGCGACCGTCGCCCTCAGGGCCTCGTCGGTGGTCGCCAGGGTCTCCTGGCTCACGTCAACGCTCGTCGAAAGGGTAACAACCGTAGCGCCCACGGAGGCTGCAATCGCCGGTTTCGCCATCCACAACCCTACCAGCCCGGCAAGGCTCAGCAGCAAACCGATGATCCCCGCAATCATCACGAAGATCCCCAATATGCGCCGCAAGATCGTCATTGCTCACTCCTCAAGGCTATGCTTAACCAGGCGCGATCGTCGACCACGCTGCGCGACGTGGCGGGTGCGTCAGGTGCCCGCGCCGCTCAGTCGTCCTATTCGTGCACCCACGTCGGCGCACGCGGGGGTTGACCGTAGACCTCACCTGCTAGAACTTTCAGCGCGTACGCCGCCACCTGCACGTGAAAAGGCTCCACCCGCCCGGGCAGCTCGTCGAGCGTGAAGAACCCAGCGTCGGAGACCTCGGCGCTGGGTTGAAAGGCCCCACCGGCATGCTCGCAGAGGAAGATCAAGTCGATGCGGCGCAAGTCGCGGTCCCCACCAATCACCAATGGATGGAGCGTTTTGATCCGCAACCCTGACTCCTCGTAGATCTCACGCTCGACGGCGTCAACGGGGTTCTCACCACCTTTGAGCCACCCGCCAGGGACCCCCCAGGCATAGTCCGTCCGATAGGTATGCTGAAAGAGCAGGATGCGATTCTGCTCATCGATGACGACCGCCATAGCACCCACCAGCCACTTAGGCAGGAGGAGCCACTCGATCCGCCCCTGCAGCCAGCCGGGCAGCCGCCGCCACACTCGAAGAAGCCACGGCTTCAGTCGAAGCCGCAGCCTCCGCTGACCCTTGATCATGCTAACAGTCTCGCACCGCCCCTGAGGTTTCGATCGCGAGGCCCGTCCTGTATGATGCACCGTGTCGACACATGTGGCCCAGTATACGTGGCTCCCCAGCCGACACAAGGGGGTGCATTCCATCTCTGGGACAAGCGGCGTGTTTCGCGTTGGGCAAAGTCAAGCTTGCTCCGGCTTATACCGGGCTTGATCGACAAGTCGCCTCCAACGCGAAACACGCCCACACAAGGCCCCGTGCTTGGTCTACACACCATACCGCGCTATAATGTGAGCCGTGTCATCGAGAGAGAATAACGCATAGTATGGCATCACAGCCAATATCACCGTCACCCGATACGTCCGAGCAAGAAGCGTCGCGCCGCACGCTCTGGCTGGTCGCCGCTACCGTCACCGCCGTTCTGGCCTGCCTGATCTCGACCGCGGTGCTGGTCGGCATCATCGCGCCGGCGAGGGAGGCGACGCCTACACCGCTCTCCAACCCACCGAATGAGCCCGACACCCCGGATTCCGCCACAGATCTCACGGGCTGCGTGCCGGATGCCGAGTTTGTCGCCGACGTCACGGTGCCTGATGGAACCGTCATCGAACCGGGCGCGACGTTCCTCAAAGCCTGGCGCGTGCGCAACAGCGGCACCTGCCGCTGGGTGGAGGGATATGTCCTGCGCTTCGTCGATGGGGCTGAGATGGCGGGGCCTGCCACCGTTTCCGTCGCCGCCGCACCGGGCGAGCTCGCGGAAGTGGCGGTCAGCCTGACGGCGCCGGAGACGCCCGGCACCTATCGTGGGAACTGGCAACTTTGCGCTAGCGAGACGAGGAGCTTCGGGCCGATGCTTTTTGTCGACATCGTGGTGGCTGACCAAGCCGCCGCCCATACCCTCACAGCGACGGCGGGCGCCGTTGCGGTCGCCTCGTCGACGCTCGAACCCACAGCCGACCTGACCCCCTCGGCCAGCGACACACCCGAGGAGCCCACGCCGACCTACCCGCCGGATCCCGGCGCCAGCGCCTGGCTCGCCCACAACGGTCAACTCATCGGCGTGAGGGAGGTCACGTGGGACACCGAGCTGGGCCCTCAAAACCCTCGCAACAACGAAGTCTACCTCTCGCTCTATGTCGTAGCCGTCGCGACCGGAGACAGCCGCAAGACCATCAATCCGCTCGACCTCCACGTCATCGATGGCAAAGGCGAGGTCCACGACCGTGCCATCCTGGTCATCAAGGATCCGGAATTCGCGCTTTGCATGGTTGGACATGACGAACGGTGCGAGGGATGGTGGACCACCGTGATCCCTGATAATAGCGCTTCCCGCCGCGACCTGACCCTTCGCTGGCAACCGGGCCTCTTTGCGCCGGAGCTTGAGACGGCGATTCGGGTCGGAGGGCCATAGAGTAAGCAAGGAACATGCGAAGCTGTTGGCGCGAACGCTCCCAGAGCGCATCGAGATCCAACTCGACATCGGGAGCGGCCCCTACACCGTGGATGCCGATCCCACCCGCATCCAGCAGATGCTCACCAACCTCGCCGTCAACGCACGGGACGCTATGGTCAATGGCGGCACCCTGCGAATCGGGCTGGCGCGGCTCAGCCTCCACGGGGAGGAGCCGCCTCTGCCGGAGATGCCAGCCGGCGATTGGATCGCGCTCACGGTCGCAGACACCGGCTCGGGCTTCACGCCGGAGGCGCTGTCCCACTTCTTCGAGCCTTTCTTCACCACCAAAGCGCCCGCTCGGGGGAGCGGCCTCGGTTTGGCACAGGTGCACGGTATCGTGGGCCGCCACGGCGGCTACATCGACGTCGAAAGCCGGGTCGGTGAGGGCACGACGGTCAGCATCTACCTGCCTGCGCTGCAGGCGACGCCGGTGGAAGCGCTCCCGCCCGACGTCGAGGGCCTCCCCGAAGGACATAACGAGACGATCCTCGTCGTTGAGGACGGCAAGATGATCCGCAAGGCGCTGGTCGACAGCTTGGCCCAGCTCCACTACCAGATCATCGAAGCGTCCAACGGGCAGGCAGCGCTGACCGCGATGGAAGAAGGCGGGGCGCAGATCGCCCTCATCTTGAGCGATGTGGTGATGCCGGGGATGAGCGGCATCGCCCTGTTCCACGCGCTGCGAGAGCGAGGATGGTCGACGCCAGTGATCCTTCTCACAGGCCATCCGCTGGACAAGGAGCTCGACACGCTGCGCGATCAGGGCCTATGCACGTGGCTCAACAAGCCCCCCACCCTGGAGGATCTCGCCGAAGCGCTCCATCGAGCCCTGGCATAACGCCGGCATCCTGGACAGCGCTGGATGGGCAGTGACGTTGCGTGGCGCGCAGCTAGTACGTGAGGCACGGCGTGAACGCCGGCGCGTCAGTCCTTTGCCGGCGAGGCCCCCTCGCCGTCTGCGACGTCTTCTGACTTGGCGACATCGGCCAGCGTAGCCAGCCAATAGCCCAGCGATTGGTAACAGAGTCCAACGAGAAACGGCGCGCTCGTCGGATCCAGATCTTCGCCACGACCCGCCAACGGCATCCAGGCCTCGTGGACCAGCCGGGCGGCCCGCTCCTCTCCCTTGGCAAGCAGCTTCCGTCCATAGTCCTGCAGGTCAGCGACCAGCGCCTGAACACGCTCGGGTGTGAAGAGGGCTGAGGCCATCTCCTGGGCGGTATCGAGCAGGATCGTACTGCCCCGAGACATCATCTCGTGGTCAGGGGACTCTCCCCGCGCATGCAACGCCTGGAGCTCCTCCTTAAGCGGCGCGAAACGTTCACCAAGCAGCGTCACCCAAGCGTCCGCTTCTTCCCAAGGTATATAGAGATCCACCGCGTCTGCACGTTCAAGCAGCTGTGTGGAGTCCTTCTCCATCTGCCAGGTGGCAGATCGAAGGGTCTCTAGCAACACCGGATCGGCCTCGAGCTCGGCCTCCAGAGCGGCTTTCCGTCCCTCGTCAGCGAGACGCGCCCTGACCAGCGCGTCGACCTCCTCCACATCTAGCCCAGCGAGATCCTCATCCTCGACGCCAAGCAGACTCAGCAACCCCTCCCTTTGCTCGTCCAACGCGTCCTGCCACGCCTCATAGACCAGATAGGCCATGGCGAAGCTAAAGAGGTTACCTTCGTCAGGTACCTCCACCAACCGCCACGCACTCATCTGAATCAGCCAACCGTCAAGATAGCGTTCCTCCGCCACGTAATCCGGAAGCGTCATCAACAACCTCTGGGCCACGCGCCGGCGTTCAGGGAGATCCCCGGCGAGATAGACAGAAGCGTCCATAAGGTAATCCATCACCTCGTCCGGGGTAGCATAAGGTCTAAGGGGACCGATCTCCTCAAACGCCCGGTTGAGATCCTCCACAGTGTAACGCAGGTCGGCGAAGGGCTCCTCTGCAAAGAGCTCCAGAGCGCGCTCCGTCACAGCGGCGGGATCCCCCATCATCTGTCTATACTCAAACTCATGGGCGCTGAGTTGCTCTCCGGCTTCTTCGATGCGATCAGACATCGAAAGGTAGGCCGAGAGCTGTTCTAGCTGGTCAATGATCGTCTCGACCTCCTGGACCCGCTCCTCAGGGAGCCGAGGGATCAGCTGTGCCCGTATCTGGCGAATCTGCGCGTTCACACTCTCGGCGTCTTGAGGGGTAGACGCAGCCACAGCCTGCATCTGCCGCATTGCCCGGTCCAAGGCCAGGCAACAGTGCTTGTACTTCCTCCCACTGCCACAGGGGCAGGGATCGTTACGGCCCACATCCTGTGATATCATGCTCATCCTTCATCTCCCCACCGTTGTGCCTAGCATGCTACACGGGCTGCACAGAACATCAAGCGCGGCGTTGGTTGCCAGGCCGCGACGCGTGTCTATCATCCCTAGCGAGGCACGATCACGCAGGAGCCAGGTCCGAGGAACAAGGCATAGACTGGCGCAACATCCGCAATGGTTGGGAGATATCAGCGGGAACCTGGAGCGATCAACGTTGCATCGTTGACACCGAAGACGGTGGGTATCTCTATGCCACGACCAGCGGCGCGGGTTGCGAGGGCCCAGGCGGGCGGCGCGTGATCTCCGTGCACAGCACAGATCTGGGCCAGGCCTGGCGTGAGGCCGTCGACGTCGAGCGCGCCGACAGGCCCGAGGCCGTTGGCGACAAGGTACGTAGCGCACGCCCCTCTCAACCCCGTCCGGTCGGGCCATCATCGGAGTGTGCCGCCCTTCTGCGCGCGCCTGCGGTCCATAGCTTGCCCCCGGAACGCCCCGGTGACGCCTCACTAGGCAAATCCGGAAATCCATGCATCATGGGGATAGGAGGCATTATGACCAAATCTATACTTATCGCGGTCATCGCGGTCATTACGCAGCTCCTGAGCATGTGCACCGGGCGGGCCCAGTCGCCAGCAGCCGCAGCTAGCTTTCCCGACGCCGAGAGCGCCATCGCGGCGCGCCTGGAGGCGCTGTCCGCGGAGTACGAGGTCGCCTTCGCCCTCGTTGACGGCGTCCGCCAGGTTGGGGCGTATGCCGTCGCCACGGCGGCGCCGCTGGCGCCCGATGGGGCGTTGGAGCCGGTGGAGCCCCTGTTGATCCTGGCCCACGGCGCCGATGCCCGCTGGCGCGCGCTGGCCCCAAGCCTCGATGTCGCCGCCGAGTACAACGCCTGGCTCGACGCCTTGAGCCCGGAGCTCGTCCCCGACGACGAGAAGGGGTACTTCCGGCTGGTTGAGCCCTCACCGCCGGTCGCCAGCGCCGCGGATCTCGCCGTGACCGGCTACCGGCTGCCGTTCGCGGGCGGGTGGAGCGCGCGAGTCTCACAGGGCCCCTACGGGTCCTTCTCACACTCGTCGTACTGGGCCGTCGACTTCGTGCAGCCCCATACGAGCACGCGGATCGATGCCCTGATCGCCGCGAAGGACGGCGTGATCTGGTACGTCAAGGACGTCAGCGACATCGGCGGCGTGGGCAGCAGCTACAACGGCTACGCCAACGGTATCGTCATCAAGCACGCCCCCGATGAGTACAGCTGGTATTGGCACCTGGCCCAGGGCAGCGTCCCAGACGATATCCAGCCCGGCGTACAGGTCGAGGCCGGACGCTTCATCGGGCTGCAGGGCACGACGGGCTATTCGACGGGCGAGCATCTACACTTCATGGTCACGAAAGACTTCCCCTCTTGGTGGCAAGGCTGCGACGCCGATGGCTGTGACGGTCGTGAGATGCGCGTCGACAAGGCCCCGTGGTCCTCCAACACCCACGCCGTCGACTTCATGGAGGTCGACGAGAGCCCCTGGTACTATTGCTCCGGCTCCTGGGACTGCGACGCGTCGCCGGTCTCGGAGAACTACATCGATCCCTCAAACGGCGTCGTGCTCTACTTTGATGCGAACTACCGGGGCGCGGCCTGGAAGCAGAGTGATGCCTACGGCGGCGATGTCCCGTCGTGGATCGATAATCACGCCTCCTCGGTGAACGTCCCCGACGGCTGGTGGGCGAAGCTCTATCGGGAACGCGCCCTCGGCGGCGCGAGCCAGACGCTTTCGGCCCCTCTGGACAACCTGGCCGACGTCGACCTCGATAACGCCGTCTCCTCCGTCGAGATCGACGCGTCGCTGTGGTTGACCAAAGCCCTCCACAACCCCTGGCCCTGGCCCCAGAAGGTGCAGATCGGCACCGATGACCCACGGGTTACCGCCGCGACCCTCAACGACGCGCTGCTCTTCGAGGACGGAACCTGCCCCTGGGCCATCCGTTGGCTCGAACCCGGACTCCATACCCTGACCTTCCGCACCCAGTCGGGCGCCTATCTGGGCTCGAATACGGCCACGGTGGAGATCCAGCACTGGCCCTATACGAAGGCGGACTGCGCCGACGACGTCGGCCCTGCGCCCCCGGCCTTCCCGCCCACCGGTCTGGACGCCGCGGAGCTCGTCGACGAGACGATGACGCCGGATAGCGGGCTCGTGAACGCCGGGGGGACGGTGACGCAGACCTGGACGCTTCGCAACACCGGGGCGTCAGCCTGGAATTCGGACGTCGAGTTGGTCAGCGTCGGTGGCGATCCCTTCGGCGTGGCGGACTCCAACGCCGTGGTGCTATCCCTGCCGAGCACAGCCCCCGAGGAGACGGCCGAGCTCCGTCTTGTGCTCCCGGCACCCGAGGAGCCCGGCGAGGCCAGCGGCACATGGCGCCTGCGGAATGCCGAGGGCGCCTACTTCGGCCCCCTCTTGAGCGCGACCGTGCGCGTCCCGGAGACTCACGCAGGGATTGCGCTGGAAGTCGACCCGGCGCCCCCGACCAACACCGCGATGGCGATGGTCCGCGCCACGGTTGAGGAGGGACCGACGCCCCTGCGCGCCGTGCGACTCTTGATCGATGGGGAGGTCGTCCACGAGACCAACGAATCGGCGCTCACCTATGCGTGGAACATGGCGGGCTACGGGGCCGGGGATCACACCCTCGTGGTCGAGGCAGCCGCTCTCACCGACGCGGATTGGTCGCGTCCGGTCCGTCAGCTGCTGACGTACCGCCTGCTGGGGACCACCGGCACGATCAACCACGCGCCTTATGCACCGGTCCCGGTCAGCCCCGACGATCGCCGGGCCATCTACAGCGTGACGACGGTCCAGCTCTGCGCGCAAGCCCAAGGCGACCCTGACGGCGATGCCGTGACCGGCTACTACTTCGAGATCTACGACAGCCCGTTGTCCTGGAACAGCGGCTGGGTCGCCGACCGCTGCATCAACGCCGGTCCTTTGGCGCCCCACCGCTATCAATGGCGCGTCAAGGTGCGCGACGATCAGGGCGCCGAGAGTCCGTGGAGCGCCACCCGCAGCTTCACGCTCGTCGACCCGGCGCTGACCATCACACGGCTGGCATGCGCACCGCTGGACGACGACGGCGAGACGATCGCGCTGCCTACCTGCACGGATGCGCCAGAGGATGCCGACGTCACGATATGGCTCGACGTCAACGATGCCGATGACGGTTCTCTGAGCGGGGAGTGGCACCGGGTCGCCGAGCTGAACGGTCCGTGCTTCAGCGATGACGATGCCCCGGTCTGGTCGACGCTGGGCTTTGCCAACGGCGTCCATCGGATTCGTGCCGAAGCCCAGTCCCGCGATCCCGCTTGGGACGGCACCACGCTCCGCGAGATCGCGTGTTGGCTGCCCCCGCGGCGGCCCGCCGCGGCGCAGCTGCTCGCCCCGGTGCATCCTGAGGGGCCCGAGACACCCCTGTACACCAATAACCGCACGGTGACATTCAAATGGACACCGCCCCTACGCGCGACGAGCACAATCCTGCACGTGACAGCGGGGCCAAGCGCAGCCACGGTCCTCAGCCGAACCGTCGCCCCCCACCTGGGTCAGCTCACCCACACCTTCGGCAGCGATCACGCAGCGCTCACGTGGCGCATCATCGCCGCCAACGAGGAGGGCACGACGACGTCAATCGCATCTGAACTCGGGATCGATAGAACGGCGCCCTCGTGCACGGTCCAAGCGCTGCCGTCAACCACCAACGGGACGACACTCCAGGTCAACTGGCAGGGAACGGACGCTCGCGCCGGCGTCCGCACGTACGACATCCAGGTTCGGGACTCAGAACGGGGTCTGTGGCGCGATTGGGTCACAGGGGTGCCGGCATCACAGACCGGCGAGACGTTTGAGGGCAGGCCGGGGCACATCTACGGCTTCCGCTGTCGCGCGACCGACCACGCGGGCAATGCCGGCGTCTTCCCCGCGACGGCAGACACCGAGACCCTGGTCGATCTCACGACCGCCCGGATCCCGGACCTGACGATCAGCGGGCTGACCGCGTTCCCCAACCCCACGGGTGGGCTGGTGGCGCAAGCCGTGGTGAGAAATCGGGGCGAGGCCTGGGAGGCGAACGAGATCTACACCGACCTCTATCTGAACCGGACGCCCAGCGGCCCGGGCGACTTCGAGGGCAGCGTCTGGACCTGGCTCAGCACGCCGATCGATGCCGGCAGCACGCTGACCCTGAGCGCCCTTCTCAAGACGAGTATGGTGCCGGCGGCGACGCTGCAGACCCCCTATCGTGAGGTGCGGGGCACGCTCGCCGCCCTCACCGACTCGCTCGCTGGCGTGAAGGAGTCAAACGAGCTTAACAACCTTCGGGCTGGCGGCGATGAGATCTGTATAGCGTCGGAGGACACCTTCGAGAACGACGACGCACCCGGCGCCGCCTCGGGCTTGCTGCCGGGGCAGGTCCAGGTGCACAACCTCCACAAGCCTGGGGATGAGGATTGGCTGCGACTGAGCGTCGTGCCGGGCACGAGCTACACGATCACCACTGAGGCTCTAGGGGAGGCTGCCGATACCTATCTCAAGCTCTTCGACACCGATGGGACGACGCTCCTCGCCGCGAATGACGACATCGCGACGGATTCGGCATCGTGGGGTAGCGGCAGCCAGCTGGTGTGGTCCGCACCGGAAGGCAGCGAAGGTCCTTACTACGTCCAGGTGAGACATTGGGATCCCGGCGTCAGCGGCTGCGGGACAGGCTACACGATCACCGTCGAGGGCCTCAGCACGCTCGACTCCTTCATCTACCTGCCTGCCATCATGAAGTCAGCCACCCCGTAGGGCGGAGCGCAGCTCCGCCCCCGGCGTTCAGACCCAATACGCTGTGCCCGCGCGACCTGCGCGGGCACAGCCAATCTGTGGTAAGATAGAGGTATGGGCATCCCGACGATGGCGTATGTCGACAACGAGGCGGCGGCACGCGGGGTCTACGAGCACATCCGCGACCTGACCCCCCCGATCCGGCATCTGAGGCTGCGCCCCTACGATTACCGGAACCGTCCGTTCACCGACTGGTGGTTGGTGCCGTCGCCGGACTGGCCGGTCTACCGCTACGGTAAGTACTACTTCCGCCGTGTGCCAAGCTCCCAAAGCTATGACGACCCCGGCATCATGAGCACCGGGTTCTACCTGGAGCGGGGGTTTGGGCGTCAGGTTGCCGACATGGTCGATCCCGAGCTGATCACCCAACCCAACTGGTTCTGGTATCGCTTCCTCAACGACAGCCTCGGCGGTGTCTTGGACGCGCCGATGCGCGAGGTCTTACAGCGCGTGGGTCAACCGCTGGTCATCTCGCTCGACCTCTACACCTTCGACCACACCCGCGCCCCAGCTCCCGATGGCGACTGGAGCCACCTCTATCCCGACGACCGCTTGACCTACGTGTTGAAGGACGAATCGCTGATGCTCTCCCTTGCTGAAGGCGCGGAGAACGAGCTGGCGCGGCTCAACCAGGCAGGCCACCTGCGGGAGCTCGTGCTGCAGATTGAGGCAATGCAGGACCTGAAATGGTATTGGATCGACGTCTACCTCGGCGTCCGCCTGCGATACGCGACGGAGCCGAGCGAAGGCCAATGGAGCGCCGCCAAGCTCTGGCACAGCGCGCTGGAGCCCTGGCTGCGCTGGGTGCACTGAGCGCAGCGGTACCGACCTATATGATACTCGACCGAGCCTGGATGTCAATGCGCGATGGTTAGAATA
>JBNGCP010000008.1:62079-87063 GCA_049974845.1 Anaerolineae bacterium | reverse complement strand
GAAATCCTGTGGGTTTCTAAATAGGTGAGGACAACGATCCTAGAGGTCGAAGAGGCGGGCGATATTCCCTCCCATGACCAGGGCCTTCTCATCCTCGCCGACCTCGTACTTCAACAGCGCCTCGTACATTGCTCGCACGACGTGAGGACGACGGAAGGGTGCGTCGGAGCCAAAGCAGACCCGATCCGCCCCCAGCTCGTGAATCGCGTACATGATGGCTTTCGGATCCGTCGCACTGCCGATCAAGTACATATTCGGGCATTCCTGCGCGACCTCAACCACGGCGCGGTTCATCTCCCAATTCGTCATGCCCATATGGACCATGAGAATGATCAGATCCGGGAACATCCTGGCAACCTTCCGCGCGCGCAGGGGGTGAGTGCGTTCGTAGGCATCCGGCCCGATATGAAACGCAAGTAGCTTTCCGGTCTTGGCAATCTCGGCGATCACCGGCAGCGCCAGGTCCTCATCGTCGATGTAATAGTGGTTCTGAGCTCCGTTAAGCTTGACGCCGTAGAATCCGTACTCCTCGGTGCAGACCTTGACCATCTTCTTGGCGTGCGCCACGCTCACCGTTGGATCTGCCCACCCAAAACCCAGAATCTTGTCCGGGTGCTGCTGCATCGCATCATAGACGTAGCGGTTGTGACCCTCAATGCCCTCGCCTTCGTAGTCCGGCTTCAGCCAAGTGAGTGTCTTGTCGACGCCGGAGCGCACCATCCGTTTCAGGTGCTCCTCCAGCGCAAACTCGCCGCCAGTCGGAGCAATGTGGGTATCCGCATCGATAATCATAGACATGAAACCTCCTCATGTACTCTCGGCGTAGGCCCGACGACACTAATACGATCGAAATGTGCACGACCCTTCATCCGTCCCCGGGCCCAGCGAAATCCTCTTGGTCAATGATCTGTTGGTCCACCGATGACATCAAAGGAAGCTACCTTCGGGCACCTTAGAGCCCAAGGCGTGAGCGCTTCACCCGCACCTTATCCGCCTGGGCCTCAGCACCGACCAGGCCCGGCGTGTAAACGACGAAGTGGAAATAGTCCGGCGATGCCGCACAGAACGTGTGGGCCTCTCGCGGTTCGATGACCACCACATCGTTTTGACTCAGCCGCACGGTCTTTCGCTCGATGCGCATCTCGACCGTCCCGCGGGCCACAAGGTAGATCTCGGTGATTCGTTCGTGATAGTGCGGTCCACCGACGCCCGCGTTGGCAAAGCCTACCGAGATCTCCAAGCTGGCATTCCACGGCCCGATCGTCCACCCCTTAGCTAAGTCAGACGCCGCTCGTTCGATGTGCATCAATGCCTCCCGGATCTCATCGTCTTGACCGCTGACGACTATTGAAGCGTTACTTGAACCTCGACCTCCTTCCGCCCATCCTCAGGAAGCGGGACAACCGTGCCATCGACCGGCTCACCATCGACAACGAGCGAGACTTCCTCCCCGTCTCCCGCACGACGGACGGTGATGTGGTACGTCACGCCGCGGAAGACCCGGCTGGCCTCGAACCCCACCCAGGCCGCCGGAATCACCGGCGCGATCTCCAGACCCTCGTAGGTCGGCCGAATGCCCAGAATCCATTGCGTGATCGCTACGTAGTTCCAGGCCGCCGTGCCGGTCAGCCACGAGTTCTTCGCCTCGCCGTGTTTGGGGGTATCACGTCCCGCGATGGTCTGAGCGTAGACGTAGGGTTCACAGCGATGCAGCTCGCTGATCTCCTCTCGGGCCGAGGGATTGATGCGCCGGTAGTAATCGAAGGCCCGGTCTCCGCGCCCGACCATTGCCTCCGCGATCATGATCCATGGATTGGTGTGGCAGAAGACGCTGGCGTTCTCCTTGAATCCCGGCGGATAGGAGCTGATCTCACCCAAGCGCACCTCGTAGCGCGAATAGGCCGGCTGCTGCAGAAGAATGCCGTGGGGCGTCGCCAGCCACTTTTCGACGGCATCCAGCGCCTGCTTGGCTTTCCCGTCCTCCAGCCCCATCCCCGCTATGATGCAGATGCCCTGTGGCTCGATGAAGATCTTCCCCTCCTCACAACTCGCGGAGCCGACCTTCTGGCCAAAGGCATCGTAGGCACGCAGGAACCAATCACCATCCCAGCCGTGCTCCCATACGGTCGCCTCCATCTCCGCCGCGGCCTCGCGATATGCCTGCGCTTCCGTTTCCAGCCCGCGCGCCTCAGCGATCGCAGCGAGCTCCTTCGCTGCCAGGCTGAAGAGGCCGGCGATGAAGACCGACTCAGCCACCGTCCCGTCCTTCTTCAGCGGCGCCGTCTGAAACGACTGCCCCGGCTCCTCGGAGAAAACGTTAAGGTTGAGGCAATCGTTCCAATCCGCACGCCCGATCAGCGGAAGGCCATGCGGCCCCAAATGCTCAAGCGTGTACCGATAGCTACGTTGCAGATGCTCGTAGAGCGGTGACTCGGTTCCGGGCTTGTTCTCGTAAGGCACTTGCTCATCCAGAATCGACCAATCTCCGGTCTCCTTGATATAAGCCGCCACCCCCAGGATCAGCCACGCGGGATCGTCGTTGAAGCCGCTGCCCACGGCGTCGTTGCCGCGTTTCGTGAGGGGTTGATACTGATGGTAGGCGCCACCGTTCTCCAACTGCGTCGCCGCCAGGTCTAGGGTACGCTCGCGGGCGCGCTCGGGGACCTGGTGCACAAAGCCCAACAGATCCTGGTTGGAATCACGGAATCCCAATCCCCGACCGATACCCGACTCGAAAAACGAGGCCGACCGCGACATGTTGAAAGTGACCATACACTGGTACGCGTTCCAGACGTTCACCATGCGGTTGGTGTGGACATCCGGCGTCTGGACCTGATAGACATCCAGGATCCGATCCCAATAGGCCGAAAGAGCCTCAAAGGCGTCCTCAACAGCATCGTCCTGGAGGTAGCGGGCGATGATCGGCTCCACCGTGCGCTTATTCACTCGCTGCGAGCCCGGCGGATCGAACTTCTCCTCGCGGGGATTCTCGTGGTATCCGAGGACGAAAATGATCTGGCGCGTCTCACCGGGCGCCAACTCTAGACGCACATGATGAGAACCTATCGGCGCCCAGCCCAACGCCAGCGAATTGGCGGAGGCACCGCGCTCGACAACCACGGGATTCTCCCAGCCCCTATAGGGGCCGAGGAAGTCCTCACGCTGCGTGTCAAACCCAGCCAACGGCGCGGAGCAGGCAAAGTAGGCGAAGTGATCCCGCCGCTCGCGATACTCGGTCTTGTGGTAGATGACCTCGTCCTCGATCTCAACCTGGCCTATGTTGAAGTTGCGCTGGTAATTCGTCGCATCATCCCAAGCATCCCAAAGGCAAAACTCGATCAGCGAGAAGAGCGAGAGATTCGCGGGTTCGTCGCGGTTGTTGGTAACGGCGAACTGCCAAATCTCGAGGTTCTCGTCGAGAGGAACGAAGTAGCGGGTCCGCGTGGCGATCCCGTCTTTGGCGGACTCGATAGTCGTGTAACCCATGCCATGCCGGCAGGTGTAACTGTCGAGCGCAGTCCGTGTCGGCTGCCAGGAGGGGGACCAGAAATCGCCGGTCTCGTTGTCACGGACGTAGATATAGCGCCCGCCATAGTCAAAGGGCACGTTGTTGTAGCGGTAGCGCGTGATCCGGCGCAACCGAGCATCCCGGTAGAAGGAATAGCCACCGGCGGTGTTGGAGATCAACCCGAAGTATGCCTGAGAGCCGAGGTAGTTGATCCAAGGAAGAGGGGTGTCCGGACGCGTGATCACATACTCCCGTCGCTCGTCATCGAAGTATCCAAAGCGCATAGCAGTACCTCCAGGGATAGGCTTGCGTGTCACCTCCACGGCTGTCCCAACGCACCGATCTCCGGCGTCGGGCCACCAAGAGAACGACTCGGGCCAATCTTAGCATCGGATTGGGATCCACGCCACTTCCCCCTGGGCGGCATTTCCATTTGGGTAGCGCGACCCCACACCGAACGATCGTCACCAACCGCTTGCGTGCATTGCCGAATTGGTTAGAATAGATAACAGTTCAGAAAAACAGACATCTATAGGCATCATCATCTCAAACCTTCTGAGTACCCGTGCCGGTTTGGTCAAGAAAGGGGCTGACGGTATGATAAGCTCTTTGAGGGGACGAGCAGTCGCGATGGTCGTTAGCTCGAGGGTCGCCGACGACTTGGCAGCAAACGGGCTAAGATGCCAAGTTACAGCGGCTGGGCCCACAAACGTGGCAGACATACCCACGCAAACACGGAAAAGGTGGCGAGATGGCTAAGCGCATCATCAACTTCGGCGTGATCGGATGCGGCATGATGGGGCGCGAGTTTGCCAGCGCTGCCGCACGCTGGTGTCACCTGTTGGATCTCGACTTCGAGCCGCGCATCGTCGCGGTCAGTTCCCAAACCGAAGCGTCGATGGCGTGGTTTCAGCGCAACATCCCCAGCGTCCATCTCGCGACGACCGACTATCGGCAGCTGCTCGACGATCCGCAGGTCGAGGCTGTCTACTGTGCCGTCCCCCACAACTTGCACGCGGAGATCTATATCGACACGCTCGAGGCCGGAAAACACCTGCTCGGTGAGAAGCCCTTTGGCATTGACCTGGAGGCCAACAAGGCGATATTGGCTGCCGTCGAAGCGCATCCCGACGCCCTCGTGCGCTGCGCATCGGAGTTCCCGTTTTTCCCCGGCGCCTATCGCATCGGCGAGTGGGCGCGGGAAGGGCGGTTCGGTCAGATCATCGAGGTGGAGGCAGGCTTCTGGCACTCAAGCGACCTCAATCCACAGAAGCCGATCAACTGGAAGCGTCAGGTCGAGACGAACGGTGCATACGGGTGTATGGGCGATCTTGGCCTTCATGTTGTGCATATGCCCTTCCGCTTCGGTTGGACTCCGAACAGCGTCCGGGCGCTCCTCTCGAAAATCGTGCACGAGCGCCCGTCCCCTGACGGCGATCTCGTGCCGTGCGAAACGTGGGACAACGCGCTGCTAGCCTGCGACGCTGCCATCGACGGGCAGACGTTTCCTATGGTCCTGTCGACCAAGCGGATCGCTCCAGGCCACGGCAACACCTGGTTCATAAGAGTCTTCGGGACGGAGCTGTCGGCGTTCTTCGCGACGCAAAACCCCAAGCAACTCGCGTACCTGCCCTACGCACCCGGCGATGTACAGGCATGGCGCATGGTCGATATGCCGCACGAATCGGCATACCCGACAATCACAGGCCCGATCTTCGAGTTCGGATTCTCGGACGCAATCCTCCAAATGGCGGCAGCGTTCTGTGACGAGCTCGTCAACGGCCCGGATATGCACCAACCCTTCTACTGCGCGACCCCTGAGGAAACCCTGGCAAGCCACGAGCTGTTCACGGCGGCCTTGACATCGCAGCGCACCGGACAGACGATCCCACTGCAGTGAGATGAGCGTGTCTACCCCCTTGACGTCCGAGCCGCCCAACCTCTCCGCATACCTTGAGGATCTGCGAGAGGGAACCGTTAAGCTCACGGCGGCCTTCATCGGTGCGCTGGGTTACGCTTGGATCTTTTACAATTTCTGGACCGTATACATCAACCAATATTACGAGCTGCTCCTGTCATCGTGGATCGGGGGATGGATTCTCGGCATCGGGGCGGTGCTCAGTTTTGTGGTGGGCAGCGACCGCCTGCGCCTGAGCGCCTTTCTGCTTACGGCATGTATTCTATCAGCGACCGTGTGCGCGGTTCTGGCGTTAGCCACCCCCAGCTTCCTCTATGTGCTGGCCGTTCCCGTTATCTTCGCCGGCGTACTGATCGGGCAAAGAGGGCTGCTGGGCGCGGTTGTCGTGGTGATCGCAAGATCATCCCATTTGAAGTCGTCGAGTGCTAACACATAGCCAAGTACTAGCACAGGGAAACTGGAAAAGGGGACCTATACTTACATGAAACTGTCATACGAACGATACTTGGATCAGGTGCTTGGTGGCTGGATTGGCAAGTCCATCGGCGGCACCATCGGAGCACGCTTCGAGGGCTACAAGGGCTGGATCGAGTTGTCGCCCGACGAGATGTTCCCCGACAAGATACCGCCCAACGATGATCTCGACCTGCAGGTGCTCTGGCTCAAGGTTCTTGAGGAGAAAGGCGCTGCCCTGACGTCCGACGACCTCGCCGAGGCGTGGCTGGAGGGATGCTGGTATCCCTTCAACGAATATGGCATCTTCCGCCGTAACTGGCAGCTGGGCATCCATCCGCCGATGTCGGGCCGATACACCAACCAGTTCTGGGAGACGGGCATGGGCTGCCCGATCCGGTCTGAGATCTGGGGGTATGCGTTCCCCGGTGCGCCAGATCTGGCTGCGCAATACGCGTGGATGGACGGCACGCTGGACCACACCGAGCAGTCAGTCGGGGGTGAGATGATGTTCGCCGCGATGGCCTCGATGGCGTTCTTCGTGCCTGATGTTCGCCGGCTTACTTCGATGTTCATTCATTATCTGCCAGAGGGAACCCCCATCGAGCGCCTGACCCGCGTCGCCTTCCAAGCCTACGATGAAGGCGCTAGCTTGCGCGATGCGCGAGACCGCATCCTGGCCATCGCGGGCAACTCGGAGGCGTGCGACTCGCAGATCAACGTGCCCTTCACCTTCCTGGGCCTGCTCTACGGTGGTAACGATATGGAGAAGGCACTGCTCTCCGCGCTAGCCTGTGGGTATGATACCGATTGCACCCTAGCCACCGCGGGTGCGTTCATCGGACAGATTCTCGGCGCGAGCCGCATTCCCGACTCGCTTAAGGGCCCCATCGGTGACGAGCTGGTGATGGGCATCCAGTACCGTCGCGAGGAGATGACACTCTCCGCCCTAGCGAGGGACACGGCACGGATCGGTGTCCTGTTAGCGCAGGACCTAGAAACCGGCATCGAGTTTGACGAAGCTCCGTCGTTTGCATCGCTTCCAGAGACTGCCAAGGCCCCCAAGAACCGCCTGACCGTGGACTACGTGGGGTTGCCGGCGGCGGCGCCAGGTGAGGAGGTACAGGTCGTGCTCAACATCGAAGGCCAGGTACCTGAAGGGACAACGCTGACCATCGAGGCGCCCGACGGCTGGACCGTCGTGCCCAGCGCGATCGCCGTTGGCCCCCTCCAGCGCAGTGTGCCGGTGTCACTCCACGCTCCGGCAGATCCGGCGGCTTGGCCGACGCGCAATCTTTTCACCGCGCGGCTGGCAACGACGCCAGGCAGCGAGCTTACCTTCGGTGTAGCTGGCGCCGGACTCTGGCGCTTCCTGGGCGTCTATTACGACCCTCTGCCGGAAGAGGACAACAAGAAACAAGAGCGGCGCCGCTTCAACCATCACTTTGTCGCGATGGATCACGCGTACCTGGCTGAGCCTGACGTGGACGAGGAGACGGCCTTCGCGGAGTGGTCGCGCAAACTGGGGCAGCCTGCCGTCGTGGCCTCTTACGAGCATGAAGTCGACCCCACCCAACTGATCGGGTTGTCCGGCGCGTATTGCTGCTACCTAGCGCGGACCGTCACCTCGCCGGAGGCACGTGAGGCCTATATCGTCGTCGGTAACAACGACGGCTTCCGCCTCTACCTTAACGGCGAGGTGATCGGCGAGGAGGATGAATGCACGATGTGGGCCCCCTTCAACAACGTCTATCGCGTCACGCTGAAAGAGGGCGAGAATCACCTGCTGCTCAAACTGCTCAAGCGGCGCGAGGGCCTGCGCTTCACGCTTGGCTTCCGCGCGGCTACCGATGAATGGCGTCCCAATCACAACTGCGAGGACTGGCTCGTGGACCTCGTCGACGAAGTGCCGTAGCCAGAATGTGACTGAGTCCTCCACTCCCTCGAGCGGCTGCTTCTGGCAGCCGCTCGATGCGTCCAAGCAGAATCCAGTTTGGCTGCCGTGAGCCGTCGGATACAATGGTGGCGGCGTCGGAGGTCGCCTAGCCCGTGAGCATTCGTGAGAGACTGCGCGCTTTTTGGTCTGGTGAGCGACCGGATCAGATTCCTTATACCATCTATCAGAACGAGTGGCGGCACACTGCCGACGATCCAGCGTGGGAACCCATGTACGCCAAGGGGCTGGGCGTCACCTGGTATCGGCCCAGTTTCAGTGTCACCCACCACAACGTCGAATTTGACACCACGACAACAAGCGAGAACGGTGCTCAGATCGTCCGCCGCATCCAGCGCACGCCCGTAGGCGAGATCGACGCGCTCTGGACCGACGGCTGGCACAGCGAGTACTGGCTCAAGACACCACAGGATTACCGCGTGATGGCCTACATCGCCGAGCATACCGAAATCACGCCGGCATACGAGGCATACGCGGCCTTTGAAGCCAAGCTCCCAGAATGGTCGATCGCCATCCCGGTGGTCGGGCGCACCCCACTCCAGACGATTCTGGTGGACTACGTTGGGCTGGAGAACTTCGGTGTGCACCTCTATGAATACGTCGATGAAGTGCAGATGCTCTACGACGCCCTGCTCGACAACTTCCGGCGCACGGTCGAAATTGTGGCAGGGGGGCCGGGATTCTACGTCTCCAATCTGGAGAACTTCACCGCGGAGACGTTAGGTCCCCGACGATACGAGCAGTACTTGATGCCCGTCTATGAGGAATGCTTCCAGATGCTGCACGACGCGGGGAAGATCGTGGGCAGTCACTACGATGGACGGACCAGAGTCTGCAAGGATCAGATCGCAGCAGCCCCGATCGACCTCATCGAGTCGCTGACACCGCCGCCTGAGGGCGACCTGACGCTGGCCGAGGCTCGGGCGGCCTGGCCCGACAAGCTCTTCTGGTCGAACATCAACGTCGCCTGCTACGACCTGCCGCCGGAGGAGCTCAAAGCAACTGTCCTCAAGAGAGTGGAAGAGGCTGCCCCGGACGGCACCAAGCTGGCCTTTGAAGTGTCGGAGCAGTATCCTGCCAACTGGCGAGAGTCCATTCCGATCGTGCTAGAGGCCCTCAGAGAGACAAAGCAATAGCCTGGCTCTCCTCAATGCGCCGAACCACTGGCGCGGAGTAAAGAAGTAAGGCAGCGCCGAAATCTCCTTAGCGGTGATTGGCGCTGCCTCCCTCCTTCTCTCTAGTTCACTGCTTCCGCAATATCTCGTTGAAGGCTGACCGCTACCCTACTTCCCCATCGCCCGCAGCGCCTGCAGGCTGCGCTTGCAAACGTCGAATCCCAACCCGTCCTCGCCACCTTCCTCGATGACGTACCACTCGGGATCGTGCAGCGTCTCCACGACCTCGAAGATGGTGGGCCAGTCCGCCTTACCCTCACCGATCACCGAGCCGGGGCCGCCGCCATAGTCCTTCAGGTGCATCGAGCGTGTCCGCCCGGGGAACTTCCGGAGCATAGCGAGCGGATCGCCGTCGCCATTGGCGCAGTTGCCGATGTCCATCTGCATGATGACGTCCTGGCTGGTGTTGCTGAAGAGGATCTCCCACGCGGTCTCGTCGCCAAAACGGACGAAGTCGAAGGGGTGCGCGTGATAACCGGTGGCCATGCCCAGCGGCTTGAGCGTCTCGGCGGTTGTGTTCAAGATATCGGCAAGCTCCATCATCGTGTCCAGCGAGCTCATTCGCTCCTTGTCCGCCGCGATGATCAGGAAGTTATTGCCCAGGATCTGGTTGAGCTCGATGGTCCGCTGCAGGTTGTCACCGAGCAGCGCGTCCGTGCTCAGGTGGATGCCACAACAGGTGAGCCCGTTGTCGTCGTACATCTGACGGATCTCTTCAGGCTTCCAGCCCATCCACGAGAGCTCCTCGCCGCCGTATCCCCAGGGCTCGGCGCCCTCATAGCCAATATCGGAAACGGCTTTCAGGGTTGCGGGCAGGTCCTTCTGCACCTCGCCGCGGACGGAGAATAGCTGTAGCCCAATGGGAATCTTCTTTGTGTCGTCTGACATTCCGTGTCCTCCTCGTGGGAATAGTTACGCCCAGCCGATGGGCGCTGCTTCGATACCAGCTCTTACTTTGGCGTCTTTCACTGGAGATGTCAAATGAAGGACTGTGATCGAGAACCGTTATACTCCCGAGCGGAAGTCCTCCACTGGCTCGAGGCTCAGCTCGAGACTGGCGAAGCGGGCGCGGCAACCGCCTGCAAACGGGGCCTGCGCGTGGATGCCGACCATCACCGTCTCTGGCATTGCCATCCCGAAGGTACGCACGAAGCGCCAGGTCTCACCATCGAGGCTGTAGTGCATGCCAATGACGTCCTCCTTGCGCGTGATGCGCAGATAGCATTCCGGGGTTTCGAGCAGCTCGCTGTTGGCATCGTCAGACCAGAGGCGGGTCACCACCGACACCACGGCGATGTCGCCAATCGGGCTGCGCTCCAGACAGAGCTTGGCCCACTGCGCCTCGCTGACGCGGACGGTGAGCGCGGCGGCATCGCCAAACCCGACGAGATGCGCGCTCGCCTTCGTCCACGCGGTGAAGTCCCCGGTGACCGGCCTATAGAGCAAGCAGGCGTCGTCCTTTGGCTCTCCGCTATACGGACGGAAGAAGTCCGTCTTAGCCTCAGGCACGATCAACAGGCCCTCATCGTCAAAATGCCACTCGGGCGGCTCCCGTAACCATCGAAGATCGTTGGCCAACTCGGTGCCCGCACATCCCTCAAATAGGTCCATGATTGTCTCTCCTCACACTGAGCTCGGCTTCTCCCAACTGCCTATCGCCTATTGAGTGTACACCAGCCGAGGGAAACTGCCCGGAACCTTTGAAGGGCTGAGGGGTCGCGTGTGTAGATCGTCTCAGGCTGGCTCGACCAAGGGTCGTTCGGCTGAAAGGGAGATCACCGCCAACCAGATGATCCCGATCAGCATCACAGCTTAAATCGTGTCCGCCCATTCAGGCATCCACTGCGCCGGATAGTACGCCACCAGGATCGGCGCAAGCCAGGCAAAACGATAGGGTCGCATATGCCGGACCAGCGCGTCATCTACCTCCGTCTCGGTCCGACCAGCGCGCGAAGCGAGCCCCACCCTATGGGCAGCTCGGCACCCACCTCCTCGCCATCTCGCAGGAGCACCTCGACGATCGCCGTGAAGGCCTCACGCCAAGACGCGGATCCCCACCCCGGGCCGCCAGCGGGATAGCCAAAGTGCACACCCTTCACCTCGCCCAGGCGGGCTACACACCGCCCAACCTCACGCTCGATCGCCTGCACGGCCTCGGGCGGAAGCTTGCCCACTATCTCGTTGAAGGGCTTGCCCGACAGCCTCGCCATGAACATATAGTCGCGGTCGATGAGCTCACGGCTGAAGTCATATCCTATCAATCGCGGAATTGGGACCCCGGGGATCTCGCTGGCAGTCTGGATGATCTTCACCTCACGTCGCATCAGCGCCTTCTCGTAGGTCAAGACCCGTTGCCTGGGATCCGGCGCAATCCGCAATACGACATCGGGCTTGAGGTTCAGGAAGTGAAGGGCATAGGCGGTGTTGAACCAACCAGCGGTCAGCGGCACGATCTCCGCAATCTCGGTCGCGGTGCCAAACTGCGCCTTTGCGAGGCCTTCGATGATCTCAGGGGCGAATGTTGTCTTGGTGTTGCTTTCCATCGTTTCCGTATGTCCCTGAAGCTTTCCCTAGAGTGGACAACACAACTTGCGTGCGAAGGTCAACTGCAGACGAAAGCCCCCTATAGACGAAGACTACGAGAGGATCCCACGGAGCGCGTCGGGGTCCGTCACCGGAGGGTGACACATCTCGTCGCGACAGACATAAGCTGTGGGTCGTCCCTCAAGTTGCTCGCGATGTGCGAGCAGCGCGGGAGCGGCGCCCGACCCAGCGGCGAGAAGCTGATGTGGCGCATACGCCCTCTGGGCCTCACGGATTAGCGCCTGCGTCGCCTCGACATCGAGGTCGCCAACGACAGCGACCTCCACCGGAGGCGCCAACGCGTCGTCGAGGGCCACCAGCCACTGCCCGAAGGCCAGCGGATGTTGGCCCATCAGCTCAGCCATCGCCTCGAGGATGCGCCGGGCGTGCACCTCATAACAGGGCTCGTGAGCGAAGCGCGCCAGCTTCTGCAGCACCGTCGCTGCCATCGCGTTGCCGGAGGGCACCGCGTTGTCCTGCAGCTCACGGGGACGCACCACCAAGTCCTGGGCATCGTCCGCCGTGTCGTAGAAGCCGACGCTCTCATCCTGCCCATTGGGGCTGGCGCTGAAATGCACCCACATCGCGTCCACAAGCTCTTGAGCCGCCGCGTACCAGCGCGACTCGAAGGATGTCTGATACAGGGCCAGGAGCCCCTCGATCAAATGCGTGTAATCCTCCAGGAGGCCCTGCACCGTCGCCTCATCCCCGTACCAGACATGCCAAAGACGCCCTTCCGGGGTCCGGAGCGACCGCAGCAGCAAGTCAGCGTTCTGCTCGGCGGCCTGCCTATAGGTGTCATTATCCAAAACGCGCGCCGCTTCCGCAAACGCCGCCAGCATCAACCCGTTCCAGGACGTGAGCACCTTCTCGTCACACCCCGGACGAGTCCGCCGCTCGCGCGCCTCGAAGAGCTGCCGTCGCGCCCCGGCGATCAGCTGGCGTTCCTCGAAGGTCCCATTGAAGGTCAGGATGTTCTTCCCCTCGAAATTCCCATCTTCCGACACACCGTAGAGCTCCAAGATTCGCGTCGCCGACCCACCCAGCGCCTCACGGACCTCGTCCACCGTCCAGACGTAGAATTTGCCCTCCTCGCCCTCGGTGTCCGCGTCCTGGGTAGCGTAGAAACCACCCTCCGAGGACGTCATCTCGCGCATCACATAGTCGAGGGTTTCCTCGACAACTGCACGGAATAGCGGTTCACCCGTCACCTGCCAGGTATGGAGGTAAGCACGTGCCAACTGTGCGTTGTCGTAGAGCATCTTCTCAAAGTGCGGCGTGAGCCAATTGGCGTCGACGGCGTAACGGTGAAAACCGCCGCCGAGCTGGTCGTAGATCCCACCACGGGCCATCGCCGTGAGGGTTTGGGCGACCATCTCCAGAGCATGCGCGTCACCGGTGGCGTGATGGTATCGCAGGAGGAATTCGAGCGTCATCGGCTGCGGAAACTTGGGCGCGCTGCCCCAACCGCCGTGGTGTGGATCAAACTGCCGGCGCAGAGCTTGATAAGCAAGGTCGGGGACATCGTGCAACTTGACAGTATCCGCGCCACGCGTCCGCGCCTCCCGGGCTGAGAGACGTGCTTGCTGCTCGAGAGCACCCATGAGCTTCTCTCCGTTATGGATGAGCTCCGCGCGGCGGTTCTCCCAGGCCTCGGCGATAGCCTCCAGGACCTGCTTGAAGGAGGGCATGTTGTAACGTGGCTCTTTAGGGAAGTAAGTTCCGCCGTAGAAGGGCGTGCCCTCAGGTGTGATAAAGACCGACATCGGCCAGCCGCCACCGCCGGTCAACGCCTGGACGGCGCCCATATAGATGCGGTCGAGGTCGGGTCGCTCTTCGCGATCGACCTTGATGCTGACGAAGTGCTCATTGAGGAGCGCTGCCGTATCCTCGTCCTCAAAGGACTCGTGCGCCATCACATGGCACCAGTGGCAGGCAGAATAGCCGATGCTGAGGAAGATCGGCTTGTCCTCACGGCGTGCCTTCTCAAGGGCTGCCTCACTCCAGGGATACCAGTCGACCGGATTATCGGCGTGCTGCTGCAGATATCGGCTGGCTTCGTCGATCAAATGGTTCGCCATTTCGCTCTCCGATCCAACACACTTTCAGCCGTTCGGCGATTCAAAGCAGCAAAGCCGGACGGTTTAGTCGCCGGTACGCACCAACGGCAGATGAGCTCGATAGAGATGCTCGACAATGGAAAGGCGTATCGGGAGAACTATCGGACTTTCCGGCACGGTCAGCTCGTCGGCGGTGATCGTGACGGTAGCAGTATAAGTGCCCGTCGCAAGACTGCGCGGATCGACGGTCACGATGAAGGCCTCCCCGGCGAGGCCCTGTGTGGGCGTCAGGCTTACGCCAAGCTCCTTAGCCTCCGACGCTGCGGTCCATTCGAAAGGCAGATCACCGGTATCGTGCACCGTGACGGTCTGCGAGACGGTGTGGGTCTCGGTGAGCGGCATCATCCACGTTAGGGCCACCGGTGAGATAGCCATGCCTGCGGCGTCCCACGACCGGGGTCGCTTCACCATCTGCGCCAGCGCCGTGTAGGCCGGCCGCGGGGTGCCATCCTCCTCTAGGATTGAGAAACCACGCAGCGGGTCGCACGGCTGATACCACTCCTTCATCATGCGGAAATCGAGGTTGGAGACGATCATAACCTGCATCCAGGGCCAGTTCTGATCAGCGTAGTCAAAGGCTTTGCAGAGATAGTCAGCCTGCTGAGCCGCCGAGACCTGCTGCCACGCAAAACCAATGCTATCCCAATAGGCGTCGCACTCCGGCGCTGCCACCAGCCAGCCGAACTCTGTGCCCCACACCGGCTTGGCGCCGTCCCCGTGCGCGACCATCACAGCATGGATGTCCTCAGCCCGCCGGAAGTTGAGGATCCCGCTACCGTAGTCCTTACGCTCAGGTTCCCCACCGAAACCGTAGTTGTGGATACTGATCGCGTCGAAGTGCCCCTTGAGCCCGGCGGCGTACATCGCTTCCAGGAACGCGACGTCGTCCATCGCCAACCCATCGGCGGTGCCGCCCGTAGGGGCCAGGCTGCCCGCCACGACGATGATGCGGGGATCGGCAGCCTTGGCGCCGCGATAGGCCCGCTTGACCATCTCAGTGTAACGGGAGGGATTCAGCGGTTGGTCCCACCACTGGAAGCTGAGATTGGGCTCGTTCCAAACCTCCAGCGCGACGCGATAGGGCGTCTCGCAGGCAGCACGGCGCTGGGCGATATGCGCCGCAAGATCCTCAAAGAAGGCCTCCCAGGCGGGCATCTCCGCATCGGTGATGGGCGTCCAGTCCTCGGAGTGACGCTCAACGCGCAGCAGAACGTTCAGACCGTGCTCACAGGCCTCGTTCAAGCGCCACTCGACCGTCTCCCAGTTATAGTCACGATCGTGATCCGAGTCGACGACATGCCAGTAGACAAAATACTTGTACCAGTCAAAGCCGGCATCGCGAACATAGTCAAGGTGCTTCGGAGGAAAGGCCACCATCATACCATAGCCGAGATGTGGCGGCGACTCAGCGTGGGCAGGCAGGCGCATGGACGCCAGCAGGACACCGATGAACAGCAAGCACACGAGTCTACGCCACACCACCGACCTCCATCACTAGAATCCCTAGTTCGGTCAAAGGTTCGCGGCAGGAAGGCTCGCATCCAAGAATGCCTTCGTGCCACGTCGCCGCGCTGCACGTCCTAAGGCGGCGCTGCGACGTAGACAGAGGTTTACCCATTCCGACGGAAACTGCAAGTGCGGTCGCTAACCCTACGGCTGTGCATTTATACACCCTCCAAACTTGACAAAAGTCAATGACAGCGCCCGGCTCTGTGGATATGCTTAGTTTGGGGTGAAGCCATCACGCCGAGCGGCGTAGCCTGGCACTCAGCGTCTTTGGATGCGCCATCAGAGGTCCGTGGAGGTGACGTGCTGCTCGAGCCTGCGCAACAGCGTCTTGCGGACCGACGTGCCTGTCTTGTCGGCATCCTCAAGGAACTCCTGCTGATAGCCATCGTCCCGATTGCCCTCGCCACCGCGTCCGTGGGCACGGCCTCGGGCCCTGTGCATGCATAGAGCGTGATGGCCACCGGGACCCCGAAGCTGTGAGTCATACTTCAATCATCATTCTGAGTCAGGAGGTAGATATATGAGCACACAACCCTCGAAGTTTGGTCGCATTTTCGCCCTAGTCCTTATGGGTCTGACGGTCTTTTTCACGCTGACGGGGGGCATTGGAACGACCTGCGTCGCGCTGGGTGCAGAAAAGTACGAGAGCATGGCCGGTTTGGTGCCCTACAAGCCGCTCTATCAAGCGCTTGTCGTGATCAGCATCGCAGTGGGAATTTGGGGCATCCCGGTGATGGTCTCCCTGGTCCGCGGCGGACGTCACGCTTACCGTAACGCGCTCATTGTCCTCATCGTCGGTGGCGTGACCGCAGGCATTCAGACGGCGGTCTCCCAGTCGGTGCGGGGTTCATCGGCCCCGGCAAACGTCCGCTTCGCCGTGACGCTCCTTACCCTGATCGTCTTTCTCCTCTTCCGCCTGCCTCCCTTGTGGCGACGCATGAGATTCGATCAGCCGTTGAAGGGGGAGTCTGCCAAGACTGCGGGCGGGGCCGCCCTGATCGTCTGTGGTCTACTGACCCTGAGCTCCCCCGCGTGGGTGGCGCAGACGCACCTGGAATCCTGGATCAGCAACGCGCGGATACCCCTGATAGCCATCGGCACAGCGCTCACGATTTCTGGGCTGATGTGGACGATCGCGGAAGCTAGGCAATTCCGCCTGCGCGCGCCGATCTCCTCCGACGGCTCGATCACGGTACAATAGGAGGAGAACAAGCCTAGACACGCTGGGGGCAGGATCAGATGGCGACCGACAGCCCGAGGATGAGACGCGAAGCGAGGACACTGACTGCCATGGTCAGGCTCTACTGCCGTGGGCATCATGGAAGCCAGCGCGAGGAGCTCTGCCCTAGCTGCCAGCAGTTGCTCGACTACGCGCTCCAGCGGCTGAGTAAGTGTCCTTTTCAGGAGACCAAACCGACCTGCGCTAACTGCCCCATCCACTGCTACCGACCGGAGGAGCGCGAGCAGATCAGGGCTGTGATGCGCTACGCCGGTCCCCGAATGTTGCTTCATCATCCCCTCCTGGCGATCATGCATCTCATTGATGGCCTGAAACGACCGGAGCCGCGCCGCAAGGAGGACCAAAGGTCACAAACCATGTGATAGGCGGTCTTGCTCTGACCGGCTCCGGCTACCTAGACTGAGGGCTGGATGGCACGTTTCCGCCTTTCTGCTATCCTGTGAGCGTCACCCAAGCCCGGGACGACGCAGGTTAGCGGAAAGGCGGAACGCATCAGGATGAGCGATGTACCCGAGAAGAACGATGCGAAGCTCTCAGAAGTCCTTGCCGACACTCCTTGCTTCCAAGGGCTTGAGCCAAAGATACTCGGAGCGCTCGCCCGCCGCGTAGAGAGCCGCCACTACGAGCCCGATCAGGTGGTCTTCCTGGAGGGCGCACCCTGTAGCGGCCTCGGGATCATCCAGACCGGAAGCCTGAAGGCCGTCCGGCTGTCCCCCACTGGGCGGGAGCAAATCCTCAGCGTCCTGCATCCGGGCGATATCTTCAACGCAGCCAGCGTTCTAGCCGATGCCCCAAACCCGGTGACCATCGTCGCCCTGTGGCCCACCGATGTCTGGGTGATCTCGAAAGAGAGCCTGAACCAACTGCAAGATCGCTACCCTCGCTTGACGCAGGTCATCGCCCGCAACCTGGCAAAGCGGGTGCTGAAGCTCGTTGATCTCGTCGAGGATCTGTCACTGCGCACAGTGGAGATGCGCTTGGCCCGTCAGTTACTGACCCATGCAGAGGACAACGTTGTCCAAAGAGAGCCGTGGGCGACGCAGGCGGAGATCTCAGCCCGCCTGGGCACCGTCACCTATGTCCTGAATCGGACGTTGCGCGGACTAGAGGAGGAGGGCCTGATTGAGGTCGAGCGTGACGAGATCCGGATCCTGGATCCCGACGAACTCGCCGCCAGGGCGATAGGCAAATAGCACCTCTTGACCTGAGTCAAGACATTGACTTAAGTCAAAGACGATCAGGAATCGAGCTGATACCCTATGGGGGTCGGCTCGCTTTTTTTCGTGATCGCACACGCTTTGCCATAGATACAGGAGGGGAAACAAGCTATGCCTCAAGCACCTGCATTCAACCCACTCACACTCACCAAATTCATCGCCTGGATCGCCGTCTCGCTCATCGCGACGTTGCTGCTGGCACGTCGGAAGATGACCACACGCACGCGACTGGCGTTCGTCGCCGGCGGCGTCGTGCTCTTCGGCTTCATCTACGGCGCGCTGCTGGCCCCGGCACTCAACCCCAACCCGCCCTCATCGCTGCGCACCGTGCTCACGGGATGGGCTGCGCAGGGCCGGGTCGCGCTTCCTGTCCTGGGCATGCTCGTCCTACTGCTGTTGATTACGTGGCTCTCGAACAAGGTGATCTGCGGTTACGGCTGTCAATTAGGGCTCCTGCAGGACTTAATTCACCGCGTCCGCCTGCCCAAATGGCAACCGCCCTTCTGGCTCAGTAATCGTATCCGAGCCCTCACTTTTGTGAGCCTCGTCGCGGTGCTTAGCATCGCGGGGCTCGATTGGATGGGCGCGATCGATCCCTTCCAACTCTTCCAATTCAACCTCACGCTGCCGATCACACTTACCGTGGGCGCTGTGCTTGGAGCCAGCCTTTTCGTCTACCGCCCATGGTGCCGGTTCCTGTGCCCCTTCGGCTTCGCCAGTTGGATTGTCGAGCAGGTGAGCCTTTTCAGGCCACGCGTCAACCGCGACGCATGTGAGGAATGCCTGGCGTGCGTCCGCGCGTGCCCCTCAGGCGCTATGGCTGACTTCTACGATGGTAAGCGCATTCACGCCGACTGCTTCGCCTGTGGCGCCTGCATCGAGGCCTGCAAGGTGAAGGATGCGCTGGGCTGGTGGCGCAAGTAAGTGGAAGGGGATAAGGGACAAGGCCCTTGGCAGGAAGAGACCTGCCCCTCCGGGCGCCGCCGCGCACCGGATGACCCTGTCCCCTATCCCTTTGCGGTTCCAGGAGTGGGACCGGACGGACTATGCCACGTCCTTGTAGTAACGCTCGTCGCCGACCTCGGCCTGCAAACGATGCAGCAAATCGGTGAGCTCGGAGACCGTCGTCGCGTAGGCGGGATCATCGTAGACGCTATGCAGCTCGTATGGATCTTGGGCCAGGTCGAAGAGCTCCCACTCGGGTTCATAGGTCTCATCGATGGCGCCTTTCTGTCCCAGCGCATCCGCGTAATAGTAGATCAACTTGTAACGCCGGGTGCGGACGCCATAGTGGGCGTAGACGTTGTGATCCGCCTTGTGCATCCAGTAACGATAATAGAGCGCCGTCCGCCAATCTTCCGGCGTCTCTCCGTGGAGCAACGGTCGGAAGCTTCGTCCCTGCATCTCATCCGGAATGGGCACACCGGCCAAATCGAGAAAGAGCTCGGCGAAGTCAACGTTGAGGATGATGTCCGTGTTCGCCGTGCCCGGCGCAACCTCCCGCGGATACCGCAGGATGAAGGGCATACGCAGGGATTCCTCATACATGAAGCGCTTATCATACCAGCCGTGATCGCCGAGGAAGAAACCTTGGTCGGAGGTATAGATCACCAACGTGTTTTCGGTCAAGCCCTCTTCATCGAGATAGTCCAACAGGCGCCCGACGTTGTCATCGATGCTGGCAACGACGCGCAGATATTCTTTGATGTACCGCTGATAGCCCCACTTACGCATCGCGTGCTCGCTCAGACCACGGGGCATCTCGACCTTAAGATCCAAGGGATTCATATGGATCCCTACGCGCATCATGGCAGCCTCGGCTGCTGAGGCGCGGTCGGCGTAGTCATCGTAGAGCGTCTCGGGCTCCGGAATCTCCTCGTTGAGGTACATCGCAGCGTGCGCCTCGTCAGAGACCCACGGGCGGTGAGGCGCCTTGTGGTGCACCATCAAACAGAAGGGACGCTCGCTGTCCCGTGCCTCCAGCCACTCAAGGCTCATGTCGGTGATCAGGTCGGTCACGTACCCCATTACCGTTCGGCGCGTACCGCCGTCCGGCCCCTTGAAGATGAACTCGGGATTATGGTAAATGCCCTGACCCGGCAGGACGGCCCAGTCGTCGAACCCTGTGGGGCAATGATCAGGTCCGGTGCCCAGGTGCCACTTCCCAAAGATGGCGGTCTGATAGCCAGCCTCCCGCAGAAGCTTCGGATAGGTGGTCAGCCGGTTATCCATATGGGTCGCTAACGTCGTCACCTCATTGACGTGGTTATAGGTCCCCGTGAGTATAGCTGCGCGGCTGGGCGTGCAGATAGAGTTGGTGCAGAAGCAGTTGTCAAAGCGCATCCCGCCCTCGGCAATGCGGTCGAGATTGGGCGTCTGGTTGATTCGGCTCCCATAGCAGCTCATCGCGTGAGACGCGTGATCATCGGACATGATGAAGATGATGTTAGGACGTGAGTGTGGCATATGCGGATTGCTCCTTTTGGTCTTGAGGGTCACAACGGTCCATTCGTCCGTGCTACAAGGTGAGATCACACAACGGTGCCCCTATGATAGCCCCTCACCAAGAAGACACAAGCGGCAACCCAGATCAGCCGGTGACCCAGATGTGCTGTGGGAAGTGAAAGAAGGCCGATTTGAGGGTTGGCAGGGCTGTGCTATGATGCAGCGAACTCCAACCAGCAGACCGGCCTCAGCGAAGGAGCCCCTATGGCACTACAGGTCGTGGACTTGACTACCACACATCTGGAACCGGCGGTCGCGCTCGTCTGCAAGCGATACCGATCGCTTCGCGGCGCCGTCCCGCTCTTACCTCCCCAATACGGTGAGCGCGACACGCTGTACCCGATGCTGCAACAGGTGCTACAGGCCGGCAGCGGCGTGGTCGCAGTGCGCGACAGCCAGATCACCGGCTTCCTTGCGGGCTTCGACATCGGCGAGTTCCAGGGCGGCCCAGCCGCCTACAGCCCAGAGTGGGCGAATGGCGCGCGGCCAGACGAGAGTGCACGGATCTACGAGGCGATGTACACGCACCTGGCAGACATGTGGGTTGCGACGGCGCTCCTGAGCCACGCTCTGGCGTGGGCACGCGAGGCTGGGTACAGGCGCTGTGCCGTCGACTTCGAGACCACCAATCCGCTGGCACGCCGGTTCTGGCTGCGCCACTTCACACCGGTGACCTACAGCCTGGGACGTCACGTTGACCGGCGGGTCTTGATGCAAGCCAGACCACAATCAAGCACTTAGCCGGCCCGCATGGGCAGGGGCTGAAGCAGAGCAGTCTTTCCTTCGCATGCCGCACCGAGTGAACCTGACGCGGCGACGACTTGCGCCTGCGCCGCGTGCGGGCGAGACGCCCGCGGTCCATGTTGCCATACAACCCCTCTCTGGAGGTGTGCGGATGTCTTGGCCGTACTCTGCCGCATCGCGCTAGAAGACGCTCAGGCGGTTGCTTTCCGTCAGGTGATGGGCATCGTTCCAGCGCACCACCACCGGCCCCAGCGAACGCCACTCGATCTCGGCAACGGCGGTGTTGTCGACCTCGAACTGCCAGTAGGCGCTCAAGGGGTGGTCGAGCAACAAGCAGAGGATGACGCGGATTGTGCCCCCATGGGAGATCAAGGCCACGGTGTCGTTCGGATGCTGAGCCTTCACCTCGTCAAGTAGCGCACGCAGACGGGCGGCCATCTGCGCCAAGCTCTCGCCCTCGGGCGGCGCGCGGTTCGCCCGGTCGGTGTTCCATCTCGCCAGCCTCTTCGGATCCTGGGCCGCGATCTGCTGATAGGTCAGCCCCTGCCACACGCCGAAGTTCAGCTCCCTGAGACGCACGTCCTCGTGCACCTCCAGGCCATGGGGCTGCGCGATCACCCGGGCCGTCTCCGCCGCGCGGCCAAGATCGCTGGTGTAGATCGCCTGCAGCGCCACTGAAGCGAGCCGACGCGCCACGGCAACAGCTTGCGCCCGTCCGGCCTCGTTGAGTGGGATGTCCCTCTGCCCCTGATAGCGCCCGGAAGCATTCCACGTGGTCTCGCCGTGACGCACGAGCAGCAATCGAAACACGCTACTCGGCCCTCAGGCCCGCATCCAGGACGTAAGTGCGCCCGGGCTGTGTGTCCATCGCTGCCACCCGGTCACCCAATCGCACCTGGCAGGGACCACCGATATCAGATCTGATCCGAGCCTCAACGAGCTGTCCGTCTCGCCATCTCAGCGCCACCTCGAATCCGCCCCGGGCTCGCAGCCCGGTAACGTGGCCGTCGGGCCAGGCCGACGGGAGCGCCGGTAGTAGGTGGAGTATCCTGACGCCCGCCGACGAACTCTGGTGGCTTTGAAGCAGCATCTCCGCAATCCCGGCGGTGGCACCGAAGTTGCCATCGATCTGAAACGGCGGATGTGCATCGAAGAGGTTGGGATAGGTGCCCCCGCGCCTATAGTTCGTCTCACTGCCATCGACGAGCTGGAGCATATTTCGCAACATGCGATAGGCGTGATCCCCATCGCGGAAGCGGGCCCAAAGGTTAATTTTCCAGCCCATTGACCAACCCGTTCCACCATCTCCGCGCAGCTCTAGCGAACGCTGCGCGGCGCAAAGCAGCGCAGGGGCTGTCTCGGGTGTGATCTGATGGCCCGGATAGACACCGAAAAGGTGTGAGACGTGGCGATGGTGATCATCGGGATCGTCCCAGTCACGGAACCATTCCTGCAACTGACCGTGCTTCCCAACCTGGTAGGGCAGCAAGCGGCTTCGGGCCACGGACAGCTCGGTGACAAAGTCGTCGTCGATCCCCAGCGCCTCCGCTGCAGCGATGGTGTGGGTGAAGAGATCCCAGATGATGGCTAGATCCATCGTTGAAGCGATGCTGACCGCCAACTGCTCACCGCTCGGATGCGTGTACATGTTCTCAGGGGAGGTCGCCGGGGCGGTCACCAGATGCCCGTGGCCATCCTCGACGAGCCAGTCGAGACAAAACTGCGCCGCATCGCGCATCAGAGGATAGGCCCGCGTGCGCAAGAACGCAACATCGCCGGTGAAAGCATAATGCTCCCACAGATGCTGGCACAGCCAGGCGCCCCCCATCGGCCACATCGCCCAGACCGGATCCCCATCCCCGTAATTGCCGACCGGCGCCGATTGACGCCAGAGATCGCTGTTGTGATGCGCGACCCACCCCCGGCAGCCGTAGTTGACCTTCGCTGTGATCCGACCGTTGACAGCTAGTTCCTCCACCATCTTCAGAAGCGGCTCGTGGCACTCGCTCAGGTTGCAGGCCTCGGCAGGCCAGTAGTTCATCTCGGCGTTGATGTTCAACGTATAGTTGCTGTTCCAGGGCGGGGTCACCATGTCGTTCCAGATGCCCTGGAGGTTTGCGGGTTGGGTGCTGGGCCGCGAACTGGCGATGAGGAGGTAGCGACCGAACTGGAAGAAGAGCGCTGCGAGGTGCGGGTCATTGCCCTCAGCAAAGTGGGCCAAACGCCAATCGGTGGACTGATCCAGAGCCTCCGAAGTGCCCAGGTCCAGATCCACGCGATCAAAGAGCGCCCGGTGGTCTTTGGTATGCGCGTCACGCAATTCGTCATACGTCTTTTCCAGGGCGCGTTGGATGTCCTGAGCACACCTGGCTGCGGGGTCCCGGCCTTCGAAGCCCGGTGACCGCTGGAAGCCATTGAAGCTGGTCGCGGCGGTCAGGATCAGAACCGCTTCGTCAGCGTCCCTGACCCGCAGCGCATCGCCTTCTGTGATGATTGTCCCACCTTGGGCGACCACGCGAAGCCGCGCTTCGAAGCGCATCCCCTCGCCGTCGGGTAGATCGTAGCGGATGGGATCCTCTCCCTCGTGTCCCTTTGGATCGACGTGCTTGGGCGCCCTACCGCGAAGGACCAAAGTCGTATCGTCGGGGGCTGTACTCTCGGCGCGCAGGGGGCTCGTCAGACGGGCAGCAAACGAGAGACCACCCGGCTCGTCGCAGGTGAGGCGCACCACGATCACCTGATCTGGGTGACTGGCAAACGCCTCCCGTGCGTACTGGACGCCATCGACCTGATAGCGCGTTGTCACAACCGCGCGCTCGAGATCTAGCTCCCGTTCGTACGCGGACACCTCGCCAGTGTGCTCAAGATCCAACCAGAGATCACCAAGCGTGAGATAGGGTTGGGTGAAGGGGCCCTGCATCTCCTTACAGAGCCGATTGGCGCGAGAGAAGTCACCGGTGAAAAGCGCCTCCCGGACTTGCAGCAGGGCAGCACGCGCTCCAGGGTTGTTCCACTCCATCGGAGCACCCGCCCAGAGCGTGTCCTCATTGAGCTGAAGGCGCTCCTCCGCGACGCCGCCAAAGACCATCGCGCCAAGCCGGCCATTGCCAACGGGCAGCGCTTCGGTCCAGCGTTCCGCGGGCTGCGCATACCAGAGTCGCCAATGTGCCATCAGAGATCCTTTCTCGAAGACGCCTGCGTCACCGACTGCGGACGGCGATACCCTTGGCAGAAGCCGCCTCGACCAGCATCGCCATCGTCTCTTGAGTCGGCGGCACGAGATCGCGTGCCCTATAGTCCAGACCCAAGCTGGCGTATTTGTCGCCCGCCATACGATGGAAGGGAAGCAGCTCAAGAGAGAGCGGCACCGCGTCGCACCCATCGCGCGACGCGCGCTGCGCCTGCAACTCCCCTACAAACGCGGCGATCGCCTCGATCTCCTCCGGCGTGTCGTTCACCGTGGGGACGACCGGCGTTCGAAAAACGATGGGCTTGCCGGTCTCGACCAAGCGCCGGGCATTGTCCAGGATCAGCCGATTCGACGCACCGACCGCCCACTTATGCTTCTCGGGATCCATGTGTTTGAGATCCATCATCACCAGATCGGTCACCGGCAACAACAACGCGAGCTTCTCCCACGGGACATGTGCGGCGGTCTCGACCGCCGTATGGATCCCCTCCTCATGACAAGCCGCAAGGATCTCATATGAGAACTCCGGCTGATAGACCGGCTCGCCGCCCGAGAGGGTCACCCCACCAGCCGAGTTCTCGTAGAAGGGACGATCCTGGAGCACCTCGCGGACAACCTCTTCAACCGTCATCTCACGACCGCTCAGCTCCCGCGCCCCGGCGTAGCAGACATCGACACAAGCGCCACAGGCGATACAGCGCTCCCGATAGAAGATGGGCTCACCTGCCTCGTTCAGGGTCTGCGCCCCTTCGGGACAGGCCTCGATGCACGCACCGCACCCAATACAGCGATCGGGATGCAGTTGCAGCTCCAAAGAGGGCTCGATGCTCTCCGGATTGTGACACCAGAAGCACCGCAGGGTGCATCC
>JBNGCP010000008.1:0-61979 GCA_049974845.1 Anaerolineae bacterium | reverse complement strand
TAGTACCCCCGATATCTCTCCAAAGCGTCAAAGATCGCGGCGATGTTCCGGAGCGGGACGTCCTCGCCAATTTCAGCCATGAGCCAGAGCCCCCCCTCCGGAGCGCCGAGGGTCTCGACTGCCGCCCGCACGTGGTCCTCGATTTCCTCCGGCGACGCAAAGGGAAAGAGCTGGCGATCGAGATCGAGATCGACGCAGACCTTGCCCTTGCAGACCTCAGCGAGAGTCTCCAGACCGTTTGCTCCGACTTGAGGATTGATGACATTGACACCACAGTCGACCAGATCCGGAATGATCTCGGTGATGTGACCATCACTGTGCATATAGACGTAGTAGCCGGCTTCGCGGAACGGTTGGTAGATCTCCGCATAACAAGGCTTAAGGTATTGCCGCCACTTTTGCGGGCTGATCGGCAACCGCTGCTGCATCCCCAGATCGTCCCCGAACCTGACGATCGGGTCAGCCTCGTCCTGGGCCTCAAGCGCCGCCAATTTCAGCCGCGCCTGGCGCAGATTGTAGCGCAAAACCTTGTCGATCAGCATCTGCAGCTCCGGCGGCTCCTCGGCGAAGTCGATCATGAGCTCCTCGAAGCCGCGCAGATCCTGCAGTCGCAGGTACATGAACCCGTGGGGAAACCCAACATCCTCCTCGGGTATTTGGAGGTCGTGCACATCCGCCCGCGTCGGGACGGGATGTCCGGTCACAATGGCTTCCATTCCGGTCTTGAGATTGGACCAGACACACCCCCAGACGTCTATGTGCTCCCCACGGACATAGGTCTCAGTGTGCACGGCGTCGTAGTCGCGAGCGCCAGGCTGCACGCCGAAAAGCCCAGCGTGTCGAGCGACCAGCTCACTCAACGCGTCTCGATACTTCATCCAGGCTGCCGGCAGGATGTTCGCCGACACAGGGATCAACTCTGGATAATCAAAGGCAAGTGATTTGATGCGGTCTTCTTCTAGCGTCAAAAGCCGGATACCTCCTTCGGTCGGCCCCATTTTAACGGTTCTAGAGGTCCGGTCAATCTACCAGACGGCGCCGTTCACCAGTCCCCCAACACCGGAATGCAATAATGATACGCACAATCCGTGGTAGCTGCAAGTTTGTTGCTTGAACATTTCCCGGAGACCGTTAGAATGAGGCTGCATTGCAACGAAGATTAGCGCATAGGAGGGCAACAATGAGCATCAAGAAGCAGTTCCTGAAGAGCCGCCCGGAGTGTAAAGTCAAGCTACGCGTGACCAAAGAACAGGCTAAGGGCGCGGATACCATCCACGTTGTTGGCGACTTCAACGATTGGGACACGACCGCGACCCCAATGAAGCAACTCAAGAGCGGCGACTTCACCACCATTCTCTACCTGGACCTGGACAAGGACTACGAATTCCGCTATATGGTCAACGGTGAGACCTGGATGAACGAGCCAGAGGCCGACCGGCAAGCAGAGACACCCTACCCCGGTGTAATGAACTCGGTCATCTCGACGCACACCTAGGCCTCTCATCAAGAGGTCGGCGAAGGCAGCTCCAGCTGCTCAGCCAACCGCCCCAAGCGACGGCGCACTCCGTGCGTCCTCTACGCTTGGGGCGATTTTGCTTCGGCCCACAATCGTGACAGGTCTATGCCCCCAATGATTGACTCTCACCCGAGCAAAGGTAGACTTATTGAGGGAGGTGAGCGGATGACCGGCAGTGCCAGCGAGAAGCCAATCCCTTATCTTGAGGACCCTACGGGACGGGAGCATCTTCTTGCCGACGACCTCGTCACGATCGGGAGAGCGGTGCACAATGACATCGTCATCACCAGCAAGCGCGTCTCCCGAGAACACGCCCGCATCCGTCGCGAGGCCTGGCGGCGTATTCTCGAGGATCTCGGCAGCACCAACGGCACCTTCCTCAACCGCGAGCGCGTGCTGGAGGCTCGCGAGCTGCGGGACCGTGACCAGATCAAGGTCGGAGACGTGGTCTTCACCTTCCACGATCCCGACATCACCTATCGCGACACCGTTCTACCCGAGCTCGAGATCGATGCAGCCGCCGGTATCGTCCGTGTAAATCGGGAGTGTGTGCAGCTATCACCCAAAGAATACGCCCTCCTAACCTACCTCTATGAACGGAACAACGAAGTCTGTTCCAAGGACGAGATTGCCCGGGCGGTCTGGCCCGAATATGAGAGCGCCGTCTATGATTACCAGATCGAAAACCTGGTCCGGCGTCTGCGTGCCAAGATAGAGCTAGATCCTGGCGATCCTCGGTTGTTAGTCACCGTCCGCGGACTGGGCTATAAGCTCATCGCCCGATAACTCATTGATGCGTGGGTGATGGGCAGCCAGCGGCGCTTTCCCCTATGCTCCTGAAAGGGATCTGCTTCTCAAAGCTAGATAAGCTCGGGCAATGGCGAACGTGACCGGGGAGAATCTGTGGCACCGACAAGCCTAGAAGGACAAATGCTGGGACGGTACCGCGTGTTGGAGCCCCTTGGCCGTGGGGGAATGGCCCAGGTCTATCGCGCATACCATCCCCAGCTGGACCGCTACGTCGCCATCAAGATACTGCGATCCGACCTCGTGGAGGATGAAGCCTTTCTGAGACGCTTCCAGCGTGAGGCCCGCGCCGTCGCCAATCTGCGCCACCCGCACATCGTCCAGGTTCACGACTTCGACGCCGAAGACGATACCTACTACATGGTGATGGAATATCTTGAGGGTGACACGCTGAAGGCACGCCTGGATGACTATCGCATCCGCGGCGAGCCGATGCCCCGGGGCGAGGTCGTCCGAATCCTGCTGGATGTCTTGGATGGGCTGGCGTACGCTCACGGCGAAGGCATGGTTCATCGAGACATTAAGCCATCCAATATCCTGTTGACGCGCAGTGGCCGGGCGGTCGTCAGCGATTTCGGGATCGCCCAAATTGTCGGGGGCGCCCGCTACACGACGACAGGCACCTTAATGGGCACGCCCGAGTACATGGCACCGGAGCAGGGCTTGCGGGGCGAAAGCAACGCCTGCAGCGATCTCTATTCGCTAGGCGTCATCCTCTACGAGATGCTCACACAGCGCATCCCCTTCGACGCCGAAACCCCGTTGGCGATCCTGTTGAAGCACGTGAATGATCCACTGCCACCCCCGCGACAGATCCAGCCTGGGATCCCCGAGCCCCTCGAACGCATCGTGCTAAAGGCGATGGCAAAACAGCCCGAGGACCGATATCCGGAGGCCCGCGCGATGGCCGAGGCCCTGTGGCAAGCCTCCCTGGAGGCGGAGATCGAGCTTCCCACGCGCGTGTCGCTCCCCATGTCGTTCACGACCCAAGAAGTCCCTTCGGAGTCCGTTGCCGTGATCTCAGAGCCGGCGGGCAAGCGTAGGGTGGACGCCGGCGTTGCCGAGGCGGATACCGACCCAAACCTTGGGGAGCACCTGTTGAACGCGCAAGCCTCGCCCACCGGAAACGCTGGTGCTCCCACCGGCCGACGCGAGCTGTCAAAGGCGATCTTTATGGCCATTGGGGTCGTCGCCCTGGGAAACCTACTCGGCGTCATGCTCTCGTCCTTTTTCGAGAACTGGGCGATTTTCGAAGTCGGGTGGCCCATGGAGATCCTCCTGACCGGCGGGGCGCTCTTCATGCTGATGGCCGTGAGTGAGACCATCTGGTTATCCATCCCGGCAGGCTTACTCACGGCGAATGGCTTGCTCCTGGCCTACAGCGCCCTCACAGGCAACTGGCATCACTGGATCTTCCTCTGGATTGTGGAGCCCTGGATGGCGGCCGCGACCGTGATCACGTCGATTCACCTCGCGCGCGAGCCCGCCAACGCTCGCAGAGTGAGCCGGCTGCTGGGCTGGGCTTTTGGCGTCGCCGCCGTGATTGCCGCGCTGGCCGTCCAAGGCGCAGCGTTAGCCTCCACGTTTTTGAGCGAGCTGTTTGCATCCTCCGGCTAACTCGCCGAGCCTTCTCAAGCCACCACCCTTCCATTCCCGGCAATCGTTAGTTGGTTGTTAGCGCCTGGATAGGCAGCGCCAAGATTGCCGAGGTATGGTTTGGGTGACAGTGCCTCGCGTGATCCGGACTCGAACAACCACTGTCGCATCTGTTCTGGGGGATGCAGCATCAGCGCTACCGCGGCTAACCTCGGTCTTGGGGCCGGGCGGACGCCCGAGCGCTCGGGATGCGCCTGCGCACGCTGAGGGCACTACTGCGGGAGCCCGCGCGTAACTATTGCGACCTTCCGGTGTTTCTATAGTCAGAGGTGAAGGACATAGCGGAGGTTGAATCGCTGTCAGGACAGTCCTGCGGGTTTCGGGCCGTGGACCATAGCGCCCTAACCAACACGTGACTTATCGGGTATACTTGTAGCTCTGGCACTGAGACACAGAGCCTCGAACAGGGGCATGGACTTGGGCACGCGTCAAGCGAGCGCTCATCCAATTGAGGTGGAGGACCAGGAGAAGGAACTTGTTGAGACAACCGATTTACTGGCTAACGCGGCCTTTGATTGGACTGTATGGCCGCCTGCTTCACTTGAACGTACATCGTCACAATGAATTGCCGAGGGGCCCGAAAATCATCGTCGCCAACCATCCCAGCACGACGGATCCCTTTCTCGTCGCGCTGGTCACAGGCCAGCCCGCAAGAATGCTGATCATCGACCACGTCTTTGACGTGCCCCTCTTCGGCACCTACCTTCGAGGTGCGGGTCACATCCCCGTCGTACCGGGAAACGGACGCGAGGCCTTTGACACCGCCACACGGCATGTCCGTGACGGTGGGACGCTCATTATCTTCCCGGAGGGTACACTCAGTCCGCGGAAGGGCGGGTTCCACCAGCCTCACACGGGCGCCGCACGTCTTGCTCTGACGACCGGGGCGCCCATCATCCCGATGGGAATCAGCCTCTCACCTAAAGGGCTCTGGCACATTGAGAGCGCGATCGGCGATCGATGGGTCGCCAGCCGCTGGGTGCTCAAGGGGCCTTACGGTATCACGGTCGGCCAACCGCTCTACTTCACCGGAGAGTGCGAGGATCGCGCATATGTGCGCGCCACCGCCCGCCAGATAATGCAGCACATCATGGACTTGGCCAACGAGAGCCAGGAACGCCTAGAAGCGCCGTATCTGTGGCCCTCCCTGCTGGAGCCTCTGGCCCCCATCTGACGCGCCACAGGCCGGCCTAGGTGCCCCACTCGCGATCATCGAGGCCTAGATCACCGGTGTGTCAACACCCGGCCCATAGGGTTATCACCTGGCGCGCCTGCTCACTTGCGTCGACGCGCCAGCTCGGCCCGGACGTCATCCAGCGTGAGCTCACGCGAGGCCAGTAGCACGAGCAGATGGTAGAGCAAATCGGCGGATTCCTCGACCAGCCGTCGATCGCCCTGCCCCTTCGCAGCGAGCATCACCTCCATCGCCTCTTCTCCCACCTTCTTGAGCACCTCATCGCCACCGCCCAGTAGTTTCGCGGTATAGGACCCCGCGATCGGGTTGGCCTTACGGTCGAGGATCACGCTGAAGAGCTCGTCGAGGATGTCCTCGCTGAGGGCTGGTCCACCGGTGACGGCGTCAGGCTGAGCCGCCAAATCCTCGGGCGCTGAGGCTGGAGCCGACGATTGTCGCGACAATTGTCGATAGAAGCAACTACGGTGTCCGGTGTGACAAGCAGGGCCCGCCGGAGTGACCCGGAGCACTAACGTATCGGCGTCACAGTCGACCCAGATCTCGTGGACACGTTGCACGTTCCCCGACGTCGCGCCCTTATGCCAAAGCTCCTGACGGCTCCGGCTCCAGAAGTGAGCCTCGCCCGTCTCTTGGGTGAGACGGAGCGCTTCCTCATTCATCCAGGCCACCATCAGGATCTCACCGGTCGATGCATCTTGGAGGACCGCGGGAATCAGCCCGCGCCTATCGTACTTGAGCGGAATCGGCGCCGTCATGTCTGCCCCTCCCTACGCCGCACGACAATGCCCTGCGACGCCAGATAGTCCTTGAGCTCGCCGATGCTGAGAACCCGGTCGTGAAAAAGCGACGCCGCCAAAGCCGCATCGGCCTTGCCCACGGTAAGCACCTCGGCGAAATGTGCCGGCGTACCGGCGCCGCCACTGGCGATCACCGGAACCGGGACGGCCTCCGCCACCGCCCGAGTCAACTCGACATCGTAACCGCCCAGCGTGCCATCACAGTCCATGCTGGTCAGCAGGACTTCGCCCGCCCCCAGCTCAACACCTCGCCGACACCATTCCACGGCATCCAGCCCGGTCGCAACTCGGCCTCCGCTGATGTAGACCTCCCAGCGCAAAGGATCCCCGCCGACACGTTTTGCATCGACGGCCAGGACGATACATTGACTGCCGAACCGCTCCGCACCCGCGGTCAGAATCTCAGGCGTGCGAACAGCCGCTGAGTTGATGCTGACCTTATCGGCACCGGCCAGCAGCAGATTCCGCACGTCATCGACGGTGCGAACGCCACCCCCCACGGTGAAGGGCATGAAGACCTCAACAGCCACCTCCTTGACCACGTCGATCATCGTCTGGCGCCCCTCGTGGGTCGCCGAGATGTCCAAGAAGACCAGCTCATCGGCGCCCTGCGCGTCATAGACGCGCGCCTGCTCCACCGGATCTCCGGCATCGCGCAGATTGACGAAGTTCACACCTTTCACCACCCGTCCCTCCTTGACGTCAAGACAGGGGATAATCCGCTTGGCTAACATCTGTCCTCCTTCTGAATCTCCAGCGCATCCTCAAGCCGGATCTGTTCCTCATATAGTGCCCGTCCAATGATGACGCCCGACAGCCCTGCATCGCGAACGCGCTGCACGTCCGCCAACGACCGCACGCCGCCTGAGGCGATCACGTGAAGTCCGGTCGTCTCCGCCAGCGCCTTTGTCGCCTCAACGTTCACCCCGCTCCCCATACCGTCGCGCGAGATATCGGTAAAGACCAACCATCGCCCCCCCAGCTCGGCCCAGCGTTGCGCGAGCTCAGCGGCCTGAAGCGGCGCTGCCTCCTGCCAGCCACGAATCCGTACGATGCCGTCGCGAGCGTCAATGCCCACGACCACACGCTCGGGTCCAAAACGGGCTAGGGCGGTGCGCAAAAAGTCAGGATCCTCCACAAAGGCAGTCCCCACGACCACACGTGCCACGCCCAGCTCAAGCGCGCGGGAAAGCGATGCGCTATCCCGAATTCCGCCCCCGAACTGCACGGCGAGTGGGGTCGTCAGGATTTGGGCTAGGGCCTGTTGGCTCTGGCTGCCGCGCTCACCGAAGGCCCCGTCCAGGTTCACAACATGGAGCCACCGGGCGCCTGCCCTCTCCCAGCGCTTGGCCACTCGAAGCGGATCCTGACCGTAGGTCGTCTCGCGATCGGGATCACCTTGAGCCAGCCGCACCACCTTACCCTGGCGTAGATCGATCGCCGGATATATCGTGAATTCACTCATCGCGTCTGTCGGTCTCCGTCGCCTACGTTGCACACAAAGTTGCGGAGCAGTTTAAGCCCCATCGTCTGACTCTTTTCCGGGTGAAACTGCACGCCATAGAGCATGCCCTTTCCCACCACCGCGGGGACATCATCACCGTATCGCGTCACCGCTAGGATGTGCTCCGGCTCAGCCTGACAATAGAATCCGTGGTTGAAGTAAGCCCAGGCAGCTTCCGGAAGATTCGCCAGCAAGGGTGACACCCGCACGGGCCGAACCTGGTTCCAGCCGGTGTGCGGCACCTTGAGGGTGGGGCCGACTTGGAAGCGTACGACACGCCCGGGGAGAAGTCCCAGGCCACCGTGCCCACCCAGCTCCTCGCCATAATCAAAAAGCACCTGCATTCCCACGCAGATACCGAGGAAAGGCACAGAGCGAGCCACGACCTCACGGATCGGCTCGATGAGATCGAGTCGCGCCAGACTCTCCACGCAATCGGCAAAGGCGCCGACACCGGGCAAGACCACTTTCTCCGCCTCACGCACAACGTCGGGCGCCTGTGTCAACACCACCTCTGCGCCCACCGCTCGGAGTGCCTTATGAACCGAGCGGACGTTGCCGGCGCCATAATCGATCAACGCGATCATCAGAGCGTCCCCTTCGTCGAGGGCACGGACCCGCCGCGGCGCGGATCAAGCCGTGTCGCCGCATCAAGCGCCCGAGCGATTGCCTTGAAGAGCGACTCCACCTTGTGATGATCATCGCGACCATAGAGCACGCGCATGTGCACGTTGGCGCGCGCCGCGATGGCAAAGGACGCAAAGAAATGCTCCCACAGTGTAACGGGAATGGCGCCCGTCATCGGGCCGGTCCAGCTCACCTCGGAGACGGCGTAGGGCCGTCCCGAGAAATCGACGGCAGCAAAGCCCAAGCTTTCATCCATCGGCACATACGCCGACCCCATGCGGACGATGCCCTTCCGATCCCCCAGCGCCCGATCAAAAGCGGCGCCCAACGTGAGGGCCACATCCTCCACCGTGTGATGTGGATCCACATCCAGGTCACCCTTGGCACGCACGCTGAGATCGAAGAGGCCATGCACGGCGATATGGCTCAGCATATGGTCCAGGAAGCCCAGCCCTGTGGTGATGTCATAGGCGCCGGTCCCATCCAGGTTCAACGAGATGGCAATCTTGGTCTCGTGTGTTTCGCGCTCTACATCTGCTTGGCGCATAATGTCCTCCCCTGTCTTCAGAGCGCCCGAGATCTCCCGCGCTGCGGCGACCTCGGGCATTCGCCCTACGCCAACCGCCGCAGGGCCTCCATCACGATATCAGTCTGCTCTGGCTTGCCGACCGTGAACCGGACGTGATCCATCAGACGTGGCTTGCGGTAATAACGAATCAGAATACCTTCCTTCTCCAGCGCTGCTTTTAGCGCGCCGGCCTCGCGGCCGACCACCCGACAAAGAATGAAGTTGGACTCCGAGGGATAGGGCTGCAAGAACGGTATTGTCCCTAACAGCTCCCAAAACCGCGAACGCTCCGCCACGATCCGCTTGACCTTGTCGATCAGCCAATCGAGATCCTCTAGCGCGGCAATCGCGGCGGTCGAGGCCGCGACGGAAACGTTGTAAGGCTGCTTGATCTTCCACAGGTGCGGCATCAGGGACGCCGGGAAAGCGCCGTACCCCACCCGCAGCCCCGCCAGGCCAGCCAGCTTGCTGAACGTCCGGAGGACAATGAGGTTCTCGTGCCGCAACACCCGCCCGATCCGGCTGCGATTCATGCCCGCAAACTCCACATAAGCCTCGTCGAGCACGACGACAACCGGAAGCGCCAAGAGCCTCTCCAGCGCCAAGTCGGGCAGCCAGCTACCATCAGGATTGTTGGGTGAGGTCACGAAGAGCAGCTTTGGGCGTTGTGCCCTCACCGCCGCCTCAATGCCCTCAAGGTCCAAGGAAAAGTCAGAGCGCCGCGGCACCGAGAGCACCTCGGCGCCGCTGACCGCCGCGTCGAAGGGGTACATCCCGAAGGTGGGTGGGCAGTTCACGATCCGATCACCGGGGCGCAGGAAGAGCCGCATGATCAGATCGAGCAGCTCGTCGGCACCCGCACCTGCCAACAGATTCTCCTCAGGGATTCCCGTGAAGGTCGAGAGGGCCGCGCGCAGCGACCGGCTTTCGGGATCCGGATAGATGTGGGTGTACTCGAGACCAGCCAGGGCAGCTCGGACACGGGGAGAGGGCCCATAGGGGTTTTCGTTCGCGTCCAGCTTCACAATCTGCTCCGGCGCGCGGCCCAGACGCGCGGCCAGAACCTCGAAGGGGTAGATGGGCGTATACGGCTCCATCGTCGCGATGTCCGGTCGAATGTAATCCACAGGATCCATATTGATGCCCCCTAAGAAGGCCACGCCACGGCTATACCCGAGCTTGGCACACCCGCCCCCGCTCTCACGTCATATCCTCATCTGTGGCTATGCGCCAACGGGCGGCGGCGGCGTGGGCGGTGAGCGACTCGGCCGTTGCGATACGATCGGCGTCGGCGGCGAGACGGCCCGCAGTCTCGCTATCCAGCCCGATCAAGTTAATGACCTTTACAAAATCGAGCACGTTTACCGGCCCTTTGAACCGCGCCGTGCCGCCGGTGGGCATGATGTGGCTGGGCCCTGCTACGTAATCGCCCAGAACCTCGAAGGAGTGCTCGCCGAGAAAGATCCCGCCAGCATTGCGGATCCGCTCGGCCCACGCACGAGGGTTAGCCACAGACAGACAAAGATGCTCCGGTGCAAACTCGTCGGCAAGGCGAACTGCCGTCGCCAGGTCAGGGGTGAGCACGATCCCACCCTGGCCGACCAGCGAGGTCTCGATAACGCCGGATCGGCTCAACCTTTCAGCCTGCCGCACCACCTCGGCCTGAACGGCAGCCGCCAGCTCGCGGGAGGGCGTCAGCAAGATCGCCGTCGCGAGAACGTCGTGCTCAGCTTGGGCAAGCAGATCTGCAGCGACCCAGGTGGGATTTGCCGTATCATCGGCAACGATCACCGTTTCCGTCGGACCATAAAGACCGTCCAGGCCCACGATGCCGTAGACCTGCCGCTTAGCAAGGGTGGTGAACAACCCTCCAGCGCCGACGACCTTGTCCACCTTGGGCACGCTCTCCGTCCCAAACGCCAATGCGGCAACAGCAAGGGCACCGCCAAGTGCAAAGACCCGATCGACGCCCGCAATCTGCGCGGCAGCCAGGATCAGAGGAGACGGTTCACCCGTCTTGCGGTCCGTGGGCGTGCAGACGATCACCTCGTCAACGCCGGCGACGCGCGCCGGAATCACAGCCATAAGCAACGAGGACGGAAGGGGCGCCGTGCCGCCAGGCACGTAGACACCCACACGCTCCAGCGGCACGAACCGCTGGCCCAAGATCCCACCCATCTCCTCAGTCGTCCAGTTGGGGATCGGCTGACGTGCGTGAAAGTCTTGGATCCTGCTACTCGCCCGTTTCAGCGCCGCTTTCAGCTCGGGTGACAGCCCATGAAAGGCCGTCTCCCACGTAGAGGACGGGACCTCCAGCGCCTCTACCGCGACCCCATCAATGCGTTCCGTCCATTCGCGCAGCGCCGCGTCACCGCTCAACCGAACGTCGGCAAGAAGGCGGGACACCGCTTCCTCCGGTGTCAGAGGCTGCCCAAAAACGCGCTCGATGCTCGCCAGCACAACGTCCGGCACGTCCGCCACCGTCGCCATCGTCCTACGCGTCAGAATGGCCGCGGCATCCGCTGGATCCTCATAGATCGTGATCATCGTTGTTCTCCTCCAGCCAACCTTTCCTGGGTGAGTCCCACAAGCCTGTCCGTCGCTTCCGATGGGTGGTCACGCCGGCTCCTCCCCGGTCCCCACGGCTGCCATCATCGCCCGGTAGCGATCGGGCTCCTCCTCAAAGATATAGGTCACCGGCGTCACGACGACCCCGCTGCCGCCGATGTCGCGCAACTCCGCAATGGCCTGGATCAAGCGGTCGCGCCGGACCACAATTTGGACCGCATACCAGTTCGGGTTGCCGTCGGCGACGAGGACCGGGGAAATGGTGGGACCCTGCAGCCCTCCCAAAACCCGCATCTCAAACATGCGCTGTGCGATTGCGTCCGGCCCCTCCCCCCGCATGTTAGCCACGATCAGCACGTGTTCCTGCGCCCGGAGATGGGCCTCGGTAAACTCCAGCAGAACTCGCGCCACGTCAAGCACCTCAGGACGACGGCGCAGGGCACTTCGATTGGCGATCAGGGCGGCTTGCGAGCGAAGGAGGATGCCATCCGTCAAGCGTCGAAGCCGATTATCGCGGAGCGTCTGCCCAGAGGAGACAAGATCGACGATACAGTCGGCGTAGCCGATCGCGGGTGCCACCTCCAACGTCCCCTCCGCATAGACTAGCTCAAAGGGAGTCACACTGTGCTCGGAGAGAAAGGCCCCCGTCAGGTTGGTGAACTTCGTGGCAACCCGCAGCGGTCGATCCCACGAGGCCGCCAGCGCCGCCAGATCCTCGACGGTCTGCACCCCCTCCCAAGCTTCAGGAACGGCCACGGCGAGGCGACAACCACCAAATCCCAGCGCCTCGTGAAGGACCAATATCTCATCATTGTCACCCCCAAACTCCTGGGTGACATCAAGCCCGGTGATGCCGAAGTCCATGCTGCCCTCACGCACACTGATGACGATATCGGTCGGGCGTTGAAAGAGAACCGTCAGCCCTGGCAGAGCTGGGATCGTCGCCGCGTATTGACGCGGATTCGGCTTATGGACCCTCAGGCCGCAGGCCGACATAAACTCGAGCGCATCATCAGCTAACCGTCCCTTACTGGGCAGAGAAAGCCGGACCTCATCTCGTTCGCTCATTCTCACCTCCGAGACATGAAAAGAGCCCCCCGGTCCAATCCGGGGGGCTCTAGACTGCAATCTAGTCAGGCCGGGCTCGACACGCGAAGCCGCGCCTCCCGAATTGGGATGCGTCCCTTCGCATGATGATGCCATCCAGCCACCACAATAGCTGTACTCATTGCCCCAACCCTACCATAGTTCGTCCCCGTGTCAAGGCACCATCAACACCTTAGCAACGTGCTCCAGCCCTTGTTCGATGAGCTCGACACCCTCCTCGAAACGCTCCAAGGGGAGACGATGTGAGACGAGATCGGCGACCTGAACGTGACCCGATTGCAACAACGCGATCGCTTGATAGGAGTTCCGGCGCGACGTGTAGGAAGAGCGCAGGGTCAGACCTTTCTCAAAGATCGTGAAAGCATCCAGTTCAAGCTCCGCCCCTCGAGGTGGCACACCAAAGAGCAGGATCGTGCCCCCCTTCCTCGCCAGCGACAGTGTGCGCGCCATCACCGGTACGGCCCCGGTGGCATCGATCACCACATCGTAGACACCCTCGGGCAACTCGTCGAGATCCCGCACCCAGCGTCCGGCACCCAGCGCCTTCGCCAGCTCGCCTCTCGCCTGCTGACGCTCCAGCATTGTCACGTCGACGGTCCCCCGACGCAGGGCAACCTGCAGCAGGAGCAAGCCAATAGGGCCCGCCCCTAGGATAGCGATCCGGTCGCCCAAGCGGATCTGCGCGCGCTCGATGCCGTGCACCACACAGGACAGAGGCTCCACGAAGGCTGCCTCCTCATAGGACAGAGTGCTGATATCAAAGACGGCTTCCTCCGGTGCCACCACGTATTCAGCCATCCCACCCGGACGCGTCACGCCTATCGCCTGCCAGTTAAGACAGAAGTTCTGGCGGTTGTTCAGGCAGTTGTAGCAGTTGCCGCAGGCGATATTGGGTTCTACGGCGACACGATCGCCGACAGCGATTCGGCGGACGCCGCCCCCCACTTCCACGACCTCACCGGAGAATTCATGTCCCGGCGTGATCGGGTAGTCACCCATATATTCGCCGCGAAAGATATGGACATCGGTGCCGCAGATACCGCAGGCAGCGACCTTGACGAGGACCTCCCCAGGGCCGGGCTCCGGCCGAGGAATCGCCTGGACCTCGCTCTGGCCCGGTTGTCGTATGACCAACGCTCTCATCGCTTCTTTCAGGCTCCTTTGACAGCCACCCCTCAGTAGCTGTCCACTAAGCTGCGCACCGCGAGTGCGGAACGAACCCGTGGGCTATCCCATCCCTCCATAGCCGGCAGCGTGATGTCGACCGAACGGCCCGCTGGCAGATCGAAGAAGTTGTCACTAAAGCCACCAAACGCCTCGACATCGTCCTCAAGCGAGAGCCACACGAAGCGCGCCACCCTCTCCGCTGTTATCGTGATCGTGAAGCCCGCTCCGTCCTCCGACACTGTGACATCCAGCTCGGGGTCGGACAGCGCCAGATGCTTTGAAGGCACAAACGGGAGAATGCCCAGGCTCTTGCGGACGTCGCCCTCCCACATCTCGTAGACGAGCACCACGGAACGCTCGTTCGAGCGTGTCACCACGTCCTCGAAGTTCAAGGAAATGACTTTGTTGGCGCTGAGCCCCTCAATGGTGGTCTCCTCCAGGCCTGCCTGCAGAACCTCACCCTCCAGCGTCTCAAGAGACCATCGTACCCGACCGGTCCACGCGCCCACCCAGTCGTTGGCCAGAAAGAGGTCCACGAAGGGACCGGGTTCGGGCTGAAAAAGATAGCCGGTCGCATGTGTCGTGGTCGCGCTGCCCTCCTCGTGCCTGCACCTCTCAGCCGTGAGCAGCACCGGGGCATAGAAGCGGCGGGCCACATAATGCAGCGCCTTCCAGCGCCCAAAGTAGTCCAGGCTCGCCCACGAAGCCACCGGCCAGCAATCGTTCAGCTGCCAGTAGAGCGCCCCGCTGGTGCAGGCACGGTTGCGCCGCCAAAACTCAACGCCAGTTCGTACGGCCTCCGCCTGAAGCACCTGCGTGAGATAGACCAATGAAGGGAAATCCTTCGGCAGTTGGAAGTGGTCGGTCATGTAGTTGATGATCTTGCCATTGCCGGACGCGTTGCGCTGATGGTGCTCCATCATATACGAGGTCATATTCCAGTCGGCCTCATCGGCATAGGTCCGAATCGTCGCCAGCGGGGGCAGCGACTGGAAGCCAAACTCGCTGACGAAGCGTGATGAATGGCTACGATAGTGCTCGAAGGGACGACCGCCGTGCCAGACCTCCCAATTGTGGGTATCTCCGGCCCGCACACCCCCCGGATCCTCGAAAGGAATCCCGGAGGAGGGAGAGCTTGGCCAATAAGGTCGGTCAGGATCGTGCTCGGCACAGAGAGAGGGCAACATGCGATGAAACATCTGATCGTAGTAGATCTTGTACTCCGGAGCCATCCGGGCTTCCCATCCCCAGCCAACCCAGCCCCACTCCATCTCGTTGTTGCCACACCAGAGGGCCAAGCTTGGATGATGACGAAGACGCTGGATGTTCTGAACCGCCTCAATTCGTGCGTTCTCAACGAAGGCCTCGTCGCCCGGATAGACACTGCAGGAGTAGATGAAGTCCTGCCAGACCAACAGACCATACTCATCGCATAGGTCGTAGAATCGGTCGTCTTCATACAGGCCGCCGCCCCACACCCTCAACATGTTCATGTTGGCCTCGGCAGCACTGCGAATCAGGTGCTCCAAATGCGCGTCGGTGACGCGCTGGGGGAAGGAGTCCGCAGGAATCCAGTTTGCACCCTTGGCGAAGATGGGCACGTCGTTGATCACGAAGGTGAAGGAGGTGCCGAAGTCGTCCAGCTCCTGCCGCAGCTCAAGCTTCCGCAGGCCGATCCTGAAGGTCCGCCGGTCACGCAGCGTATCGCCCTCGTATAGCGCAACCTCGACCCCATAGAGAGGCTGCGGGCCCAATCCGTTGGGCCACCACAATGCAGGATCGCGGACTTCGAGCGCGGTCTCTCCGCGAAGCGCCGAGCCCGTTAGCTCTGTGGCGCTTTCCAGTTGACCGCCGTCCGGCGCCTGCACGCGGAGCACAACCTGGAGATCCGCCGGTTCCCATCTCTCGATCTCAATCCCCAGCTGTAGCGTCACGCCCGCAGGCCCGTGGACCTGTCGCACATGCACGTCATCCAGCCTTGCGGTTGTGTACCCCTCAAGGCGCATCTCCCGCCATATCCCCATCGGTGGGAGTTGGGGGCCCCAGTCCCAACCGAACTGGCATGGGGCCTTGCGAACGTGAGCGCCCCCCGGAATCGATTGCGAAGGGCCGATCAGGGGCTCCTCCTCCTGTCGTTCAAGCATGTAAGCCACGGTGGAGGGAAATTCAACGACTACCTCGTTCTGACCCGGTGCGACCATCTCGGTCACATCCCAGCGATACTGCCGGAACATATTCTCAGCATGCCCAAGGAGTCGCTCATTGAACATCACATCAGCCAGCGTGTCGAGGCCATCACACACGAGGAACACATGATCCTCAGCACACAGCGTATCATCGGCATCGAATCGCACGCGATACACCCAGTCCCGTTCGTGCACCCACTGTACCTTTAGCTCATTGTCGGCCACGAACGGGTCGGGGATCCGGCCGAGCGCCAACAGATCAGTATGTACCGATCCCGGAATCTGGGCTGGGGACCAAGGCTCATCGGTCCGAGCTTCCCGGAACTCTGCCATAGAGGGCAAGATATGCTTCACCACACTTCCTCCTCGATGAATAGTTGACGATTTGCTTGACAACCCCTCACTTGGGGCGCCCGCACTAGGGGACGAGGCGGTCGTAGAGTAGCTCCGCGCTAATGTGCGGACACACAGTCTCGCGGCACGTGAGGGTCTGTGTGGCTGCCGCCATGCCGAGGCGCACCGCCTCTTCGGGAGACACGTCCTCCAAAAGACCATAGGCCACCGCGGCAGTCAAAGCGTCGCCCACGCCGGTGGGATCAACAACCTCGACTGGAAACGCGGGAATGCGCCCGCTCTCCTCAGACGTAGCATAGTAGATTCCCTCCGCGCCGAGGGTGATGATAGCCAGGTCCACTCCGGCCTGCACGAGGCGCCAGGCGCCACGGCTGATTGCCTCATCATCACCTAACGCTTCATCCAAGAGCGCTTCGGCCTCGGCTCGATCAGGCGTGAGCGTCGTGATACCAGCGAGATGAGGTTGCAGGCGATGTGCCAACAGCGCAGCCGTGGGATCAGCGCAGACCGGGATATGGTATTGCGCCGTCAGACGAAACAAGGTCTTCAGAGATGCCGGGGACAGATTGGCATCGATACAGACAATATCAGCGTCTCGGACGAGCCGCCGCAGGCGGTTGAGATGACCCGGCGTGATCGCCTCGATAACCCGCATATCATCGTATGCAACCTGAAGGCGCTGATCCAACTGATAGAGCGCCACATACGAAGCGGTGGGATGCTCGGAGGAGATCACACAAGCATCGGTGTTGATGTTGAGCTCTTGCAGCTGGCGCAACAACGCCTGGCCCCACCAGTCATCCCCGACCGCGGTGATCATATGCACTTCGGCACCAAGGCGGGCTAGATTCTCGGCGATGTTACGTGCGACGCCCCCCCATCCCCACCGAATGACACCGGGGTTTGAACGCCCCGATATCACCGCTTTATCTCTAGGTCGCACCTTGAGATCAAGACCGGCAGCGCCAACAACCAACACACGATGCTCTCCGTAAGTCATACGTCGTCCCCTTCCCTGATCAAGACGCGTGGTATCCCGATCAATCCTTGCGCAACAGGACCTGCATCCGTCGTCCCCTCCAGCAACGCAGTCCGAAACTCGATCCTCCCGTCCCCTCGACGCACAAAAGGCTGCGCTCCCCTGGGAGACGAATCTCGGGCGGAGCGCCGCGCGCGTAGCATCTCCACAATGAGCAGGTCTCCCTTCCGCGCCCGTTGGAGCATTGCCCATTCCTCCGACAACCGAATTGCTACGTATTGCCGATCAGACCACGGACAGAGGAAGGGCAGCGTATCCAACTGCACCGGAAGGTAGCGCGGGGGAAGATACTGTGCCATCACCTCATCCGGCATCATAACCTCAAAGGGCTGAATCGCAAAGGCCCCAGTGCGAACGACCGCGCGACCTACGATCTCGTAGACCGGCACGACCAGTGCAAGATCATCCGAGCGCAACCCAGCCTCCACATCGAGGAGCTGACGCATCCAGCGCACGACGTTGCGGCAGTCCGCCACGCGAGCTGCATTCTGCTCGAAGGCCCAGTGTCGCTCACCCTCTGCCAGGTTGTGCTCGGCGTAGGCGAAGGTCGCCGACAACTTAGCCTCAGCTCGCAGGGTATAGTGGGCCAGGCCCTCCAGATAGACCGCAATGGCCTCATTGTAGCGTGCAACGGATCCGACCCGCAGTTCAATCCAGTGGAGCGCTGCTCGTATCACGTCCAGGCACGCTTCCCAACGCTGGAGGCGCCGGTAGACCTCGGCCTGAAGCACAAGGGCGAGCGCACTGCTGTAATGATCATGCTGTTGCTTGCCCACCCCGTAGCAGCGTGCAGCGAGATCTAGAGCAGCTTCTGCGTCACCTCCCACCACTTGTGCCGCGCTTCGGTCAAATAGGTTGCGCGTTGGCGGGGACATTTCGCGAACGTCCAAGAGATGCGGAACAGCAAGCTCCTCCGGCACAGAGACCCAACGCATGACGATGGCGATCTACTCGTCCTCGGGCTCCGATTCAAGCGCCGGGGATTGTTCATCACGGGTGAGGGAGAGAGGAGAGTCCTCCATCTGGATCATATTGACCACACGGATCAAATTCTCGGCTTGTCGAAAAAGCAAGCTCTGCACCTCGGGGCCACGATCGGCCATCGAGTGGAACGCTTCGAGGAAACTCGCAATGATCAGCTGAGGCGGCACAGAGATGTCCGCTGCCTGTAATTGCTGAATCTCCTCGAGCATGCGGTTGATAAACGTCACCTGTGCCTCGACCCGCGCGTCCTCGGCCAACTGCTCGTGCGTCGTCTCGACCTCCATCGCGTATCGGTCAATGCCCTTTTGGAGCTTTGCCTGCCAGAACTCCAACCATTGGCGTGGGATCGCCTCCTCAGAAGGGCGCACAGTACCGAGCTCGACACGATCGACATCGATGTACTGCTCGCGACCGACCTGACGCACAATCGCCTCCACCTCGGCCTCCAGCTCGGGAAGGTCCTTGGGACTTGCGGCGGTTCGGGGAGGACCCTCCTCTTCGTCCAACCAATACTGGGGGTTCAGGAACTGATCGAGGCGATACTGCTCCAGAACGTTGCGGACCGTCGCCTCCAAGATACGCTCGGCCATCCCCCGGGCCCAGTCGAAAACCCGCTCGCTGCCCTCGCCCTTCCGCACGTGCTTCGACGTCACAACCTTGAGAATGGCATCCTCGGAATAGGCAAAGGGACGCGCGGTACCGTCACGCCCTTCGCGATCGGACACATCAGGTGCGGCAATCCGACAGACAAGCGTAGCCTGACACGAGGCCGGGATCCCATCACGGGTCATGAACTCCACGGTTACCGTGCGACGCTGGGGGCGAAGATCAACCACGTCCCAGACACGTTCAAAGGGCGCCAAGTTGTGAAAGCCAGGACCCAGCACGCGGGAAAGCCGCCCAAGGCGGCTGGTCACCACGACGCTGGTATGATCAACGCTCAAGCTGGCAGGTCCTCCCACCTCGTAGATGACGGGCGGGCCGTGAAGATCGACTTGTCCCGACTGAACCTGCAGCAACGGCCCTTGGGCCGCGCCAAAGAGGAGGCGTGTCGTCAAGGCCTGAGCATCCTCCGAGTTCAGGTTGTGCAGGGCCTGAGTATACTGGCTGAGCACGCGGATCACCTGCACTGGAGCGATGACCAGTGCGATCAGGAATCCCCCTACCAGGAGAAAGAAGTCCACGCGATCGGATGTCCCAACCACGTAGCCCTGCTCACCCCAAAGAACGAGAGGAAGGGTAGCCGCGAAAGCGAGAAACAAAACCCCGATACCCAGCGGCACTATGAGCTTCTGAAGGCTCACGCTTCACCCCCAGACATCGTGTTCTCGGCCATCTGCCGATGCAATTGTTGCAGCGCGGGGAGGGCAGATTCAGGGAGCAGACGTGCTACATCGGGACTTTTGGCAATCTCGATCAGATTACTCAGCAGATGGTAAGCGACGAAATCACGCTGATTGAGCTCCTCAGCCACCTCAAGCTTGCGGCTCGTCTCCTCAACCATCTTCGCAAGAAACTTCTCGCGAGCTCCCTGACGAATCCTTCCGAGGTCGGCAAAGCGCCGGCGTTCCACGCTAGCGTGCCAATCCATGACCTTGGCAATAAACCGTGACTTCCACGCTTCGACGCGTTGCTCGGTGACGGTCCGACGCAGGGGCTGAATAGGACCATCGATGCCGCCACCGTGAACGTCAAATCCCTTAGGACCTACCACTTGTCGAACGGCTCGAAGCACCAGCTTACTGATTGTCAATCTCGTGAGTGGATCCTGAATCTCTGCGGCCTCATGCAATCCTAGTGCTCTCTCAACTCTGCGGTGAGTCTCCCGCAGATCAGCCTGCAGATCGTCGTCCGTCTGAAGAGACCCATCGTCTACCCTGCCAAGATAGAGTTGATCAAGGCTATAGAATGAGATCACTTGCTCGAGTCGGTGAGAGGCGATCTTTACCGGGAGCTCCTCCCAAGGATTGGCGCTATGGGCATCTAGCGGGCCGCGCCCGGTGGGATCGACTTCCTCCGCAAAGACAGCCTGAAGGACATCGCGCTGATTGCGGTAGGGCCAGGGTTCGCCGAGAGCAATGTCTTTGTATCCCCGCTTTGTCCGAAAGAGTAACGTTAACGGGGCCCGCACCTCGATGCCATCGCGTGTGATGGCGTTGACCGTCGTCGTCCGAAGCTGATCCCGCAGATCCACAACGCGATACGGCGTCTCCCCGGGACCTGTCAAGACAGCACCGGGACCGGCTACACGGGTGATGCTTGCACCCGACTTGAGGACGACCACATTCTCTGGTTCAGTAATCAGCAGACCGGGCCCTGATCCGCCGAAGGGCCGGCCTCTGATTCGCGAGACGACCTTACCTTCCTCAACCACCCAGGTCGTCCGCGGCGCGCGGGTGAAGAAGCTGAGAACCAACCGCAGACCGTTTCGTGATCGCCGCTCAACCTCTGGCCCCAGGGGCACCACAACCGGCGCCCACATCGAGAGCAACCAGATGGAGAGAATTGACGGCGTTAAGGTTGAGACGACGAAGAGTGCCAACCTCGCATACGCCAGGCCCGGAGACAGAACCGCCAGAAGCAGAGCCAAGCCCGTGAAAAGCAGGATGCTCCCAGCGCTCAGGTAGTCCGCGGTCTTTCCCTGACGTCTGCCAGCGGCAGGCCCGGCGGCGAGCCAGAAGACCAAAAAGCAGCTAAGGGGCAGAAGGAAACTGAGCACCAGGATGTGCAACACCGGCAGGGAGAGCAGACCAACCCAGAGGACACCGGGGAACACCCACAATGACGCGCCCCAAATCCAAAAGACGGCAATCCAAGGGCGTTGTTCGGATGATGGGTGTGTGTCGCCGGGAGTGGGAAGATGCTCGCGGAGGTATCGGCTCAGGACATAGCTGCCCACCAGATAGAGTCCTAAGAGCCCGAGTCGAACGCCAACCATGCACCTCCTCCTCTAGGTCATTGGTGAAGGTGACTTTAGCACATAACGGCAAAAAGGGGAAATCTTGCCAGGATCGCGAAAGCAAGTACAATCCTCGACTGACTATGAGATACCACGATGCCCTTCGTTACCTATATGGCCTTGTAGACTACGAAAAGCGCCGCATCGAACGCTACTCACCGAGGGAGTTCAAGCTCGATAGAGTCGTTCAACTGCTGAAGGAAGTCGGCAATCCCCACGAAGCATATCCCACGATCCACGTTGCAGGCACAAAAGGCAAGGGATCGGTCTCGGCTATGATGGCCGGCGTGGCGCAGGTCGCCGGACTAAGGACCGGCCTCTACATATCGCCGCACCTCCACACATACCGCGAGCGTATGCAGATCAACCGCGAACCGATCTCGCGCTCGCGAATGACATCGTTGGTCGAGGAGATTCAGCCTATCGTCGCAACCATGCCGGAGCTGACGACTTTCGAGGTCACCACGGCGCTGGCGTTTCTCTATTTTCAACGCGAACGGGTAGATCTAGCCGTGATGGAAGTGGGCCTGGGAGGACGGTTGGACGCCACCAATGTGATCACACCCGAGATCAGCATCATCACCTCACTTAGCCTGGACCACACCTATCTTCTGGGCGACACGCTTGCCGAGATCGCCTACGAGAAGGCCGGCATCATCAAGCCCGGCGTTCCGGTGGTGACCGCGCCGCAGCAGCCTGAGGCCCTTAACGTCCTGCGCCGGATAGCTGAAGAGCGAAATGCTCCCTTGACCGTTGTCGGCGAGGACTGGCTGTTCCAACCCGAGCAGCGGACGCGAACCGGTCAGCGCATACGCATCGAGCGGGCAAATGCCGCCTCACCTTTCGAGGGCATCTACGAGGTCGCCCTTCTGGGCGATTTCCAAGAGGAGAACGCCGCCGTCGCCATCGCAGCTACGGCGGTCCTGCGGGACCACGGTCACGCCTGGGCGAATTCACAGACACTGCGGACCAGCCTAACGGATGTCGTGTGGCCGGGCCGGATGGAGATTCTTAACAACGATCCCCTACTTGTGGTCGACTGCGCACACAATCCCTACTCCGTCAACGCCCTGGTCGAATCACTCAAGACCTGGTTCCCTGATGTCTCCTGGATCGTGATCTACGGTGCCTCGAATGACAAGGACATCGAGGGAATGCTCGAGGTGCTGCTGCCGTTCAGCGAGCACATGATCGTGACGCGCTCCTATCACCCACGGGCAGCTGCTCCCTATGCTCTCGCCGATCTCTGCGCAGACCTTGGACGGGGGGCGGAGATCGCGGTGAATCCCCGTCGAGCGCTGGAGCAAGCGTACCGTCAACTGAAGCCGGGATGGGGCATTATCGCCACAGGCTCGATCTTCGTGGTCGCCGATGTCCGCGAAGCGTGGTCCAAACAGGCAGAGCTCGATCTGCCGTTAGGTGATTGGGTCGATGAGCCCTGGGAGTAGATAAAGCCTGTGGATTGGGATAACTTACCACTGACGCCCGAAGACCTCTTTGGCGACGAATTCAGCGTCGGCCCCATCGAAGAAGGGCCATTCGAGGCAATCATCCTGCCCCTGCGAGGGCTGATCGTTTACCCTCAGATGGTCACGCCCCTCTACGTCGGGCGCGATCGTTCACTTCAGGCGCTTTCCACGGCAATACAAGAGGACTGGCCCGTCGTGGTGGTCGCGCAACTCGACGATGCGATGGAGGCTTACCCCGCCGCGGAGGATCTCTACGCGGTAGGCACTGAGGTGGTGATTGCAAGGTCGATCCGCTTGCCTGACGGAACAACCAGCGCGATCGCTCAGGGTGTAGGGCGGGTCCGCATCAACGAGTTCCTGCAGCAAAGCCCCTATCTCATCGCCACCGTCGAGGCACTTCCTGAGCCTGCCGACGACAACGCCCTCACCGAAGCCCTGACCCGAGCCGTCCTCACCATGTTCGAGAAAGTCGTGTCGCTGAACGAGACGCTGCCTGAGGAGGCCTACGTCTACACTATGAACGTGGACGCACCCGGACAGATCGCCGACGTCGTGGCACAGATGCTTATGCTCGACACGAGTGTGCAGCAGGATCTGCTTGAGACGCTCAACGTGGTGGAGCGGTTGCAGAAAGTCAGCAGTTACCTTGCCCATGAGTTGGATGTCCTGGAGCTCGAGAACCAGATTCAGATTACGGTCCAGGAAGAGGTCGATAGGAGCCAGCGTGAGTACTTTCTGCGAGAGCAGATGCGCGCGATTCAGCAGGAGCTTGGCGAAAGTGACACGCTCACCAGCGACCTGCTCAAGATTCGCGAACAGCTAGCAGAACACGCGTTACCCGACCACGTGCGCGAAAGGGCGGAAGAGGAGCTCAGGCGGCTTTCGACGATGCCCTCAATGGCGCCTGATGTAGGCATTATCAGAACCTATCTAGACTGGCTCCTCGGCTTACCCTGGTCTGACAAAACCGACGACAACCTGGACATCGGACATGCGCAGCGTGTCCTTGAATCCCAGCACTACGGGCTGCCGAAGGCCAAGGATCGCATCCTTGAGTATATTGCCGTCCACAAGATGGCATCGGCAGCGCAACAGAGCACGATCCTCTGCTTTGTCGGCCCTCCGGGTACGGGGAAAACATCTCTCGGCCGGTCCATCGCAGACTCCCTCGGTCGGGAGTTCGTGCGAATCTCGCTGGGAGGTGTGCGTGACGAGGCCGAGATCCGTGGGCATCGTCGCACGTACATCGGGGCGCTCCCGGGTCGCATTCTCCAGACGATGCGCCGAGCGGGAACGGCCAATCCGGTCTTCATGCTCGACGAAGTGGACAAAATCGGGATAGATTTCCGAGGAGACCCCTCCTCAGCCTTGCTGGAGGTATTGGATCCCGAACAGAACCATGCCTTTTCCGACCATTATCTGGAAATACCCTACGATCTGTCCGATGTGTTGTTCATCGCCACAGCTAACGTCCTTGACACGATTCCACCAGCGCTTCTGGATCGCATGGAGGTGATCGAGTTTCCCGGTTATACAGAGTTGGAGAAGATCGAGATTGCGAATCGATTCTTGATCCCGCGACAGATTGAGAATAGTGGCCTGAGCGAAGCAAAACCCAGATTCCCGAAGGAGACGCTTCAGGTCCTCATCCGACAGTACACCTATGAGGCTGGCGTTCGCAACCTCGAACGTGAGATCGGTGCTCTCTGCCGCAAGGCAGCGCGACGGTTGGCGGAGGAGAAACAGCCGATTCGGACGATGACGCTTAACAGGGTGCGCCGCTATCTCGGGTCACCGAAGTTCGAAGAAGGGCACCTGGAGCCAGAGGACACCGTAGGCGTCGTGATGGGATTGGCCTGGACCGTCAATGGTGGTGATCTGCTACCCGTTGAGGTGGCACTCACCCGCGGTAAGGGCAATCTGAAGCTGACTGGACGGCTGGGTAATGTGATGCAGGAATCGGCCCAAGCGGCCCTGACCTATCTGAAATCCGTGTCGGACGTGTGGGGTATCGAGCACGAGACTTTCGACGAGGTCGACATCCACATCCATCTGCCCGAAGGCGGCATCCGTAAGGACGGCCCGTCAGCCGGCATCACCATCGCCACGGCGCTGGTCTCCGCGTTTTCCGGCTATCCCGTTTGCCGTGATGTGGCCATGACAGGGGAGATCACGCTACGAGGGCGGGTGCTGGCAGTGGGTGGGCTCAAGGAGAAGTTGCTGGCAGCACATCGAGCCGGCGTGGCGAGAGTCGTGCTGCCGGCGCGAAATCAGAACGATCTACAAGAAGTGCCCAAGGAGATCCGCAGAAACCTTCAGCTGACCTTTGCCGAGAGCATGGACGAAGTCCTTACCACGGCTCTTATCAGCCCCGAGGAGACAGCGGAGACCGGCTAAGCCCGAATCGACGGCGTCGTAGTTCGATCCTCCAGCCCGCGCTTGTGGGTTACATAACAGCGAGGCGCACCCCGGGGTGCGCCTCGCTGCTGACAGTGTGCACCGAGATGTCAGTAAATCGGCTTGAGTACGCCGTAATTCCCATCGTCGCGGCGATAGACTACGCTCAAGCGGCCGTCCGCCGCGTCCACGAACAGGAAAAAGTGATGGCCAAGCAGCTCCATCTGCTCGATCGCATCCTCAGGCAGAACGGAGCTGACTTCGAACTCCTTTACCCGGGCGATGGTGGGGAAGTCCTCATCCATGAGCTCCACATCCTCCATAGTCGCGGGTCCCGGCGCCGGAGCGACGTGGTTGCGACGCATGGACTGACGCCGACCCTTATAGCGCTCAACACGACGGGACATCTTATCCATTACCGAGTCCACCGCAGCAAAGATGTCACCCGCGCGCTCCTCCGCACGCAAGATGGCTTTGGGGACATAGACCGTGATCTGTGCGACCATACGGCGCGAGCTATCCCGAGCGTTGCTTTCGGAGAGGTCAACCCGGACACTGTCAAGATTCGGTAGATACCGTTGGAGCTTTGCGACCTTACTCTCTACATAATCGCGCAGTCGGTCGGTCAGCTCAATGTTCCGAGTATAGATCTGAAGCATTTCCATCGGTCAAGCCTCCTTTGAATTCAGTTAGGGAGTCTAGACAGCGTGGGCCACCGTAAAGGCGCTCACGCTTCTAGCACCCCGGGCGAGCAACGCCACTGCACAAGCATCCAATGTGGCGCCCGTCGTCGCCACATCATCGACCAGAGTGATACGCAAGCCACGCAGATTGTACATCGTAGAACAGGCAAAGGCCTGCTGAACATTGCGCCGGCGATCAGCCCAAGGCAGATTCGTCTGCGAGGCCGTCGGTCGGATCCTGAAGAGCACATCCTCCGCCCAAGGGACCCCTATCTCCGAGGATAACTCGCGCGCCAATAGGACCGACTGATTGTACCCGCGTTGCACCTCGCGCTCGGCATGCAACGGCACCGGGATCAGAAGGTCACTCGTCCTATGACGATCTCGGCTGTCGAGCTGGCGGGCCCAGGCGACCGCCATGCGACGGGCCAACGTGCCAGCAACATCACGCCCACCTCTGTACTTGAGCGTGTGGATTGCATCTCGGATGACACCATCATAGAGAAAGGCGTAGCGGATAGGGGCAACACGCAGCGGCGCCGTGCGGCATCGGTTGCAGAGTCCCGACCCTGTATAAGCGTTGCCACAGCGGGGGCAAGAAGGATGGTCCGCAAACGGAATCTGCTCCGCACAGGTCTCGCAGAGCCATACTCCCACCTTGCCGCAGACCACACAACAGGGCGGCAACACTAAGTCCAATATGTACCGGTAAGATCCTTTGATTGCACGACGCGCATGTATCAATGAAGCACCCGGTCCAACCGAAAGGGGGAACACTCCACGGTATCGAACATGCTACCCTATTGATAGCGCGAAATGGCTACAATGTCAACCCCAACCGACAGAGGGGGCGTGTTTCGCGTTGGGGGCGGCTTGTCGATCAGGCCCAGTACAAGCCAGGGTGTGCATGACTTTGCCCAACGTGAAACACGCCTATGCAGGTTTGGTGCACAGCGCACCACGCGCCATTCTCGGAGTGCAGGGCGGCGTTACCCAAAGATGCCCGAATCGCGGATCTGGATCAGTGCGGGTCCCAGCAGGACGATGAGAATCGTGGGGAAGATGAAAAAGACCAAAGGGAACATCATCTTGACCGGCGCCTGACGCGCCTTCTCCTCGGCGCGTTGACGCCGCTTCAGGCGCATCGTATCCGACTGAATGCGCATCACTTTGGCCATGCTGACGCCAAGCTGATCGGCCTGGATAATCGCTGCCGTGAAGGAGGTGACATCCGGCACTTCCATACTTTCAGCCATGCTGCGCAGCGCCTCCCGGCGCAACATGCCCAGCTGCATCTCCTGCACAGTTCTGGCGAAGGCCCGACTTAGTTCGTTGTCCCACTTCTCCGCAACCTTCTGCATTGACGCATCGAAGCCCAACCCGGCCTCGACACAGATCGTCAGCAGGTCCAAGGCATCCGGCAACGCCTTAATGACCTCATCCTGACGCTTCTTGATCTTGGAACCCAACCAGACGCCGGGCAGCAGATAGCCCAAGACAAAGGCCACCACGATAATCAAGAGCCGGCGACCCAACGGGACGGCGGAAGCGAACACCATAAGCAGCGACAATGTACCCAGGAGCAAAGCGGCACCGACTCGATAGCCGAGAAATTGCGCCGCCTGTACCTTGTGAGCGATACCGGCCAGCTCCAGCTTATGGCGTGTCTCTTCCAGGGTACGCTGGGGAGTGAACCGTTGGGCGATGCGGCTCAGCGTCTCGACCATTGGAATCAAGACACGTTGGCTAAATGGCAGGGAGAGCTCTAGTTCCTCAAGGGTCATCGATTGGCCGAGCGCCGCCAGCTCATTCAAACGCTCATCAATGCTCTGGGAGGAGCTGCGTCCGCGAATAACCATGAAGGTCAGCAGCGCTGCAGCCGCCACGAGTCCGCCGATTATGAGAGCTGTCAACATCGCGTCCTCCTCAGACCTCGATACTCACGATCTTATTGACCGCGATATAGCCAATGACGATGAGGATCACCGCCGCGCCCATCATAATCCAACCACAGGGGTCGGTGAAGAGCACATCCATAAAGCCCGGGTTGATAAGATAGATGATCATCCCAAGCCCAAACGGCAAGGCCGTGATAACATAGCCGGTGATGCGCCCCTGAGCGGTCAATGTCTTGATCTCTCCTTTGATCCGCACCCGCTCCCGGATGGTGAAGCTGATCGCGTCCAGGACTTCGGCAAGGTTGCCACCAACCTCCCGTTGGACACTCATCGCGGTGATCACGAGATCCAGATCGGGGCTTGGCACCCGCCGCAGCAGGTTAGCCATCGCGGTATCGAAAGAGACACCCAATTGTAGCTCGAGAACAACGCGCCCAAACTCCTCAGCGATCGGCTCGGGCATCTCATTCGAGATGACCTCCAGCGCTTGCATGGTGCTATAACCCGCTCGCAACGAGTTGACCATGAGGTTAAGTGCGTCACTGAGCTGGTCGTTGAACTCCTTGAGGCGCGTATTCTTGCGGACGCCAAGGTAGATCCTGGGGATGAAGAAGCCGGCGATGATACCAACAGGGATCAGGATATACCGGCCGATGGCGTAGAAGAGCAGGCCCAGCAACAAGGATAGGAGGATCGTGAGAATGAGGAACTCACCCACCGTCCACTTCAGATTCGCTTGGGCCAACTGCGTCGCGAGATTTTGGGCGAAACTGCGCCCCTCCAGCGCACGATCGACGGTTTGCGTAACAACGCCTTGATGGCGATCCTGGCGCCGTCCATCCTCCGATTCCGTTTCCTTACGTGAGCCTTTGCCCAGCCGTTCCTCAACGAGGGCTTGACCCGCCGGTTTGCTCGCCAGCCCCACGATCATCAGGACAACTGCTAAAAGAAACAGAGCGCCAATCGCGATTAGGAAGCCCATGTTCTACACCTCTCCAGTCTATGCCGCCCCATACCTGCGAATACGGAGCTGCATGTACAGACTAGTATCGTAACCGCTGCGCGACGCCGAAGATTGAGGGGGGGAGATGAATGCCCGCTTGTTCGATGCGGTCCATGAACTTTGGGCGGATCCCGGTGGGCCGCAGCCTGCCGATGACCCGACCGTTCTCATAGCCGCTTTGTTCGAACTTGAAGATGTCGGCGGTGGTGATCACCTCGCCCTCCATCCCTTGAACTTCAGTGATAGATACGACACGCCGCGAGCCATCCCGCAGACGCTCCAGTTGCACAATGAGATCAATCGCCGCAGCGATCTGTTCACGGATTGCCCGGTGCGGCAGTTCCATCCCCGCCATCAGAACCATCGTCTCCAGCCGCGAAAGCGCATCGCGGGTGTTATTGGCATGCAGGGTCGTCATGCTGCCCTCATGACCGGTGTTCATCGCCTGCATCATATCCAAGGCCTCTCCGCCTCGACACTCACCGACGACGATCCGATCGGGGCGCATCCGCAACGAGTTAATGACCAGATCGCGGATGGAGATCTCTCCTCTTCCCTCGACGTTGGGGGGTCGCGACTCCAGCGTGACCACGTGCTCCTGACGCAACTGCAGCTCCGCTGCGTTCTCAATGGTGATGATGCGTTCCTCAGGGGGGATGTAAGCGGACAGCACGTTCAAGAATGTGGTCTTGCCGGTACCTGTACCGCCGGAGACGAGGATGTTGGTTCTCGCGACAACCGCCGCTCTGAGGAACTCGATGGCTTCCTCGGTGACGGTGCCGAAACGCATTAGATCTTCCACGGTCAAGGGTGTCTTGAAGAACTTGCGAATCGTAACGCATGGTCCCTGCAGGGATATCGGCGGGATCACCGCGTTCACACGAGAGCCATCCCTGAGCCGCGCATCGACCGTAGGGCTGCTCTCATCGATACGACGACCGAGCGGCGCAACGATGCGCTCGATGATGCGCATCAGGTGCTCCTCGGATTCAAACGAGACGTTGACACGCTGAATCTTGCCGTTTCGCTCGATAAAGACCTTCTTGGGACCGTTGACCATGATCTCTGTGATGGAGTCCTCCGCCAGAAGAGGCTCAAGAGGGCCCAACCCCAGAATCTCGGCGACGATGACCTCGAACAGCGCATCCCGCTCTCTCCGACCAAGGATGATGCTCTCCTCCTGGAGGATGGAGTCGTACATCTCCTTGATCGTCAACCGCACCTCGTCCGTGCGGGAGACATCCATAGCAGGATCCATCTCGGCGATCAGCCGATTCTGCACCCGATTCTTGAGATCCATATACGCATCTCGAGCCTGCGGCACAGATCGCCGCTGCACACCGCGGTTCGTGCCCTTCGAAGCGGCTGAGGGTTGCTGGGGCCGCGCCTCCGACGATTCCGTGGGCTTCTTCTCAATTCTGCGTAACAGAGACATGCATCACCTCGTGTATTCTCACGCTACAGGCCAGTACTCACAGCAAGCGTCCCAAGCCTCCGCGGCGTTGTGGTTCGGGCTCCTCTGCCTCCTGCTCCACCGCTCTGTGAACCCGGCTATGAACCTTCTCTGCCAGATTCACGAACCCCTGTCCGAGAGGCGTCCGGCTTGCCTTCGCCATCACCGGCTCGCCCAGATTGGCGGCGCGCAAGGCTGGGCGTTCATCCAGCGGAAGCTGCGCCAGGGCCGGCATCATCGCGCGCTCGATAGCCTCTGGTTGTATGCCCATGCGCTTATTGTCGACGCCGTTGATGATCAGTTCGACCCGATCGAGCTCGTAGTTCAGCTTGTGCAGGAGTTCGATGAACAGCCGCGCACCTCGAATCTCCGGGATGACCGGCCGGGTCACCACCAGGACAAGGTCGCTCACATCGAGAGCAGCCAGGAGAGTGTCATCTACTTGATGGGCTGTGTCGACAATGATATAGTCAAATTGCGGGCGGGCGAACTCAAGCACGGCCCGGAACCGCGCGTTGCCGCCAGATTCCTCGACGCCTCCCTCGCGGAAAACATCAGCTTCTTCCGGCGACGCCGGTGCGGCCAGCACTCTGACTCCGGAGTCATGGGTGACGACGACAGTGTCAAGGAGATCAGGATCCAGATCTTCGGCATGAGGCGCAAGGTCAGCCAAGGTCCGCGACGGCTGGAGCTTCATAAAGATCGTGATGTCGCCGAACTGCAGGTTACCATCCACTAGGCAGATCCTAGCCTCTGGACCCAGCACATTCTGCAGCGCCAACGCCAGGTTCACGGCGAGGGTCGTACATCCCGTGCCCCCCTTGGGGCTGTAGAGCGTGACAATCTTCGCCTCGAGGGCACTCGCTCCTGGGCCCGCCTTCTGCTGCCCGGCGGCCCCGGCGGGTGTCGCTCCAAGGGAGCCGGTGCCCAGTTTCTGCTTCAGCTGATAGGCCCGATGGATGGCGTCCATCAGTTTGTCGGCACCCGGGGGTTTGGTGAGGTAGTCGCGTGCACCAGCCATCATCGCCCGGCGCAGATAATCAGTCTCACCCTGGACCGAAAGCATGATGACCTGCACAGACGGGATGGCTTCGATGACCTTCGCGGTAGCAGCGATCCCATCCATGCCGGGTAGATTGACATCCATAAGGATGACATCGGGATAGGCATCGGTCACAACCTCGACCGCTTCCTCGCCCGTAGAGACCATGGCCACAACTTCGATATCGGGGTCAAACGAGAGCAGTTTCCTCAACTGCTCTCGCGTCTCCGCAATATCATCGACGATCATCACGCGGATTCGGTCAGGCATTCTGGCATGCCTCCACGGCTAGACTATTCCTCCGGCACAGGAGTTGGCTCCGAAAGCGGCTCCAAAGGCTCGTGAATCGGCACCGGGCCAACCGGATCATCGGGCATCGAATCGGGCAGGTGATACTTATCCAGGATGTACCGGAACCAGATCGGCTGCGTTTGGAGCACGGTTCCCGTGAAGTTCGCTGGGCGCAACGCCAAATCGAGGTCGGCACCCATCTCGTGCAGGTACTTCAAGATCAGCGCGTCCTCACGGGTCACCAGCAGCGTCACGAGCTCAACCTCCTGGTTGCCCTCCTCCAGCACGACAGGTGTCGGCTCAGCAGCAGGAGCAGGGGCCGGCCCTTCAGTCAGGCCTTCACGCTCCCCCGCACCCGTGGATGTGGCAGGCGTTATCTCTGCTTCTTCCTCGGTCCACTCTCCCACGTGCCAGACAACGGCATCTTGCACGGTCATCTGCACGAGCAGTGCGGGCTCTGCAGAAGTCTGCGTATCGAGGGGGTAGATCGCTGCCCAACGACCATTGGGCAGAAGCTCGAACTGACCAAAGGGGCTCGTCTGCGCCACCTCACCTTCTTCCCCGGACAACAGGTAGGTGAACTGCTTGACACCTTCCTCGAGGAAATCGGTGTACACCGGCTTGATCTTCAGCGCCGCCAGGACATCAACTCGATCTCCGGGTTTGACGGCCCATCCTACAGCGCCCTGGACATCGAAGGGAACTGCGTAGGCCACGCGATCCTCAGGCTCGAACAACGCTGCAGCGGATCCCGACACCGACAGCATGCCTCCTGGGCGCCCGATCACATCCGGCGTGACAGGCCAACCCCGCGGAATCTCCATACGGGCAAACTTGCCGTCCACTTCCTCAATGGCAGTGTAGTACTCGTACGGCAAATTCTCGCTGGGCCACTCCTGGAGCGCAATCGCGTTATCCTCCACACTGATCTGCATCCCGCGCGGGATGTTTTGAATCGCGACCACGATCTCGGTCATGTCAACGGGCTCAGGCACCGGTGTCGTAACAGCCTCCAGCTCGGGCTCTCCATCCGGTCGCAACATCTGCAGGTAGATGTAAGCCCCTCCGGCGACAACGGCCAACACAATCAGTACCAACGCAATGATGACCAGACTCCTGTTCCCGCGCATCAAAGCCTCCTTTGGGTCAGAACTTGATCCCTGCTTATTGTGAGACGGACTGCTTGTCAAGCAGGCTTATCCCAGACGGTGCGGGCAGATGCATCCATTATAACCACTTTTTAACACATGTCAGATAGGATGCAAATCAACAGGTGCTGTGCGAACTGAGTACGGTTCGCACGATGCGCGCGATTGACTTCTGTCCTCCCTCTGAACACCGGCATCTGGGGCAAGGCCTCGGCTTGGCTGTGGTATGAATAATTGGATTCAGGTTTATGCACCGCTCCCGCTATACACTGCTCAGCATTCGCCACCAGCCTATCGAATCACAAATCATTGTATCATACGCGAGATGACCGCGCAACCGTAGAGAATAACGGCTGCGTTTCAGTTTAAGAAAGGTTAGACACCAAGCTCGTGCGCATACGGGATACAAGAGCCCAATGCAGAGCGACGGAGTCGAGTGAATCCGCTAACAGCGGTTTGAGACACTATCGGGAATGGCTGGGAGACGACCCTGACCAGCAAAGGTTTGACGGGACAGACCCGCATCGTAAAATGCAACTATGCATACAGATGAAACGCAGAGGACGTGTCACCGCTTTCCAGCCCTAATTGAGGGTGAGTTCGTAGCCAGAGACAATCGCTTTCGTGTGCACGTCACTACGGCGGGAAAGACCGTGTCGGCCTATCTCGCGAACCCAGGACGGCTCCAGGAACTGTTGGTCCCTGGTCGGCCCGTGTGGCTCACGCCAGTCGCCGACACACACCATCGCAAGACCGCCTACAATCTGACTTTGATCCAACATCCTGAGGCATTGGTCTCCTTGAATTCGCATCTTCCCAACGTGCTGATCGCCAAAGCACTGCGGCAGCGCCGGCTCTCGGGTTTCCAGCGCTTCACGGAGGTCGCGGGCGAAGTGGCACTCGGTAACAGTCGTCTGGACTTCCGCTTGGCTCGTCCCGATGGAGAGCCAGCGCACGCCACCTGTTGGGTCGAGGTCAAGTCCGTGACACTGGTGGAAGAAGGGATCGCACAGTTTCCAGACGCTCCCACGGCTCGAGGACGACGTCATCTCAGAGAGCTGATCGCGGCGCGAAAGCGAGGAGATGGCGCGAGCGTGATTTTCGTGGTGCAACGCTACGATGCCACGCGATTTACCCCGCGCGACAGCACAGATCCTGAGTTCGGAGACACCCTCCGGGCAGCGGCACAGGCAGACGTGGACATTCGCGCGTTTCGCTGCTCTGTGACGCCGTCGGAGATCTGCCTCGAACGCGAAATCCCGGTACAGCTTGACGCGCCACCCCCTGAAGCTATAATCCCAGCCGAAGCAGCATGCGGCGAGGAACAGCCACAAACAACTCACCACTTAACGGATAAGGAACGCTGACTGGATGAAGAGCATCTTCGAGAGCCTGCGAAAGACACGCAACACGGTCTTCGGCCAGATCGTGAATATCCTGGGGGCTGGCGAGATCGATGAAGAGACCTGGAGCGATGTCGAGGCCCTCTTGATCGCCGGCGATGTCGGCGTAGAGACCACACTTGCCCTGGTCAAGCGGTTGCGTGAGCGAGTTGAGGAGGAAGGCATCTACCGAACTCAGGGGCTACAAAAAGTTCTACGCGAGGAAATACGCGCCCTGTTCCCGGAACCAGTGCCGCTCAACCTGGACTGGCCGCTTGCCGTTCTGCTCGTCGTCGGGGTCAATGGATCGGGAAAGACTACCAGCATCGGCAAAATGGCGGCGCGCTTCAAGTCCCAGGGGCGCAGCGTGGTCTTGGCAGCAGCCGACACGTTCCGTGCGGCGGCTATGGACCAGCTGAAGATCTGGGGCGATCGCGCAGGCGTCCCGGTGATTACGGGCCCGGAGGGAGGCGATCCCAGCGCCGTGGCCTTCGACGCAATGAAGTATGCCCAGTCTCACAAGGCGGATGTCCTGATCGTCGATACCGCGGGGCGGCTGCATACCCAACATAACCTGATGGCGGAGTTGGAGAAAATACAGCGCGTGATAGCTAAACGCGTGGCTTGGGCCCCCCACGAGACCCTCCTGGTTCTGGACGCCACCACAGGCCAGAATGGCCTGATCCAGGCTCAGCAGTTCTTTGACAGCGTGCAGGTCACCGGCATCATTCTAGCCAAGCTCGATGGGAGTGCGAAGGGCGGGATGGTGCTTTCCATCGGACATCAGCTGGAGCTACCGGTGCGCTTCGTCGGTACCGGCGAGCGGATCGAGGATCTGGCACCGTTTGACCCAGAAGCCTTTGTCGATGGCTTGCTGGGTGTGGCCTAGCAGGAAGACCCAAAGGCCGACTGGGACCAAACGATACAGACATAGTCCCAAGCTACGCACAGACTCCATCGGGGCATACAACTGACTGCTGCTGTGGTTATGACTTGTTCGCAGCAGAGACTAAACACAAATAACTAGAAAGTGAAATAGGCACCCTATGAGCGAGCTATCCGATCGACTTGAGAAGTTGGCGACCCGTGTTGAAGCCATCTGGAGGCGTCTTTGACTTACCCAGCCGAATCCGCGAGCTTCAGGCGCTAGAAAAGCAGAGCGCCGAACCGGATCTTTGGGATAATCCCGACCAGGCACGGCAGGTGCTCCAGCGTCTCTCGATGTTGCAGGACGAGATCGGTTACTGGACAACGCTAAGGCAAGAGGTGAAGGACGCCCTTGAGCTTGAGGCCCTCGGGGACGAGAGCCTGGAATCCGATCTCGAGAAAGAGGCCGAGCGGCTCGAAAAGGAGCTTGTGCGCGCAGAGTTCAGGCTGATGCTGTCAGGCCCACACGATCGCGGGAATGCGATTCTCGCCATCCACGCCGGTGCCGGCGGAACCGACTCACAGGACTGGGCCAGTATGCTGCTGCGTATGTTCCTGCGATGGGCGGAGCAACATCAGTACAAGACCGAAATCCTGGATTCGATGGAGGGAGAGGGCGCCGGCATCAAAAGCGTGACCGTTGCCATCAGCGGACGGTATGCCTACGGCTACCTGAAATCCGAGCGCGGCGTGCACCGACTCGTCCGCTTGTCACCCTTTGACGCCGCGCATCGACGCCACACTTCATTTGCGCTGGTCGAGGTGTGGCCCGATCTGGACGAAGAGGCCGAGGTCGAGATCGATCCGAGCGACCTTGAGATCGAGACCTTCAGGGCTTCCTCTGCCGGCGGGCAGCACATGCAGAAGAATGAGACCGCGGTCCGTATCACGCACGTGCCAAGCGGGATCGTGGTAGCTTGCCAGAACGAGCGTTCGCAGAATCAGAATCGCGAGACGGCGCTCCGGATCCTTCGAGCACGCTTGCTGCAGATCCAGGAGGAAGAACGTCGCAAGCAGATCGAGGATCTCAAGGGTGAGCATGTGGAGGCCGGTTGGGGCAACCAGATTCGCTCTTACGTGTTGCATCCCTACCAGATGGTGAAGGATCATCGTACAGATTACGAAACGGGTAACGTTCAGGCCGTCCTCGACGGCGACCTGGATCGATTGATGGAGGCATATCTGCGTCACACCATGGGCACTGATTAGGGTTAGGGTAGGTGAGGTGCGATGGATGACGTGCCCGAAGCGGTCTTCTCACAGAGATAGGGGAGGTACCCATGGCCGCAAAGCAGAAGAGCTCAAGCAGCACCTCACGCCAGAAAAAGCCTGCGAGTAAACAGTCCCTTAACACCCCAGATGCTACGAATCGGCAGCTCTCCTCACGTATCTCCTCTTCGTCTTCGAGCGGGAAGCCGGGCAAGGCAGTGTCTAAGGATCCCCTCCGTGAACCGGCGCCCGCCCCAGATGCGGCCGCGGCAGCCGCTTCACGCCTGACAACAGCCCGCGCAAACTGGGAACGGCTCGCGGGCGCCGTCGCTCTGGCTTCCGTCTCCGGTGCGCTAGAGCAAGTCACCAGCAACATCGATACGGTGGCCCCAAGCCTCTCCGAGTTACGGGCTCGCGGTTACCGCTATGGACGGAGCTGGGAGCTCCAGCTTGAGACCTTGCGCGAGCGCTGGCCTCAGCAGCGCGTTCAGTCTCTGCGACTGCTTGAGAGCGAGCGCCGGGTGCTACAGAACAGCGCCCGAGATGTCGAAGGCCTCCTGCAGCGGGCAAACCGGGACGCCACCCTGATTGGGCACACAGAAAGTCGCATCAGTACCCTCCAGAACAACATCAACGCGGCCGAGCGACGCGTACGACAGACGTTCGAGGGCGTCGAGCAGCAGACACGCACGCGGCAGGGTGAGATCAAACAAGCACGGTTCCTTCTGGATGCGTTGGATGCCGCCTCGTTTGATCTCCTTCCTGACGAGCATGGTATCGCTGCGTGCGAGGCAGCCTGGGTGAGCGACCCGGCAGAGCCCGAGGGTCTTCTCTATCTGACTGACGCGCGCCTGATCTTCGAGCAGAAGCAAGAAGTCGCGAAAACGAAAATCCTCTTCATCACCACCGAGAAGGAGTTGGTCCAGGAAAAACTCCGGGAATCCCCCATCGGTGCGGTGGAGGAGCTGGAGGCGGAGGACAAACGTGCCTTTCTACGCCGCAAGGAGCTATTGATGCTTCGGTTCAACGAGCGAACGCGCGAGACACCGGGTGATGTCACCCTGCAGCTGAAGCGCACCGATAATGAGACTTGGCGCGGCCTTATCCGAAGGACAAAAAGCGGGCAGGTGGAGGCCGAGCTCTTCGGCTCCGTAGCCCCTGAGGAGCTCCTCGCCGCCGAAATGGCGAACGAGGCCGCCCAACCGGAGAAAACGCTGCCCACTGTCTGCCCGAATTGCTCAGCGCCACTCCCGCCAATCTTCAAAGGCATGAAGCAGATCGAGTGCGACTACTGCGGGGCCTTGATCAACCTTTAGCAATGGCTTTGCTACGTGACGTCGCTGCCTACGTCGAGCGCCATCACCTCATTGAACCCGGCGCGCGGGTCGTCGTGGGCGTCTCGGGGGGACCGGACTCGGTGGCCCTCTTGCACGTCTTGAGCCGTCTGTCGCAAGACTATGGGCTGGATCTCCACATCGCGCATCTCGACCACCGTATCCGTGGGGCAGCATCCGCTGCGGATCGAGCCTTTGTCGCCGACCTAGCAGAGGGGCTTGGGGTACCAGTTACCACGAGGTCTGCCGATATCCCCGCGCTAGCCGAGCGAGAGCGGTTAGCGATTGAGGAGGCCGCGCGGCGCAGAAGATACGGCTTCCTCTGCCAGGTAGCACAGACCATAGGGGCGAGTCATATTGCGGTCGGGCACAATGCGGACGACCAAGCCGAGACCGTGCTGATGCACCTGTTGCGTGGGGCGGGGCCTGCTGGCTTGAGAGGCATGTTGCCGGCTACGCGCCTGCGTGATTACCGGCTGTTACCGGAAACTATCCAGCCACCCACTGATCTGACACTGATCCGACCGCTGCTGAGCACACCGCGCAGCGAGATCGAGGCATATTGTCGCGAAATGGGGCTAGCGACGCGCTTTGACCGCTCCAACCTCGATACGACCTATTTTCGCAATAAGCTCCGGCACGAGGTTCTCCCGTACCTGGCCGAACTCAATCCCAGACTCTCCGAACGCTTATGCAACCTTGCAGAGGTCGTGCGCGCAGACTACGAGCTTCTCCGGGAGTTTATCTCCGTCGCCGAGGACACGCTCCTAGTCGCGGCACACTCCGATGCGCTGGTCTTCGACCTTGCCCGTTGGCGAGAGCAGCCGTTGGCAGTTCAGCGCGCCCTGGTCCGGCGCTCGGCATATAAACTGCGCCGCACTCTGCGCGATGTCGACTTCCACCACGTCGAACAGGCGGTGGACGTGGCTCAGCGCGGCCAGACCGGTGCTCAGGCCATCCTGCCTCGCGAGCTGGAGCTGACCGTAGGATATAGTACCCTGACGATCGCCGAAGCAGGCGCCCTCCATCTGCCTGCAGAACGCCCCTGGCTGGAAGCAGGGGAGTCGAGGACGGTGGACATACCCGGCGTGACACCCCTACCCCGCGGTTGGTCCCTCCATACCGAGGTGTTAAGCCACTGGGACATCGAGGTGATTCGCCAGAATCCCAATGCGCTCGTCGCCTGGATCGATGCCGCCGCACTTGGTACGAGGCCATTTCTGCGGACACGACAGGAGGGGGATCGGTTCAGGCCTCAGGGCATGCACGGAGCCGAGGTACGCCTCAGTGATTTCCTCATCAACATCAAACTTCCGCGAGAATGGCGCGAGCATCTGCCGCTCCTCGTTGCTCAAGCCCCCAGGTCAGGTAACGAGGGATCTGCGACCCGCATCCTTTGGGTCACCGGCATCCGGTTATCCGAGGAGGCGCTGGTCGGCCCAGAGACCGAACGCGTGGTATACTTCCGATTCCGGGGCCCCTGATCGTCGGGTCTCGCAAGGAGCTGTGATGCGATGGAGTCGCGAGCCATAACGTGGATATGACGAAACATCTGGTCCTAGTAGCCGGCAATATCGGTGCGGGCAAAACCTCCCTGGCGGAGCGTCTGGGCGAGAGGCTAGGCTGGCACGTTGCCTATGAATCTGTCGACGACAACCCTTATCTCAGCGACTTTTACGCCGATATGAACGCCTGGAGCTTTCAGCTGCAGATCTTCTTCCTGGGCCATCGAGCCCGACAACATGAGGCCCTAGCCGCTCTGCCGAATTCGGCAATCATCGATCGCAGCATCTATGAAGATGCACACATCTTTGCGCGCGCACTCCACGCGCTCGGCAACATGAGCGACCGTGACTATCGAGCCTATCGAGATCTCTACGCATTGGTGACCTCGAAGCTGCCGCATCCCGATCTGCTTATCTACATCGAGGCAAGCGTTGCCACCTTACGCAGGCACATCATCGGACGCGGACGCGAGATCGAGGCGGGCATCACCGATGACTATCTGGCCCTACTTGGAGGCTATTACGACGAGTGGATCGGGAGCTTCGATCTTTGCCCGGTCCTGACCGTGCCCGGCGACGATCTCGACTTCGTCCGCTATCCTGAGCATCTGGACATCATCGCCGATCGCGTACAGGCCAGATTGGCGGGGAAGGAAGCGGTTCAGTTTCCGAAGACTGGGGAGCTACATGGCAGCTGAAGAAGGCGAACCGCTCACGGAGCGCGAGCTCGAAATCACAGAGCTTGTGGCAGAGGGGTTGACCAACCGGGAGGTCGCCGAGCGCCTTTACCTAAGCCACAATACGGTGAAGGTTCACCTGCGCAACATCTTCGTCAAGACCGGGGTGGCCTCACGGACAGAGCTCTCCATGCTCGCCGTCCAGGAGCGGTGGATCACGGTTCCCGGAGTGACCGAGGAGATGGAGCCGGGGTCTGCCGACCGTGATCTCGATGGCTCCCACCAACCGGTCGGGGCAGAGAGGACAGGCACGCGATCGAGGCTTCCGAGGTGGCCCTGGCAGCGATGGGCGTCCGTTGCCTTTGGCCTTCTGTTGGCGCTGACCGTGCTAATTCTTCCCCAACGCCGGTCGACGCCCACCGTAGCCTCTGGCCCGGGTGACATCTTCGGCTCCTCCTCCACAATAGCGGAGATTCCTGAGCTTGCGGTGGAGAGCGGTTGGCAGGAGCTGGCGCCGCTACCCGTTCGGCGTGCCGGCATGGCCGTTGCGGCTATGGGCGAACATCTCTACGTCATAGGCGGCATGAGTGACAGCGGACCGAGCAGTCGTGTTGATATCTACGACACCGCCGCCGACGCGTGGCGGGAAGGCGCCGATCGACCGGTGGCGCTCTCCAATGTCAGCGCAGTGGCGCTGGAGAACGAGATTCTAGTACCCGCCGGTTGTGATAGCGATTGGATCCCAGACGCGATCAGCCATCGTTATCTATCCGACGAGGACACCTGGACGGAGGCGGCACCGCTTCCCAACCCTCTATGCGCCTATGCCGTGACGGCGTACGGCGGGCGCGCCTTTGTATTTGGGGGATGGGATGGCGAAGCCTTTCGTGCCCACACCTACGTCTACGATCCCGAGGCTGACGAATGGGAGGAACTCGCACCTCCCTCTCAAGCTCGCGGGTTTGGTGCAGCCGCCGCTTTGGCCGATCGCATCTTCTACCTCGGCGGATACGATGGAAACCGGGAGCGAGCCACATGCGAGGTCTATTTCCCCGAGACCGATACGTGGGACACGTGCCCGTCGATGTTACAGCCGCGCGGCGGGCTGGGCGCCGTAGCGATTGGAGGCCGAATCTATGCGATTGGCGGCGGATGGCAAACGCCTCTCGGCTTCAATGAGCGCTACACACCTGCAACAGATCAGTGGAGCGTGATGGAGACGCCGATCGTAGGTGAGTGGCGCAACCTGGGCGCCGCTCCTTCAGAGACATCCATCTATGTTGTTGGGGGTTGGAGCGGCACGGATTTCCTGAACCGCACGTATGCCATCGAGGTTATGCCCTGGCGCGTCTTTATCCCCGGTGCCTTCCGATCGCCCTAGACGACGGATTTCGCCGGCGGCACACGATCGGTCTCACGTGAGCTGCAAGCCGGGCTCGATGTCGAGATCCCAGCCGGCACGGTCGCCGGACCGGTAGCGGTAGAAACCCGCCGCCGCAATCATCGCGGCATTGTCCGTGCAGAGGATCTTCCGCAAAGTGTAAACGGGCAGTGGCGCCTTGGCCCGGGCGGCTTCTCGCAACGCCATGTTGGCCGACACGCCGCCGGAGAGCAATACCGCATTCGCTCCAAACTCCTTGGCGGCCCGAGCCGTCTTCTCCACCAAGACATCCACGACCGACGCTTGAAAGGACGCCGCCATGTTGGCGTAAAAGCTATGAGGCACCGATCCTGTGTATTTCTGTAGAATCCGAAGCACCGCGGTCTTAAGCCCGCTAAAGCTGAAGTCGTAGGTGCCCGGCAGCCAGGCCCTGGGGAGATCAAACGCGGTGGGATGGCCCGTCTGAGCTGCTTGCTCGATGGCCGGCCCACCCGGATACCCAAGCTTGAGCATCCGCGCCACCTTATCAAACGCCTCACCAGCGGCATCATCTAGGGTTCCACCCAGTCGCTCGTATTGACCGTGATCGTGGGCCAGCACCAGCTCTGTGTGCCCGCCGGAGACGATGAGCACAATCAGCGGGAAACGTAGGTTGCCGTTCGCGCTCCCTTCGGCGCCTGTGTGCAGCCAGTGGGCGTAGAAATGACCCTCGAGATGGTTCACCGGGACCAGCGGAAGACCTTTCGCCAACGCCGCGCCTTTCGCAAAGTTCAGGCCGACAAGCAGCGAACCAGGCAGGCCAGGGCCATAGGTCACGGCGATCGCATCGAGGTCATCCCAGCCAATATGAGCCGCTGAGAGCGCCTGGTCCACGACCGGGATGATCGATTCGACGTGCATCCGTGACGCCATCTCAGGATAGACGCCGCCGTACTGAGCATGCAGCTCGGCCTGAGATGCCACGACGTTGGAGAGGATCAGGCGCCCGCCTTCCACCACCGCTGCCGCGGTCTCATCACAAGACGTCTCAATACCCAAGATCCGCACCGTCATAGGGCCAGTTCCTTTCGCCGACTTCCTCTAGCCAATAGGCACTACGAGGTCGTAGGGCATATCCGTAAGGTCTTCGACCGCACCGCCCTCTGAAATCCAGAGCACGTCCTCCAAGCGACAGCCCATTCCTTCCTCAGGATAATAGAGCCCGGGCTCCGTCGCGAAGAGATGCCCTTCCATCAGCCGAGCTCCGTTGCTGGGATCGTCCTGAAAGCGCGGCGCCTCGTGAATATCGAGGCCCACACCGTGTCCGACGCTGTGGACGTAGCCGCGCTGCGTAGCGGGATCGTCGCCAATCGTCGGATGCCCTCGCTGACTCAGGAATTCGCAAGTCAGCCGCTGATAGTAACGCGCCTCCGGGCCTGCCTTTATCTCAGCTTTGAGCATATTCAGACACGCTAACACGTCGGCGTGCAATTGTTTCACAGAATCTGGAGCATAGCCCAAGCAGAACGTCCGGGTGAGATCGAAGAAATACCCGCCGCCGAGCTCCCGAGGGAAGATGTCAAAGACGATAGGCTCGCCAAGCCGCATCGGAGCCTCCGACGTACCGCGGCTATGGGGAATACCGGCATCCTGACCCGTGGAGAAGATGAAGCCCTCCGGGTCCTCCAACCCTTGCAGCGCGATCAGGCGGGCGATGTGACGATGCACGTCACCGACCGTCAGCAAGGCGCCATCGTCCTTGCGCAGAACCTCATCGGCGCCCACTTTGTGATCCTGCAGAAACGCCAGCGTCTCCTGCACGACAGCGACGGTTCGTCGCCCCACCTCGCGGATACGCGCGACCTCTTGCGCATCCTTTGTGGCCCGAGCCGTCAGGATGAGGTTGTCCTCGACCTCCCCCACGATCTCCACGTCCGTTGTCGCAGCGTTGAGCGCCGTGAGAAAAGCGTAAGCATAGCCTTGATCCAGGTATCCATAGCAGCCAAGCCGACCGCTAATCCCAAGATCGTCAAAGATCCGCAGATAATAGGCTACCGATGCCGCAAGTTGGTCTCCGTGATGCTCTCTGAGAAGCTCACTATACTTATAGCGAGTCGTGAGGACCACCAGATAGCCCGCGGAAGCCGCCGTGGCGCGGTCCATGGGTCCGACAATCAACGTCGGTGTCTCTCCCCGCTTCTTGATGAAGACAGCCTGCGTCACGTGGACGCCTTCGAGAACGTAGATCAGGGATGGGTTGCCCAACACCTTACCCCTCACCAGAATGGCATCCAGATCCCGGGCAGCCATTAGTTCATCAAGATCACCCTTCATTACAACACCTCTCGATTCTGTCTAGGCAGTAGCACGGCGTCAACTTCTCTGGCTCAAACGACGAGCCCCCTTGTGCAGTGCCTGCCATTGTGCCACAGGCAGGGGAAAAAAGCAAAGCTCACGCCGAACCGGATGGGCCGATGCATTGCAGAGTGAGGGAATTCTAGGTATACTCTGGCTACGAAGTGTGGATGTGAACATCAGGAGACTCTATGCCGAAACCCTTGGTCGCTATCGTCGGACGCCCGAATGTGGGCAAGTCGACGCTCTTTAACCGAATTATCGGGGAGCGCAGGGCTGTGATCAGCGAGATCCCCGGCACGACCCGTGATCGCATCGTGGCTGAAGCCGAGTGGAACGGTCGTGAGTTCCTGGTGGTCGACACGGGTGGGATCGAGATCCAGCCGCCCAGCGTGGATGCCGGACAGAGGCCGCTGGAATCCAAGCCGCTCCTGGAGGACTCAGAGGCCTTCATCCCGTTGATCCGGGCACAAGCGGAACTGGCCGTTCACGAAGCCGATGTTATTGTCTTCCTCACGGACGCCAAGGACGGCCTGACCTCGGCAGATCGTGAGGTAGCCAACCTCCTCCGGAGGGCGGAGAAACCCGTCCTGCTGGTAGCGAACAAAGCCGAGAGTCAGGTTCGCGAGCAGAACGCCTTCGAGTTCTATGAATTGGGGATGGGAGAGGTCTACACGATCTCGGCCATCCACGGGTCTGGCGTCGGCGATCTGCTGGATCTGATCGTCGACACGCTGCCCCCCGTGGAGGAAGAACACGAGCAGCCATCGAAAGAAGTCACCCGCATCGCGATCATCGGCCGTCCTAATGTCGGGAAATCCTCTCTACTGAATCGCCTATTGGGTCAGGAGCGCGCCATCGTCAGCCCTGTCGCGGGCACAACCCGTGATGCCCTCGACACCGAATTGGAGGTCGCCGGTCAGCACTTTGTACTTATCGATACGGCTGGCATACGCAGGCGCGGAAAGGTTGAGCCCGGCGTAGAGAAGTGGAGTGTCCTACGCACATCCCGTGCCCTAAAGCGCACCGACGTCGCGCTGCTGCTCATCGACGCTCAGGAAGGCGTCACTGCCCAGGACACGCACATCGCCGGCATGACGGTGGATGAGGGCGTGAGCGTTGTCGTCCTGGTCAACAAGTGGGACATCATCGATCCAGAGCTACGCCGATACCGCCCGGACTTTGAGGTCCAGGTTCGAGACGAGCTCAAGTTCCTCAGCTTCATCCCTGTCCTGTTCATCTCCGCATTGACCGGCTGGAATGTCCAGCACGTACTACCCACCGCTGTGGATGTGGCAGAAGCTCGATATGAACGCATCCCAACCGGGCAGCTGAACGAGATCATCCAGCAAGCGATGCTTGAACACTCGCCGCCAAGCAAGGGCGGACGGCGATTGCGAATCTTCTATGGCAGCCAATCGGATGTCGCTCCACCACATTTCGATTTCTATGTAAACGATCCGAAACTCGTACACTTCGCGTATCAGCGCTTCTTGGAGAACCGCATCCGCGAGCTATACCCATTTCCAGGCACGCCAATCCGCATGACATTTCGCGGCCAAGAGCCGACAAAGAGCGGCAGATCATCCGCCTAGACATCGCGGAAGGATGTACCGCGGGCGACGCGGGATGTGACAGACGACGATAAACTACCACAGATGGCGGGAAGGAAGACCAACCTATGCGCCAGTCGCGCCCTGAGCTTCGGAGCGAGGTTCGCAAACTGGGTAACAGATTCGTCGCCATCACATCCACTAGCGACGGCGAAGAGGTTCTGAAGCACGAGTTCCAACACACTACAGGGAGCCTAACCCTAGCCTCTCTGCAGTCGGCAAATCCCCCGGAATGGCCTACGGGACAAGACTCCGCTCGAGCCTCACGGCTCACGGCGAAGGCCGGCCGATCCAGGGTCGTGGCTCACGGGCGACAGCTGTACACGTATCTCTTCGGCAAAGGCCGAAAGCTACGGGCCTATCTCGACGATCACCCAGAATACGAGCAAGGTCAGCTCACGCTCTCCTTGGCCGAGGATACGTTGTCGCTTGATCGCCTGTCCTGGGAGTTTCTGCACGACGGCGGCGACTTCCTGTGCGGACCTGATCGGATGATGCTCACCCGACATCCCTTAGAGATGCGGAGCCTGACACCCGCGCCGGGTGCGGCGCCACTGCGCGTTCTGGTCGTTATCCCAAGCCCCGAAGATCAACCCGCTTTCGACGCTGAATCGGAGCTCCGCACGCTGCAAATGGCAGTGGATGAGGCCATCGGCAGCGGCGCTCTTGAGCTCGGGATGGTCCCAGAGTCATCCACCTCCGCGCTTCTCGAGGCAGTGCAAGGGCATTCCTACCAGGTCGTACACTACATTGGACACGGAGCCTATCCCCTCTCGCAGCACCAGGGTTATCTGTGCTTCGAGGATGATATTGGCCAGACCGAGCTCGTGAGTGGCGCACAACTGCCCCGCTTTCTGCGAGGAGGGCCGCCACGGCTTGTTGTGCTCGCGCGATGCGAGACCACGCAGGTCGGCGTCCTGGATGCCTTCGCGAGTGTCGCACATGGCCTGTTGGAACGCGATATCCCTGCTGTGCTCCTAACCCCTGCCAATGCCAGCACCGCAACTGCCGCAGCCTTCTACACAGCTCTCTACACTAGCCTCGCCAATGGCGAGACGGTGCTGCAGGCGTTCCGTGAAGCGCAGTTGGCCCTTCAGAAGACAGGCCCCGGCGAACAGAGTCCGGGGGATCTCGATTGGGGTACCTGTATCCTCTACCATCGCACCTCCCACCTGCAGCTTGTCCGCGCGAGTTCGGGCGAACGTGAAGCTGGCGCTGCTGAGGTATCGCTGGCCCAGTCCGCTCTAATTGGCCGAAAGAAAGAGCTCCAAGCTGTGCGCAAAGCCCTCAGGGCCGGCGCCCATACGTTCTACATCCGGGGCAGCGAGGGGGTAGGCAAGCAGGCCTTCGTATCCTATCTCCTCGCGCACATCAATCCCAAACGGAACGCTACATTGGTCGTACACTGCGCTCACGCCGTAGAACCTTTGACCATCTTGGCCGAGATTGCCGAGTTTTGGAGATCTGGTCAGACGAACGCAGGACACAAAGCGGCTGCGCTGTTACTCGATGCTAGTCGGGATCCTTTTGAACGGGCAAAGGCGGCCCAGGCTCTCGTTGCAAGGAGGCGATATCTCTACGTCTTTGTCGGGCCTGTGAAGGTTATAGGCAGCGAAGCCCGCTCTGAAAGCGATTCCAAGACACCAGCCGATAGGAGCCATGAGATCCTGAGATCGGCGTTGCTTGGGCTGCTGGCCGAGCCCGGGAGGTCCTTGTTCTTCTTCACAGGCAGCCAACGCTGGCCCGATCTCGATACGCTAGACACGAGCAAGCGCCGAGAGATCTATCTGCCGCTCCTCTCTTTCCCGTGGGCCGTCGAGGCCATGCACCAATGGCCAGCACTGCGCAGAACGACCCTCGATCAGAAGGAAGCAATTTACCGGCATCTGGGAGGGCACCCCAAGGCCCTCCAGTTGCTCAATGGCTGGCTGAGCCTGGGTCAGGATCTGGATGCGCTCTTCGACGGCGATTCGCTGCCACAACCATTAGCGGCCGATTGGCTGGCATATCTGAGCGAACAGATACTCGACTTGCTGGATCCTGGCGAACGGGAGGTCCTGAGGCTCCTGAGCCTCTTCAGACAGCCTTTCTCCGCCGGCACAATCGCTGAACTCACGCCGGTCACAACCGCGTACGCCGCCCCGCTAATCGAAAAGTGGCGAAAACTGGGCTTGATCCAACCGGTGGAGCTTACGGGCCCCAGGGAATCTACGAGTTCGGGAGTCGTTGACCAAAAGGGTGGCGGGGAGACCGAACAGCAGTTTAGCCTGCAGGCGACTACACGCCACGTGATGCTGTCGCAGCTCAGCCCTGCTGAGGCCCGACAACTCCACGTCAGACTCGCCGCTTACTTCGGCGCTCCAATGATCGATGCCGCGCGGCGACACGTTGTCAGCCGCAATATCACCGACTGGTCACCCGAGAGAACAGAATGGCTAGCCCGGGATGCAAATGGTGTTCTTGGGGTCTGGTTGCGTCGATCACAAGAACCTAGCCAGACACAGGAGCTTGTGGAGCGCGCGCTGGCCTGGCAGTACCATCTGATGGAAGCTGGAGAGACCGAGGCCGCCGTCCAGATCATCCAGGCCATTGCGCCAGAGCTCAATGCCGAAGGACAGCAGGAGCTCTCTCGATTGCTGCTCCAACGCGCCATTCAGCGCTCCGGCGCATTCGCCGAGATGCGGGATGTGGACACGTTGGCGCGCCTGCGGCTCGAAGAGGGACACCTTGCCGCTGCTCTGGGCGTCTATGAGGACCTCTACCAATCCTTAGATCCGGAGCGCGCGCGCCTTCAGCGGGCGCGGGTTCTGATGCGAGCCGCCAACGTGCAGCGACACTTGGGTGATGTTGAGGTCGCGATCACTAACTTCAAGTCCGCCCTGCGTATTGTCCGCAGCGAAGGCGACAGGGAAGGTGAAGCTGAGTGCCTCCATCAACTGGCGGCTGCCTATCGGGCAATAGAAGATCCCAAACAGGCTTTGGTTTTCAGTCAGGCCGCCAAAGAGCACTACGAAGCCCTCGACTATCCCTATGGTCTCGCCGCTGTAGAGCAGGAGCAAGGACGGATTCTCACCCTGATGGGCAAGCTGGAGAGCGCGATTCAACGCTTTGCCGCAAGCCTCAGCCTGTGCCGCAAGTTGGGGGATCGCCAGTGCGTCGCAGCGAATCTGACGGAGATCGGACTGCTCTTCGAGAGACTCGGGCGCACCGAGATGGCCATCCGCATGATCGAGGAAGCACTAGACGAGTACGAGTATCTGAAGAGCCCCGAGCAGGGAGGGATCCTGACGCTTCTCGAACAACTAAGGATGAGAAAGCAGCGGCTTGATGAAGCAATCCTGAGGTTCCGTGAATCAAAGCGCACCGGCTTCCCGTCCGATCGCCAATGAACGGAAGGGCGCGGTCACTGGGCAGTATCGCCATCTGGCATCATCGCTCAACCTCCAGGCTCGTGATAGGGACGCGATTCTCGGGCAGCGGATGCCCATCGTCATAGAAAGATACGCGCGCACCACGTAGCGCATCATACAGCCCGGCATAGACGTCATAGGTTCCTGCCGGCGCATCCTCCCGGATCCTGAGCGTGTGCATATCGATGATGACTTCCCCCGGCATCCAAGTCATCGTTGGAGCTTCGCCTCCCGCGGGCCACGAGTCGGACTGCGCCCATACTGCACCGTCGGGGCCGACAAAGTGCACAAAGGCTGTGTAGGCCTCATCAACCGTCTCAAGCACACGCCAGTAGAGCGTCACCGTGACTGCCTCCCCAGATCGGAGGGGCGCCGCGGGCAGATCGGCGCCCAGCAACTCCACGGCATTACCGCGGATCTGTTGGAGCTGAACCTCGGGTGCAGCGGGCAGTGTGTAACTGCGAGCTCGTTGCTCTACGTACACGTCCCCCAGCGCAATGGCCTCCACCGTCGCCCTCAACCCGCCCTCACCGGAGCCAGATCCATCGTCGTGCGGCCAGACATAGAGGGTGCATTGCCCTTCGGAAAGAGAAGGTGCGATCCTCGGAGCGAAACGAAGGACATAGCGATGCCCAAGCGGCCAGGTCGCCGGGTCGTCAATAGGCCAAGACAGGACACCTGCGGCTTCAGCTTGGCCATCGCACGCCAGCTCCCAAGAGATACCGCGAACAGGATCTCCTGCAATGCGTTCCACGCCCAGAGAGAACCCGACTCGGCGCCCTGCCAAGACCTGTGCCGGCGGCTGCTCGAATCCGATAACACGTATGCCCGACCACCGGGCATCCGCCGTGCCAGAAAGATCAAGACTTTCGGCCGGATAGGGAGGAGGCACGATCTGGACGCGGCCAAGCGCATACTGCGTGCCGCCAAAGCGACCGTCCGGTAAGCTTAACCCCATCCAACCTGCCGCGCCCGCGACGCTCAGCACAATGCGGTAGTCGCCGGGCGGTAACTCCAGGGGCAGAAGAACGTAGGCCTCTCCATCGACGAGCCAGCCCGGGCGCCAATCCGGCGCCGCCCAGCCCTGGTCACCGACAGCCTGACGTCCCCCCTCTGCCCAGATGATGTCCGGTGACCCTTCTGCCGGCTCCAGGGCCAGGTAGATATCCAGGTTATCCAGCTGCGCCTGAGGCATCCAGCGAAGACGGATCGTCAGCGCATCCGGTGCTTGGGCCGGCGACGACCACGCTGCCTCTACCAGATCGAGGACCCCACCAAAACGCGCCAGGTAAGAAGAGGAAAGCGGCGGCGCGCTGGTCAATCGACAATTCTCGGCCTCAAAGCCTGCCACCGATGCGGCGGGGGCACAAGTCATCGCGCCCGCCTCCTGTGCCGTGGCGACGATCCCTGCGAGCTGGGCATCCGTGAGTGGATAGCACTGCGGCGCGCGTATCCACGTGAATGCCGCCGGTTCTGCAACATGTCGCAAGAGCCAGCCCTGCAACGCCGCTGTCGTGGTGACGGGGGCCGCTGCGGTCGCGGGAAACCCCGGCAGCGCACCCGGAATCACATAGGGTACCGACGAGGAGGGAGGCTCCCTCACATTTAGAAGGAGCATGGTCTGTCGTCGCCCGGCCACGTAGATCTCGTCCAGCACCTCGCTCGCTGGCGATAAGGCGGGCTTACCGTCAGAGAAGTCGGCGGTAATCACGAGGTCCGTACAGACCGCGCGAGACTCATCCCACGCCCACGTGTCGCCCCGGAAGATAGACGCCGTGCCCGGGACGTTTTCGGCCATCAACGTCGCCGTCTCCGGGGACGACAGCAACCAGTTCGCCCGGCGCGCCGCCAGTCCTGAAGCCTCCCCCCACCCCAGCGGCACCAGACGCTCCGCGAACCATGGCCCTCCGAGCAGCGGCGAGGCATACTGGAGTGGGACCAGTGCCACCAGGGACCACGGGAGGAGCAAGGAGGCCAGCAGGACGAAACGCCAACGCCATCGTAGTGCCCGCCACGAGGAGGCCGCCACCAGCGTGAACAGCGAGACCGCGGTCAAGGCATAGCGATCGAACTTCTTCGTAGCCAAAGTGAGGACCCCCAGGTAGATGAGCGCCGGCACCCAGACCCAGCCGATCTTCGGACTCCGGGGAGTCGGGCCGCGACGGAGCGATGTCCACCAGAGCACCAAGCCGAGGAACACCGGTGGCGTCAATCGGAAGAGCAACACGGCAGGATAGAAGAACGGACCGGGATCCGCCCGCATCTCTCCGGCAAAGAAGACCGGACGAAGACCGATGTCCTCGTGATAAGTGATGGCGCTTAAGAGGGTGTCAAAGGCCGCCCGTGGTCCCTCCCATGCAGGGGGATAGAGGGCGAGCAGAAAGGCAAGGGTGAGCAATCCGATGAGAGTGACATGGACTGCCCGCCGCCACCACGGCCCTCTGCCCCAGGCGAAGGCAGCGACCGCCAGCCCCGGTGCGACCAGCAAGCCCAGCATCTTGGTCAGCCCGGCAAGAGCTAGAGCCAGGGCCACGCCAGCCCACGACGCAAGCCGTCGCAGCACAGGGTTTCCAGCTTCGTCCCTCGGGGGGAGCGCAAGCATGATGGCTAGCAGTGCGAAAGTCGTCTGGAGCGCGTCGGTGTGCAGCAGAGCACTGTGACCGGCGAAGAAGGGATCCAGTGCCAGGAAGAGCGCCAGCAGCCGCGCCGTTCGCTCTCCGAGTCTGCGCCGAGCGAACCAGTAGGCAACAGTCAGGCCCGTCGATGTCGTGATCGCCACCAATACGCGTCCGGCAGGCAGGAAGACGGCGAGATGCTCGAACGCCGCCGCGTTCTCGGGAGCGAGGGAGACAATACGTCGAATCCAATCGAGGTGGGCCGCTGCATCCTGACGGAGTTGCAGGGTCATCCATATGCCCAGTGCTCCGAGAGCCATCGTGGTGAGACCGGGATGCCCCGTCTGAGGAATAGCCTGCACGTCGCCGCGTTTGACGGCGTCAACCAGGCGGGCACTTCGTAGCACCCAGATGGGCTCATCGGGAGTCACATAGAGTCCCAAGGGCAGCAGTCGTACGAAAAGCGCCACGATGAAGATTGCGGCGCCGACCCTTCGTGGCTGGCTTTTCTTTCCGCCGGCGGGTTGGCGGCTCACGCCACTCCTTACTCCTCGCGACGGATGGTATAGATGGGTTTGTTCTGCACCTCGAAGTAGGTTCTGGCCTGCAGCTCACCAAGCAACCCCATCACCAGGAACTGCGCCCCAAGGATCATCAGCAGGATCGCCAGCGACAAGAGAGGCCGGTCACCGATGTCAGCCCCCGTGATCAGCTTGTAGAGCGCCAGATAGAGCGCCAGCCCGAAGCCAATCCCCCCGCTGACGAGGCCGGCTAGACCAAAAAGCTGCATCGGGCGGCCCATGTAGCTGAGCAAGAAGGAAACCGTGAGCAGATCCAAGATGACGCGCACGCTCTTCGAGAGATTGTACTTTGAGGTGCCATACCGGCGGGGACGATCGTTCACCGCCACCTCGGCAACCCGCACGCCCAGGCTCGAGGCGAGCGCCGGTATAAAGCGGTGCAGTTCACCGTACAGGTTCACGCCCTTGGCGACATCACGATGGTAGATCTTCAGAGAGCAGCCATAGTCGTGGAGCTCGACCCCGGTGGACTTGCCAATCAGCCGATTCGCCATTATCGACGGCAGCCGCCGCGACAAGAAAGGCTCCTTACGATCCTGACGCCAGCCGCTGACGATATCGTACTCCCCCTCCTCGGCGACCTCCAGCATCCGTGGTATGTCAGCAGGGTCGTTCTGACCGTCAGCATCCATCGTGATCACCCAGGCGCCGCGAGCAAGATCAAAGCCGGCAGCAAAAGCCGCTGTCTGACCGAAGTTGCGCCGGAATCGAATGATCCGCAGTCCCGGCTCGTCTACTTTCAGATCACGCAACACGGCGACGCTCTCGTCACGGCTGCCGTCATCGACGGCGATGATCTCATAGGAGCGCCCAAGATCCTGCAAAACGCCGGACAACTCAGGGACGAAGCGACGCAGATTGCCAGCCTCGTTGTAGATGGGCAAGACCACCGTGAGGTCCAGCTCAGCGTCGCCTGTATGCAGATACGTCATGATACCTCGATGCACAGCCTAAGATCCAGTTCAGGCGTGTTCTACCACGAATGAGGCAAGTTGCAACCAGAGCGCGCGGCGGCAGCTTGACATGCGATCCGTCCAAGCTATAATTCACGGCAAATAAGGTGGCAAGCTCGGTCGTCAGCTACATCTCGGCGACTTTCCCTGGACTCATAAGGAGGATAGCATATGGCAAAGAAAGGTAACCGCATTCTCGTCAAGATGAAGAGCACGGAAAGCGGACATATGTACTACACGCAGAAGAACCGCCGCAACAATACTCAGCGGCTTGAACTGCGCAAGTACGATCCAATCGCCCGCAAACACGTCATCTACCGCGAAACCAAGTAACCCGCCGCAACGGCGGCCTGATCAGCGCGTACACCACGATGCCTCTCCAGGCACCGTGGTTTTGCTTTACCCCAATCGCCCTCTCCACGAATTCACTCCCCAGGTCTGGCTATTTTGATCTATAATGATACACTATATAGAGTAATGTAGCGTGACCGCCCGTTAGGGGCGTGTGCGAGCCCGGCCCGCAGGATAGTGGGCGATTGAGAGGTAGATCTGATGGCGGAGACTCAGACTAAAACGAGCAAACGGCAGTACCTCGATCTGCCCGTCCAGGGCATGACGTGTGCTTCGTGTGTCAACCATGTGCAGAATGCGCTCGGCCATGTGGATGGCGTGACCGACGTCAATGTGAATCTGGCGACAGAAAGGGCATCGCTCTGGTTTGATCCAACGGTGACGACAGCCGACCTGGTCAAAGCAGTCCGCGAGACCGGCTACGAGGTCGCCACAGAGACGATGGAGCTGGCCATTGGGGGCATGACGTGTGCCGCCTGCGTCGCGCACGTCCAGAAGGCGCTCGGCAAGCTGCCGGGCGTGACCGAGGCCAACGTCAACTTGGCGACCGAAAAGGCTAGCGTGAGGTACGTCCCCGGCATTACAGGCCTCGCGGAGTTCAAGGCTGCAGTAGCTCAGGCCGGCTATGAGGTGCTACGCCGCACGGACGAAGAGGCGGCTTCCCCCACAGCGGCGCGGGACATCGATGACGAAGCCGAGCAGAAGATGGCTATCGCCCGGCGTCGAATGTGGATCGCATGGGCGTTCACGTCCGTCGTCGTGATCTGGATGATCTCGGAGATGTTCTTGGGTATCCCCTGGCCAAACGCGACCCTCCTCAATCTCGGCATGATTGTGCTGGCGCTACCCGTCCTCTTCTGGGTGGGGCGCAAGACGTATAGCAGTGGAATCCGCGCGGCCCTGCACGGCTACGCCAACATGGACACCCTGATCACACTGGGCACCGGCGCATCGCTGCTGACAGGACCGGCGTCCTTCGTCGCGCCGGTGGCAAACTACGCAGGCGTATCGGCGATGATCATGGCCTTCCATCTGACGGGTCGCTACATCGAGGAGAGCGCCAAAGGTCGCGCCTCCCAGGCGATCCGTAAGCTCCTGGAGCTCGGCGCCAAGACCGCACACGTCGAGCGGGACGGACACGAAATGGAGATACCCATCGAGGACGTCCAGGTAGGAGATGTGATGGTCGTGCGACCGGGTGAGAAGGTCCCGACCGACGGCATCGTGGTCAAAGGGGAGAGCGCCGTGGACGAATCGATGGCAACCGGCGAATCGATGCCGGTGACGAAGGGCCCCGGTGACGAGGTGATCGGCGCTACCGTCAACCAGGAGGGCCTGCTCAAGGTCCAGGCGACGCGGGTGGGCAAGGACACCTTCCTGGCCCAGGTCGTCAAGCTCGTCGAGCAGGCACAGGGGACCAAGGTCCCCATCCAGGCTTTCGCCGACCGCGTGACGTCGGTCTTCGTACCGATCATCATTACGATTGCGGTGCTGACGTTTGTGGCCAGGCTGCTCTTCCCGGAGGCTATGGGATCTCTCACAGAGCTCGGTGCCTTCCTCCCATGGGTCAACCCGAATCTCGGCACGTTGACCTTGGCCATCGTATCAATGGTAGCGGTCTTTGTGATCGCCTGTCCATGCGCGTTGGGATTGGCAACGCCCACAGCCCTGATGGTGGGCAGCGGGATGGGTGCCGAGCACGGCATTCTGATCCGCAGCGGTGAGGCCATTCAGACCCTCAAGGACGTCAGCATCGTCATCTTCGACAAGACCGGGACGATCACGAAAGGCAAGCCGGAGGTGACGGACATCGTGCCCAACCCCGCGACAAGCACCAACGAGAAGGAGCTCTTGGCCTGGGCCGCCAGTGCGGAAACCGGATCCGAGCACCCGCTTGGACGGGCTATCGTCGACCAGGCTCAGAGCCTTGGGCTATCGCTCAGCGAACCGACCAAGTTCCAAGCCGTTCGCGGCAAAGGCGTGACCGCCACGATTGACGGCCACGAAGTTTGGGTGGGTTCGCGGCGCATGGTCGAGGAAGCATCGGGTTCGCTCGGCACGCTCGAGGGCACCCTTGTGGATCTCGAGGGGAGCGGCAAATCCGTCATGCTGGTCACCATAGATAACGAGATCTACGGGATGATCGCCGTCGCCGATACCCTCAAGGAGGACTCGGCCGACGCGATCGCTGCGCTCCACCGGTTGGGCATCCAAACAGCCATGATCACGGGCGACAACCCCCGCACTGCAGAGGCGATTGCCAAACGGGTCGGCATTGACCATGTAGTAGCGGAGGTCTTGCCGGACGGCAAGGTCGCAGAGGTCAAGCGGCTTCAGGACCGGTTCGGCATGGTGGCCTTCGTCGGCGATGGCATCAACGATGCGCCGGCTCTGACTCAAGCTAACGTCGGCATCGCGATCGGAACGGGCACGGACATCGCGATCGAGGCGAGTGACGTGACCCTGGTGCGGGGCGCATTGAGCAGCGTGGTGGAGGCCATCAACTTGAGCAGGGCAACCTTCCGCAAGATCCGCCAGAATCTCTTCTGGGCCTTCTTCTACAACGTCATCATGGTCCCGCTCGCGGTCATCGGTTGGATGCACCCTGTACTGGCCGAGGTGGCGATGGCCACGAGCTCGATCACCGTGGTGACCAATGCAAATCTACTCAGACGCGGCAACATCCAGATAGCGCGAGAGGAGGGACCCTCACTATGACGAAATACAGGAGCAGACGTCATCGTCGTCGACGAACGCAGCAGTTCGTCCCCATTGCGATCATAGCCGCGACGGTGATCGCGTTTGGGCTATTAGTTTACCAAGCTGTCCAACCGAGGCCGGGCCTCGCGATGCCCGATCTGGGGAACGAGCATATCCTGTACCCACAGACCGCCACCTATAACTCGAGCCCTCCGACGTCGGGGCCGCATTACACCACGCTCGCACGATGGGGCATTCACACCGAGCCCATCCCCAATGAGTTCCAGGTTCACAATCTCGAGGATGGCGGCGTGTTGATCCAGTACAACTGCCCGGAGGGCTGCCCGGACATCGTAGCCGAGCTGTCCGAGATCGTCGAGCGTTACGATGAGCTAGTCATCCTTGCGCCTTATCCAGATATGGAGGCGCGCATCGCGCTGACCGCCTGGACCCGACTGACCACGCTAGACTCGGTTGACGAGGGGCGCATCGTCAGGTTCATTGAGGCATACCGGGGTCTGGACCATCATCGATAGAGAATGATGTCATCCGGACAGCGACGAGGGACCGAACGCGTCACTCGGCGCCAGTTTCTGCGCCATCTGGGCGCGGGGATAGGCGTAGCGGCGGTAGGCAGTGAGGTCAACGTTCTCAGCGGATGTGCCCCGGGTGTCCGGGTATCCACGCTGCAGCCTACGCTGACACCTGCCGTCGACGCCGATGTGGAGCTGGCGCTGCGAGCAGCACCGGCTGAGGTGCAGATTCTGCTGGGAGCCCCCACCTGAGCATGGCGCGACGATGGCACGGTTATCAGCATCAAAGCCTGATCCCACAGGCGCATTCAGCCTTGCCTTCTGGCGATCTGGGACTAGACTGACACCAGATCTTAGGGCGTTGAGGACCGGGGCGCAGGCGATTGCGCCCCGGCTTCGTCGCCCCACCGGCGACGGAGTCGACAAGAAGACGGCAGGGAGGACGACAATGGACCGAGACGTGAGGAACCAACGCTCGCTGCTCAACGCCAACTACATCGTCGGCAGTCACGATATCGCCATGGTCGTCCTGGATACGCTGCGCTACGACACGGCCCAGGAGACGCTGCGGGCCGGACGCACGCCGAATCTGGCGTCCATACTGCCGGATGGTCGATGGGAAGCACGCCACACACCGGGCAACTTCACTTATGCGGCCCATCACGCCTTCTTCGCCGGCTTCTTGCCCACGCCCATCGCACCCGGTCACCATCCTCGCCTCTTCGCGGCGCGTTTCCCAGGTAGCGGCACGACGACTGAGCGGACTTACACCTTTGACGCCCCGGACATCGTCACCGGGCTCGCCAACGTCGGTTATCACACACTCTGCATCGGCGGCGTCGACTTCTTCAACAAGCAGAGCGCGCTGGGCAGCGTCCTTCCCAATCTGTTTATCGAAAGCCACTGGAGCCCCGAGATGGGGGTCAGCGGGCGCCGTTCGACAGAGCTGCAAGTCGATCTTGCGGTTCGCCGGCTCAGCCAGTTACCGTCGGGGCAGCGGCTCTTCCTCTTCCTCAACGTCTCGGCGATTCACCCACCGAACTACTTCTTTCTGCCGGGTGCCAAAGAGGACAGCCTCGCCTCCCACGCTGCGGCTCTCGCCTATGTCGACCAGCACTTGCCTCCCCTCTTTGCCGCCCTGCGTCGGCGCGGGCCCAGCCTCGTGATCCTCTGCTCGGATCACGGGACGGCGTATGGGGAGGATGGCTACACAGGCCATCGCTTGAGCCATCCGGTGGTCTGGACGGTGCCCTACGCCGAGCTCATCTTGCCGGGAAGCCTTGGCTAGGACCTAGGTCTGCTGGCTCTGCGCTCGTCACCCACGCAGGGCCATCAGTCGCCGCACAGCCTCCTCGATACGCTCTGTCGGGGCCGTGGCCGAGACGCGGATATAGCCGGCGCCCGAGGGGCCGAAGAACGTGCCTGGGGCCACAGCGACTCCGGTGGCGTCCAGCCATCTTTGGGCCAACGCTACGGCCTCTTCCCCTTCGGGAAGCGGCACCCAGAGATAGAGCGCCGCCTGCGGCAACGAAGCGGAGAGCCCCGCCCTACGGAGTCCCTCGGCCAGGATCTGCAAGCGCTCACGGTAGATCGCATTGCGGCGCGCCACCCAGCCGTCATCCATCGCCAGAGCCTGGATGGCAGCCTCCTGCATAGGATAGAACATCCCCGAGTCGACATTGGACTTCACCTGCGCCAGGGCAGATAGCACGCGCTCATTGCCGACAGCCATGCCCATGCGCCATCCCGCCATATTGAAGGACTTAGACAGTGAGTTGAACTCCACGGCGACCTCTCGCGCACCCTCGATCTGCAAAACGCTGGGCGCCACATAGCCGTCATAGGTCACATCGCAATAGGGAACATCGTAACAGAGCAGCAGGTCATGGCGACGGGCGAAAGCGACCACGGTCTCGAGAAAAGCTAAATCCGTCACCGCACCGGTGGGGTTGTTCGGGTAGTTCAGCCACATCAGCTTGGCTTTTGATGCCGTCGCCTCGGGGATCTCATCGAGAGCCGGAAGGAAATTGCGAGCGGCCAGGAGGGGAAAGGTGACGACCTCGGCCTGTGCCAGCATCGCGCCCATTGTGTACGGCGCATAACCGGGATCGGGCACCAAGACCAGATCCCCGGGATCCAGACAGGCCAGCGCCAGGTTGACGATGCCTTCTTTGGAACCGATGAGGGGCACGACCTCACGCGCCGGGTCCAGTTCGACACTAAAGCGACGCCGATAGTAGTCAGCGACCGCCTCTCGCAACGCAGGCAGCCCACGATATCCAGAATACCCATGATGTCCGGGCTCGCGCGCGGATGTGCACAACCGCTCGATGACGGAATCAGGTGGCGGCAGATCAGGGTTCCCAATGTCCAGGCGGATCACGTCGACGCCGCGGCGCTGCGCCCGGCTGATCTCGGCAGACCACAGCGCGAAGGGATAGGGAGGCAGACGGCTCAAGCGCTCAGCTTTCTCCATCATCGCGGATCCTCCTTCAGCGGGCCGTCGCCTGAGGCGTCATCATCAAGAAAGTCGAGTAGCCCTCGCAGGCCCAGGAGATAGCTTCGCCAGCCAAAGCCGCTGACCTGCCCCACACAGACCGGCGCAATCAGCGATGCGCGACGGAAGCTCTCGCGGGCGTGGATGTTCGACAGATGCACCTCCACCGTAGGCAGCCCTACCCCGGCGACCGCATCGCGCAGCGCTACGCTCGTGTGCGTGTAGCCGCCGGGATTGATGAGGACGCCATCGGCCCAATCCATCGCCCGATGCAGGGCATCAATTAGCGCGCCCTCGCCATTGGCTTGCAGAATGCGAAGCTCGGCACCACGGCGCTCGGCGACCTCGTTGAGACGCTCGTCGATCGCTGCGAGCGTCACACGACCATAGGTCTCGGGCTCTCGACGGCCCAGCAAGTTCAGGTTTGGGCCATGAAGAACCAAAATGCGATAGTGCGATTGGACGACCTCGGAACTCGCATCCATATCTCCCCCCCCCACCCCCCCGACCTAGGCTTTCGCTCCCAGACGCAGCAACGCCGACCGCACCACCGATCTGGGCACATCATCGCGGATGACGACCTCGCCGATGGAAACAGGCAGGATCCAACGGAGGTCTCGCCCGCGACGTTTCTTGTCGTGACGCATGGCCCGCCAGATGTCGTCGACGGGCAAGGGAGGGCATGTCACCGGAAGCCCCGCGGCAACGAGAACCTGCGCGATGCGGTCCCTCAGCCCCTCCGGTGCAAGGCCGAGTGCTTCAGAGACCAGGGCAGCCACCACCATGCCCACCGAGACAGCCTCGCCGTGGCGCATCTCGTAACCGCTCAACCGTTCAAGGGCGTGACCGCTCGTATGCCCGAGGTTTAGGACCGCCCGTCGCCCACGTTCGAAGGGATCCTGCTCCACCACTTCGATCTTAACGCGGATGGAGCGCGCCAGGATGTCAGGGCTAACAGCAGCCTGCCCGTTCCGCAGGCGCGCCGCGATCTCCTCAAAGAGCTCGCGATCGCCGATCACGCCGTGCTTGATGACCTCCGCCAGTCCCGAACGCAGCTCCACCCGCGGCAGCGTCCCCAGTACGGCAAGATCGACAAAGACCAGCTCCGGCTGCTTGAAGGCGCCGATCAGGTTCTTGCCCTGAGGTAGGTCGACGCCGGTCTTCCCGCCGACGCTGGCATCGGTCATCGCCAGAAGCGATGTCGGAACCTGCGCAAAGTGCACCCCTCGCATAAACGTCGCCGCCGCGAAACCGGCAATATCCCCGGTGACACCGCCACCGAGCGCCATGACCAACCCGCTGCGATTGAGATCCTCATCGAGAAACCGATCGTAGAGATGGCGAACCGTCTCCGGCGTCTTGTGGACCTCTCCATCCGGCAGGACGCAGAGAAACGGGACTAGACCGCTCTGCGCCAGCGATGCCGCCACCGGCTCGGCATAGAGTGGCGCAACGACATCATTCGAGACCACGGCAATCCGCGTTCCCTCAGAGACCCCTGCCGCCCGGAGCGCGCCTCCTAGGTAGCGAAGCGTTCCTTCGCCGATGTGGATAGGATAGACACCACCGGGATGGGACACCTGGAGCGTGTGAACATCGGCAAGCGCCGCCACATCGGCCACGACCTTCTCCAGCGGGCGGGCGGTCGTTTTGACCTGCCAGGGTATTGCAGCATAGGCCTCTCGACGTGCTGCCAGCAGGCGCTCGGCATCCGCTCGCGGATTAGCAGCCCGAAGCATCGGGCGATCCGCGGCATCGCCGACCCGACGCAGCACCTCCTCAACGCCGGCCTGAAGGCAGACAAGCGTCGAGGACGCCGCCAGCGTCGCACGGTTGATGGAATCAACCAGGGTGCCGCCGCCCGTCGCGATCACGAGCCCCTCTCGGGCGCTCAGCTCCCTGCAAAGCGCGGCCTCCAACTCACGGAACCGCGCCTCGCCCTCCTCCGCGAATATGCGAGAGATGGGCTTGCCAACCTTCTCCTCGATGACCGCGTCCATATCCACGAAGGGCCGGTCGAGCCGCTCCGCAACCCGCCGTCCGACGGCGGACTTACCCGTTCCCATGAATCCGGTCAGAACCAGGTTCCTCATCAGACGGCACCTTTGGCTGAGCCGAAGAGCGTGAAGTTCTCGCGGCTGACTGACCGGGTCTCGTGGATCAAGACGGCATTCATCAGCTCGATTGCCATCCGCGATTCCAGCGTGATGCCCGCCCGCACCCCGACACACGGATCGTGACGGCCCCTGAGCAGGCGGAACTCGATCTCCTCGAGATCCTTGCGCACCGAGCGCTGAGGCTTGAGAATCGACGACGTCGGCTTGAACCCCACACGGCAGACCAACGGCATGCCGGTGGTGATCCCGCCCAGCATGCCCCCGTGGTTGTTGGAGCGGAACCCCGTCCGACGGATCGGGTCATTGTTTTCGCTGCCGCGGCGGCTCACGACGTCGACGCCTGCGCCGACTTCACACGAACGGGCGGCGTTGAGGCCGCCCAGTGCGCCCATCAAGCGTGCCTTCAGGCTCTGGTAGAGGGGGTCCCCCACCAGAGGCGGCACGTTGACCGCCACGACCTCCACCATCGATCCCAGCGAGTCGCCCTCCTCACGCACCTGCTCGATCAGCTCAGCGGATTCCGCGGCGAAGGCCGCATCGAGGGAGGGAATCGCCGCAGCGCTCAGCCGGTCCTCAAGGGACTGCAAGCGGCTGAGCGGCACCGGCTCGCTCTGCGTGTACGTCTGCATCAACGACGCCGCCTCGTCCGCCAGCGTAACCTTAGCTTTCAGGGAGCCGACCTGAACCACGGCGGAGAGGAAAACTGTGTCGAAACGATCTCGGAGGAAGATGCGGGCGATCGATCCCCCAACGACATCGGAGATGGTGGCGCGATAGCTGGACCGTCCCCCACCCCGGGGGTCTGCAAAGCCCTGTGACTGATGATACTTCACGAGATCGGCGTGCCCCGGGCGGGCCGCGCCCTCCGGACTAATGAACTGTCCGTAGTCGGACGAGCGCTTGGATGCAGAGAGCACCACAGCCGCGATAGGCTCGCCGGTGGTCCGCCCTTCCGCGTACGACCGAGTTGAGAACGCCTGTCCTTCCACGTCCGCGGTGATAGAGGGCCCGCAGAGCAGACGATCCAAGTCGTCGACATAGAGCCCAGAGAGCAACAGGACCTGATCGGCTTCCTGCCGCGTCGTACCGTGGCGCGTGCCGCCCGGACGACGGCGATCGAGATAACGCTGGATCTCCTGTCGCGTCAGGTACAGGCCAGGAGGACAACCGAAGACGATGGTTGTATAGCCAGGGCCGTGCGACTCACCAGCTCCGGCAACGCCGTAGAGCGGGCCACCAAGGATCTCCATATTGCGCGCCTCCCTTAGGGCACTCCCCTTGAGACGACGTCAGTCGGCCAGTCGCACCAGATGGTATCGCTTCTTACCCCGGCGCAGGACGACGAAACGACCCTCGACGGTGTCCTCGAGCGAAACGCTGGCGCCGACATCCCCAACCGGCACATTGTTGACATAGATCCCACCGCTTTTCAGCAAGCGGCG
>JBNGCP010000007.1:82778-92038 GCA_049974845.1 Anaerolineae bacterium | reverse complement strand
GCACCGCACGGCCCCGCGCTTGTCGCCGGGAGTCGTCGTGCTACTCCGGGAGAAGCCGCGCTGCTCGTTCTCAGGAGCGTGGTGGTCGTTCGTATAAGTAAACCGACACGCCGGCGAAGTGATGTTGCTTGAGGAGCCGATAGGTCTCATCGAGCCACCCCTTGACCAGCTCCCGCTCGTCCCACATCGCGACTTCGGAGTAGATCAGCCAAATCCTGTCATAGCCCGCGACGACACCGCGCATCATGCGACCGATCTCTGAGGGGCCGACTTGATAGGAACCGTCGGGCTGGCGCCAGTTCGTATAGGGCGCCTCCCCCCACGCCCCGAGCCCCCTGGTCGTGTAGAATCCAAAGACGTGATGGTTGTACGGGATCTGGAAGAGGAGCAGGTCGCCCTCGTCGCGCTCCGCATCGATAAGCCGAGCCGCCTCGTCGAACTGTGGCTTGATCGGATGCGCAGCCTGGGCATAGAGACCGTGCACATCGACGACGAGCAAGGGAAGCAGAAACAGGAACGCCCCTTGCCCCAGGCGGCGCACCAGCGACGATAGACCCGAGGCGATCAGAAGGTAGAAGGCCGGCGCCGACCAGATCAGGTAGCGATCCGTGAAGATCGGGCCCCGAAGAGAGACCAACCAGATGACGAGAAGCGGCAGTGTGAGCCAAGCGATGAGCTGGCTCACGGCCCGCCAGCGTCCGCTAACCAGCAGCGTTACGACCCCCACGCCCGCCAGGGCCCCAAAGACGATCACAATCGGCAGCAGCACGCCCGAGGCGCCCCATTCGCCCTGATAGATACCCGCGCTCCACCCGTTAGCCAGCGCCTGGACCATATCACCCAGCGTATACGTGGGAAACCCAGTCTCTCTGGGCACCAGGGCGAGCGCCGCCTGCCATTGGAGCAACGGGAGATAGGGCAGCGTCAACCCACCAGCCATGACCGCAGCGCCGATCCATGCGCGCCGGTGCCGACGGGGATGCAGCCAGAACCAGAGGAAGAGAACGGGGACAAGCAGGGCGGCCAGGATGTGGCTATAGATGGCGAGGGACGTCGCCAGGAACGCCGTCACCCACCACACTGCACGCGGTTGCTCGCAGGCCCAATCAAAGGCGTAGAGCGCCAGCAGCACCAACATAGGGACCCAGGTGTACATCTTGATCTCCTGGGCATACCAGACCATATAGGGCGAGAGAGCCATCAGCAGGGCAGCAAGGGACGCAGCGCGCCGGTTCATCAGCCGACGGCCCAAGACATAAACCAACGCTACCGTCAGAACGCCCCAAAAGACGGAAAGCAGGCGCATGGCGTACACAGAATCCCCGGCGATGGCGATCCAACCGCGCAAGAGCGGGGAGTAAAGCGGGCCATTCCAACCCGGTCGGGTGAAGTTCTGTAAGAGCTCGCTCAAGGACTGAAAAGCGAAACGCCACTGATCGACCTCATCACGCCACAGGCCCTGGGCCTCGAGGGAGACGGCGCGCACCAGGAAGGCGAGCAGCAGCAGCCCCACGGCACCGAGGGCACGATATGAGGAGACCCTTCGCGTTCTGGGATGATCTTCTATCATTGGCAATCACTCCTCGGCAACTATAATACACTTGAGGCAAAGGACAACGCTTCCCATCTGGCCAATCGGCGAGGCGGGAAAGCCTGCACGATCGACACAGGATCGCGATCTGCATACGATCGATAGAAGCGACATCAGGAGGATTCGTGATTCAACACCATCTGACAGTACTCTCGGAGTACGAGTACGAGCCTGCTCCCTTGGACCGCGGATACACAGGGCAGACACTCTACGTGAACGTCGGCGACGGCGAGATCGCTGCCAAGCCTGTCAGCGAGGAGGTGAAAGCGAAGTTCGTGGGCGGGCGTGGATTCGATCTCTGGTTGTTGTGGCAGGGCGTCAACGATGAGACCCGCTGGAACGATCCCGAGAACGAGATCGTGATCTCATCGGGACCTTGCGGCGGCATCACACAATACCCGGGCTCGGGAAAATCCATCGCCGCCTCCATCTCCCCGCTCACGGATATCGTCATCGATAGCAACGCCGGTGGTCACTTCGGCCCCTACCTCAAGTTCGCCGGTTGGGACGCCCTGGAGGTACAGGGCAACGCCGAACAAGAGGTTCTCATCCTCATCGATGGCCCCACCGGAAAGGTCCAGGTGATCGCTGCGCCAGAGGATACGCCAACGGACACCCACGTCCTGGGCCACTGGATCAACGAAACCTTCGCCAGCACCGACAAAGAGCGGCAGTTCCTGTCGTTTGTGAGCGCCGGGCGCGGTTCTGAGCACACGTATATGGGATGCCTGAACTTCAGCCTCTTCGATCGCAAGCGCAAGGACCTTCGCTACAAGCAAGCGGGCCGGGGCGGTATCGGCACGGTGCTACGCCACAAGCACGTCAAGGCCATCATCGTGCGAACCGAGCCCTTTGGCGGCGACGAGAACCGCCCTGCAGACCTGGAGCGCATCGCGGAGACCGGCGCCGAGATGAATCGCGAGGTCGCGAAATGGGATCCCGTTCAGAACCGCATGCGCAATCGTGGCACATCCTACCTCGTCAAGATCATGGACGACTATGACCTGCTACCGGTCCATAACTTCAAGTTCGGATCGCATCCCAACACGCCGAAGATCAGCGGCGACGTCTGGGAGGCGCGCTATACGCAGGGCCTGCCCGATGGCTGCTGGTATGGGTGCACCCTTGCGTGCGCGCATGCCGTCGATAACTACAAAGTGCGCACCGGGCCCTATGCCGGGAACTGCGTCATCGTCGACGGACCGGAATACGAGACGGTGGCGGGTGTGGGCAGCAACTGCGGCATCTTCGAGCCCGACGCCGTCCTTGAGATCAACTTCTACTGCGACACGTACGGCATCGACACCATCTCATTCGGCACCGCGATGGCCTTCGCCATGGAGTGCTACGAAGCCGGCATCCTCGACAAGGAGAAGACCGGCGGCCTGGAGCTGACCTTCGGCAACAGCGACGCAGCCCTGGAGGTCCTCCACCAGATGGCCCGCGGCGAGGGCTTCGGCCTCATCTTTGGCAAAGGTATCCGCCGTATGAAGAAGCATTTCGTCGAGGAGTTCGGTGCCGACCCTGAGTTCTTGGCGGACATCGGCATGGAGGCCAAGGGGCTCGAGTACTCCGAGTACATGACCAAGGAGTCATTGGCGCAGCAGGGAGGTTACGGGCTCACGAACAAGGGGCCGCAGCACGACGAAGCGTGGCTGATCTTTATGGACCAGGTCAACAACCAGCTCCCCACCTTTGAGGATAAGGCGGAGGCGCTCCACTACTTCCCAATGTGGCGCACCTGGTTCAGCCTGTGCGGCTTCTGCAAGCTTCTCTGGAATGACGTGGTCGACCCCAAGAACGCCGAGTCCATCGACCCGGCCAAGATCCCGCATCACGTCGACAACTACGTCGAGGTCTTCGCGGGGGTGACCGGCAGGGAGGTCACGCCACGCGATCTGATCACGATGTCCGAGCGGGTCTACAACTTCCAGCGGGTCTTCAACATCAGGTTGGGAAAGGGCCTTCGCGAGCACGACGCCATTCCCTATCGCTCCGCCGGCCCCGTGACCGCAGAGGAGTATCGATCGCGAGAGGAACGCTACGATCAACAGCTCCGCGAGTGGCTGGACCTGAACCCGGAGGAGATGAGCCTAACGGAGAAGCTCGCCGCCCACCGCGACTACCGGATGGCGCAGTACGAACAGCTCATCGATGCGGTCTACGAGCGCCGTGGATGGACGCGCAACGGCGTGCCCAAGCCGGAGACGTTGTGGGCGCTGGGTATCGATTACCCCGACGTTATGGCGGTCGTCAAGAAGCATCTGTGACCTGAGGCGGCCTAGGGTGATCCGCGACACAAAGCGAGATCATGCGGATGATGCGGGCTGATGTGAGATGATGATTGTCGTCAACCAACGCGACGAGATAGCGTGGCACGAGGATCTCACCGTGCGCCGGCTCCTGGCCGAGCTGAATTACACGTATCCGCACATTGTGGTGAGCGTGAATGGTGCTGTCGTGCCCCACGATGCCTACGACGACACCGCTATTCCCGACGAAGCCGATGTGCGGATCATCCATCTGATGGCCGGGGGATAAGCGCGTTCTGCCGGCCCACTGCGCATAGGGGCGTGTTTCGCGTTGGGGGCGGCTTGTCGATCAGGACTGGTACAAGCCAGGGTGGGCTTGACTTTGCCCAACGCGAAACACGCCTTCGCAGTTTTGGCCCGCTTTGGGGCGGCGGACGTCAGATGCGTTGGGCCAAAACTGCCTGCTCTTGCCCCAGAGATCAAATGCACCCGCGCATAGCGCGTCTATGCTCGGCACCTGAAGGAGAGATATGCTCCCCTGGATCGATGTCGCACTCCGTGTCGTCATCCTGATCGGGCTCGTCGTGAGCTGGGTCGCGACGATCATACCCATATTCCCGGCCCCGACAGTGATGTGGTCCCTGACCTTAATCTACGGCATTGTCTCCGGCTTCAACACACGCGGCGCGATCATCTTCGGCGTGATCAGCGTCTTGACAATCGCTTCTTGGGTCACAGATGAAGTGTTCAGCATTGCCGGTGGTCGCAAGGGAGGCGCAGCCTGGACCTCGCTGGTCATCGCCTGGGTTGTCGGCATAGTCAGCAGCCTCATCTTCACGCCGGTGGTGGGCATTCTCCTCACGGTGGCGACGGTGTTCTTAATGGAGTGCCACTACAAAGGGAGCTCTACCGAGGCCTGGCGTGCGACGAAGAACATGCTCCTGGGCTGGGGATGGGCCACCGTGGCGCGCCTCAGCATTGGTTTCCTGGCGCTAGTCCTCTGGGTTGGCTGGGCGTGGCTCTGATCCCCGTTCGGGGGTACATCAAAGGGTGGGCGCCTCTGGCGCCCACCCTACGTTAGCCAATCAACCTCAACGCAGGCGCGGATCGAGAGAACGTCCCAACCGCCCGATGAGCTCCGCGACCCGCTTCGCTCCGTCGGGCGATGCAAGCAGGCGCCGCATCTTCGGGGCAAGATTCGGTCGGCGACTCGCAATGTACTCGATAGCCGTCTCCAGGACGATCTGAGCCATGGACTCCGGCAACTCGGTTGCCTCTGCCAAAGCCCGCTCTGCATCCCCGCAATCGCGCTCTGCCATCGCTTCCCGCCGGCTACTCGCCTTTCTCTTGACTACGTGAGAGGAAACCACCCACGTTCTCCGCACCGGTCTGGAGCGCGTCACTGACGTCGCCGAGCAGCTCCTCATTCGAGAGCAGCGTATCAATCTGCGTCGCAACCGGCGTTGCCAGCTTTTCCTTGAGATAGTCAACCACCGTCTTCACCGCCCGCTGCGCGCTTTCCTCATCCAGCCCCACCTTGCTCTGCACCGACTTCACCAGCTCGTCCATCCTCTGGCCTCCTTTCGTCACCCACGTCATACCTATCTACTAATGTACACTCCAGCCCACAAAACCTCAACCTCCATCTGAGGTAGGGCGTGTTCCGCGTTGGGGGCGGCTTGTCAATCAGGCCCAGTACAGGCCAGGCTGGACTTTGCCCAACGCGAAACACACCTTCGCAGTTTTGGTGGGCTAGTAACTGCACGTCGAGCCCGAAGGACGAAACGCAGCCCCTGAGGTATAATCACGCCACGGAGGTCGACATGGACCAGACAAGCTCGCGACACAGAACGCGCTACATACTCGAAGCCGTTGCGGTCATCCTTCTCACGGCCCTGGCGTCCCTCGTCCTCGCACTGCACATCACGCGACCTGACATCCAATATGGTCAGGAGCCGAGCAGCCTCGGCGAGACGGTGCAGGCTCGGGTCGAGGCCGTCTCGGACGAATCTCAGTCAAGAAGCGAAGATGGGTTGATTATGGTTGCGCAGCATTTGCAGCTCCGCATACTCACCCGCGGTCCGCATGAAGGGGAAGTGATAGAGGTGGACTACAACGGCATGGGCCCCACCCTCAGCGCCGTCCGCTTTCGCGAAGGTGCTCGCGCCCTGGTGATGATCTCCGAGCTTCCTGCAGCGGACGGAACGGGGGAGACCAGCACCGTCTACCAGGTGGCCGACCACGTGCGGCTATTGCCGCTGGCGCTGGTCGCGGCCCTCTTCACACTCGTAACCGTCGCCATCGGACGCTGGCAGGGCGTGCGCGCAATCATCGGCCTCATCCTCAGCGGTCTAATCATCGGAGGATTCCTGATGCCCCAGATCCTGGCACATCGGGACCCCGTCCTTGTCGCGCTGGCAAGCACAGGCTTCATCATCACGGTGACCCTCTATCTCATCCAGGGATGGGATGTGATCGCCCATACCGCGCTGCTTGGAGTCCTCACCAGCCTTGGCGTCACCGCCGTGCTCTCCATCCTCGTCACGAGGGTGGCGTTCCTGACAGGGTTCGGATCCGAGGAGACGCTCTTCCTACAAGCCGTAGGTGTCGGCGTCCAGATGCGAGGACTGCTGCTCGCCGGGATCGTCCTCGGCGCCGCAGGCGTGTTGGATGACGTGATCCTCGCGCAGGCTGTCGCCGTCTTTGAGCTGAGCGATGCCAATACACAACTGCGTCCACGCGCCCTCTATCGCAGCGCTATGCGCATCGGCGTGACGCACCTCGCCTCGATGGTCAATACGCTGGTCCTGGCCTACGCGAGCACGGCGCTCCCGCTGCTCATCCTCTTCTACCTTTACCCTGAGCCGTGGTATCTCACCATCAACCGCGAGCTCATCGCCGAGGAACTCGTCCGCACTTTCGTGGGCAGCATCGGCGTGATGCTCGCCGTCCCCCTCACTACGGCCATCGCGGCATGGGTTGCGCCGCAGTTCACCACGAACGCGCCCGATACCAAGGGGATGTCCCCCTCCGAGGCCACGTTACCGCCAGACGCGAGAGAGGATGACCTGGCGCCGGAGCTCGCCGCGCCACCCAAAACGCCCGAGGCGGCGACGTGAGCCGGCTGGCCGGTGCAGCTCGACGGGCAGGACGCGCTGCCCGCTCAGGCACTCCCTAAGTTTGTAAGTACCTCCCGCATGGCAGACAGCGTCTGTTCTACATCAGCATCGTCGATCCAACAGTGCGTTACCAGGCGGAAACTGCGCGCACCGCGATTCGGCAAAAGGATCCCCCGCTTCTTCAGCTCCGCGGCCAACCCGGCTCCGTCGATGGGACAGGCAGCGTCCAGAGAGAAGTAGAACATGTTGGTGTGCACCGGCCGGACATGGACCCAGGGCAGCTGAGAGAAACCCTCAGCCAGCCGGCGAGCGCGGGCGTGATCGTCCGCCAGGCGATCGACCATCGTCTCGAGGGCCACAATCCCCGCCGCTGCGATGATGCCGGCCTGGCGCATCCCGCCACCGAGCACCTTGCGCGCACGAAGCACTTCCTGGATGAGGGCCTCACTGCCACAGATCACCGACCCAACGGGCGCGGACAGGCCCTTAGAGAGGCAAAAGGTCACGGAATCAACGTCTCGCACCAGTTCCGCGGGGTCGACGCCGAGCGCAACCGCCGCATTGAAGATGCGAGCGCCGTCGACGTGCACGCGGAGGCCTCGTTCGTGCGCCAGCGAGACGACCTGCGCTACATACGCAGCCGACAGGGGAGACCCATCGCAGGCATTGTGGGTGTTCTCCAGACAGACGAGCCGGGTACGCGGGAAGTGCGCGTCGTCGCTCCGGATCGCGCTCTCAATATCCTCAAGCGCAATCGTGCCGTCGGGCTGATTAGGCACCGTGTGGGGCATGATGCCGCCAAGAGCGGCCATCCCACCTTGCTCGTAGAGAAACGTATGGCTGCGATGGCCGATGATGACCTCGTCACCGCGACCGCAGTGCGCCAGCAACGACGCAAGGTTGCCCATCGTCCCACTGGGCACAAACAGGGCCGCCTCCTGGCCCAGCTTCTCCGCAGCCAGCGCCTGGAGTTGATTGACTGAGGGATCCTCCCCGTAGACGTCATCGCCGACCGGCGCTCGCGCCATCGCCTCACGCATCTCCGGTGTCGGTCGCGTCACGGTATCACTTCGTAGGTCTATGATTCGTCGCATAACATCGCCTTCACGTCTATGAATAATCTCAGTCACCGAAGCTGGTGCCGACCAGCCTGGCCGCCTCGACCCAGGGGTGATCTAGAGGCACAACCTTCTTCTTCCCCGCGACTTTCTTGAGGGGAACGGGCACGCAATCCTCTCCGTCCACGGCCACCATCACGCCATACTCCCCCTTCTCGATCAGCTTGGCGCAGGTCGTGCCCAGCCGCGTCGCCAGAAGGCGATCGTGCGGCGTTGGAACCCCACCCCGCTGGAGGTGACCCAACGAGGTCACGCGGGACTCTAACCCCGTCAGCTCCTCCAAGTGTCGCGCCAATCGCGTGCTCACCGGCTCGTTGAGAGCGGCGTCCTCCGCGTTTCCTGAGGTTTTCGATTTCTTCTTACCCTTGAGTGCCTGAGCCTCATCGATGGACAGGGCCCCCTCGGACAACGCGATGATACTGAAGCGCTTCCCCATATAGCTCCGATGGAGCACCGCCTCGGCGACCTTTTCGATATCGTAGGGGATCTCCGGGATGAGGATCACGTCCGCACCGCCTGCCACGCCGGCGCCAAGCGCCAGCCAACCGGCATTATGCCCCATAATCTCCACAACGATGACGCGGTGATGGCTCTCTGCCGTGCTGTGCAAGCGATCAATAGCTTCGGTCGCGATTGACATCGCCGTATCGAAGCCAAAGGTCACGTCGGTGCCCCACACGTCATTGTCGATGGTCTTGGGCAGCGTGACCACGTTGAGTCCCTCCTTCATCAGACGGCGAGCATTCTTCTGGGTGCCGCCGCCGCCCAGGCACACCAGACAATCGAGATGTTGCTTCTCGTAGTTGGCCACAGCGAAGGGGCGCATGTCCACCGTGCCGAGCTCCCCGGCGGGCATCTTGTGAGGCTTGTCGCGGCTCGTGCCCAGAATCGTACCGCCGAGCGTCAGGATACCGGAGAGCCGCGAGGAGTCCAGCCGGATGAAACGGTTCTCGACCAACCCTCTGAAGCCATCCAGATAACCGATCACCCCGAAGTCCAGGGAATGCGCGGCCTTGCCGACACCCCGAATGGCGGAGTTCAGCCCCGGGCAATCGCCTCCTGCGGTCAATATGCCAACGAGTTTCTTCACCATAGGTCAAGCCTCCTTACTGGGGCAACCAGATCGCCCGTCTGCGGCTTCCAGCCGCGGCAGACAGGAGAGACTAGCATCGAGCGACTT